>NZ_NGLE02000001.1:2260000-2860000 GCF_002140715.2 Enterococcus sp. 4G2_DIV0659 | reverse complement strand
TTGTTGAGGTGGATACACTTGATGTTATTCTTTCAGTTCTTGAGGATAATCATGCGATCGCAATTTTACCTGAAAAAACGATTTCCTCAACTAATCATCTTCAACTGATTAATGATATCGTATGCAACCCTGTTTTTATTTATGTCTATTCTCTTTCGGGAAATAAGTTGACGTTTCCTCTTGATTTGCCTGATTTGAATTAGTGTTACTGAAAAAGAGTAGAATAATAGGCAGTAAAACTGCTTCTTATTCTACCCTTTGCTACTATCTTCTTTATTATCCATTGCTTAATTTTATCAATTCCGTTCCTGCTTTATCCCATAATTCATTCATCATATCATAATACTCATCATCCATCGCAACATCCACGAACATTTTCGTTTGGTTACCTATCGGTTCAAATAGATAGTGCTCAAGCATCTCCGCAAATCCAGGCACCTCCACATACTTACCATTTGTAACCTCTCCTAAAAAGGCAAATTTGATTTCTTTTTCTGGTTCAAACACAACAACTTTAGAAACCAGACCATTCCCTGTTTCATCAACAAATAACACCGTTTCGTTCAATTTCATCTCACCAGAATAGGTTGACCCTTCTTGAAATGCATCAGCCCATTTTTCATATTTGCTACGATCAACGACAAGCTGCCAAGCTTTTTCTGGAGTACAATTAAGTAAGAATTCTTTTTTGATGTGCTTCATTGGAAATCCTCCTTTTGCATCTATTTGTTGAGATTTTTTAGTATATTAGTCTGTATATAGTATACCATGTAAGCGAGCTCAACACAGTGTTATACGTACTGCTGTATATTCTCTGTTTCAATTTTTAATACTCTGATTTGGTTTAAAACCAGAAAGCTATCGTTTCATATCCGATAGTACTTCCCCAAAGAGAATCGTTCTTTAGTAAATATATATCTTAAGGTAATATTTAACCACACCAGTTATTTATATTTTAAGGAATTATGCTGCTTGATCTTTTTGAACGCATTTCTATAGATATGGTAAAAACATATATTGTATGCTATAATGCAAGTGATAAGAGAGATATGCTCTAACATACCTCTCCTATGTAGAGCCGTTTAAGACGGTAGCAAGTATTTTATATCATTATGAAATGATCGTTTAACTGGCTAAAGTTAATGAACGGTCATTTCTTTTTGTCGTTTTTAAGCAATTCTACAACTAAACGAATTAAAGCGATGGTAAACATACCAAAACTTAGAATCAGTTTAATTGTATCCAATGCTGACAAAAGGCTACTCCTCTCCATAGATTTCAGTACTCACTTTCATAAGCACCACCACCTCTCGGAAGTCGCCACCGTCATAACTTCTCTACAATGAAAAGTATATCATACCTACCAGACTTTTTGAATGAATAATTTTCCTGTTCTCAAAGATGTTTGAGACTATAAAAAACAAGATTACAAAAATTTTTTGTTATTTTTCCTTATATATAAGAGAGCGATTTTGAGTGTTATTTAATGGTATTTGTAAGAAAAATTATGTTGCGTGTTCGTATTCTTTTCGTATATACTTGAGTGGTAGAATAGAACGAGGGACATTCTCTCTTCGGTCCCCAAGTATTGCGTATCATCAGCTCTTCAAGTAATCGCTGTGATGTGCAACAAAAAACAGCTCATAGTGACATGAACTGTTCAAATTAGAATATAAAAATAAATTGGCACTTCAACGTCTGGCAGCAACCAGACAATTGAAGCCTTGTAAAGACAGTGGTATCTGCTCAAACAAGTTGCCAATAGTGCTAGCAACATGTACTAGCTTCTTTCATTGTACCTAAAGTGTGCCTATTTTTCTATAGGTTTCTTGGATTCTCTTTGGGTTATGCTGAAAAAGTGGTAGATGATTCTTTGGGACTATTGTAAACGATATTGGGTGATGTTACCTGATATCGTTTTTTTTCTATTCTACAACTTTAGTGAAAGGAGGTTTCCTTCAAAGTAAAGCAAATGATCAATGATAGATATAAAATCAAGGCGAGAACGTTCGTTTCGTTCACCTTGTACTTTGCATTATCCACTCTGTTCTTTGGTCAGTTGTGGTTATGCAAAACAAAAAAGGCACTTCATCATCTGACAGCAATCACATGATGAAGCCTTGCATAGACAGTGGTATCTGCCTGTACAAGTTGCCAATTGCTAGCACAAAAGCACTAGCTCTTTTTATTGTACCTAATTTTACTGGGATTTTCTAGTCTGTCTGGAAACTTTTGGTTTGGATTTTGTATTTTATAGAGAGATTGGGCTTTATCTAGAGGATTGATGACGGTATTGGTAGTTAAGTTAGGAGGATAAAAAGTCGCTAAGGTTTGAGCAACTGGACTAAAAATGGGGCAATACGCTTTTCGTATTGAAGCATTTTTAGGAAGTTGTCGAAAAATGGAGTGAGGTAAAGAGCACCTCAATCAATTTTCCTATTTTTCTGTCAGAGCTAAACGAACCCACTACGCTTTTAAAATAGGGAGGAAATGGGTTGTGAAAAAAGAAGGTCAGAGTTTAAAGGTGATTCCTTATCAGGATATTACGGATTTGCAGCATACGTTGGATCGGTTGCAGTCTTGGGAGGAGCCGCTTGCTGTGTTGGATCATTTTTTTCAGTTTCGGAAAGGACCGATTAATAAGAAGCAGGTTGTGAAGGAGTATTATGCTTGTGGGCATTTGTTTCATGCTTTTTTTGAGGAGTTTTTGAGGTTGATGGCGATTGAGGAGGAGAAGGTGAGGAAGTTGGATGGGGAGAGGAAGGTTTTGGGTGAAGTTTTGAGGAAGTGATGTTGATAAAAAATAAACTAGGTTCACTGGTATGAGTGTCCCTAGTTTATACTATACGATTATTCAAAGAGGTTGGGATAGAAATTTTATGAATCTAAGTTTATTTCTGAAGAATTCGTTTCTGATCCCCCGATTATTCAGTATTAACGTGTTTAATAAAAAGAGAGCCCACTTCTGTCTCAAAATTTATACGTTTTTTCACATAATTAACGAGAGTGTAAAATAAACTGTGTAAGTAGCTCATTCTAGATAAGCTACTTATACAGTTTTTCTTTTCATGCAAAGGAAATTCAGATAAAATAAAAATGAAAGGATGCGAGAATATGGCGAGACAGAAAAGAGATCCTAAAACTGTTGAATTAGCGAAAACCATTCTAGAAAGCTACAATCCTGAAAATGTCGATGACATGCAAGACGCTCTAAAAGATATTTTTGGTCCCTTATTTGAACAAATGCTTCAAGGCGAAATGACCCATCATTTAGGCTACGATATTCATTCAAAACAGGAGAAAGAAACGAACAATCGAAGAAATGGATTTGGCTCTAAGAAAGTAAAAACAAGCTTTGGAGAATTCCCTATTGATGTACCTAGAGACAGAGAAGCCACGTTTGAACCAGAACTTATTAAGAAACGTGAACGGGATGTTTCAGCTATCGAATCAAAGGTTTTGTCCATGTATGCCAGAGGCATGTCTCAAAGAGATATCGCTCATACCATTGATGATATTTATGGGTTCTCCATTTCTCACGAAATGATTTCTACAATCACCGATTCTGTTCTTCCAGAACTGGAGGAATGGCAAAATCGCCCTTTGGCGAAGTGTTATGCCTTTGTTTTTGTGGATTGTATGTATGTGACGTTAAGAGAAAATTATGAAGTCAAAGAATACGCTGTGTATACAATTCTTGGCTATGATTTAAAAGGGAAAAAAGATATTTTAGGGTTGTGGTTGAATGAAACCGAGAGTAAAAACCGCTGGATGCAGATTTTTGATGAATTGAAATCTCGCGGTGTACAGGACATTTTCTTTATGTCTATGGATGGTGTTTCTGGGCTTGGAGATGGCGCAAAATCTATTTTTCCAAAGGTGATCGTTCAACGCTGTATCGTCCATTTAGTGCGTAATGCGCTTCGGTATGTTCCTTATAAAGACTACAAGGAATTTTCTCGGGAAATGAAAAAGTTTTATGGTGCTCCTTCATTAAAAGCTTGTCAAAGTGCTTTTGATGCTTTTCAAAAACGTTGGTCTCACTACTCTGGTGCAGTAGAGGTTTGGAAACGGAATTTTTCTCATGTGGAACAACTTTATGATTATGGTAGCGCAGTGCGTAAAATTATGTACACAACAAATGCCGTTGAAAGTATTCATTCCAGCTTTAGAAAAGTAACTAAAAAAGGCGCATTTCCAAATGAAACCGCTCTTTTAAAACTTCTTTATCTACGAGCAACAGAATTGGAAAAGAAATGGACAGCTGGATTTATTCCCAATTGGCCGATGGTCTTAAATCAATTAATGGCGAATGAACAGTTTTCTGAGCGCATCAACACTTATAGCTTATATATTTCTTAGTCACTAACGCATCAAAAAAGAACATCAAATTTTCCTTTTTTGGTAAGGTTTCTTTCTTATACCCTTTTAACCGAAGGTTATTTAGGAATGGTTTAATGTTCTTTTTCGTTCTTAGATTTGTCAGTTACACACTTTAGTTGACAAACCCTAATTAAACATAGGTAATATCCCTAATTGATACATACTTTTTGTTTATAAACAAAACCACCTTTTTCAGAAATAGACTTTTTTTTACAAAGACTAGCTTTATCCCAAAAAACTTCTTAAAATATCCAGCTATATGTTCACATATTAGCAAGCAAGAGCTCGTTTTATTCAGATATCAAAAGTATCAAGACTAATTAATTCATATTCATATATTCTATTAACCCTTTTATCATCCCAATATGGAAAAGCAATGGGTCTTAAAAATAAAGTTGGTCGCATCAAAAATTCATACTCCCTTCTTTTTAACCCTTCTATAGATCGTATATAAATACCATGAATTCCTTTTGGAACAAAAATTTTTAAAAGATTATTTTCTAAGCCACAATCGTTAGTTTGACCATTTGTACATCCTTCTATTAACAAACTGGTACTCAATAAACCTTTTTCAGAAAAAGGTTCTTCTGGATTTGACTTATTATGTTCTATCAGAAGATTGATAAAATCATCTGAAACAATCTTATATACAATTATATTTTCTGGTAACCTTGGGGTAAAAGAAAGCAAAAATTGTAATATGTCTGAAGCTGATTTTACTTCATCCAAATCCAGATTTTCTCCAAAGTCCAAAGAAAGATTTCTTAAATATTTATTGATTTTTTTGTAGTAATAGCCACAATAGTATGCAAGCGGATCTTTATTTATTGAATATGATATTCCTGATTCAAGACTTGACAATGACTGAACTGCTGATCTATATTGTTTTGACCATTCGCCATAAATTTCATTTCCCCATTGATCAGATTCTTCAGGAGTAGTAAATGATCGAAATACATTCTTATCAAAGTTATCGCAATCGATTTCTCCATATTTTCGTTTATTCATTATAATATTAAGTTTATCAAATATTGTTATTCCCCTCCAAACATCTCCAATTGCTAATTTTAAACTTTGCTATTGTCTCATTTACTAATTCCTTTTACTTAGTTGTACTGGAACAATACCTGTAACTGTTATAATAACAATATTTTCTACTTTTGGAATCATATATCAATAGTAATTTAACAGATTTAGTTTTTTTATAATAAAAATTAATTAGCTAGACATCTATCTATTCTTTAGTATTTTAAAATATTTACTTTTTATGTAGCTTCTTAATTTTCGGGAAAATTATTGTAATCTATAGAGTCGTAAAAGGCTCTATTTTCCTCATAATTAATATATTCAAGCTTATACTTACGTCTCGCCAGTTTTTCTATTGGGCCTAACAAAGTACTTAATTTACAAATTTTGTGTTCGGATGATAATTCACTGCCTTTATTTAATTCCGTAACTCCTGATTTTATTAAAAGATCATCAATTATTTCATTTGTGAATTTTTCAGAATTCTCAACCGGTATGTTTAAAATATCAACCAATGACAAGTCATCAAAAATACCTGATCCTATCATTTGAATCGCCATACCTTTGCTTTTTTTACTATAAATACAGTTTGATATGATTACAAAAAATTCTTTAGCTGTAATTTGGGTTCTTAAGATACCAATGAACATATGATATTGATCATAATCAATATAGTTATCATCTAATCTCTGATTAAGAGTTTTTAATATTCTGTGAAGCGTTCTCAAATAATGTCCGATTTCCATACTAGTCACTGTAGCCTGATTCTGTGTATAGGTGGATAGACTTACTAATCCAAGATTTTTATTGTATTCTTTTTTAAAAGAAATTATAAATTTTTTTACATCAGTGCTTTCTTGAACTTTACTGAAAACATTAAGCAAATTATAAAAATCAGTATGTGTCATATTATAATATTTCTCTTTTTTACGTTCTTCCAATATTTTTTTTTCATTCTCTCGATCTTCTTTTTGAATTTCCAATGTATTTGTAAACGCCTGAAATGCTAAAATAGCCGAAAAAAACGGTACAACAAGAGTTACATAGTTTAATCTTGTAAAATACGATATATTTCCATCTACTTTATTTATAAAAGGAAGCGAGTTATAAAGTTTAAGTAAATCAGGTAAAAAGATAAATATTAGCAATATAACTAACAAAAATAGCATATTTATTTGCTTCTTTTTCAACATTTTCACTCCTAATATTGTATATAAGTTATTATAGTAATTCGAAAAAAGAATAATAATCTATAATTCCGTATACTTCTCTTTACTCCCTTTACTCTTCTCAACTGGATACTTCTTCTCATTAAGCTTCAATTTCTTCTCAATAATCCCTTCAACATCCAACTCCAAATCAGATGCCAACATCAAACTATAAATCAACACATCCGCCAATTCCTGTTCAATATTCTCTTGATTCTTTTCTTTCGCTTCCTCACTCGTTTTCCACTGAAAATTCTCCAGTAATTCGGAAGCTTCCAAAGAAATCGAAATCGCTAAATCTTTTGGATTATGAAATTGTCGCCAATCGCGATCATCTCTAAATTGATTGATTTTCTTGATTAATTCGTTCATTTTGATTTCTCCTTTTGAATTGTCATTAACTTCTCTCTCAGTTTATCATCACTTGCGTAAATATATAAACCATTGATTCCTCGTTTTAACAAAACATTGATTGAATTCAAAATGATTTGTTCTTTCACTTTGTCGATATTTTCGATTCCATCACGACTTTTGAATGCTTCTGAATCTTTATATTTTTCACTATCGATTTTCAGCTCATTCTTTTCAGCATCATACCCAATTGAAGGTCCTAAAATCACCCCTACATAGTTTAAATCAAAGCCTTGTATTGTATAAATCGATCCAACCTCATTGATCGTTGCTTCTTCTTCTGCCCAACTTTTTTTGTAATCTGTACGATTCCAAGGTGCAGAAAAATCCCCTTCTTCAACAAGATACTTTCCGCCATCCTTTTTATGCGTATAGTCAAAGGTTGAAACGATTCTACTTAAACCAAATTTCTGATTTTTTGCTTTTATTTCCGTTCGCATATCTTCAGCGCTAGAGAAAAAGCGGAAATCAAACTCATCATCGCCAAATCTTTTTTCCACTTCAGTCTTTTCTCTTTTTGTCACTTTAGGAAATGGCAAAATTTTTCGATCCACAAATGAATCTACCCAATGAACGATTTCAGGAGCTGCTTTCATTCTAAATTGAGTCGTTAAATGGTATTCTTCATGAACTGGGTATTTATCTTTTATTTCAACAAGACTATCTACATCCCAATGACTTTTTAGCTTTAGAACTTGCTTTTCATCAAATACAACAATCGTGACTTTACTTCTTTTGATAATCTCTTCTAGTTGGTTCTCATATTCAAAACTATTGTATTTGTCCTTCGTAGAAAGTAGTAAATGAGATTCATCCACTAACACGATGTCTGCTTGTTTTCGTTTGCCTTTGTCGATATCGTTAATAAAACTTGTTGGTTTCATAAAATTTTTCTTTTTGAAGTTAGGTAAACTTTCTGCTATTTTTTTATATGTTTTCAGCATCTCATTATGGTTCACCAAAAGATAGTTATTATCCTGATTAAAATCGGCAAACTCATTATTATTTTCTTTCTTTTCAGCTAAATCTTGAATCGTTTTAAATATGGAACTCAAAACCACACTTTTACCTGTGCCTGCTTCTCCTGCAATAAAAAAGACATGGTGGTCATTTTCTGTATCAGCTAAGCTTCGTTTACAGAACTCAATTACCTTTTCTTTTAAGTCTTGTTGTTCAGGTGATAATCCACGAAATGGTGATAATTTGAAAGTGTCCTTATTTCTTAAAAAATCAACGCTATGCTCAACGATTTTTTCATCTCTAAGACGAGTCCATATTTTTGAAAACAGCACTTCATCATAGTATCTTTTATCATAATAATTGTGTGATTCACTGCCTTTGATTTGGCTTCTATTTTCAACTTTGTATTTTTCATCAGCGACAAAACAACTGATTAAGTTCGTTTCTATATTTAATGCTGCAGATACATTCAATGTGTCATGACCAATCATGACGATTTTCTTCATCATATTTTTCTTATTACTTTTTAGATGTTCTGACATTCGTTTATCAAAACGGTAACTTTGTCCAACATATGCTTCTGGCATCTTCTTTTTGTCCGTATTATATAAGATATACAAAATAGGATAGTTGGTTTCAAAAGGATCTTTTAACTTTTCAACCTCTTTTTCACAAAAATCATATTCTTTGAGCTGTATTTGTATACTATCATCTTCATATTTCATCATCTACACTCTCCCAAACACATTGTAACAATTATTTTCAAAATAAGGAATCTTTTATGTAAGAAAGTTTTAATTTATAGATAGAAAAGAACTAATTTTGCGTAATAAAAAAGCATCTTATATTATCATCCTGAAATAAGCAACTAGCAAATAGTAAAATTTCTACACAATTTTATCACTCACCATAAAATCCGTCTCAACGACTTTTTCCCAACTCATTCACTCAAACATTTTTCCGCAATAGAATAAATGCTAGATTTATCTCTTTTCTACACTCATACAACTTTCCTTTTAGCAGTGCCCTAGCTAGCTTCCCAAGTTGTTTGATTTTATCCAACCCTTTATCGATGATTTTTTTAAGAACTGTCCAATTTTTCATATTCTTCCTTGGCTTTTTAAAAGTACTGCAACTTCTAAATCAAGCAAGCCTTCTTCTAACTTTAATTTCTCTAACAATAGATTTTCATATTGCTCACTACTTAAAATGACACCAACACCTTTATTGTGATTCAAAATGTACACGCTTGTCTCTGTTGCTTTTGCTTCTTCAATAATATCTATAGGAGCCTTCTTTAATTCAGAAATTGAGCGAATTGGCGTATCTAGTATTTTCATGTTATTGTTTCCTGATTCACATTTTTTTATTATAATGTTTTGTCCTCATATTGGTATTCTTTTATCCTATCGGCATGCTTAGTCTATTTATGTTGTCAGATTTTTTTATTACCTCTTTAGCATTCAATTTCTTAATGTCAATATAATACAAAGAAACACTTCAATATCCAATATACACCCTAACATACTATCAACTAAGGAACACAAAAAGCCCACCGACTTTTGCAGAAATGGTGGGCTCGTATATCATGATCTGTTACGCTCTCCTAAAAGATATAACAGATCATTTTTTTATCGATGTTTAATTAGGATACTTACTGATTTTTTGTCTTATTGATTATGTAAAAAATAATTTTTAGGTTTTAATAATGATAAATAATCGAAGCGTGCTGGTTTAAATCCGATTGCTTTTATTTTTCCATTTTTTCCGACTTTTTATTTTTAATTTGGGGAATTAAGTTCATCTTAGGGAAAATCACATAATCAAAAGTTTTCAGTGTTTCTATTACTTTTTTGCAATCTCCCAAAAAATTATTAAAGTCTATTAATGCAAAATAAAATAGCTACAATAAATGATAACAAATATACTTTACTTTCTATAAAATCAATACTTTCATATTAACCCTTATATCTACTTTCAATCATTCCGTCTTTTTGAAATTTCTTGTAACGTATATTTATCTCCTTTTAAGATTTCATCGAGAGAAAAATCAAAAAAGAAGCTTAATTCGACTAGAGTATCAATGTTAGGATAAGACTGTTCATTTTCCCATCTTGATACTGTTTGTCTCGTTACATGAAACTGATCAGCTAATTGTTGCTGAGTTAAATTTTTTCGTTCCCTGCACTCTTTTAATAATACTCCGATCTCCATATAGCCATCCCATCTTTAAAAAGATTTTTTTGCCCCCACTTATCATATTCCATTAATTTTGCTTTGCTCATCCCATAGGAATAAGTCCGCATCAACGACTAAATCACTAACCAGTTTATTTCTTCTGCTCAATACTATACAAATAACTCAATAACTCCTAACATCGCAAAAACATTTTTTATCCAACACCTCAATAACTTAAATATTACACAATATATATTTTTTAAAAAGCAATTTGAACGTTACATAATGACGACCTTAGCGAATTTTTGTGTTTATTCACAATTATTACGCCTCTTTTTGAAAATGATTATTCTTCACGCCTTCATTAAAAGAGAAATCAGTGAGAGAATTTTTATCATGTTCTACTAAGAATCGCAACGAATGAATACTAAAAAAGAGTAAAATAAACAAAGTAGGCATGTTGCTTAAATCAGCTACTTCCCTTGTTTACTTTATACTCTCCTATTATATCTCTCATTGTCAGTCGATAATATATCAATAAAAAAATTCATTACTATAATTTAACTTTCAATGTATTTTGTTTTAGTTCTTTTATTTTTTTCAATTGGATACTTTTTAGCATTTAACGCCAAATCCGATACTGATCATTTCCGCAAAATTTTCTCCATCGCTTTTCCTTTTGCTAATTCATCGACTAGTTTATCTAGATAGCGAATTTTTTGCATTAATTCATCTTCGATCTCTTCCACTCGATAACCACAAATCACGCCTTTAATCAAAGATACATTAGGATTCAATTCTGGCGCATCTTTAAAAAATGTTTCAAAATCAACGCTGTCGTCTATCTGTTTTTGCAAAGTTGTTTCATCATAGCCTGTTAGCCAAAAAATAATTTCATCAACCTCGGCTTTTGTTCGCCCTTTTCTTTCAACTTTTTTGATATATAGTGGGTAAACACTTGCAAAAGACATTGTAAAAATTTTTGGTTTTTTTTCTTCCATTGGCGTCCCATCCTTTGTTAAATTACTTAGCTTTATTATATAATTAGTTCGGTATTTATCAAAGCTTAGTGTTTTCTTCTTTTAAGTTATTTAAACTCGTCGTCAGTTGATGGATGGACTGCTTTTCGATTTTTGTGATAGTAGTTATCAATTGCTCAATCGTTTCATCCTTTTCTATCTTGAGTTTTTCATCCAGAGAAAGGGTTTTTGTTGGCTTTTTGATTTGAGGTACATCATTAAATGGCTTCTTTCTATTTTTCACAATCATCGCAATTAGAAAAAAGCATAAAATAATCCCTAATATAAGCATAGCTATTCAGCTCCTTTTTTATAGCTTCATTGTTTAAATCTTGGTGATATATTTATATACGCAATCATGACACCAACTAATATAACGATCCCGATCACACCCACCAATTGAAGCTTTGGAAACACGCGCATTAATCCAATCAGTGCCGCAGAAATGATTAAAAGACCACTCATTGCTTTACCAAGTGCGGATGCATTCACTTTTTCCTTTTCTTGGTGACTCGTGGTATTGTACCCAGCAATCAGCCACAGCCATTTTCCACGCCAAAATTGTACAGCACAACTGACAAATACAACAATCATAAGTAAATCAAACATTCCTTACTCCCCCTTCTTTGTTTACATTCTGCCAAACTTTAGCATTGAATGCTACTCTTTTTTTTAAATCAAGTAAAAAAGAACCTTAACAAGTTTGTTAAAGTCCTTTTATACTACTTACCCTTGTCCTAAAATATCCAAAATAATCTGTGCATGCATACCAGAGCCTACTGGGAAACATTCTTCCATAATTTTGAATTTTGGATGATGATTCATATATCCGCACCCGTCTTCTGCTGTTCCACCACCTAAGATAAAGAATGATCCTGGTTTCACGTCTGTATAGGCAGAAAAATCTTCGCCGCCCATCATTTTTGGCGCTTCAAACATCATCTCTTTGCCCACAACTTTTTCAGCTGCTGCTCTTACAATATCTGTTGCATCACTGTCATTATTCACTTCACTGTAACCTAGTAAATAATCCAACTCATAAGACGCATCATACATCTTACAAATACCGTCAATGATATCTTCGATCCGTTTTTTGATAAACATACGAACTTCCTTATTATTCGTACGAACCGTTCCTTGAATTTGTGCTGTATCAGGAATAACATTTGCTGTTTTTCCTGAATTAAATTCACCAATCGAAATTACTGCGTTGTCAAAAGGACTAATGTTTCTTGAAACAATGTTATTTAGATTATTGATGATTTCTACTCCAATCATGATTGGATCAATTGAAAGATCTGGCGTTGAACCATGTGAGCCTTTACCTTGGATCTTCAAGGTAAACACATCAGATGCTGCACTTGCTGCACCTTTTCTAGTTCCAACCATTCCAACTGGAATATTGGGTGCAATATGCAGACCAAAAACCATATCTACATCATCCATCACACCCGCTTCTACTAATAACTTTGCCCCTCCTGGCGGTTCTTCTTCAGCTGGTTGGAAGATAAATTTCACAGTGCCAGCGATTTTATCCTGCATACCTGTCAAAACTTTAACTGCGCCCAACAGCATTGCTGTATGAGTATCATGCCCACAAGCGTGCATCACCCCTGGATTTTCAGATGGAAAATCCACATCTGACTCTTCTACGATTGGTAACGCATCAATATCCGCTCTTAACGCGATCGTCTTTCCTGGCTTATCACCTTTTAACGTGGCAATCACACTGTTTTCAGTCAATGAGTTCACTTCAAGATTAGGAAATTCAGCTAGGATGCTTTGGATATATTTTGCCGTTTCCACTTCATGAAAAGATAATTCCGGGTGACGATGTAAATGTCTTCTCCATTTGATCATATCCCCTTGAGGCATTTGTTCTTGAATGTTTGTCATTTTTCTTCCTCCCTTTAGTTCAAAAGATTTTGTTGTTTTTCTCTATTTTTGTTTAATAAACATAATCGTTACAGCCGTCAACAAGCCAACAACTAAGAAAAAGATAAATGTTGAAATGTATTGACCATTTGATACTTCTACTAGCTTTCCAATAAGAGTTGGTGAAACAAAACCACCAAGTATCCCCCCTGTTGCAAGCGTTCCATAACTTGGGGCAAATTTTGCTCCTTCAAAAATTCTTAATGGAATACTCATCATTGTTACAAACGAAATAATCAAGAAAAAGTTTGCTAAGCCCATAATAATCGCTAATAGTACAAGGTTTTCCATATGATAAGACCCAAATGCACAAAGTGCTCCTAACACAGCCGTAATAGCAACAATCGCTTTTTCTTTATGTTGGAAAAAGCGTCCAACGACATAACTTCCCCCGATTGAACCTAACAGCATAAACAAACCGCCAACACTACTAATCACAGCAGCCCCATTTAAATCTAAGCCTCGTTCGCCAGTTAAAAAACTTGGCACCCAACTAGACAGGCCATATAACAAACAGTTGATAAAAAAGGCGCTTAAAAATAAAATCCAGACACGAATATCTGACCAGATAACAAGAATCGAAATTTTATCGGTTTTAG
Organism: Enterococcus sp. 4G2_DIV0659; assembly: GCF_002140715.2. Classification (NCBI taxonomy): domain Bacteria; kingdom Bacillati; phylum Bacillota; class Bacilli; order Lactobacillales; family Enterococcaceae; genus Enterococcus; species Candidatus Enterococcus mansonii. The sequence goes on along the minus strand of NZ_NGLE02000001.1, from coordinate 2,846,281 downwards.
TTGCAACAGCTTCTTCCTTTTCTTGCTTCTTCTCATTTTTAGGAATAGCAATAATCAAAACAATTGCTATAGCAACTGCTAATGCCGTTAAAATAAGATAAGCGTTTTTCCATCCTGCGTTAGTAATAATCGGTGATAATGCCAATGGTCCAATAAATCCCGCGAATCCTGAAGAAGACAGCAAAATTCCTTGTGCAAATGTCCGTTTTTCAGGTGGAAAATTCATTGTTACTTCTTTACTCGCAGATGATGCATACCCCGAATGTGCCAACAACCCTGTCAGAAAGCGCAGTGACATAAACATAATCAATGATGTCCCAAAGCCAAATAATAAAGAAAACAAGCCCATTCCTAAAACAGAGCCAATCAGAACAACACGTGAGCCAACCTTATTAATCACCAGTCCCATCGGAATCTGCATAATCGCATATCCTAAGAAAAAGGCACTCATGATCATTCCTTTCGCTGCTGGCTCTAATCCAAATTCTGTTGAAATCGGAATGAGTGAATAGCCGACTGAAAGCTTGTCAATATATACCATGGTATATCCTAAAAATAATGCAACTAGCAACAAGCCAGTTCTCTTTGGTTCTTTCTTTTCCATAAGTTCCTCCTTAAAACAACATTCCATTTTCTTCTTCTGCTTTTAAATACTCGTTCAATTCCTTTGTTCACTGTATTACCAAATGAAGAACAAATGGTTTGTTCTATTAAAATAATTCTTCATTATAGTATAATCTATTATTTGTCGGAAAAGAAGAGCTAAATGAGAAATTTATGAACAATAAATGAATAACAAACAAATGAACTGAAAGAAAAGATTAATAATAAATAGCGTATCCTCAATTCTAATTTACAGACATCAACTTGTTTACAAGCTCAATAATAAAAAGAGCAATCCAATAGCAATGAACGTAAAAAATCCAAAGCTATTATGAATGTTTATTCAGATTCCATAGCCAACTCGTTTAGGAGTGAACAATCGAGATTCAGCAAAGTATTTCCCCTTTTCACGAATAAATCGTTCCTAACTCTTTTGTTTTTTCTTTGAGTAATTCTACCAGCTCTTTTGGTGCGATAACCTCTGCTTCTTTTCCTAGTAATAGAAAAAAATCTGCGGTAAATGAAATATCTGATTGATCAATAATGATTGATACTTCTCCTTGTCCATTTTCTTTCACTTGAACGCCTTTGTATAAGTAACGATTTTCCAAACATTGTTTTACACCTTTTTTAGTCAGATACGCCAACAATCTTAATGGTTTTTGCGGCTTATACTCTGCTTCTATCTGTTTTAGTTTAATAGATGGTTCAAAGATATGCTCAGTAACTATCAATTTTTTGATTCTATCTACTCTAAAATGTCTCGTTTCTTGGTTGGTACGATCTAAAGCAAATAGATACCAAAAACCATCACTAGCATAAAGTCCAATCGGCTCTAAGCTTTTCTGAGAAATCCGTATAATGGACTGATAACAAACATCGATTACCTTATGCTCCAACGACGCAGTGATTAATTCATTTAAATAAGGAGCTGAAACTGCTTGTTTACTTACAGAGAGCTGAAAATGATCAGAGAGGTTTAACAACTTTTTTCTTACTTCTTTCGATACAACTTCCAGTAGCTTTTCTCTAGCTGTGATTGTATTAACCTTAAACGGAAAATCCTTATAATCTGTCAATGACTGGATGGCAAAATAAAGGGAAAATAATTCATTTTCTGTAAAAAGGACGGGAGGTAAAATTTGATTTTCTAACACAGTAAATCCTCCATTACGTCCTTTTTTTGATTCCACGTATACACCTAGGTCAGCTAAATCCGAGATATAACGGTAAACACTGCGGACAGATAATTGAAATTGATCAGCTAATTCCTGTGCGGTAAATGTCTTCTTATTTTGAATGTACCATAGCATATCATACAAAAGTGCTTCTTTTTTCATTCTTTACACTTCTTTCTATAAACTGACAAAACATGTCATATTTTATCGTTATACTTATGGTAAAGGAGGAATGATAATGAGTCAAATTCAAATTCGCGGTGCACGTACTAGAAATTTAAAAAATATCGATCTGTCCATTGATAAGTACAAAATCCATGCTTTTGTCGGTGTTTCTGGTTCTGGAAAGTCGTCATTAGTGTTCAATACTATTGCAGCCGAAGCTCAGCGACAAATGAATGCTACTTACCCAAGTTATGTTCAAAATCGAATGCCCCACATGGAAGCGCCACTGGTAGATTCAATTGAACACCTTTCACCTGTGGTAATCGTGAATCAAAAAGCGTTGGGGGATAATCGGCGATCAACCATTGGGACAGCCACCGATATCAACCCTACCTTGCGTTTACTTTTTTCACGTTTTGGTCAGCCTTTTGTAGGTTATTCTGATCTGTTTTCGTTCAATAGTCCAAATGGCATGTGTAAAACTTGTACTGGTTTGGGATATGTTACTAAATTTCTTTTGGAAGAGCTACTTGATTATGAGCGCTCATTGAATGATGGAGCTATTTGTTTTCCGACTTTTGAACCTGGCAGTTATCGCTGGAAACGATACGTAGATTCTGGTTTATTTGACAATGACAAAGCCTTGAAAGACTATAGCCAAGACGAACTCAACCTTTTGTTATATTCAGAAGAAATCAAACCGCCGGCTCCTCTTAAAGGATGGTATAAATCGGCTACTTATGAAGGATTGATTCCACGTATTACTCAAACGTTTATTCAAAATCTATCAAAAAATTATCGGGTTACCTTCCCGATATTAAACGTGTTACGCAACAAAAAACATGCTTGGATTGTCAAGGGTATCGTTTAAATCAACAAGCACTATCTTGCAAAATCAATGGAAAACATATTGGGGAATGTTTGGCTATGCAATTAGATGAATTAAGTGATTTTTTACGTAGTTTATTACAAGAGGGTGTTCAGCAACTACTGGAACATGTATTACAACAGGTCGATTATCTTTGCCAAGTGGGGTTGGATTATCTGAGTCTAGAGCGAGAAACAGGAACGCTTTCAGGCGGTGAGTCTCAACGTATCAAATTAATTCGCTCTATTGGCAGTAGCTTGACGGATCTAATCTATGTTTTAGATGAACCCAGTATTGGTTTGCACCCTCAAGATATGCAGGCAATTGCTCAGTTGATTCAAGCAATCAGTGCCAAAGGGAATACAGTCTTACTCATTGACCATGATAAAGCAATGATTCAGCTAGCGAATACTGTCTTTGAATTAGGGCCTAAAGCCGGTGTTCATGGTGGCGAGCTGACTAGTGTGGGTAGTTATGACCAATGGGCCCAACGTCAAAAAGACCAACCATCATTAACTAGAAATACACTAAAGCAAACACCAAAAACTATATTTTCAGCAACGCATATCTCTAAAAACAATGTACAGAATGTTTCAGTAGCCTTGCCCAAACAACAACTAATTGCACTCACTGGTGTTGCCGGATCTGGCAAAAGTTCGTTTGCCAACGCGCTACAGGAGAAGTATGAAAAAGACGTTTTTTATGTCACACAAAAAAGGGTGCATACAAGTCGCCGATCAACCCTTATTTCCTTTACTGGATTATTTGATGACGTCCGCCGATTGTATAGCAAGCACAATCAGATTTCTGCGAGTTATTTTAGTTTTAACGGCAAAGGTGCTTGTCCCACTTGTAATGGGAAAGGATTTATTGAAACTGAATTGGCTTTTCTTGATCCGATTCGCAGTGTTTGTGAGGCTTGTCAAGGAACAAAATATCGTAAAGAAACTCTAGCATACACGTATCGTGGTAAAAATATTGGGGAGATACTGGCACTTTCAGTTGAAGAAAGTTGCGAATTTTTCGCTGATCAGCAAAAAATGGTCACACAATTGTTCTGGTTAAAAGCTATTGGCCTAGGTTATCTCACCTTAGGACAGACGTTAAATACATTGTCAGGAGGAGAATTGCAACGTTTGAAATTAGCTTGCAACCTTGATTGTCAAAGTAAACTCATCATTCTAGATGAACCAACAACAGGTTTGAGTACACAAGATGTCCAAGCTTTACTCAATGTGTTTGACACGCTTTTACAAAATGGCAACACACTCTTAGTGATTGAGCATAATACAGAATTGATTCGATTGGCTGATTGGATGATCGAATTTGGTCCAAGCTCAGGAAATAAAGGTGGGCAAGTGATTTTTGAAGGGACACCAGCTGATGCAGTGAATAATCAAGCATCTATCACTGGTAAATTTTTATAGCATAGTGATTTCAAAACAAAAAATCTAGCTCATAACTCTAAAGGTTATATCTTAGACCTCAAATAATAGGACGAAAGTTGCTTCATGTTTCTCAAACATAGCAACTTTCGTCCTTACTTTTTTCCTTACTTTTTCAATACTTCTTTTCTACGGAAGTATTCTTCTTCAGTGATATTTCCTTTAGCAAATTCTTCATCTAACACATCTAACGCTGACGAATAGGATGACTGTGTTGTTGATTCTGACTGAGGGGGATTTGATATTAATGGTTGGTTCGATCTATCTCTTAGAAAATAAACAACGACCATAATCGCAACAATGATTAAAATCCACCAAAGAATTCCTCCACCAAACATATCTCCTCTCATCATTCCTCCGCCTTCTGTGAAAAAACGTGAACAGCTACCCATAAATCATCACTCCTAACTTATTTTTCTTTATTGTAAAAAAAAATTATGTCAAAAGTGTGTCGAAAAAAATAATTCAGACCTGTCACAAGTAATTCTTCACGTTAGATCTTGATATGTTTGATTAACGTTTGATAGGAGGCAAAAGATGGATGTTTTGTTAGTTCCTTATTTTCAAAAGCTAATGCTTGTTTTTCGATGATTTCTTTCGTCAGTGTATCAGAAAAATTGACAAAGTCATTATTGGTTGCTTTATTATAAGATAACGAAAAATACTTTGATTGACGATAATATTGTTTTAAGTGTGTTGCGGTAATTTTTTCTGGTTGGTCTGAAAAATATTCATCATAACGAACCGTATCAATTTTTCCCTCTGTCATCGTCAACTGTAATCTGCCAATCAAACCATTCCCAAAATCTTCTGCATAGCCAATATATTTTGTTTTGGATGGTTGCCTTATCTCATCAGAGAGTTCTGCTGCAATAGTCATCAATCCTTCTCTAGCTGAGGTTGAAGAACCTTTGACCGTTTTAAAATTCCCCTCAACTCGATTTTCTTCCCGCATTTGTTTCTCAACAAAAGTAATTCCATTGACCACTGTTACTAGCGTCGGATCAGTTCTTGGATTTTGTGCTTGAAAAAATGCATAGTCGGAAAGACGTTTATTGACACCTGAGTATTTTGATTCATAATAATTTTCAGCGCCATATTCATTGAATTCAACATTGATAATTTTAGTGGTATCATCTGTAATAATTTCGACAATTCCTTTATTACCAACATCAAAATAACCCTCATTTGTATAATAATTACCTTCCATCAAACCTAATGGCGGCTGATTTGACCAGAACATTTTCTTTAATTTTTCTTCGTAAGTATATAGCGGTTTTGGATTGGATCCAAATGTCGTTTGGGTTGCACCAGTAACTACATCATAGTTATAGGAGGTAGTTTCAAAGTCCAAATCATTTACAGCCTTTTCCTTTTCTGTTTCATTTGATGAAACAGTCTCAGAGGAATCAGGAACAAAAAGTGCTGGTTTGGATGATTCGTTGGTCTTTTCTGCGCCTTTTCTTTGATCTGGTTTACAGGCTGTTAAGATAATAATGGTACATATAAAGAAAAAAGTAAGTATATAGTTTTTTTTCATTTGTTTCCTCTCTATAATGGTTTTTTAGGTATTAAAACGATAACCACTCCCCCAAATTGTTTCTATTGGGCTTTCGGATAGTTTTCCTTTTTTTAGTTTTTCTCTAATTCGTCCGATGTGCACAACGACCGTATAAATATCACCATCAAGATCATCCATGTCCCACACTTGTCGAAATAATTGTTCTTTCATCCACACTCGATTTGGGTGTTCCATGAAAAAAAGCAACAAATCAAATTCTTTAGTCGGAAATAAAATTTCCTTCCCTAACACAAAAACTCTTCGCGCACTTTTATCGATCATGATAGCTCCGATTTCAATGGTATCATTAACTCGATCTGTTTGTGTCAGTAGTTGATAACGTTTGATATGCGCTTGAACACGGGCAACTAATTCACTTGGACTAAATGGTTTTGTCATATAATCATCTGCACCTAGTCCTAACCCTCTGACTTTATCAATATCTTCTTTTTTAGCAGAAACAATCATCAATGGAATATTCTTCTTTTCTCTAATACGACGACAGATTTCAAAACCATCCATTGATGGCAACATAATATCTATTACAATCAAATCAAAGTCTTCATTTAATGCTCGATTCAGCCCAAATAGTCCATCATTCGCAATTTCTGCTTCTATATGATTGATTTGTAAATAATCTTTTTGTAGTTCTGCAATACTTGCATCATCTTCGATTAATAAAACACGCGATACTTTCGTTGACATTTGGCGTCCCCCTCAAGCTTTTCTCAGTAAAATTCTAACTGTTGTTCCTTGATGCAGCTCACTCTCAATCATCACTTGGCCTTCATGCATATCGATAATTTGCTTAACAATGGCAAGGCCTAAACCACTCCCACCCGTATTTGTTGGTCGAGCTTCTTCTCCTCGATAAAAATGATCAAAGACAAACGGAAGTTGTTCCGCCGAGATTCCTTGCCCGTTATCCACTATCTGTATCTCTACCATTTTTGAATGGGTTGAAACATTGATTTGAATTAAAAGAGGGCGATCGATTGCTTTAAACTTCAAACTATTTTCGATTAAATTAACAAAGACTCGGTTCAACTGCATTCGATCCGCCAACACATAGCTTCCTGCTTGTTGCGTTGAGAGTTGAATGGAAACTTGTTTATCTTGTAGCTGGAATTCCTCAATGATGTGCTTCAAAAAGTCATTGATATTGATCCGTTCAAAATCAAAAGGAACTGCCGCTGCATCTAATTTTGAATATAGAAATAATTCTTCAATTAGCTCATTCAATGAGACAGCTTTAGTATGAATCGTTTCTAAATACTTATCGCGTTTTTCTGGTGAATCCGCTACACCATCCAATAAGCCTTCAACATAGCCTATAATCGAGGTAATCGGTGTTTTCAAATCATGAGAAATACTGGCAACAAGTTCTTTACGATTATTTTCAAGTTTTGCTTGTTCCTCCGTTGAATAAATCAAAGCTTTCCGCATTTTTTCAAAATCATCCGTCAACTGCTTTACTTCCATGGCCGCATCTTTTGCAGGTTCCGTCACTAAAGTTTCTAATTGACCTTTACTTATCCCAGACATTCCAACGCCCAGATTTTCCAAAGGATGGATAATCGTTTTTTTCAATAAATGATTGAGAAACAGTAATCCGCCAAGTGTGACAAATAAAATCGTTACAATAATCAATACGCCCCATTTAGTCATAAACTCTAAAAAATTATTTTCTTTTTTTAAGATTAATAGACTACCAGGAAGTTGATCACTAAAATAAAAATCAAATTTCATATAACGATACAATCGACCGGCATTATCAATAGTGCCTCTTGTTTCGATATTATTAGCATCGAATGTAGGAAAATGAGCGACCAGTGATTTCTCTACCAATTCTTGTGAATAATAGGCTATACTTTCTTGCTTACGTACAACGACACCTAAAGATTCACTTTCAAACTGATTGATTGTTTTCTTTAATTCCTCTGGTGGCGTAAGTAGTTGATCTGGGCTAGATTTAGCTATCCCGCGCAATTTGATATAGGCTAATTCTTCTTCTGGACTCAATGAACGTTGCTTTGAAAAACTTTTATATAAGGTTTCTGGACTGGGAATTTTTCCTGTCGTGACATAAAAAACAATACAAATGATTGAAAAAAGCGAAAGACAGGCAATCAAAATGCCCCCAATATATGAAATGAGAAATCGTTTTTTTATGGTCATTTTTTTCTCCTTTGTTTCAGTTATTAGGGGATCAATTGCGTTTACTCAGAAATTTTTAAAAGCTAAACTCAGGATGAAAGTCACCAGTATAAGGTTGGTGTTCTACAAATACAGTGATATCATTGCCCGCTTGATCTTTCCCTATACGTTTATACGTGAATTTCTTATCATTTAGCTCAGTTAATTCTAATGCTGCGCCATATTTATTTTGACCAATGGATACATGTGCTCGGATTTTATTGTGATTTAGTACATCAAAATAGCCAAAATCACCACGGCTAACCCCAGTAGCTAAATTGAAAAATTCATATTTATTTGTATCTGATGCAAATTTAGCTAAACTGATAAAGTTTTTATTATACGCTGTTATATCATTGCCTGATTCATCTACCACTTTTGTACCATTCCACAACGTTTTTCCTAAGATTTCAGCACCAGTTTTTTTGGTTTCTATTTTTCCTGTTGTTGTATCCAGTGGTTTTTCTTTTTCTGTAAATGCTAACTTAGTTTTATTATACGGGATATGTTCAACAAAAACATCTACTTCATTTCCAGCTTTATCTTTGCCTTTTCTTGTGTAGGTAAATTTTTTGTTTGTTAGTTCAGTAAGTCCAACAACTGCTTGATAGTTCATCGTTTCTGAAATAAGAATTCTCTTTGTTCCATCATTTGTGATGAAAAACGTCCCTCGATCGCCTCGGCTCTCTCCTGTTTGTGCATTGAAAAATTCATAGCGTCCCGTCTCAGCATCATATTTTGCTAATCCGATAAAGTTAGTGTTTTCAGCCGTTAGATCATTGTTGTCTTTATCGTAAACTTTTGTCCCCTGCCAATCGGTTTTGCCTAAGATTTTGGTTTGCTTGTCTCCTTTGGTTTTATTATTTTGATTTTTTGCTTGTTCTGCTTGTTCCTGACTGCTGCCTTGTGTACCTAGCGTTTCTTGTGCACCAACACTACACCCTGCTAATAGTAAAACTAAACTTGATACGCCTACAATGATTTTTTTATTGTTCATGATTCTTTCTCCTCTCTATAATTAGGTAAAATTTCTTATTGCTTATCTTTATTATATGAGGTGGATATAAACAAGTACTAACAAGAAAATAAACAAATTATAAATAATTCTACTAAGTTAACTCTCTTTAAGTTTTTTGTGAATTTCAGCTTATTTCTAAAAGTATTACTTTAGAAAATGTTCTCAATAAAACCATTTACAAATAACCAAAGATTATAAAAAAAAATAAAATCTTGTCGTTACAGGTTTCAGTTTACTGACAAAACATAGTACAATACATTGAATAAGAAAATAGGTGGGTATTAAATGAAAGTAATTACAGTTTGTGGTAGTTTGACATTTAAAGAAGAGATAATACACGTAGCTAGTCAAATGGAATTAAGAGGCAATGTGCTTTTAATTCCAATCTTTCCAGTAAATAATGATAAAGTTGTTTTTACTGAAGAAGAATTAATCATGCTTGGTAAAATGCACAAAGAAAAAATAAAATTATCAGATGCTATATTAGTTGTCAATGTAAACAGCTATATAGGAAATAGTACAAAAGATGAAATAGAATTTGCTAAATCTTTAAACAAAGAGATTATTTACTATACGGATCTAATCGAAACAAGTTCCATTTAATTAACTAAGAAACAAATTACAGTTAAAAATAGTCTGAAGTTGAACACAATGGTTCAACTTCAGACTATTTTAGATGGACTGGCTTTTACTTCAAGTATTTATGACTTTAAATCATTGCTGTTTTTGGTAAATTTTCGTAAAAAGCAGCTTTCGTTGCCGTAATGTATGGTGTTAACCATAGATAGCCAATCCCTAATGTTAAAATTGCTAAGATATGCCAGCCGATAAAGCTCAAGTCTAATAAGAATAATTGACCCTTATAGCCTTTCATAAGCTGTCGACTGCGGGTGATTGTATTTAGGAATCCTGGACGGACACCTGTTTCTTCGTAGGCATCATAATAAACATAATAGGCTTGTGAATAAGAATAACCCTTGATGATTCCGGGGATAATCAATAGCAATGACCATAAAGTAATAAAAATAGCCATCAATATATACACGCCGATTATACCTAAAACTACAGGGCCTGCAAAACCGCGAAAAGCGTCTGAGAATGGGCGAATTTCTTGCCTTTTTCCTCTATAAAGATCAAGGAACGTCCAAGATATTCCTGCGCTAAAGATGGCACCAATGATTCCACCGACAAAACTACCGCCACTTCCCCCAGTGCTTCCTTCATAATCTGAAGTGTTGTTCAGTATGTCTGGATTGCTTTGAGTAAATGTCATGATCGGAATGATTAGTAAAAAGAATAACAAAAGGACGATTGCAATTGACACTAATGTCGGTACCAAACACATTAATAAACTATCTTTCCAGCGACCACGTAAAATTTCTTTGGCTTCACTTTTTAATTCAGCTCTTGTTTTCATAAGATTTTTCCTCCTTTCCATTCATTACAATTAGTATAACAAATAAATAGTTTTTGAAAAAAACATACGCGTTTAAAAACAGTTTTATTTACGTTTAGAGAATCAGCTTAATGCCGGTAGAACATTCGATTCATTACTTTTATTTATAGATAATCAATGCTATAATTAACCGCTACGAAAGCCATACTTTCCCTCTATTAAAAGTTTGCAAGCAATGCTTTCTTTCTCATAAGGCACTAATCCTTTATGCTTGAAATACATTAACGAAAGGAAATGATACGATGGAATTTGGAGATAAAATCAAAGAACTGAGAACCAAAAACCAACTTACACAAGAAAAATTTGCGATTCGTTTAAATGTAACAAGACAAGCAGTATCTAACTGGGAAAATAATCGTAATCTTCCTGATCTTGAACTGTTGATCCTGATTTCTAGTATTTTTCATATTTCGCTTGATGAATTAATTCTAGGGGGAAGTAACGTGAATAATATGACTGAAAAACTAATTAAAGATGGCAACGAAACAAGACGGGCAAAATTAAATTTGGTCACAACACTGATTGGAACTTTCCTATTACTTTTTGGAGTCGCTTGTTTCTTCATAAAAATGAATTCGGTAGAATATATTGACGCTTCAGGTATTTTACATGAAAATTTCTATCTTTTACCAATAGGTTTTCTTTTCATTTTTGCTGGAATAATCGTGTTTTTAGTGACAGGCATCAAGTTTATCATAGAAATCCTTCATTCAAGGAAACAGTAAAAAAATCAATTACTCAATCCAAAAAAGCTCAAAGCATAGAGGGATCAGGACTATGCTTTAAGCTTTTTATTTTTATAACAAACGCTTTATCCAATCAAATTTTTTCTGATCATAAGGAGGATAAATCAACTTCCCCATAGAATCGTTTCTACCATAAACGACCGCTTTTTTATGAGAAAATGTTTCGATGCTATATTTCCCGTGATAGTTTCCCATGCCAGATGCACCTACACCACCAAAAGGCAAATCATCATTGGCTACGTGAAGGATGGTTTGATTAATACCGCCTCCGCCAAAAGAAATTTCCTGTAAGAGTTGTTTTTGAATGACTCTATCTTCTGAAAATAAGTACAAAGCTAAGGGTTTCTCCCCTTCTTTAACGAATGTGATTGCCTCGCTTAATTTCTGATACGTGCAAATTGGCAGTAATGGACCAAATAATTCCTCTTCCATCAAGCTATTTTCACGAGTCAAGCCAATATCAAATAGACTAGGAGCCACAAATCTTGATTTCTGGTCATACTCGCCTCCATAAATTAGGTATTGTCGATTTTCATCGATCAATTGAATAAACTTATTAATGGCACCACCTTGAACAATACGACCATAATCTGGGTTATTTTCAATAGATTCTCCGTAAAATTCAATAATTTTTTCTTTTAGTGCGGGAATCAGTCTGTCTTTAACTTTTTCATCTACCAGAACATAGTCCGTTGCAATGCATGTTTGACCTGTATTCAATAACTTACTCCAGATAATTCGTTCAGCTGCTAAATCGATATCCGCCTGTTCAGTAACAATTGCAGGACTCTTTCCCCCAAGCTCTAAAACAACTGGCGTTAAATGCTTTGCGGCGGCTTCCATCACAATCTTTCCAACTTGGGTACTTCCTGTAAAAAAGATAAAATCCATACGCTCCTTTAAAACTGTGGCGTTATCAATTGAGCTAGGTGATAACACTTTAACGTATTCTTCATCAAATGTTTCACCCAGAACCGCACCAATGACTGCGGCCACATTAGGCGTTTTTGACGATGGCTTCACAATGGCACAATTACCTGCAGCAAGCGCACCGATCAACGGAACTAAAGTTAGTTGCAGTGGATAATTAAAAGGACCAATAATATAGACGGTTCCATAAGGTTCTAAAAAAACCGTATTTTTGTTTAATAACGAGGAGAGGGCTCTTGGTTTATTGACAGGCTTCGTCCATCTATCGATATTTTTAAGCATATCTTTAATAGCAGATAAAACAAGACCTAATTCTGTTGCATAGACCTCTGCTTTAGGTTTTTTAAGGTCTTTGTCAAACGCCCAATAGAAATCTTCTTCGTGTTTTTGTAAGTTTATTAATAATCCTTCAAGTTGTTTTTTTCTGAATTCTGTTGATTTTGTTTGATTCGTATTAAAAAAATGATGTTGCTTGTTAATGAGTGCTTGGAGATCTGATTGATTCATCGGACATCCTCCTCTTTTTATTTTTAGTATAGCACCGATTTTTTCTTTTGGATAATAGAAGCTTATCTTTATATTTTTTCAATGAATCACTCGTTCTAGAATCCATGGTCGGGCGGTTCCTTCTGTTCCCTCCTTAGTTGAAGAAGAAGTAAGGAGCATTTTAGTTTCTTCATAATAAGAAAAGCTGTATCTTATTGTCCCCTCTTTATTTACGTAAGTTAACTCAGATTCTCCACTTTCAAAAGTTAGCGGGATTGTTTCAATTTCCTCAGCATGCTCACTTTTACTGATTAGTAAATCCACTTCATTAGGAACAAATGTAGCTCTTACTTGAATATACACTGGAAAATCTGGTTCTATCGAACGCCAACTTCCTAAGATACTTTCTTTAGATATCCTTTGTGTCTTTCTCAGCTCTATGGGAGCTAAATCCCCACCCTTAGCTAATTCATCCCCACTTTGCTTAACTTCATAACTAGGGAAAACGATAATCTCTTCTTCTTTTACTTCAAAAATATACCGAGACGCTTTATCGTTTTCTTCGTGCGTAAACACTCTATTGCCTTTTGTGTACTCAATTTCTAATTTCGTTGAATTGAACGTTAAACCTTTTGCATCATAAATTATTTCATAGTTTCCATAATCGTAACTATTCGCTACCCATGAACCAACTAAAGTATGTATTAATTTTTTATCAATCTCTTTTTTTCTGACCTCTATTGTTTCTTTTTTAGCAGTACAAGAAACTAAAAAAAGTGAAACTAAAAAGAAGAAGCCCACCCTTAGATATTTTTCCACTGTATTATCATCTCCTTTATAATACTAGATTATCCATTAAGTATATCTGAAAGAATTAGTGAATTAAATAAAAAAAATCTCCCCTTGCCTTAACAAGAGGAGATTTTGCGTAGGAATATAAGGAGAAAAGATTTGAGAATCAGTTGTCCCTTTCTGCTTTATAATCAACTAAAATTATTTGTTTTTTAAGTTGTAGAAAGATTTCAAACCTTTGTATTCAGCAACTTCGCCTAATTGGTCTTCAATTCTTAATAATTGGTTGTATTTAGCAATACGGTCTGTACGGCTTAATGAACCAGTTTTGATTTGACCAGCGTTTGTTGCAACAGCAATATCAGAGATTGTTGAATCTTCTGTTTCACCTGAACGGTGAGATACAACTGCAGTGTAGCCAGCTTCTTTAGCCATTTCGATAGCTTCGAATGTTTCAGTTAAAGTACCGATTTGGTTCACTTTGATAAGGATTGAGTTCGCGATTCCTTTTTCAATACCTTCAGCTAATTTAGTTGTGTTTGTAACAAATAAATCGTCACCAACTAATTGAACTTTGTCGCCTAAAGCAACTGTTAATTTTTTGAAACCATCCCAGTCATTTTCATCTAATCCATCTTCGATTGAGATGATTGGGTATTTCGCACATAATTCTTCGTAGAAAGCGATCATTTCTTCAGTTGTTTTTTCGCCTTCGCCTGAATCAGCTAAAACGTAAACGCCTTTTTCTTTGTCGTAGAATTCAGAAGAAGCAGCATCCATAGCAAGAACGATATCTTTACCAGGTACATAGCCAGCTTTTTCGATTGCTTCGATGATTACTTCGAAACCTTCTTCGTTTGAACCAAGGTTAGGAGCGAAACCACCTTCGTCACCTACAGAAGTAGCTAAACCACGAGCTTTTAAGATTCCAGCTAATGCGTGGAATACTTCAGCACCATAACGTAAAGCTTCTTTGAATGTAGGAGCGCCTACAGGCATGATCATGAATTCTTGGAAGTCGATACTGTTATCAGCGTGTGATCCACCGTTGATGATGTTCATCATTGGAGTTGGCAATACTTTTGTATTGAATCCGCCTAAGTAGTGGTATAAAGGTACTTCTAGGTAATCAGCAGCAGCACGAGCTACAGCGATTGAAACACCAAGAATAGCGTTTGCGCCTAATTTACCTTTGTTAGGAGTTCCATCTAAATCGATCATTGCTTTATCAATAGCCATTTGGTCACGTACATCGTAGCCAATGATAGCTTCAGCGATGATGTTATTCACGTTGTCAACTGCTTTAACAACCCCTTTACCTAAGTAACGAGATTTGTCGCCATCACGTAATTCAACGGCTTCATATTCACCAGTTGAAGCACCAGATGGAACCATTCCACGACCAAAAGCTCCGCTTTCAGTGTATACTTCTACTTCGATTGTTGGGTTACCGCGTGAGTCTAAGACTTCGCGTGCATAAACATCAGTAATAATTGACATGTTTTGTCTCTCCTTTGAGTTTGTTTTATACTAAGGGGATTCGATTCCCTTAATTATGATTGTAGTGAATAAACGTGTGCTATGCAAACATTTTTTGCATAACTGATCGATTATTCGATGATTTCTTTTTTTATTGCGTATATTATTATAAGTGTGTCTTATTTAACAGCTTCTAATAACGCTAAGAATGAGTCAGCTTCAAGACTTGCTCCGCCAACTAAAGCACCATCAACGTTTTCTTTTGCCATGTATTCAGCAATGTTTTCAGGTTTCACAGAACCGCCGTATTGAATACGTACAGCTTCTGATACTTCTTTACCGTATAATTTTTCTACAGTTGAACGAACAACGCCGCAGATTTCATCAGCGATGTTTGCATCAGCAGATTTACCAGTTCCGATTGCCCAGATTGGTTCATAAGCAATAACCATTGAAGATACTTGCTCATTCGTTAAACCAACTAAACCATTTGTGATTTGGCCTTCGATCCATTCAGCTGTTTTGCCTGCTTCATATGTTTCTAAAGACTCACCACAACAGAAGATTGGTGTCATGTTGTTTGCAAAGATTGCTTTGGCTTTTTTATTGATGTCTTCATCTGTTTCGTGGAAATACTCACGACGTTCAGAGTGACCAATAATCACATATTGAACACCTAAATCCGCAATAGCTGCTGGTGAGTTTTCACCAGTGAATGCACCTGAGTTTTCCCAGTAGCAATTTTGTGCAGATAATTGAACATCAGAATCTTTAAGATTCCAAGCAAGTGGTGCCAAAAATAATGCAGGTGAGCCAATTACTGAATCAACAACATCTTTTGATGGGACAGCATTTTTTACAGCTTCAGCAAAGCTTTGCGCTTCTGCTAAAGTTTTGTTCATTTTCCAGTTACCAGCGATAATTGGTTTACGCATGGAAAAGCACATCCTTTTCTTATTATGGTATGGATTGATTAAACGGTGTTCGAAAGGCAAACTTTCGGTAATTCCCTTTACCTACTCAAGTTTAAACGCCTTTTTCACAACCTCTTTATTTATCGTTAATTGCCGCTAAACCTGGTAATTCTTTACCTTCTAACAATTCTAAGCTTGCGCCGCCACCTGTTGAGATGTGGGTGAATTTGTCAGCAAAGCCTAATTGGATCGCAGCCGCAGCAGAATCACCGCCACCGATGATTGTTGTTGCATCTTCTAAATTAGCAATTGCTTCACAAACACCAACTGTTCCTTTAGCAAAGTTACTCATTTCGAATACGCCCATTGGTCCATTCCATACAACCGTTTTAGCTCCTGCTAATTCTTTTGTAAATAATTCGATTGATTTTGGACCAATATCTAATCCCATGTAACCTTCTGGAACAGCTTCGCCGTCAGTTACAACTGTTTCAACATCGTTGCTGAATTCTTTGGCACAAACTGAATCAATTGGTAACACTAATTTGTCGCCAGCTTTTTCAATTAATTCTTTTGCTAAAGCTACTTTATCTTCTTCTACTAATGAGTTTCCGATTTCGATTCCTTTTGCTTTGTAGAATGTGTAAGTCATTCCACCACCGATAAGGATTTTATCTGCTTTAGAAATCAAGTTTTCAATCACGCCGATTTTATCTGAAACTTTTGCTCCACCTAAAATAGCTACGAAAGGACGTTTTGGTGCTGTTACTGCTTCACCAACGAATTTGATTTCTTTTTCCATTAAGAATCCTGCAACTGTTGGAATACCAGTTGAGGCAATTCCTACGTTAGAAGCGTGCGCACGGTGTGCCGTACCAAATGCATCATTGACAAATACATCACCTAAAGAAGCCCAGTATTTACCTAAGTCAGCGTCATTTCCGCTTTCTTTTTTACCATCAATATCTTCAAAACGAGTGTTTTCAAAGACTAAAACGTCGCCATCTTTCATGTTGCTGACAGCTGTTTCTAATTCAGTTCCACGAGTTTCAGGAACGAATGTTACTGGTTTGCCCAATAATTCGCCTAAACGTTCAGCAACTGGTTTTAGAGATTTTCCTGCTTTGTCTTCTTCTGTTTTCACACGACCTAAGTGAGAAAATAGAATTGCTTTTCCGCCATTTTCAATGACATATTTAATTGTCGGAAGTGCTGCTACGATACGATTATCGTTTGTAATCACACCATCTTTCAAAGGCACGTTGAAATCAACACGGACAAGTACTTTTTTATCTTTTAACTCTACATCTTTGATTGTCTTTTTAGCCATTTTGGAGTACTCCTATCTATAAAAAGTTTTTAGGTATTTTATAAAAATGAAGGATCAACAGTTTTTTTCAAAACTCTTGTACTGTTCATCATCAGTTCATTTCATTCACTGTAATTCACAGCAAAAGCGGAGAAGCGCGTTGCTTCCCCGCCTATTATTTCACAGTTGTTCAAATTTCACTAATGATAAGAATAATTCTTATAAGTTAGCGAAGTACTCTAACGTACGAACTAATTGTGCAGTATAAGACATTTCGTTGTCATACCAAGCAACAGTTTTCACTAATTGTTTGTCGCCAACAGTCATTACTTTTGTTTGAGTTGCATCGAATAATGAACCGAAAGTCATACCTACGATATCAGAAGATACGATTTGATCTTCATTGTATCCATAAGATTCGTTAGCTGCTTTAGCCATAACTTCGTTTACTTCTTCAACTGTTACATTTTTGTCAAGAACTGTTACTAATTCAGTTAATGAACCAGTTGCTACAGGAACACGTTGAGCAGCTCCGTCTAATTTACCGTTTAATTCAGGGATAACTAGACCGATTGCTTTAGCAGCACCAGTTGTGTTAGGAACGATGTTTTCTGCTGCAGCACGCGCACGACGGAAGTCTCCACCTGGGTGAGGTCCATCAAGAGTCATTTGGTCACCTGTGTAAGCGTGGATTGTAGTCATAAGACCTTCAACAACACCAAAGTTGTCTTGTAAAGCTTTAGCCATAGGCGCTAAACAGTTAGTAGTACATGAAGCACCAGAGATAACTGTTTCTTTACCTGTTAAAATATCATGGTTAGTGTTATAAACGATTGTTGGTACGTCATTTCCACCAGGAGCAGAGATAACAACACGTTTAGCACCAGCTTTTAAGTGTAATTCAGCTTTTTCTTTTGAAGTGAAGAATCCTGTACATTCAAGAACGATGTCTACGCCTAATTCGCCCCATGGCAATTCTTCTGGGTTACGGTTAGCAAGAACTTTAACTTCTTTACCGTTTACGTTGAAAGAACCTTCGTGAACTTCAACTGTTCCGTTGAAACGTCCTTGAGTTGTGTCATATTTTAACAAGTGAGCCAACATTTTAGCATCTGTTAAGTCGTTGATTGCTACTACTTCGATTCCTGCTACATCTTGGATACGACGGAATGCTAAGCGTCCGATACGTCCAAATCCATTAATACCTACTTTAACTGTCATTAAAGATTTCCTCCTTATGAAAATCAAAAATTTTTTTATTTTAAAGGGTTGCCCCTTTTAAAATCTCATTTGCAGCGGCTTCATCTGTGATGAGCCACGTTTGTTTTGGTGCATTTTTCATGTAAGCGTGGATTGCCTTGGCTTTTGTCTTACCTCCTGCAATCGCAACAACATTAGGAATTTTTTGCACATCCTTTAGCTGAAGTCCGATTCGAGGAATTTTATAAACAACTTCGCCCTCTTCATCAAAGAAATAACCAAAAGATTCTGCTACAGCATTATTTTGCTTCAACATGATAAGTTCATCATCCGACATTTTACGACGTGCTGCCATATGCAACGCGCGCCCAATACTGTGAACCACACAATTGCTTTGTTCGATTAGCGACAATACTTCTTGAATTGATGGTTCTTGAAGTAACGAATTGTAGGTTTCAAGGCTTAGTTGCTCTGGAACATACAACGCTCTATGGTGTCCGCCAGTTTTACTTGCCATTACAGCACTCACTGAATTGGCTTGAACGGTCATTGCTTCACCAATCCCGCCTCTAGCAGGAACAAACAAATTATGTCGTTTTTCTGTCTCTAATGTTCCCATGTGCTCAGCAGTCATTGCCATTGTAGTACCGCCCATCACGGCAATAATATTCTCACCCTCGGGTAAAAGCAGATCCAGCGAATCGGTCAAAACATCCCCAAATTCATAAAGGACTTTCTCTTGAATATCACTATTTCCAGCTACAACAATACAACGTTTGATCCCAAAATATTGACTGATTTCTTTTTCGATTTGATGCATGCCAAGCAACTGATTCATCACTGATTCTAAGCCTTGATAAACATCCAAACCTTTTTCAGTTAGGGTCATTCCGCTTTTTGAAGTCTCAATCAGTTGTAAATTTTTCAGAAAATCCGTTTCGGTTCTTAAAACTCGTTCCGTAATTCCCATACTGTCTGATAAACTTCTGCGTCCAATAGGCTGCATCCAGTAAATATTACGCAGAATATGAAACCTTTCTTGCATTACATCGAGCAAATCTGGAGCAACTGCTTCAATCATTTTCAATTCATCTAGCATGATGCGCTCCTTCGTTGGTCTAAAAATGTCCAAGTAAGACTTAAAACGACCTATGAACTTTAAAAAAATACGATTGACGTTCTTCTTTCTCATTGTTAAATTCTTTAACAGTCTTAAAAGTGTCCCTCAATCTTACAAATACAGTTTAACAGTTTTCAACTTTCTTTTCAAGAAAAAGAGATTATTTTTTTAGTTACGACATCTATTTTCTATAAAATAAATACGATAGCTACTAAGTAGACGACCGACGAACCTTTTTTCTAAAGAAAAAGCGACTGGATTCTAACGCTTCAAGTTAGAATCTAATCACTTAAAAACAGAATAAAGGCCTCACTTATAAATCTTCTTCATAAAAACGACCAAGGATTTTAACATTATCTGAAATACTTACAAAAGCTGATGGATCAGATTCTTTCATAGCAGATTCTAAAGCTGGCAATTCAAAACGAGTAACAACTGTCAAAAGCAGAGTTTGTTTGTCATGTCGATAAGCACCTTCTGCTTCATGAATAATCGTAATTCCTCGTCTCATTTTTTGTTGGATACCATCAATAACTGCTTCAGGATTTTTAGTAATAATCATGACTTGCATTTTCTTTTGTTTCGTATAGACAGCATCTGTCACCTTGCCACTAACAAAAATAGACAGTGCACTATAAAACATATATTGCCAGCCAAACAAATAACCAGCCACAAAAATAATCAACCCATTAAAGTACATGGATATGGAGCCTACTGAACGACCTGTTTTTTTACGGATTGTAATACTAAAAATATCCAAACCACCAGAGGAAAGTCCATTTTTCAAGGCAAAACCAATCCCAGACCCCATTACAGCTCCTCCAAAAATTGCGCAAATAATCGGATCATTAGACAGGCTTGTTTGCGGTACAATTTGCATAAATACAGATGTTAGCGTAACCGTCAAAATGGTAAAAATCGTAAATTTTTTCCCTATTTTCAGCCAAGCAACAAAGAATAACGGGATATTCAATGCATACAATGTAATCGAAACAGGTACATTAAATCCGACGATTCTTGTTGACAGTGTTGTTAGAATTTGAGCCAATCCAGTAATACCACTAGAATAAATATTTCCTGGTTGGTAAAAAAAGTTCATTGCAACAGATGCCAAGATCGCATAAACAATAGACACTGAAAGTTTTGTCGTATAATCATGGACAGGTAAACTTTCAAAAAATTTTTTCATGTAAAAGTAGCCTCACTTTACTTCAATTCATTTGTTTCTTATTATACGTGCTTTGAGGGAAGAAAAAAAGGAGAATATTCACATCGGCAAAAAAGAACTTGCAATCTTTCTGACTTTCTTAGAAATTCAACAGCTTCCCCCTTACTTAAATGCGAGCGATTCTGTCATTTATATACAGATTATTTTCATCTCAAGTTCAATTAGATGTTAACAAATGAAGCATTTCAGTGTATCCTAAACTTCTTGCATAATCTTCTGCGGTTCGTCCTGTATTATCTTTTAACGTTTTATTTGCGCCCGCTTCCAACAATACCTTGACAATCTGTTGATAGACAGCAGAGCCGTCTCTTAGTGCAACAGCTTCAATCAAAGCTGTATAACCGTAATTATTTTGATGATCAATCTTCACTCGTCCATCAGCTAATAAAAGTTTTACATTTTCAATGTGTCCTTTTTCAGCAGCAGGAATCAACGCATTTCCACCAAAACGATTGAAAATTTGCTGGTTTGGTTCTTGCTTTTCTAACATATATGCGAGAATTTCCGTTTTCCCTTGTGCACCAGCATAGAGATAAGGACTATCAAAAATTTGATCCTGTTTGTTGATACTGGCTCCTCGATCAATAAGCAACTTAGCAATTTCTACAGCATTTTGATGGGTCGCAATTAAAAGCGGTGTCTCACCTTTTTCATTCATTTCATCAATTGGGTAGCTTTTATCTTGAAGTATTTCTTGAACCTTTGCGCTATCAATATCCGTTACTGCTTGTAATAACGAGCCGGAGGGAAATGTTTTCATTTCAGATTCTTTCGTTTTTGAATGCTCCTCCTTTGATTGACTAGATGTGGATTGATTTATCTCTTTCTTTTCAATAGTCATCTCTTCGCTCTCCTTCACTGATTGGTTTGATTTGACTGTCTTTATTTGACACCCTGATAAGATAGTAATTACAGAAGTCACTAAAACTCCTTGAAACAATCGTCTACGTTTCATTTTCTCTCTCATCCTTTCGTTAACACCAGTCCATCCATTAAGTATAAACATCATAAATCAATTAATCACGTAAAAAGAGCGCTTTTTCTTATTATGAATTTAAATAAAAAAATGGAAACACTTCTCAAGTAAAAAGTGTTTCCAATTTTTTATTTATTCATCAATTGCTGTAACATCTATATTTAACTCAAATAATTGTAATGGTGAAACCACACTTGGTGCACTTGTCATCGGATCTGCTGCTTTACCATTTTTAGGGAAAGCAATCACTTCACGAATATTATTTTCACCAGCTAGCAACATTACTAAGCGATCTAAACCTAGCGCAATTCCGCCGTGTGGAGGGAAACCATAATCTAAAGCATCCAACAAGAAACCAAATTGTTCTTGCGCTGACTCTTTCGTAAATCCTAGTGTTTCAAACATTTTTTCTTGTAAATCACGTTTATGAATACGTAGTGAACCGCCACCTAATTCATAACCGTTTAAGACAATATCATACGCTTCAGCGTAAACTTTTGATGGATCTGTTGAAAGTAAGTCAATATCAGATTCTTTTGGTTGCGTAAATGGATGGTGAGCAGAAACGTAACGACCAGCTTCTTCATCGTATTCAAACAATGGCCAATCAACTACCCATAGGAAATTGAATTTAGATTCATCTATCAAGTCTAATTCTTTTCCTAAGCGGGAACGAACAGCACCTAATGCTGCGGCAACGATTTCTGGTTTATCTGCGCCAAACATCAAAATATCGCCAACTTCAGCATTTGTTGCTTTGATCAACTCGTCAGAAACCTCTGTTAAGAATTTTGCGATTGGGCCTTTTAGACCATCTTCTTCCACTTTTAACCAAGCTAATCCTTTAGCACCAAATTGGCTTACATAAGTACCTAAGTTGTCCATATCTTTTCTTGAATATTTATCAGCTGCACCTTTCGCATTTAACGCCTTAACATGTCCGCCATTTTCTAAAGCCATTTGAAAAACCTTGAAATCAACATCTTTTACCACATCAGCAATATCAATCAATTCCATATCAAAACGTGTATCTGGTTTGTCACTACCGTAACGTGCCATCGCTTCATCATAGCTAATACGCGGAAACGGCAATGTAACCTCGATTCCTTTTGTTTCACGCATCACTTTAACCAGCATTTCTTCTGTCATTGTTTGAATTTCTTCTGGTGTTAAGAAAGTTGTTTCGATATCCACTTGGGTAAATTCAGGTTGACGATCCCCACGCAAGTCTTCGTCACGGAAACAACGAACGATTTGATAATAACGATCAAATCCAGCATTCATCAATAATTGTTTAAAAATTTGTGGTGATTGCGGCAAGGCATAAAAGTGTCCCGCATGTACACGTGAAGGAACTAAGTAATCACGAGCGCCTTCTGGTGTTGATTTTCCTAGATAAGGTGTTTCGATATCCATAAAGTCTGTATCGTCTAAATAATGACGGATTGTTTTCGTTACTTCATGACGTAATTTTAGGTTTGCAGTCATTTGTGGACGACGTAAGTCTAAGTAACGGTACTTCAAGCGAAGTTCGTCACCTACATTGTTTTCGTCTTCAATTAAAAATGGTGGTGTTTTCGCTGTATTCAAAATCGTAATGTCTGTTGCCATAATTTCAAATTCGCCGGTTTTCATTTTTGGGTTGATTGCTTCTTTATCGCGGTAAGTCAATTCTCCCGTAATTTCGATAACGTACTCACTACGGCATTTATCAGCTATTTTCCACGCTTCTTCAGAATGTGCTGGATTAAACACAACTTGTGCAATGCCTTCACGGTCACGTAAATCAATGAAAATCACGCCACCCAAGTCACGACGTTTTTGTACCCATCCTTTTAATGTAATTACCTGTCCGACTAAATCTGCTGAGACTTCTCCGCAGTAAACTGTTCTTTTTGCCATTAATTATTCGCTCCTCATTGTTTATACTTTATTTCATCAACTACCGCTTTTCATCATTTCGTCGTAAATATCATCGAATCTTTCGTAAATATCCGTTAGCGGAAAGGCTTTTTCTTTACGGTTAGCCATTGATTTTACATTGACCACACCTTTTCCTAACTCATCTTCCCCTAAAGTTAGTGCTAGTTTGGCATTTAATTTTGCGGCTGTTTTAAATTGCGCTTTTGCTTTACGATCCATAAAGTCACGATCAGCTGAAAAACCAAAATTACGAATAGCTTGCACTAATTTTAGTGATTCAATATTTGTTTGTTCCCCGATGCCTACAACATAAGCATCTACTTCATTGATTACAGGAACAACGACACCTTCTGCTTCCATTGTGATCAATACACGTTCGATTCCCATTGCAAAACCAAATCCTGGAGTTGCTGGTCCGCCTAATTCTTCAACTAAGCCATCATAACGTCCACCTGCACAAATAGTTGCTTGCGCACCCATGCCAGGCGCTTCACTCATGATTTCAAAAATCGTATTCGTGTAATAGTCTAGACCACGAACCATGTTACTATCCACTTCAAACGGAATATTTAGTTCATTCAACATTGTTTTAACAGTTTCAAAATGTTCTTTAGAAGATTCACTTAAATAATCTAAAATGGATGGTGCTTCTGCCACAATTGCTTGATCTTTTTTGTCTTTACTATCTAACACGCGTAATGGATTTTCGTGTAAACGACGCTTTGAATCCTCACTTAATTCAGCAGATTTCGGTTCTAAGTAATCAATCAATGCTTGGCGATAAGCAGCTCTTGTTGCTTTATCCCCTAAAGAATTGATTACTAAACGAATTTGCTGAATGCCTAATTGTTTGAAAAAGTCTAACGCCATCGCCATACTTTCAACATCCACTGCTGGATTAACACTACCAAATGCTTCTGCCCCAATTTGGTGGAATTGTCTTAAACGTCCAGCTTGCGGCCGTTCATAACGAAACATTGGTCCCATGTAATAAGTCTTATATGGCTTTGCAAATTCAGGACCAAATAGTTTATTTTCGACAAAAGAACGAACAATCGGCGCTGTCCCTTCTGGACGCAGGGTTACATGACGATCGCCTTTATCGTAGAAATCATACATTTCTTTTGAAACAATATCTGTCGTATCTCCCACACTTCTGGAAATGACTTCATAATGTTCAAAAATCGGTGTCCGAATTTCTTCATATTGATAATCACGGAAAATCAATCGTGCAGTCTCTTCGACAAATTGCCATTTTTCAGATGTTCCTGGTAATAAGTCATTGGTTCCTTTTGGTTTTTGATAACTCATTGGTTTCATCTCCTATTTAGTGTTCAGTATTTGTATTCTATTTTTGTAAAGATTCGTTGAGATTAGAATAGTTATAGAGCTGTTTGTAAGATTAGTTCGTGCTTTTCGTTCACTAATCTACGCTATTTGATTGAAATTATAGAGTGTGGAATTCCTAGTATGGTAACTTCACTCACGGTGGTCGCTGATCCTTGCTTTTTGTTTGGATCATGGCTTTTGGTGATTCCTAGTATGGATACTTCAAGACCTAATCAACATCTTAATTAGCCATCACCGCTTCTTTTTCTACCTTCAGCGTTTGGTGATTCACTAGTATGGTAACTTCGCTCACTTCGTTCGCCAAGTATTGTTCATCATCTGCTCTGGCACTGCCAATCGCAGTGATTCACAACAAAAACTCGCCCTTGTATAATTACAAGGGCGAGTGAATAGACACACGCGGTACCACCTAAGTTTCGAAAGATTGCTCTTTCCTCTAACGATTAACGCTCGCAACGGAACGGCTTTTCCTCCGTTCATCTCCAGAATGTCTTTTAATTTCACTAATGAAGTTGCTTTCAGCCAAGGCAACTTTCTCTTATACGATTAGGTTGAAATCTACTCGTTCTTTCATCGATTTTTTTATAATATCTATAAATTACTAGAGATTGTTAGCAAAGTCAAGCAGAATTTCAGATGATCACACAAAGAATGCGAGAATTTTTATGTGGTTTTTAATTTCTGCCATACATTCAATGCATCACGCATTCCTTTGACATGATGAACTCGAACAACTTCTACACCTTGATTTGCTGCAAATAATGAAGCCGCGATTGAACCAAAATCACGGGCTAGGGGATCTGTTTCGTTTGTTAGTGCAGCAATTGTTCTTTTTCTTGATACGCCATATAATAAAGGATAATTTTTATATCGGAAAGCCTTTGGATCTTTTAAAATGTCTATATTTTCTTCTTGAGTTTTGCCAAACCCGATACCTGGGTCAAAGCAGATTCGGTTTAATTCAATTCCTGCCTGTTGGCAAAGGTCGATTTTTTCTTGATAAAACTGTTGAATATCGTCAATCACCGTTAATTCATTGCGTCGTGTGCGTGAATGCATGATGACCAATCCACTAGTCGGGTATTTTTTGGCAACATCCAGCATTCCGTTTGTGTCTAATCCTTTGATATCATTGATAATTGAGGCTCCTTCAGCTAATGCAGCATCTGCTACTTCTGGAAAATAAGTATCAATCGAAATCGGCTTATTCGTCCTTTTTCTTATTGCTCGCACAATAGGCAAAACTCTTTTCTTCTCTTCATCAGCGGAAATTTCTTGATAATTTGGGCGAGTCGATTGTCCGCCGATATCAATAATATCAACGTCCGCTGCTAACATTTCCTCACAATGAATAATCGCTTTATCCACGTCATTATATCGTCCACCATCAGAAAATGAATCTGGTGTAACATTTAAAATTCCCATGATTTGAGTCATTTCTTTCGTAAAAAAATTACTTTCCTTCATCATTTTTACTCCTTTAGTTTCTCAATCAATTCTTTAAGTGCTGACATGCGTGGACTGAGTTCATTCCGCTGGACATCTGACAATTGAGCAAGAGTTTTGCGCTCTTTTGGTAGATAAAAAATCTTATCAAATCCATAACCCAGTTCTCCTGTTTCTATTTTCGCCAACTCTCCATTCAATTGTTTAGCTGAAATAATGTACTCACCATTGGGCCAAGCATACACTAATACTGCATGAAGATGGATCGTTCGAGAAAATGTTTCATGAGCATCAAAAAGGGCCAATAACTGCTGATTTTTTTCTGTATCACTCATTCCAGTTTTAAAAAAACGTGCAGTCTGAACACCTAGTATAGTAGGAAAAGCGTCTATTTCTAGACCGCCATCATCTGCTAGTACAGGCTTTCCAATTTTTTGAGCATAAAATTGGGCTTTGATGAGTGCATTTTCAGTATATGTGTTTCCTATTTCAGCTACCTCTTCATTGCTTTTTGTATACTTTGTATAAGGAACAAATGTGATTTGTTCTTTGGAATACGCTGATTGTATTTCACGTAGTTTTCCTTGATTATTCGTTCCGACAATAATTTCCATTTTACTCATTCCTTATGCTTCAATCGCTCGTAAAAAGTCTTCTTTCTGCTCACGATCCGTCTTAAAAATCCCTTGATAGTGAAAGGTTTTCGTTAAACTATTAGGCGATTTTACTCCCCGCATCGTCATACACATATGTTCTGCTTCAATGGCTACCGCTACACCTTTTACAGGAACATGTTCCACCAGTTTATTGGCAATCATAATGGTTAAATCTTCTTGAACACTTGGTCGTTTCGCACAATATTCTACCAAACGCGGCAGTTTGC
Source organism: Enterococcus sp. 4G2_DIV0659 (assembly GCF_002140715.2). NCBI lineage: Bacteria > Bacillati > Bacillota > Bacilli > Lactobacillales > Enterococcaceae > Enterococcus > Candidatus Enterococcus mansonii. The sequence continues at coordinate 2,819,009 of NZ_NGLE02000001.1, read as the reverse complement.
TTAGACCTAAAACTTTCTTTTCATCAGGAACGTAAGCAACATGTACTTTTCCATAAAATGGTAACAAATGATGTTCACACATTGAATAAAATTGAATATCTTTAACAAGCACCATGTCATCTTCATTCAAACTATCAAACAAGGCATAATCATTAAATTCTGGTTCTCTTAATGAAGCAAAAACTTCTTTGTACATTTTGGCTACACGAGTTGGTGTATTTTTGACACCTGCTCGATTAGGATCTTCACCGATAGCCTCTAATATTTGTTTTACCGCCTCTTCAATTACTACTAGTTGTTTTTCATCCATCTTCTTACCAACTTTCCCTATTGAGCCAAACTTCTGCTTGATTTCCTGTACTTGTAATCCACTCATCCAAAGATTTTCCTTTAAAAATCGAATCCGAATAAACATCTTTTAAAGGAATTAATACGAAGGAGCGTTTTAGCATTTCTTTATGCGGAATAGATAAACGATCTGTTGCAATTGTTCTATCTCCCATCAGTAAAATATCAATATCTAATGTTCGTGGGCCCCAATGAATCAGTCGCTCTCTACCCAAGACTTTTTCGATTTCCTGCGTTTTGTCTAACAACTGAATCGGTTCATAGGTTGTGTTGATTTTGATCACAGCATTATAGTAATTTTCTTGAGGAACATCTCCATAAGGTAATGTTTCATATAGTTTTGATTTTTCTAACACTTGAATTTTTTTGTCTTGTTCTAACAATTCGACCGCTTTTTGCAAAGTCTCTAAGCGTTCGCCTAAGTTGCTACCCAACGCTAAATAACTGATCGTCATACGAATTCTCTATCCATTTCAATTTCAATATTATCAAATAGCCCTGGCATTGGCACACTATATTTTCTCACACGAACAAGCGCACTTTCTAGTTTTTCACCATGTTCCACTTCAATATCATCCAAAATAGCAGAAGCCACGGCTTCAATCAGATTATAAGAATGATTGGTCAATCGTTCATTAATTTTATCGTTCACTTCTGCATAACTGACTGTATCATTTACGTCATCCGTTTTACCAGCTTGTTTTAACGGCAATCGTAATTCTACATCAACTTCTAACTGCTGTCCTAAAATCCGCTCCTCTGGCAATACACCATTTTTCGTGTAAAATTTCATATTATTGATTCTAATTTTCCCCAATTTGCTCCCATCCTTCATCTGTTTTGTGACTGATATACTCAGTTGAAATTATTATACTATAGAAAAGCAAGAAAACTTTAGCTTTCTGCTTTTTAACTCATTTTGTTGACTATTTTATGTATTGTTCCTTTTTAATTGAAGAGCAATATAAAAAGAGCGTAACAAAACGGAGCTTTCGTTTTGCTAGGCCCTCTAAATCCAAAGCAACAGCAAGTCACTTTTTAATGATGCAACATCTCATGAGCGATCTCAACACCGGATAAATCACTCGGATAATAAGTCGGCCAATTTTCTAATTCTTTCAATAGCTCCTCATGACTCTCGTTGCCAAAATATAGGTGAAAATGTTCTGCTTTTGTTGGTTTGATTTTATGATCGCTAAATTGAATATTCTTTGGAGCCTCACTATTTTCGTCTGTTACACTGAATAAATAGCGGACGCCCCTTTTACCAGACTCATACGTTAAAATTCGATATCCATCATATTGATAATCTGCTTTTTGGGAAGTCTTTCCTTTAAAAAATTCGATTGTATTTCCTTCGATCACAATTCGTTGACTATCTGTTTTGTAGCCAGTTGTATAATATTTTTTATACTCCTCAAGGGTTTTATCTTTTTTTTCCTTTGCTTTTTGTTCAAGCACTTCATCCAATGTTCCATCGAGTAAATAGGGATAAACTGATTGCCAATCACCCGACCAATCTTGTAACGTTCTATTTTGAATATCCTCATCTTTAAACGAACCTTCTTGACTATGGCTATGCTTATGTGTATGTTTTTCTTGTGAATCCCGACTTGTTGCAGCTTGTGTTTCATTAGGTTTATCTTTACTTGTTTTTGTACATCCACTAGCAATCAACACACTCAATAAAAGAATCCCTGTTACTTTTAACAACCTTAGATTTTTCTTTTTCATCATCTAACCTCAATTCTTATTTTTAGTGATTACCCCTAATAATATCTGTTCGGTTGCTTTTCTGATTTGGGAACAACAAAACGAAATCATTACGATTTAATCAAATTATTTTAAACTAACTATCATAAAAAGACAATAGCAAATAAAAAAACTGAAAGAAATAATCAGAAAATAGGTTCTTTCTTTTTATTTCTCTCAGCATATTCATTTTTTCGTGTTAAATAGTTAACAGATTCGTTAACGAGATTAGAGCTTCCTCTATCGCTTTAATAAATTGTAGTAGTTGATATTCATTATTTTTTTTAGCAGAAATAGTCACAACTACTTTCTCAGGCAAAATGCCGTAATACAAGCCAAATCCAGATTTATTCACTGGACCAAAACTAAATGATTCCACTAGTTCATAAGGGATACCTGTTGTAGATATAAAATCTTCGTTTAATAATTTAAATGCTTTTTCTGAAAAAAATCGTGTAGTTATGTCCGTCTGAATAGCTCTTTTTTGTAACCCAAAAGATGGCGTTCTATCCCTTTTCCCTTTTGACATTGACTGATCCGGTTCGAATGGGCGGTTGCTGCTTTGTTAAACAATTCCACCAATTCTTTTTTAGAAACTGTTTCCTTCTGCTCATAGAAGGCTTCTGCAAAGTCTCTTTTCTCTTGACTGATTGATCGGGCGGATTCAGTACGACCTTCATAAAACATTCGCATAGCAACTGGTTCATAAACTGATCGTAATTTACCAAAAACAGTTTGTTGAGCCATTGCTAAGGCAATGTGGAAAAAGGCATCTGGACTAACTTTCCCTTTTTTCATTCGTTCTTTTCCAATTCCAGCTATTACTTGATGCTTGATACTATAAGAGTTATTTTCCACTTCAGCTACTTTTTTAGCCTTCTCCAGCAGAGCAACTGAATCATTTTCTAGAACCCACTCAAATTTTTCTACTAAAGACGATGAATAATCTTGAACAATCCAGTCTTGGTCAGTAAATGACGCAAATAGCTCCGTCAGCATATTCAAAGTTGGCACGCCATCAATCGCTGTATGCTCCAGATTAAATCCAATATAACCATTTTTTGTGAGTATTACTTGTGTTGTTTTTGCTAAAAATTGATGGCTAGTATTCAATAAAACATCATTGATCCGCTCGTTTGCAGTATGATCCTCACCTTGTGAAAAACTCAAAATAAATAGCGCATTTTCAATTTGCATTAAATTACTCAAATTTTCTTTAGACTTCTTTAGTTGTTGATAAATCAAGGCAGATTCTTCTCTTCCAACGCTTGTGAGATAAGGAAGCAGATTTTCTTGTTGTTTGGGTTCAATCTCAAGTGATAAAATATAGTGCAAATTTTCCAGTAATTGTTGGATTGGATAAACATTTCCTTTATCATCTGTAACATTTAACCGAAAAAATACACCGCTTACAATTAAAACAACAAAAAGATTAGCTGTCCCTTGTTCTCCTTTATAAAAGGAATCAATTTTTCTGCCAGGTATTCTACAACTTTTGAAAAAATTGGGATAAAATGACATATCTACATTTTGATTGTTTCTTGTATACTCAATTGGATATGTTTCATTAGCTAAACTAAGATAAATCTTTGTTAAATGATAAATTAATTGCGCTGCCCTAGCTTCTCTTGTTTTAATTTTCTTATAGAAATCTTGATCAATAATTAACGCAAAGTTTGACTCACTTTGTAAATAGCCTCGACTTTCTAAATAACCCTCTTGCCATAAAGGAGCTAGCCAACTGCCTTTCCTTTGTTCTGTATATTGCATGAGCTCTTTTTGCAACAGGATACCTTCAGAATCACCAAAAGTGGTTACTTTCTCTTGAAACTTACTTAATTCTTCATTTGTCATTAAAGGTTTCGTCCACTCGATTAATGCATCCAATGTCTCATGTAAATCTGGTATAGGTAATTTTTCTAATTTTGGTCGTAAATCTTCTGTGTATTTTTTCATCAGATACCTCAACAATCGTTTATTTTTTGTCAATTTGATCCTTTTTGTTTATTATACCAATCATCTGATCTTTATATAGCTTTTTTTTTGCAAAATTGTATATTTGGCAAAAAGGGTATGAGACAAAAGTAAAAATCACTTTTGCCTCATACCCTAACTACGAATAAATGGTGAGAGCTAATCAAAAAGGTTCTTTGTTCCACTTGTAACTAATTACTATTTATTTTTTGTATCAATGATAATCGTTACTGGTCCATCATTAATCAACGAAACCGCCATATCAGCGCCAAATTCACCTGTTTCAACAGGAATTGATAGCTCTTTTAGTTGTTTGTTAAATAATTCATATAAAGGAATTGCCGTCTCTGGTCGGGCAGCTTCGATAAAACTTGGCCGGTTCCCTTTTCTAGTATCGGCATATAAGGTAAATTGAGAAACGCTTAAAATACGACCTTTAATCTCTTGAATACTTAAATTCATTTTACCCCCTTCATCTTCAAAAACACGAAGTTTACTGATTTTCCGAACCAAGTAGGCAACATCTTCAGCGGTATCTGTTTCATGAATCCCTAATAAAATCATGAATCCTTGATCAATTTTCCCAACACTTTTTTGATCAATCACAACTTCAGCTTGGCTGACTCGTTGGATGACTGCTTTCATCCTTTATTCCTCCTAACCATTGGTACGACGAACATTGTAGACGTCCGGTATATTTTTGATTTTGTCCACGATCGTTTTTAAATGTGCTAGATTTTGAATTTTTACGGTCACATGAATCATGGCCATTTTATTTTTTGTAGGCTTTGCTTCTACACTAACTAGATTTTTAGTCATTGAACTGATGGCTTGTAGCACATCATTCAACAAGCCACTACGGTTATAGCCGTAAATCTCTAAATCTGCATCATATTCTTTATTTAAGCTATCAGTATCTTCCCACTCCACTTCGATTAGTCGTTGAGCAAGTTCTTCTTGATGCTGTACATTTTGGCAGTCTGCCCTATGAATCGAAACGCCTCGCCCTTTCGTAATATAGCCGACAATTTCGTCTCCGGGCACAGGATTACAGCAACGACTGATTCTAACAAGTAGATTTTCCACTCCTTGAATCACAATGCCGCCTTCATGACGAACCTTCATTTTATCTGATTCTTTTTTTACAGGTTGTGTCATCAATTCTTCTGCTTCTTGTTTTTGACGTTCCATTTCTTGTACTTTACGTTCTTTTTCAGTCAAACGATTAAAAACCACTTGTGCACTGATCTCACCATAGCCAACAGCTGCATACAAATCGTCTTCTGATTGAAAATTAAAGCGATCCAATGCTTCTGCTATTTTGGTTTTATTTAAAAATTCTTTTGGTGTAAAACCATGTTCTAATAAATACTTGCTGATTGCATCATGGCCTTTGATAATATTTACTTCACGATCTTGAATTTTAAAGAATCGCTTGATCTTATTACGGGCTTTACTTGTTGCAACCATTTTTAGCCAGTCACGGCTTGGTCCAAAGGAATTTGGTGAAGTTAAAACTTCAATGATATCTCCGTTTTTCAACGTATAGTCCAATTGAACCATTTTACCATTGACCTTAGCTCCGGTGGTTTTATTCCCGATTTCAGTATGAACACTGTAAGCAAAATCAAGAGGTCCAGAACCTTTAGGCAACTCCGTTACATCACCTGTTGGAGTAAAAACATAAACTTTATCGCTAAAGATATCTCCTTTGACACTCTCCATAAACTCAGAAGCATCATAACTTTCATCTTGAAGTTCAAGAATTTCATGGAACCAACTTAACTGTTTCGTGTCTGTATCTTCATCCACTTTTTCTGTTTTGCCTTCTTTGTATGCCCAGTGAGCAGCCACCCCAAATTCAGCGATTTGATGCATTTCATGGGTTCTAATCTGCACTTCTACGGGATTACCTTTTGGTCCGATGACTGTTGTATGAATCGATTGGTACATATTTGCTTTAGGCATTGCAATGTAGTCTTTAAAACGACCTGGCATCGGTGTCCATTTCGTATGGATTGCACCTAATACCGCATAACAATCTTTAATAGAGTCCACGATTACACGAATGGCCAATAAATCATAGATTTCATTGAATTGTTTTTTTTGGTCTTTCATTTTCCGATAAATCGAATAAATATGTTTTGGTCGACCATAAATTTCAGCATAAATTTCTAAGTCCTCGGTAGCTATACGAATATCTTCCACCGCTTCTTCTACATACGCTTCACGTTCATCTCTTTTACTTTGCATCAAGTTAACAATCCGATAATACTGGTTTGGATTAATGTAACGCAATGCGGTATCTTCTAATTCCCACTTAATCCGGCTAATCCCTAAACGATGAGCAAGGGGTGCATAGATTTCCAGTGTTTCTTGGGCAATTCTACGTTGTTTATCTTCCCGCAGATGCTTTAGTGTTCGCATATTGTGCAATCGGTCAGCTAATTTCACCATGATTACACGTAAATCTTGAGCCATTGCTAAAAGCATTTTCCGATGATTTTCAGCCAGTTGTTCTTCATGAGATTTATATTTTATTTTGCCGAGCTTTGTCACACCGTCCACTAACATTGCAACATCTGCACCAAATTCATTTTCTAAATCTTCAAGTGTAACCTCAGTGTCTTCTACTACATCATGTAAAAAACCAGTTGCAATAGTATGTGGGTCCATCCGTAACTCAGCTAAAATTCCAGCTACTTGAATAGGATGGATAAAATACGGCTCGCCTGACTTTCTAACTTGTCCTTCGTGGGCTTTTTCAGCATAGTCACAGGCTTTTTGGACAAATGCTACATGCTCAGGCGCCATATATTTTGAGACAAGTTTTATCACTCCAGGCCCTGTCATAATTTCCTCTTTTGGCATCGTTATCACTCCTTCTTAGGAGGCCTATATTTTCTATATATACGTAAAAATAAGCGCATTCCTTCATCTTTTATGTTTATGTAAAGAGTTGATTATTAAAAAAAGAAAAGCACCACTTGAAACAGTAGCACTTCCAACATCTTTTATTATACTAACATTTTTCTGGATTTTCAATTCCTCGCGTTTTAATTCCACTTTGAAAGCAAGGGTAGTATCTCCCGACCATTACTAATCCCGATTTGTGAAGCTCCTGCTTGAAAAAGCAGTTCAATTTCAAGTAAGGTAGGTGCTTTGACATTTACTTGAAAGGACATTTGCTTTCTTCGTACCGTACGAAAAATACTCATATCATAAATTGCTTGTTCCATCGTTAAGTCTAACCCTAAAGAAACTACACTGATATTCAATTCTCCTAGTTTCGTTGTTAATACTTGTTTTTGATTATCTGTTAATTTATTACTATCTAAAAAGAAGCCTAGCGCATTTCGACCAAATGACAACTGCTCTAATGCTTGATAAGTCTGATTAGCGTAAAACGCCAATTGATCCGGCGCCATTGTAACAAAAACCTCTGTTGCCCCGTCTCTGTATACTTGACCTGTTTCAAAAGCCTTTTTAGCTAACGTTCCAGAACCTAATGGAAAATCAACAAAACTTCCCACTTGAATCATTGTTCCCGTTAATAATTGTTTGGCTCGTGAAACATTGTACGGTAAAACAAAAATAGAACGAATAGGAAATGCCTTTAAAAACAGAATTTCTTCTGTGAATTGTTGATCTGTGATCGATGGATCTACTAACATAACCGAAAGTTTTTGTAGCTTTAACTCCATAAATAGCCCCCTAATACTTACACTAATTCAAATTGATAACTAATAGCGCTCAAAACATATAATGGTGCTGTTTCTGCACGCAAAATTCGTGGTCCTAATCCACAAAGAATACCACCTAATGACTGAAATCTTTCTACTTCATCCACAGATAAACCACCTTCTGGTCCAAAAATAACCAGTATAGACTCTCCTTTGTTCACTTCAGATAAAGCTTTTGCAAACTGGCTGCGTTCCCCAATTTTCGCAGACTCCTCATAAGCAACTAATACTTTATCATACTCAGAAAAAGAGTGGATCAATTCGTCTGCTTTCTCTAATAATACAACATCTGGCGCAAACTGACGATGCGATTGCTCAGCAGCTTCTGTCGCAATTTTTTTCAAGCGCTCTGTTTTTTTTACTCGTTTTTTAAGGTCCCACTTAACGACAGAGTTTTTTGCAGGAAATCCCACGAAACGATGACTACCAAGCTCGGTTCCCTTTTGGACAACCCATTCTAATTTGTCTCCTTTAGGATAGCCACAAGCAATCGTGACATGAATAGGCAGCTCTTTTTCGCTCACTTCTTTACTTATTTCCTTTAAACAAACTGTATCTTCAGTAATCTCTGTAATTTCCGCTATAATGGCTAAACGATCACTAAAAGCTAAAAATACTTGTTGTGCTGGTTCCATCCGCATGACACGAACCATATGATGATAATTTTCGCCTGTGATTGAATAACGCTCTTTTGACTCATAAGATTCTGTTAAGAAATAGCGTTGCATTCTACTCTTCCTCGGTTTTCTTTAAAATAATCGCGTACCAATCCCCTTGTTGGAAAATTTGATCCACTAGGAAACCTGTTTCGGTCATTTTTTCTAAGATCATTGCTTTTTTCTCGTGAATAATGCCAGAAATAATCAATGTCCCCTCATTTTTCAACAAACGCCACGCGTCTTCAATCATTAATACGATGATATCCGCTAAAATATTCGCTACAATGACATCTGCTTTGATGGCTACTTCTTTTAATAAATCATTTGCTGAAACTTGAACGTCCTGAGCTACTGGATTCATATCCATATTTTCTTTTGCGGCTGTAACAGCCACATCATCTAAATCATAGGCATAAACTTCTTTAGCTCCTAAATGTTTACTGGCAATACTTAAAACCCCAGAACCTGTCCCCACATCAAGTACAGTTTCACCACCACGCAACACTGTTTCTAAGGCTTGTAATGTTAAACGAGTGGTCGGATGGGTTCCTGTTCCAAAAGCCATACCAGGATCTAATGTAATAATTTTTTCAGAGGTATCTTGTGCTTCGTATTTTTCCCAACTTGGCACAATTGTCAGAAAACGTGTAACACGTACAGGGTGATAATACTTCTTCCAAGCAGTAGCCCAATCACTTTCAGCAACTTCACTAACAGTTACTTCATTTTTCCCAATAGCCAAACCAAATTCTGGTAAACGAGTAATACTTTCTTTGATAAACGGCAAAATTTCTGGTAAGAAAGTGGTTTCTGGAAAATAAGCCATTACTAATGCTCCATCTTTAATATGGGTGAACTGTTCTTTATCCAACAATTCTCCATAAAGATCACTCTGGAAATTCTCTACATCTAAGGAATCCTCAATGGCTACGCCGCTTGCACCAGCTTCCATCATGATGTTGGAAATCGCTTCAACCGCTTCGCTTGCTGTCTCAACTTTTACTTCAGTCCATTTCATGTAATCACCTCTTATTTTAATAGCTTGGATAAGCAATATAAGTATCGCTATCTATTTTTTGATTGTTTTTGATTGCTTGATCGAATGCTTCATCTGACCATTTTAATTCAAAGACTTCTTGTTCTTCATCTGTTAAAAAATCCAGTAAATCACTTTGACCTTCTACCAATACATCTTTTAAATAAGCAATCAATCCATCCAATACAGACTTTTTAATCCCTTTTTTTCCTTCATAAGGGATTACTGCTAAATAATCCGCTTCATCCATCACTGTTTTTTCTGGATTATACAGCAAAATACCATCTTCAAATTCGATAATTTCTTCTTCTGATGTCGTTCCTTCAGCATCATCGATTGACTCTCCTTCGGTATTTTCTGCAAATAAACGGAAAACCACTTCGATTGCATGATTTTTCGGATTCCAGTCAAGAGCTACATCATACTCTGTAATGTTTTTTGATAGTTGTTGATCTAAATAGGTTAACATTGTTGCTTTTTTCATTTCTTTTCTTCCTTCCAGCCAAATGTTTTTTGGTCAATATCACTTCTTCGTTGCTTAGAAATATAAGGATTTCCAGAGACCACATATCTCAATGGCAAATCCGTCCAAATCCCTTTATTAGGAATACCAATTCGAGGAAGAGCAATAATTTTTTTGGGTTGTTTTCTTTTTTCTGGAACAATTCGAAGAGAGCTATCGAAAATTGATTGTCCATATGATTCTTTAGTAATCCCTAAAGCAGAGACTAACTTTCCAGGACCATTTGACAGGTCAGCACCTTTACGATTATTACGGTTTTTTACCATTTTTTCGATTCCTACAACTGGCTCAATTGCTCGAATCATCACTCCTTGGGGTTTTCCTTTTTCTTGAGTGACCATATTCAAAATCAAATGAGTGTGCATCGTGTATAGATAAATAGTACCAGGTTTTTCATACATCGCTTTTAATCTTGGTGTATTTCGTAAACCAAAACTATGAGCTGCTTCATCCTCTGGTCCTAAATAGGCTTCTGTATCAACAATATATCCTGCAAGCATTCCATCTTCTGTCTCATGTTCTAAGTACATTCCAAGTAAGTATTGGGCTATATTTTCTGTTGTTTGTGTATTAAAAAAATCGATTGTATTATTCATTATTTTTCACCACTTTCTATCATACACGAATTAATGGCTATTATCCATTGAAATAATGAATCATTTACTATACAAATCATTGATTTTCCCATCGTTTCCCACGACTTCTACTTTAAAAACCAGTGTAAATACGAATGTACGTTCTTTATGTTATAATAGGTGTTATCAACAAACAAAAAGGAGGTCCAACGATGCAACAACCACTTGCTTTTCGTATGAGACCGCGTAACTTAGATGAAGTCGTTGGTCAGCAACACCTTGTTGGTTCAGGAAAAATTATTCGCCGAATGGTCGAAGCTGGCATGCTTTCATCCATGATTTTATACGGTCCTCCTGGAACAGGAAAAACCAGTATTGCCAGTGCGATAGCTGGTTCAACCAATTATGCGTTTCGTATGTTAAATGCCGCAACTGATACAAAAAAAGACTTACAAATTGTTGCTGAAGAAGCCAAAATGAGCGGCACTGTGATCTTACTGCTAGACGAGGTTCATCGTTTAGATAAAACCAAACAAGATTTTTTACTCCCTCACTTGGAGAATGGTCGAATTATCATGATCGGTGCGACGACTGAAAATCCTTATATCACAATCAACCCAGCGATTCGTAGCCGGACGCAAATTTTTGAAGTCAAACCTTTATCTGAGACAGATATTCAAAAAGCAATCAAAGAAGCTTTAACAGACACAACACGCGGTTTAGGAAACTATGCTGTGGTTTTAGAAGAAAAAGCACTGAATCATTTGTCACGAGCTACAAACGGCGACTTGCGAAGTGCTTTAAACGGATTAGAACTAGCAGTTAAATCAACTCCTGAAAATAAAGAAAAAAAAATAATGATTACTCTTTCAATTATTGAAGAATGTGTCCAACGCAAAGCTCTTACTCACGATAAAAATGGTGATGCTCATTATGATGTCATCTCAGCTTTTCAAAAATCGATTCGAGGAAGTGATGTGGATGCAGCCCTTCATTACCTAGCTAGATTAGTCGAAGCAGGTGATTTGCCAATCATTTGCCGACGTCTAATGGTCATTGCCTACGAAGATATTGGTTTAGGAAATCCAGCTGCTGCAGCTCGCACCATTACTGCAGTTCAGGCAGCAGAAAAATTAGGCTTTCCAGAGGCCAGAATTCCACTTGCAAGTGTTGTGATCGATTTATGCTTATCACCAAAATCAAATTCTGCTATTACAGCGATTGATGCTGCTTTGTCAGATATTCGAGAAGGAAAAGCTGGAGATGTTCCAGATCATTTACGAGATAGTCATTATTCTGGCGCAAAAGATCTGAATCGAGGGATTGGTTATCAATACCCCCATAACTTTGAAAATGCTTGGGTAGATCAACAGTATCTTCCTGATAAAATTAAGTATGCTCATTACTACAAGGCGATTGATACTGGGAAATACGAACAGGCCTTACATCAGCAATATCAACGAATTCAAGAGTGGAAAAAGCAATCAAAAAACAAAAAATAATCCGTTTTCAAATTCAAGCGCACTCGTTGCTGTTTATTCTATGATGTGCTATTATAAAGATGGTAAATCTGTGATGTACGCGTTGTCTTTTTTGTGTGTTGACCGAACATTTTATTGATATCTAGGGATCCTTCTGGTACCTAAGCTGGTAACATGCCTTATCATTTGGTAGTTCGAAGTTGATGGTCGTGGAACCCACCTGCTTTGTTTGCGGGTTCAATACTATAGGACGAATAACGGCATCGACGGATTTTACCATTTTTATAGACTACTTAGCAATTTGCGATAAAGCAAATTGTTTTTTATTTGATGGAGGTTTTATTGAATGATCCAAGTACTTATCTTTTTGTCTGTCATTTTATTATTGGTTATCGGTCTTTTTTTAATAAAAAAACGAACAATTTTTCTACCATTGATGCACAGTGGAGATCCAGATAACAATCAACAGTTTTTACAACAATTCGGTGTGTTTTATCTGATTCTAGCCACTATAGGGCTTTTAGTTGGAATTGTTAATTTAAAATTTTTTTCATTATTCTATATTTTTAGTTTACTTGTAATCTCCACCATATTCAGTATTCTATTTGCAAAGAAGATGCTTTAAAGGTGTCTTCTTTTTAGTTTCCTTTTAGACGGATTTGTTCTACAATAAAATAAAAGAGAGGAATGCGATTTCAACTACTTGTTAGAGCTAGTTCAAAGAACTGTAATTAGTTCAAAAAGAAGACGCATTTCTATTTTTCAAACTCAAAAATGAGATAAAAGGAGTGAGAACTATGTTACAAAATTATCGTAAGATCATGGTTGCTGTTGATGGCTCTGCAGAAGCAGAATTGGCTTTTCAAAAAGCAATCAATGTTGCAATGAGGAATGATGCAGAATTATTGTTAGCTCATGTGATTGACACTAGAGCTTTTCAATCTGTTTCTTCTTTTGATGGCGTATTAGCAGAACAAGCGACTGAAATGGCCAAACAAACTCTAGAAGGTTACAAAAAACAAGCAAAAGAGCATGGTTGTGAAAGAGTGTCTACCATTATTGAGTATGGTTCACCAAAACCAATTATTTCAAAACAACTACCTGAAGATCATGAGGTTGATTTAATCATGTTAGGGGCTACTGGCTTAAATGCTGTGGAACGTTTATTTATTGGTTCTGTTTCTGAATATGTCATCCGTACTGCGGCATGTGATGTATTGGTTGTAAGAACTGATTTAGAAAATAATGTTCCTATTCAAGAAGATGATGAGTAAAGTAAAAAAAGCCGCTCAAAATTGAGCGGCTTTTTTGATTATTTTCTTAAACGTTCTACATCACGAGCAATCATTAATTCTTCATCTGTTGGAATCAACAATACTTTCACTGCTGAATCTTCTGTAGAAATAATTGATTCTTTACCACGAACGTTATTTTTCTCTTCATCTAATTCACAACCGAACCAAGTCATGCCTTTAATTACTTCACTACGAACATGTGAATCATTTTCACCGATTCCTGCAGTAAAGACAATAGCATCTACACCGTTTAACACAGTTACGTAACTACCAATATATTTACGAATACGATCTGTAAAGATATCATACGCTACTTGTACAGACTCCTTGTCCATATTTGCTTCTAAATCACGCATATCACTAGAGATACCAGTTAGACCTAATAAACCTGATTTTTTATTTAAGATATCAATCATATCTTTAATATCTGTTAATTCAAGTTTTTCCATTAAGTAAGCTAACAATGAAGGATCAATGTCGCCTGAACGAGTGCCCATTGTTACACCGGCAAGTGGCGTGAAGCCCATTGATGTATCAACAGATTTACCACCATCAACAGCTGTGATAGAAGCACCATTACCTAAGTGACACGTAATGATTTTTAATTCTTCAATTGGGCGACCAAGCATTTCTGCTGCGCGTTCTGCAACAAATTTGTGGCTTGTTCCATGCGCACCATATTTACGTGCAGCAAATTTTTCATAGTATTCAGTTGGAATACTGTATAAAAAGTTGTGTTTTGGCATCGTAGTGTGGAAAGACGTGTCAAAAACAGCAACACTAACAATATCCGGTAAGATTTTTTTGAATGCTTTGATTCCCATTGCATTTGCTGGATTGTGTAATGGTGCAAGAGCCGATAATTTTTCGATTTTTGCTAAAACGTCAGCATCGATGACAACTGAATCTTTAAAATCTTCTCCACCAGCAACCACACGGTGTCCAACACCAGTGATTTCATCGTAAGAAGCTAAAATATTCAATTCAATCAACTTGTCTAATAACATTTTTACGGCAACATCATGATCATTGATATCTATTACTTCTTCATATTTTTCGCCGTCTCCATATTTGATTGTAAAAATTGAATCATTTAAACCAATTCTTTCTACGATTCCTTTAGCAACTACTTCTTCACTTGGCATTTGGTATAATTGCCATTTTAAACTTGAACTTCCAGCATTGATTGCAATTGTTTTAGACATAATACTCTCCTCTTTTAATCCGTTGTTTTATTTTAAATTTGAAGACTTCCAAGCCTCAAATTGTTGAAAAAATTGTGTCACTTTAGCAGGATCTTTCAGTGAACCTAACTTGGCTACTAATACTTCTTTGACTTGCTCACTATTTTCACCCTTATTTTGGACAAATAAAATACTTTTACGGGACTGCTCTGATTTAAACAATTCATCTGGTAATTGGATCATTCCTTGTAGATAGACATTTTTTTGTAACCAATTTTTGAAAAACGAACTTTGCTCTGTCTCTAAAATATTGGTTGGAATCAAAAATAATCCGTAACCATCAGGTTTAACAAATTTCATTGCCTGCTCCATCAATAAATGATGGGCATAAGTATGTCCGCTTTCAGCCGCCGAATCAAATGATTTCGCTTTTTCATCATTTGGATAGTAACCAATCGGCAAATCACTAACCGCCACATCCACTGGATCAACTAATAAATCCTGCAAACCATCTTGATGAAACAATTGAATTGGCGCTTTGGTCCACTCATTATTAGTCGCTGAAACAGCTAGTAAAGTATCATCAATGTCCACGCCAAATCCTTGAACCGCATATTTAGCAGATTGCAAATTAAGAATGATTGTTAAAAGTAAATTGCCCATTCCAGAAGCAATATCTACTATTTTCAATGGTTGTTTTGAGCTGTACAATTGTTCAATCAAATAAACAAATAAAAAGCCAATGCTATCTGGTGTCAATTGATGATTTGCTTGAAGAGACTCTACTTTATTCCCTTTCAATAAAACCAATTGAGATAAGCGTCTAATTTCTTCTGGCTCCAACTCGATTGCTTGCAATTGCTGATAAATGGTTTTAAGTTTTTGAGCAGTTTGCTCATCCGGTACACCATCAACCACACGTACTTGAAAGTTATCGATAATATTTTCTCCATTTTCAGCATATGCGTCTAAAAAAGAAGTGTCTAATGATTCTTTAAGCAATTGAATCGATTGTTCCATCAATCCGAAAGCCTTTTCTATTTTTTCAGGGAACAAAAAATACACCTCAATTTCCATCTATAATATAACAATTTTCATACCTGTTCTATTTTAACGAAAAATCTAGTAATAATCAATCAATTTCCTAACAATATTTATAAATCACTGAATAGCTATGATTTATTAAAAAAATTTGACAAATGAATTTTCTCATTCGTTTTTTAGATGACTTCTGTATTAGTTTTTTTACAGACTAGTTTGATACACATTTCACAAATTTCTGCTATTTTGAAGATTCAACTGTTTCAAGTTGATACCTTTCTTGAAATTGATAGTATTTTTTATTTATGTTAATGATGATTTTCAGTGTTTTTTTATCATATTCATACTCTAATATTCCTTCTGAAAACTGTTGCCGTCCTGATTTTTCAATCACCTTTTGCTTTTTTATAGTTGATACAAATAACCTAGCGATTGTTTTTGCAGTATAATAATCTTTTGTTTGAACGGAAAAATGCTGTGACAACTTGAAGTCTTCTAATACGAGTATAAAAATAAAACTAAATAAAAATGTAAAGAGTAGCGCTGTTAATAAAATCCCCCCTTTATGTCTATTTTTCATTTTGATGCTCCTGAGTGATAATCCATTTTGCAGTCACCTCTACTCCACTGTCAAAAGTAACATTAATTCTTACTGCTTTATTTTCTTCTGTAAAATTTGCTTGTTTTACTTCTGTAAGTAGCGGCTGAAAACCTCCGTTCTCTACTTTAACGATTTTCCCTAATTTATACTCAATCCAAATAGATGCTTTATTTCGTTTGTTTTTAAGAATCATTTTATTGGTTTGTGTTGTTTCGTAGTAACAATCTTTTAATTCATTTTCTAGTTGAATTAAGAATATTTGCCACTCCTTTACTCGCTGATCTTTTAACTGACTAGTGACCGTTGCAACAGCCTTAAGCGAAGATGAAAAAAGTAGACAAATCGTTGATAGTAACAGTAAAGCAAGTAAACATTCAAATAATGTAAAACCAGAATAATTGTTTTTATTCCTTTTTAAGAGTAAACGTTTCTTTCCCATTTGTAATCTCCACTTTGATTAATTCTTCTTTTTGCTTATAAAAATGCAAGTGATATATTTGTTCTTCTCTATAAACAATTCGTTGTTCTTGACCTTCGTAGTTTTCATAATGTCTTAATTCTTCATATAAAACTTGTTGCATTAAGAGTTGATGGCTCACTTCTTTCTTTTTTTTCAACAAAAATAAATTCAGTGAAAAATAACTTCCAATCACCAAACATAAAAGTCCTAAAGCAATTAAACTTTCAAGTAGAATATACCCTTCAAGTTTTTTTGATCTTTTTGACATAACGACCGCTCCCTAGCTGGAATTGAAACTCAATCAATTGGCGTTTTGCTGACCACAAAAAAGAGTATTTGGACAGGTTTCCATTATTTCCCGTATCTTTTTTAAAAATAATTTTATTGGGGCCTGTCCCTTGCAATGAATCGGGAATTGTTAAACTATTTTCAGATACCTCTTCCTCAAATCCTAAAATTAAAAAATTGATTTTTTGCTCTTGCTCTTGGAAAATAATTTCTGTGTTGTTACTGTTTACGATAGCCATTTGTTGCGTAAATAACAGTTTTTTTTCGAATGTGGCTAAAAATTGTTCAGTTTCTATGGCTTGTTTCCACCTTTGTATAGCTAACGTAGGCAATAATAAAAAAAGAGTACAATAAATAAAACCATCAAAGACTCTATTAAAGTGAAACCTTTCATATCACCCGTAATCATTTTTGACTTGCCTGATATTTATCGTATTGATCTTGAGTGATATATTTTTCTTTTAACAATTGCTCTAATGTTGGAACTTGATTGTTTTCCATTGTATATAAATCAAGTTGGGTTTCTACTATTTTCACAATTGCCTCGTTGCCCTTTTTATCAACACCTTCTTTGTGTTTAGAAAGATTAGGAACAAACAATAAAATCAATACCGAAATAATCAATAAAACAACTAACATTTCTAATAAAGTAAACCCTTGATGGTTCATTTGTATTCGTTTCTTTTTTATATTCATAAAAATTCCTCCATCCCACCATATATCGGCAATAGCATTGCTGCATAAATACTAACAACTAATAAAGCAACAACTAAAAAAATAATCGGTTGAATCCATTGAATCGCTTTCTCCATACGATTAAAAAATCGCTGCCAGCATAATTCGCTATACAAAATCAATTCTTTCCCTAATTTTCCTTTAACTTCTCCTTGTTGGATGATTAATGATAATTCAGGTGAAAAGAAGGAAAATAGCGGTAATTGTTCATAGAAGCTTTGACCCAACATAGATCTTTCTTCAATTATTTGGGCTAATTCTCCCATTAATGATCGGTGATTGGTAGCTTTCATCAATTGAATGACTGCTTTGATTTCTAACCCTTGAGAAAATAATTTTCCCCATTCAAGCGCGAAAAAAGCCGAACTGTATTCTTTATAAAAAGAACCTAAAACAGGTATTCTTGAAAAAAATATTGCTTTATCTAATGAACTTTTACGCTTCAAATACAACCGAATAATAACAGTTGAAATGCATACTAAACTCAACACTGAAAGGATATAATATGGACTATGCTGAATAAAGGTAATTCCTATGTTATCACGGTGTATCGTCCCATTTTTCATCAGTTGAGGCAATAAAACTTGACGTATACTGATTAATACTACCGTTAAAAAAGCATCAATAATAATGGATAACTTACTACTTTATAGATGTTTTGTTGTTGCCTATCCATCAATTCTAGATAGTCTTTTATTTTTTTCAAGGTTCCTGCTAGATCACCATGTATTTGTGCAAATTCAATTTGTGTCACAATGATTTCTTTAAAACCAATCACAGCTAAACTTGTATTTAATGACTCACCTTGTTCCATACAATCAAGCACATAGTCAACGGGCTGTGAGGGGATAGAATTTGACTTTTTCATGAATGATAAACTTTCTTGAATTGTAAATCCATTCCTCAATAAATCTGTCAATAAATGAATGAATACTCGTTGTTGCTTTTTTGTCAATCTATTATTCTTTTTCTTCTTCAAATGTTTGATCACCAATAAATCCATATGCCCAAACCTTTCTTAATTCATTTTTCCAATTAGAAACACCTTTTCCAGAAAAATCATAATCTATTAATAGACCACTTATTTCTTTTTTTGTTGCTGATTGAAAGGATAACAGACGCTGATAAATGATTCCGGTCACGCATTCTGCCAGTTCTCTTTGTTGTACGCCAAGTTCCGATAAACGCTCATAAACCCCATTAATACTTTTAGCATGTAATGTAGCAAATACCGTATGTCCTGTAAGTGCTGCCCGAATGGCCGCTTGCGCGGTCAATCCATCTCGAATCTCTCCAATGATCAAAATATCCGGTCGGTGACGTAAACAAGCTTTAATCAATACATCATAGGTCAAATCAATTTTTGAGTTTGTTTGCAATTGAAGAAAGGTAGCTTCTTCGATTTCTACTGGATCTTCTATAGTAATTACTTGTTGAAACCGATCTGTTTCCTTCGCTAGCTTGTACATCAGTGTGGTTTTTCCTGAGCCAACAGGACCACAAAATAGATGGAGCCCTCTGCGTTTGACCTGAAATCGAATATCCGTCAATTGCTTGGGTAAAAAGTAATTTTCTTGGCTATTTCCAAATATATGTAAAAAACGAATAACCAAACTTTCTCTTTGTCTAAAATCGCCTACAGTAGACAAGCGCAATCTTTTTTCCCCATCATTTATCCGATATGTTGCTGCTCCAACTTGTGCTTTCCTTTTTTCACCAACATCCATACTGCCAATAAACTTAAAATGAAAGATTAATTTTTCCCCTTCTCTTTCACTCAACTCCTCAAAAATAAGTTTTTCCCTCCCTTTTCTAGCAAATATTTGAATACGATTTTTAATTGGTAAAACATATACATCTTGCACGCCTTGATTTATTCCCCATTCAATTAACTTTACAGAAAGCTCTTTAATATCCATTTTTTCCCTCCTTATAAACAATATACGCATTTTTTTTGAGAATTTTTGAAAAACTGAAAAAAAGTAAAGGCTCTAAAAAGATTTCACAAAAACTGTGAGGTCTTCTTAGAGCCTTAAAATATATTTCATTTCTATATTTTTGTTCTATTTTTTTTACCAATGGATTCAAAAAATATTCTTATAGGAATAATATACTTATCTACAGAAACAAACATAATATAAATTTATCTTTTTTATTGATTCAACATAACCAATCATTACTCTATTTTTCATCACAAAAAAAAGGCATAAATGCTGATAAAACAACATTCATGCCTTAATTAAGAGTTCTGATGCACTATCTTCCCCAAAATAGTTTATCGTTTTGATATATCTATTATACTAGAAAATAACCTCAAATAATTTTCAGAAATTATGAATTTTATTAAAATTTTTGAGAAAAGGATACTTCTGCTTAAAAGGGTTAAGCAGAAGCATTTGCTTTATCCAACGACAAAGACTTAGATCACAATTATTATATCAAATATTTTTTAGCTATTTTCTCAATCTCTTAAACGAAAACAGTAGTTTTTGACAATAAATGACAATCATTTATTTTTTTTCATATTTATAATATATACTGGCACACCTAGTAGCGTAATTCCAATACCAATACTTGCTAAAATGGGCTGTGTAAAAAAGGTCGTGATCAAAATAAACAGACCTCCAATAATTGCCACTATAGGAATAAACGGATACAACGGAACCTTGTAGGGCCTATGTAGCTCTGGTTCTTTTTTTCTCAAAATGAATACTGCAAAAAAAGCAATATACTAAACAACCACATAACGAATACCAACATATCCGTTAATAAATCAAAACTACCTAAAAACATCATAGATGCTGCAATACAAAATTGAAAACTTGCCGCTATATAAGGAACAACAAACTTTTTAGACAATACTTGAAATTGCTTACTAAAAGGAATCATCCCTTCTAATGCTAAGGCATAAGGTACACGAATACCAGTCATTGTATAACCATTCAACGCACCGTACACCGAAATCAAGATTCCAATCGTTACTAATTTTCCGCCAATGGATCCAAAAATTCGAGTGGAAGCTTCAGAAGCACCGTTTAGATTTCCTGATAACGCTTCAATTGGCAATGTTTTAAGAAAAACTAAATTAATCAATGTGTAGACAATGGTCACAAATGTTAATCCAAAAAATATGGCTTTAGGCAAATCTTTTTCAGGTCGCTTCATTTCTCCAGCTACAGTACCAACTCCCAGCCACCCATCGTATGCAAACATAGTAGCAACTAATGCACCACTCAATGCTTGAATAAAGTTGCTTTTTTCACCTGCTTCAATAGGTAATAATGATACTTCTGTGTTTGCTGGCATAAATAAACCAACAAGTACAATCAACGCTATTGGAATCATCTTTATAATCAATGTAAGTGATTGTATATTTGATGCCATTTTCGTCCCTAGTAAGTTGATAATTGTCACACTAAATCCTGTCCCTAGCGCTATTGGTAAAATAAGTTCATTCGACAAATGAAATAAATGAATAAATTGCGTACCAAAAATTATTGATAATGCGGCAATGTTCGCTGGAAAATAAATCACACTTTGCGCCCAACCTAGCAGAAAGCCAGGTAGTTTTCCATAAGTATATTCGATATACTTCATGGCTCCTCCTGTCTTAGGAATAGCTGTTGCCAACTCCGCACTCGTCAAACCTGCACATATCGTTAAAATTCCACCTAAAATCCAAGCAAAAATCGTTAAGCTGGGCGATTGTGCAGAACTTGTTACACTGGCTGTTTTAAAAAATACACCTGCGCCAATTACTGTTCCCATAACAGTTGAAAAAGCACCTACTAATGAAATCTCACGTTTTAACTCATGTTTTTCCATGTTTGACCTCAATTTCCTTTTTTCGTTATTTTTACAGTATATCTTTTCTGAAATTAAATTCAAGTATTTCAAATTCATAAAAAAGGACGAGGGAATACAAACTAAAAAAGCTAACGAAATCTTAATGCTTTTTCGCTAACTTTTCTAGTTTAATATTGACCATAATATGCATTTACACCATGTTTCCTAAAATAGTGTTTGTCTAAAAGATACTGTGGAATTGGAGGGACAGCATCATTTACCACTTCTGTCACACAAGCCATTTCAGCTATTTCGTCTAAAACTATACTATTTTCTACAGCTTTTTGCGGCGTCGCTCCCCACGTAAATGGACCGTGACCATAAACCAGTACTCCAGGAACAGCTATAGGATCAATTCCTCCTTTTTTAAATGTTTCAATAATTACTTTGCCTGTTTCTACTTCATAGGCTGACGCCACTTCTTCTGCTGTCAGTTGTCGGGTACAAGGAACCATGCCGTAAAAAGTGTCGGCATGTGTTGTTCCATAAGCTGGAATTTCTCGACCAGCTTGTGCCCACATTACTGCATTTTTTGAATGGGTATGTACAACAGCATTGACGCCTTCAAACGCTTTGTATAATTCAACGTGTGTGGCCAAATCAGATGATGGTTTCATTCCTGCTTCCAATAATTCCCCAGCCAAGTCCGTGACTACCATATCTGAAGCTTTCATCGTGCAGTAGGGAACACCGCTTGGTTTAATAACGATCACTCCCGCTTCTCGGTTGATTTCACTAACATTTCCCCAAGTTAGTTTTACTAAGCCAGACTCTGGTAAAGCCAAGTTTGCTTCAAATACTCGTTCCTTCATCTCCATTATTAATTGCTCATTCAACATATCCTACCTCCTTTAAAAAAGGAATTAAAAATGCCTTCGCTTGTTCAATTTCTTTTTCAGGTGTTTCACTAGTTTCACTCCACATTTCAATTAAAAAAGGGCCATTGTATTCTAAGCGTTTCAATGTTTTTAGACAACCTAAAAAGTCCACACACCCTTCACCAAAAGGAACTTCTTTAAATTTCCCTTCAAAATGACTATTCACCGCTAAAGTATCCTTTAAGTGGATTGCTGAGATTTGATCAATTCCCAGTTCCAGTTCATATCCAACATCGTTTTTAGGCCAAGCAGATAAATTTCCTATGTCTGGATAAACTTGTAAGTAAGGCGAGCGAATTTGTTCTTTGATTTTTAAAAATTTTGAAATAGAATTCATAAATGGATCATCCATAATTTCAATGGATAAAACAACTTCTTTTCTCGCCGCCATCGCTACTGCCTGTTTTAAATTTTCGATAAAGTACTCTCTTGATGCTAGACTCTTTTTTTCGTAATAAACATCATATCCTGCAAGTTGAATGGTTCTAACGCCTATATCAGATGCTAGATCCACCGCTTTTTGCATCATTTTTAACGCGATCTGTCTTTTTTCTACATCTTCGGAACCGAATGGAAAACGGCGATGTCCGCTTAAGCAAATGGACAAGATTTTTACTCCTGTTTCATGTACAGCATCAATCACTTTTTTTCGTTCCGATTTTGACCAATCTAGTCTTGTCAGTCTTTCATCTGTTTCATCAATAGACATTTCTACAAAGTCAAACCCTAAGCTACTAGCTAATCTTAATCGTTCTTCCCAACTAATATTCTTTGGGAGTGCTTTTTCATAAATCCCTAACGTGGTCATGATCTCTACCCCCAAATACGTCTTATTTCATCCTGAAAATCTTGTGCCGCTTTTTTAGGATCCGGCGCTGCAGTAATCCCCCGACCTGTGATAAATGTATAGACATCTAGATCTTTAAATAATTTCAATGTGTCCACATCTAATCCACCTGTCACGGATACTCTAAAGCCCATGTCAATTAATTTTTTAACTTTGGTCAAATCTTTCTCTCCCCAAGTTTCACCAGCTAAAAGAGCGTCTCTGCTTTGGTGATAAATGGCCTGAGAAATACCTGCATCTAACCATTTTTGCGCTTGTTCATATGTCCAATCTCCATAAAGTTCAACTTGAACTTCTTTTACTTCTTTAGCTGCTGCTTTCATTGTCGGAATGGTAGCACAACAAATCACCGTCATCCAATCCGCTCCAGCATCCTGACAATTCTTTGCTACAGTTCCCCCAGCATCTGCACATTTTGTATCGGCAACAACTGTTTTTTCAGGATACAATGCTCGAATGCAACGAATAGCTTCTGCTCCCGCTTGTAAGCATAAAATAGTTCCTACTTCAACAATATCCACCACATCACCAACAGCAACTACATCTTTCATTGCACTCGGTAAATCAGAATGATCTAAAGCTACTTGTAAATTTGGTCTGCTCATCTAATTCTCTCCTTACTTTTATCCATAAATAGAGACTAAAACAAAAATCTTTCCCTCAAATAAAATAAGAAGACATTCACCAAATTACTCTTCAAATTTTTGTGAATGTCCACTTATTTCAGAAACCGTTGCTTTTGCCTCATCCTTATTCGTATCTAGCAGCTACGTATAATTAAAAACGTTCTACCTCAAACCGTTATTTATTTAAACTTAGTTGCTAAGTCTGTTTCCTGAACACGTTCGCTAATTTCTTTTGCTGACATCACGTTTTTGACTCCTACAACAGTGATTCCTTTCTTCTTAGCGTCATCAAACATATTTAAAAAATTCATTGGACAAAAAACAACGTCATATTGCCCTGCTGTACTCTTCCCTTCTGAAATCGCGCAGTGATGGATATTCGTAATATTAAAGCCCAGCTCTTTCAATGCTTTTTCGACACTTTTTTTCATCATTAAACTTGTTCCTGATCCGTTTGCACATGATACTAATACTCTCATTTTAATTTCCTCCTAAATTTTAAAGCGTAGCGGGTTTATTTAAGCTCCTAGATAAATAAGAAAAATTAAATGTAGCGCTTTTTTGCCACAATCCATTTTTATCTTTTTTCCTAGAGTCTAGCTTGCATAACTAGACAACAATTTTGTCAGGCGCTTTTTGCTGCCATTTTTTTTACATATTCATCATAATCTTCTGCAATCAAGAAGTACCCTTCTGGATTCGCTCGATATTGGAATTGCGGAATTGCTAGTAGTAAAGCTACCACGATAGCGACACCAACATAACCTAAATATTTCATTACTATGGTCATTACTGGCCAAACCGTTGCCCAGTCAAACATACCAATATATCCTCCATACTGAGATAACCCAATAAACGCAGCAATCAAAGCCGAGCCGAGCACTTGGATAACTCCTGAAACAAACGGGAAGATACAAGCGGCTTTAAATCCGCCGCGATTATTTGCATATACTGCAATTACTGCATTATCAAAGAATAATGGAATAAATCCAGCAATCACGATAACTGGTGATTTAAATAAAATCAATAGCCCAATCGTGATAAATTGACCTAGTGCTCCAAATAAAAATCCAATCGTTACAGCATTGGCCGAACCAAAACCAAATGTTGCTGCTACATCAATACCTGGAACCGCACCTGGTAATAAGGTATTAGAGATTCCTTGAAATGATTCAGTCAATTCTGAAACGAATGTTCGAACGCCTAATTGCAAAATAGCTAGATAAACTGCAAAGTATAAAGCCGTCTGTAAAATGTAGAAAAAGAAGCTTTGCCCTTCAACCATAAATTCTGCTTCAATTAAGTACTCAGGTCCTAAAACAACTAAAATAATTCCAAAGAAAAAGAGCATTAGAATAGAAGTAGCTACCATATTTTCATTGAAAATCGATAAAAATCCAGGCAACTGAACATCTTCTAGTTTCCGATTATTTTTATCCTTCTTCATTTTCTCTGCTAATCGTGCAAAAATATAAACTCCGAACATTTGTTGATGAGCGATTGCAAAACCTGCTCCTTCCGTTAAATCTTGCGTTATATCAACAGTTAGATTTGAACCAACAGCCCAGTAACATCCTAAAATAAGTCCCATAATCAATAGAATTTGAATCTGACCTAATTCAGGAAAACAAAAGAGCAAAATCCAGAAAGCGGTTGCGGCTTGTTGTATTTGAACATTCCCTGTGGTAAATACTGCTCTTAGTTTCGTATATTTTTTAAAACGAACCAATAAAATGTTCATAACAAAAGCAATCAGTAACAAAATCATCGTATCACTAAATGTACGACCAAATGTCTCTTCAATTCCTGCTGTTACTGCATTTTGACCGAAATAAGGGTCAATAACCATCGCATCTAGATTAAAACGTTCTTTTAATCCGACTAGAATTGGACGAAAATTATTGACTAACCCACCTGATCCAACGGTTAAAATCAAATACCCTACTGTTGCTTTTAAAAAACCTGCGATACTCTCATATAGCGGTTTTTTAAGTAACATATACCCCAAAAGTACAATGAATCCAATTAAAAAGGCTGGTTGCGTCAAAATATTTGCCGCAAAATAATCCCAAATCCCCATTAGAAAATCCAAAGCTTGTGTCATTTACTCCCCTTCTTTCTATACATCAAATGTTGCCATCACTTGCTCGTAATCCGCCATAGTTTCAACAGTCAGCAATGCCTCAATCAATCCTTCTGTCATCAACATTTCTGATAGTTTTGAAATGTTTTCTACATGTTCTTCTTTATTCTTGGCCGCTAACGTGAAAAATAAACGCGCATTTTTTTCAGCATTGCCTTCTTCAAACACTACATCTTGGCTCATTTTTGTAAATGAAATCGCAGTCCCGAGCACTCCTTGGCTATCCTCTGAAGAGTGAGGCATTGCCACTCCAGGAACTATGACAATATAGGGTCCATATTTTTGAACACACTCAACGATTTCATCCACATATTGTTGTGTGATAATTTCTTTTTCCAGCAATGTTTGGCAACTAAGAATGACTGCATCCTCCCAATTAGAAGGCGTTTGTTCACAAAAACGAATCAAGTCATTATCATAAAAATACTTTAACATTCACTTTCTCCTTTCTTATAAAAATGATGGGAATGGTGTATCATTTTCTGTTGTAAATACATCATCAAATCCTCGATAGAAATTGAATTCTAATTTGTCTTTATCATTTGGATAGGTGAACTTTCCGCCGACTTGCCAAATAAATGGTTTAAATTGATAATCCAAGCGATCTTTCTTAAATTTCCAAATTTCTGTAATTTCCTTTGGATCTGCCATGAAATTCGCCCAAATATCATAATGAACTGGAATAACTACATTTGCATTTAATGACTCGGCCATTCGTAACATATCCACCGATGTCACTTTGTCAGTGATTCCTCTTGGATTTTCTCCATAAGCGCCCAAGCAAACGTCTATTTTATGTTCGTTACCATGTTTTGCAAATAAGTTAGAATAGTGAGAATCCCCTGCATGATAAATATTTCCTCCGCTTGTTTCAAATAAGTAATTAACAGCAATTTCATCCATATCCTGAGGCATTTTCCCTTTTAATGTGACCTCTGGATCAGCGCATGTCACCAAAGCTGTTCTATCGAAGGCCTCTAATGCTACAATCTCTATATCTTTGATTGCCACACGATCTCCTGGCTTAACAATAGTTGTTTTAGCCTCTGGAATCCCCCAAGCTAACCAAGTGTCAACAACTTCTTTTGGTCCAATAAAACGAGCTTCTGGACAATTTTGATGAACAGCTGCGGCTGTATTAATATCTAAATGATCTGAATGAATATGAGTAACAACCAAAGCATCAACATCTTTCACTGCAAAAGGATCAATCACAAACGGTTGGGTTCTTAAATTCGGTTGCATATTTTCGCAACCACTCATACGCATCATTTGGTGTCCTTTTTTCATTTTGCCATTTCCATGAGATTGTTTGCCTGTACCACACCATAAGTCACATAAAATATTGGTTCCTTCATGAGACTTCAGCCAAATTCCAGTACAGCCTAGCCACCACATTGATACTGTTCCTGCTTGTACTTTTTCTTGCTCGATTTCTTCATTCAAATAGGTTCCCCACTCAGGAAACGTACTTAAAATCCAACTTTCTTTTGTCACGTCATGAATTGTTGCCATAATATCCCTCCGCTTTTTATCAATCTCGTTTACACTTTTCATTTTACAATATTTTAAACCGTTTTCAATCTATTTTTACGATCGTTTTATTTTTTTAAGAACGTTTAAACAGAAATAACTAGTTTAAATAAATATAATATCTTTATTTATGTTCATAAAACATTTTTTATGATATAGTTTTCTTGAGGTGATACTTATGAAAAAGTTATTTTGGAAGAGCATGTATGTTGGAAAAAAAATAGTCTTATGGATGGCGTACTTATTATTTACCCTTTATATCGGTCACTTAGTCGTTGCGTCAGAAAATATCGCAACTAAGCTTATTTTTGGTGGTATTGGATGTATCGTATTAAGTATTGTTTTACTTTTTGAATATTTAAAAAATAAGTATGAGAAGATGATTTATGCCTTAACTGTTGAATGTGATATACAAAAATCTACTCAATTAAAAAGCGAGTTACAGAAAAAAGATTTGTTTAATGGCTTTAAACAGTCTATTATTATTTTTGACGGCTTACTTTTATTAGACGAAGGAAACTATCCAGCATGTTTGGCGCATTTGCACAAAAATCAACGGTTTTTCCACTCTACATTGGATTACCTCTTCATTTATTATCATACGCAAATGCACTGCTATTCTTTTTTAAATGATGAAAAAAATTTAAAAACCACCTTAGAGCACTTATCTAAGTTAAAAAATAGCTCTAAAAGACAAATGCGTGGACTATTTTCTTGGCATGAAATTACAGGAATCAATTATTTTTATCAAGGTAGAAACAAAAAATGCTTAAGTGAATTAGAAGCCGTTGATAAAACTCGTTTAAATAACCGTGAACTAACGTACCATTTATACCTTAAAGGGCAGTGTTTACTACGCTTGAATGAAACTTCAGAGGGCTATCGTTTATTAAAAGAAGCAAGAGCGATGGGAAATAGCCTTGCCATTGTCCAAGTGAAATAGAAGTGGAGGAATTGAAATGAAAAGTTCGCACAAAACAATTAAAGAACGTCGTGAAAAGTTACTATCCTTACTCACCGCTGATGATCCTTTATTAGTAAAAGACATAAGCACAAAACTGGCTGTCTCTGAAATAACTGTTCGACGAGATTTAACTGCTTTAGAAAAGATGGGATTAGTGCACCGAGAGCATGGAAAAGCCCGAATTGTTAAAAAAACTGGAACGGCAGACTACAATGAGGAGCTTGAGGTTTTAAAAAATACAATTGCTAAAAAAGCAGCTGAATTTGTTAAAGACGGAGATACGTTATTTATCAATACTGGCTCGACCGCTTTATCCTCTTTAAAAAATTTAGAGAATAAGCGCGTGACGATTGTCACAAATAATGTAAAAGTCGCTAATCTTGATCATAATCCCAATTCAACTGTTATTTTATCAGGAGGAGAAATTCGTTTTCCAAAAGAAGCTCTAGTTGGTGATATTGCTATCGATTCATTTTCAAAGATGTCATCAGATATTTCAATTATAGGCTGCTCCGGTCTTAGTATAGAAAATGGCATCACAACACCTGTCTTACATGAATCCAAAATTAATTCATTGATTATCGAGCGAACAAATGGATTAGTTATCGTCGTAGCAGACTATCGTAAAATTGGTTTTTCTTCAAATTTTACAAGTGGTCATATCAAAGACATCAACTATTTGATCACCGATACATTTGCTCCGCCAGAAGTTCTTCGTGATATTGAAAAACAAGGCGTGCAAGTCATTCAAGTTGAAGTTTAAACATGTTAAATACTGAGAGAAGACATTGATTGTTTTCTTTTCAGTATTTTATTTGTTTAAAAATCGGTAATTTATGCTATAATGGTCAGAAATAATTTACAGATTTTTTGCAGCTATTCCCCTAGCTAGGCTATCTGTTTATCCGAAGATCCACAAGTTTATTTTGTTTTTCAATGAAAGGAGGATATCATGAGAATCAGACAATTAGATTACATTGTAAAAATCGTTGAATTAGGTTCAGTTAATGAAGCAGCAAAACAGCTGTTTATTACTCAGCCTAGTCTTTCTAACGCCGTTAAGGAATTGGAACAAGAAATGGGCATTCAAATTTTCCAACGCACACAAAAAGGGATGATTCTAACAACTGAAGGAACAGAATTTTTATCCTATGCTCGTCAAATTTTGGAGCAAGTGGATTTGATGGAAGAAAAATATAAAGGAGCAGAGACTAGACGTAGGCTATTTTCTGTTTCAGCCCAGCACTACGCTTTTGCAGTCCATGCATTTGTCCAGTTGATCAAATCTTATGAAAAAAATGAATATGAATTTACCTTTCGAGAAACTCAGACAAGTAATATTATTGAAGATGTCAGTAATTTTCAAAGTGAATTAGGCATTTTGTATTTAAACGCCTTCAATGAAAAGGTCATTCGCAAACTTTTAAGAGAAAAACAGCTCATTTTCCATCCACTATTCACTGCTTATCCACATGTCTTTGTCAGCAAACGAAATCCTTTAGTCGGGAAAAAAACAGTAACTTTAACGGATTTAGAAGACTTTCCCTATCTTTCTTTTGAGCAAGGACAGTTTAATTCTTTTTATTTTTCAGAAGAAATTTTGAGCACACGTTATCATAAAAAAAGTATTCGTGTCAGCGATCGAGCTACTTTATTCAATTTTTTAATTGGGCTTGATGGCTATACTATTAGTTCTGGGGTCTTAAGTCGTGAGCTAAATGATGAAAACATTGTGGCGATTCCTTTAGAGATTGAAGAAACCATGGAGATCGGTTGGATTCAGCCAGCTCAGATGACCTTATCTCCAATGGGGAAGGAATATTTGCGGTATTTAAAGGAACACATCGTGGATTATGGATTTACGATTTTTGAAGAGGAATAATAAATAAGCAAGGATAAAATCAAATGATTTCATCCCTGCTTATTTTGTTGTTCTCCATCTCAACGATTAAACGCTTCTTTCAGCTTTTTTATAGGCTAGCTTCTTGAAGCAATCCTTATGGAAAATAGATAATCTGATTCTGGAACAATGGCGGTTCCAAAGCCTGATTCCTAATTTTCTACAGGATTAAACGCTTCTCTCAGCTTTTTTTATAGGCTAGCTTCTTGAAGCAATCCTTATGGAAAATAGATAATCTGATTCTGGAACAATGGCGGTTCCAAAGCCTGATTCCTAATTTTCTACAGGATTAAACGCTTCTCTCAGCTTTTTTTATAGGCTAGATTCTTGAAGCAATCCTTATGGAAAATAGATAATCTGATTCTGGAACAATGGCGGTTCCAAATTCTGATTCCTAATTTTCTACAGGATTAAACGCTTTTCTCAGCTTTTTTTATTTGCTTGCTTCTCAATTGTCCGCAAGCTGCATCGATATCTGTTCCATGTTCTTTTCTGATTACGCAATTGACACCATTTTTCTTTAGAATGTCATAAAACTTCAACACATCTGCTTTATCACTTCGGCTGTACTGATCATGTTCACTAACAGGATTGTACGGAATTAAGTTAACATAGGTCAGTTTTTTCTTGTCCTTTAATAAGTTTGCCAATTGTTGCGCATGTTCTGGGCGATCATTGACATGATTTAACATAATATATTCAAACGTGATACGACGATTTGTTTTTTCAAGATACTCATCGACCGCTTCCATCAATTTTTCAATTGGGAAACTACGATTGATTCGCATAATCGATGTACGTACATCATTATTTGGCGCATGTAAAGAGATCGCTAAATTGACTTGTAAGCCATTATCCGCGAACTCTTTGATTTTTGGCACCAATCCGCTTGTAGATACCGTAATATGACGCGCACCAATTGCTAAACCTTTAGCATCATTGATTGTATGTAGGAAATTCATTAAGTTGTCATAATTATCAAATGGTTCACCGATCCCCATTACAACAATGTGACTCACACGTTCTCCTTGCCCACGCTCATCAAAATAATGTTGAACTAACATGATTTGTGCAACAATTTCTCCAGCTGTCAAATCACGTTGTTTTTTCAATAAGCCGCTTGCACAAAACGTACAGCCAATATTACAACCCACTTGAGTTGTTACACAAACAGACAAACCATATTCTTGACGCATCAATACAGTTTCGATCATGTTTTTATCCGGCAACTCAAATAGATACTTCACTGTACCATCTTTTGCTTCTTGAATAATCACTTGACGCAATGGATTGATAATAAAGTTTTCTTCTAATAATGCAATTAATTCTTTTGATAGATTGGTCATTTCTTTAAAAGTTGTGACACGCTTAATATAAAGCCATTCCCACACTTGAGTCGCGCGAAACTTTTTCTCGTCATGTTCAATAAACCATGAAATAAGTTCTTCTTTTGTTAGACCATAAATGGATGCTTTTTCCACTAGTTTTCTTCCTCATTTCTTCTAAACATTCGCTTCATAACTATAACTTATTGTACTCAATTTGTCCATAAGCGATCCAGATTATCCTATGTTCAATCTCACTTAATTTAATAAATAAAAAAGTTGATAAAAAACGGTACCTCCGTTTTTACCAACTTTAATTTATTATGCTTGAACCAAGCGATACACTTTTTTGAAATAAAAAACTCGAGCAACAAGATAATACACAAGTTGAATGACTACAAACACTCCTAGTACTTGCCAGCCAGCTACTTGCATGCCTTGATTAAACATATGATACATCGCAGTCAAAGCTACTGCTCCATGGATAACAGATACAATGATTGGCGTGAAGAATAATATACCGACCTGCTGGTAGATCATTTTTTTCAATTCTTTCTTTGTTAAGCCCATTTTATAAATCATCTTGAATTTTTCAACATCCACATCCATGTCACTATATAATCTGAAATACAAGAAACTTCCAGCAGAAACAAAAAAGACGATTCCGATAAAGATTCCTACAAACAAAATAGGAGCATAAGCATCTGTGATCGATTGTTTTGAATAAGTTTTTGCCATAAAAGGGATATTTTTTTCTTGAAATTTCCCAAGTGAAATAAGTTCATCATAACTAAGATTTTTTGGTTGCCAAATGGTCGTCATCGTACGTTCTAGACTTTGTAAATCAGTCTTATCCGGAACAAGTATATTTCTACTATAAGAAGAAAGCAACGTTGTCTCATCTGTTTTTACGACTGGTAAGTTTGTGCCATCAGGTAACTTAACTTCATTAATTTTAGCTTCTTTAGTGCCAACCGTATTCTTTGATAGTAATTGGACAGCTTGTCCTTGTGTTTGAATGGTTGGTTTTTTAGCAATTTCTGCTAACCGATTATACTCTGACTCTTTAATAAAATTAATTTGGTCTTTGTCAGTGTACATATTCAGCTCGCCTTCATCTACTTGAATCCCTTTCTCTACCAAGACCTGCCCAAACTCTTGCTTGATTTTCGTTGTTTCTTCATCCATTCCTGTAATTTGAAATTCAAAAGGCACCTGATTCATGCCATCCAAAATCATATTTTGAAAACCATATAATGTACCGATCGCTGCAAAAGCCACAGTTGATATGATAGAAACTAAGAAAAATGAACGTGCATTATCTTTCATCCGAAAAGCTAGATCAGAAAAAACAACCATATTCGTTTTTTTCCAAAAAATAGTTTGTTTCTTTTTTAATCGTTCAATGATGGAAACACTTAATTGATTAAATAAAAATCTTGTTCCTACAACGACTAAAAAGATCACTGGAAGCATAACCATTGGTACTAATAATCCATTTACTAATAACGCAACAGCATATCCTGTTCCTATCAATAAAACAGCTAAAATAGCCTTGATACGCGAATTTTTTATGGTTCCTTTACCTAGATCTCCTGCTTTTAATAATTCTTGTACTTTTAACTTAGGTAAACGAAATTGAATAAAAATCGAAATAGCTAAAAATAAAACAATGAACGAGAACACTGTCAAAACGAGTGCTTGCAAAGGAAAATAAAAGCCAAATTCCACATGCATCAATTGATTACTTAACCATAAAATAATTTGTGAAAATCCAATTCCTGCTAAACTTCCTATAATTGTTGCAAAAAAACCGATAACCAGATTTTCTATAAATACCATTTTTTTTAACTGCTTTGGACTCATTCCCTGAATCATCAACAAACCAAATTCCTTTTTCCGAGACTGGATAAAAACATCCATCGAATACAGAACAAAAAAGAAAGCAAATCCGTAAATAATAATGGCCGCAGCCAGCATGCCCATCTGAGCATTCTTATTCAGATCATTTGATAAGGCAGGATGGAAAGCAAATACTGTGAATGTGAAAAATACCATCACTGAAAACAAGGTACTCAGAAAATAAGCCATGTATAAATGCTTATTTCTCAGGGTATTTCGAACAACAAATTGACTAAAATTCACTATCTGCACCTTCAATCTCAGATAGTTTTATCATGATTTCATCGTAAAAAATCTTTTGATTTCCACTGTGGTGAATTTCATCAATTAGTTCACCATCTTTGATAAAAACAATCCGTTTGCAATAGCTGGCCGCCAGAGGATCATGTGTTACCATCAAAATTGTCGCTTTCTCTACGTCATTTAATTGCTGTAACAATTGCATAACGTCCCTTGAGGATTTTGTATCTAGATTTCCTGTAGGCTCATCCGCTAGTAATAATTGCGGCTGATGAATCATTGCTCTGGCAACAGCTACACGCTGTGCTTGTCCACCAGAAATTTCTGCAATTCGTTTTTTTAAAAGGCTAGCAATCCCTAAACGCTCAGCTAAAAGATTCAACTTTTCTTTCATAACAGAAATCTTTTCTCCATCTAACGTTAAGGGCAAGATAATATTTTCTTCTACCGTTAATGTTGGCATTAAATTAAAACTTTGGAAAATAAAACCTAGCTCTCTTCTTCTAAATTTCGCAATTTCTTCTTGGTTCAATTGATTTGGGTCTTTTCCATTCAATAGAATATGACCTGATGTAGGCTGATCGATCGTTGCTAAAAGATTCAAGAACGTACTTTTCCCACTTCCAGAAGGTCCCATGATTCCAATAAATTCACTATCATTGACGGTTAGATTCAACCCTTTTAAGGCCTCATACTTGATTTCAGTGCCATATGTTTTAGATAAATTCTCAACTTGTAACATCATTATCGCTCCTTTTCTCTACTACGTTAGTCTAGTCCAATTTCAACAAACGTACCATAGAAAAAAATAACAAGTTGCTTACACTTTTGTAAGCAACTTGTTATAACGTTTTTTTAATACCAATAGTTACAATAAATTACACTCCAGGTTCCATCGTGATCGCTTCATCTGGAATAGCTTTATCTGAAAATGGATTACTTGGCGTTCTCCATCTTAAATGGAAATATGAAACGGGTGCTTTTCTATTGAAATGTTCTGTTTGTATTTTAATCGTTTGTCCAGCTTTTAAATAGCGGAAATTCGTTAAGGTACCACCGATGAAATAATCTCGGTCGATAATTTTTTCATCATCTAAATAAACAGTTGCATTGTCATCAATTTCAACAGAGAAAGTATATTTTCCAGTATCTTTAACTGTTACGTATCCAACCTTTGTAACCTTGTAATGATCGATTCCTAAACCTGGATAAGGTTCTGTAGCATTGTAATCATCATCAAAGTTTGTTGCCGTTCCTGTTCCTTTATAATGGAAATAACCTAAATATTCTGGATAATCATAGAAAGTGGCACCAACGCCCGACCTTGCCTTTACTGTCACGTCAACAACAAATGCTGGTCCACTTGATGGTGTAACAGTAATTGTTGTTTTCCCTACTTTATTTGCTACCCAATTACCGTTTTGATCCACTGACATAATTTCTGGATTTGCACTTACAAAAGTCAATTCTTTATTCGTTGCATTCTCCGGAACAAAGGTCACCTTCAAGGTTCCTGTCTCACCAACATATTTGATTAGCGGATTCGGCTCTACAATAATGTGCTCTACTGGTACTTCTCTTTCTTTGACAATTACTTTTACAAGGCTTGATTTCCCATTGGTCGTTGTTACAGAAATCACCGTTTCGCCAACTTTTTTAGCTTCCCAATTTCCTGATGCATCCACAGTCATAATACTTGAATCCATAACTTTAAAATCTAAAATTTTATCCGTTGTATCGGCTGGTATTAATGTCACCTTCAAGGTTCCCGTCTCACCAACATACTTGATTAATGGGTTCGGCTCTACAATAATATCTTCCGCTGGTATATTAGGAATAGTCTTTTCATGAAGTGCTAACATGACTCCTTTTCTTAGTTCCTCTGGTTTAAGAAGATAAGGTGAAACACTTTTAGCATCTTTATCAAAATGTTTGTTTGGAACTACTTCATATTTATCTGGAAATGATACTGCCCTTACTTCGTATTTTTCATTTGGGGGAATATTAGTAAATGAATACTTACCATTAACAGTAGTTGTGGTTGTAGCTACCGGATTAGCTTTACCACCAATCTGATGCAACTCCAACACAACACCACCAATTCCTATTTCAGTTGTTCCTTTTTTACCATCTTGATCTTCATCGTTGAAGACCGTGCCGTTTAACGTAGCTGGCTTTGGGAAAAAACCTATAGAACCGTCTTCAAATTTTTCGCCTTCTTTTAATGAAACATAATTTGTGTGTCCATTTTCATCTAATTGAAAATATCCCGCTGAAATCGCTTTATAGCCTTCAGGAATATAAACTTTTAACCCGTATTTGTTTCTCTCAAGTCCTTCAAATATATATTTCCCATCTTCTTTTGTTGTGAATTCTTTTCCTGGGATTTCAACTCCTTTGCTATCAATTAATTTAACTAATATGCCTGAAAGACCTTGTTCTCCGGGATCTTGTTGGCCATTACCGTTTTGATCCACAAAGAGTATTCCACTTATAGACCCTGTACCACCTTCACCTACTTTCTTTTGCGCCATTGCGGAAACTCCTGAACAAAATACACTCAAAATTACGCCCAACATTACAACACTATTTACTATTTTCTTTATGTTCATACTATCTCTCCTTATAAAACCCTAGCCAGCCATCCTCGAATTGATCATCTTCTTCTAAGCTAACGAAACCCGTCTGACCATTTTTATCCATTTGAAAATATCTTGATGTAACGACTCGGTAACCTTTAGGAACTTCAATTTTCAAAGCATAGTTTCTTCCTTCAAGTCCTTCAAATATATATTTCCCATCCGCTCTTGTCGTTACTTCTTTCCCTGGAATTTCAGTTCCATTTTCATCAGTTAACTTAATCGATATACCTGAAAGGCCTTTTTCGTTGATATCTTGCTTACCATTTATATTTGTATCCTCAAAAAATACTCCACTTATAGAACTTGTTCCACCCGTTTTATAAAAACCTAACCAACCATCTTCGAATTGATCATTTTCTTCTAAACTAACGAAACCCGTCTGACCATTTTTATCCATTTGAAAATATCTTGATGTAACGACTCGGTAACCTTTAGGAACTTCAATTTTCAAAGCATAGTTTCTTCCTTCAAGTCCTTCAAATATATATTTCCCATCCGCTCTTGTCGTTACTTCTTTCCCTGGAATTTCAGTTCCATTTTCATCAGTTAACTTAATCGATATACCTGAAAGACCTTTTTCGTTGATATCTTTCTTACCATTTATATTTGTATCCTCAAAAAATACTCCACTTATAGAACTTGTTCCACTCACTTTATTTTGTGCCATTGCGGGAATATTTAAAAAAAATATGCTTAACATCACGCCCCACATTACAACACTGCTTACTATTTTCCTTATTTTCATGCTATCTCCTTTTGATTTACTATTTTAGTTATAATTTTTACCTGTCTTTATCATAAACTCTCGCTTTCAAATAAACACATTCTTAAAATCTAAATTTATTAGTCATTTTTTAGGCAAAAAATCCCCCTGCAAAATAACCTTCCCTCTCATTTTTGTTTATTTGAAGAAAACTAAACAATTGTAAGAAAAAGCTGTTTTGCTTGGGGAATTTCAATAATACGTTCGTTTAAAATTTCTACATAATATAAAATCTATGGTAATACTATGGGGGAAATATTTTTAAATACCTTGTAAATCCGGTGTTGTGTACAACAATTCTTTTGGAATCAGTGCATACGGATTTAAGTACATGGACGGTGTAGTCCACATTAAATCATAATAGTATCTACCTGTACTTGCTTGAGCTGCACTATAAAATGGAGCAACTGTTTTAACTTTAATGATTTGTCCTGCTTGCAAATAGATAGGGGTAGCGTTTTGGACAATAACATCATTTATATACACTTGCACTTGTGCTGAACCTGTAGCATAAAATTTATAACTACCTGTTTCAGTTAGCTTAATATACGCTGTTTTTTTCACTTGAAAACCAGCTGCAGGATCTATTCCTGGATAAGGTTGTTTGTTGTAAATACAACTAAAGTCAAGTGTTGCATCTTCATATTGACTTGCCACTGGAATAAAATTTGTTGTCAACCCTTGACGTCTTTCATATTCTGTAAAAACACCATGAATTAATTTATCAGGAGCAACTATATCTGCTCCAGCTAAATCTTCTGTTGTATATAGTAATTCTTTTGGAATCAATTGGCTTACTAGAGGGGCTGATGGAACATTCCAATACACGCTAGTTAGATATTGACCATTACTAGACGATGAAGCCATTGAAGGGAACGTATGAACCACTTTTACCTTTATCACTTGCCCTGCCTGTAAATAAATATACGGATAAGTTGGCGAAATCAATGTATCATTAACATAAATTTGTGTAGCACCACTACTACTAGTTAAAAATCTATATGTCCCAGTATCACTTAACTTGATATATGCAGTTTTTTGAACTCTAAATCCATTATTAGGATTAATACCTGGATAAGGTTCTCTATTTGTAGCTCCTTCAAAATCTAAAGTTGTATTTTCATATTGACTAGCTACTGGAATATAGTTCACTCCATCTTTTCTGAAATACTCTGTGAATGTACCATGTACTATTTTTGCATCAGCTTTGATTAATGAGTCGTTATTTTTTACTAGTTCTTCTGCTGAAACAGAATTAACGTTAATCATTACTGCAAAACATGCAATTAAAAATAAACTAATTTTAAAAATATTATTTTTCCCTTTTATTTCCATCTTTTCCATCCTTTTATTCTCATTTTTTCATTTCCCCCGTTGCCATTCTAGCATCAAACAACCAAATTGTAAATTGTTTATTTAAATATGGTATAATTTATTATTAAAATAGATATTATTTTAAACCAACAAATATTCTTATTTCCAACTTTTTTCTTCTGTTTAGCTTTGTTTCTCTTATTTTCTTCTCTTGTTTTTTATTTATTTATATTTTTTTATAATAACTATACGTACAAGGAAGGTATCAAAAATACCGGTTCAATTATTACTTATTCAGCTCTTTATTTTTTCAGCAGTCCAGTGTCCCTTTTACGCCTATGTTAGAGCTGCTCTAGTAGATTTATTGGTAGTATCCTCATTTCAACAATGCCAATAATATCCTTTTCTTCAACCAGTCCATAATAACGACTATCTGTAGAATAGGGTCTATTATCACCAAGGACAAGGTAATTTTTTTCTGGAATTCTTGTCAAACCAAAATCTTCTTCGAGATTGAAATCCTCAGTGTATGAATTATCTGTATTTTTAGCTTGACCAATCTCCTCATAGATAAATTTCTCTACTACTATATTGCCATTTATATACAGTTGATCTCCTTTATAGTTAACGCTCTCCCCAGGAAGTCCAATAATTCTTCTAATATCATTTCCTCTACCATCAGGTTTTCTAATATAGGCCAGCTTAAATCTTCGTTTAACACTATTTCGATTAATAAAAACCATTTCCTTATCCGCCAAAGTTGGAATCATACCGTATCCCTCCACTTTAGCAAATGTAAAAGTAAAAAGAGAAAACAACCAGATAATACTTATAGAAATGAGTAACGTACTTCCAATTTCTAACAACAACTTCTTATATAAGTTACTCCTCCGTAGCCTTTTCCTTTTTTGTTTTCCATGGTTCTTT
This sequence comes from Enterococcus sp. 4G2_DIV0659, assembly GCF_002140715.2. Taxonomy (NCBI): domain Bacteria; kingdom Bacillati; phylum Bacillota; class Bacilli; order Lactobacillales; family Enterococcaceae; genus Enterococcus; species Candidatus Enterococcus mansonii. The sequence goes on along the minus strand of NZ_NGLE02000001.1, from coordinate 2,779,464 downwards.
TTGCGCGTGGTTTCGTGTTGCCTGTACTTATTATTTCTCCACTCTTTCTTCCTCATAATTTTTTTCTTAAAAGCTACTCTTGTACTTCTTTTTGGATTGTTTTTTTTCTTATTCGCACTATTTTTTAAGGCTATTTTCTGCTTGCTTTGATTTTTTTCTCTCATGTCTTTACCTCTGTATCAAAAAATCAATTACTTTTGTTCTAGCGACTTTTTGCTTATTTTAAAGGTATCAAGAACTTTTTGCTCTTTCTCACGAACTTTAGCAACATCCAGTTTTAATTCAGCCAGTTTTTCAGGACTGTCTGCAAGTTGTTGCTGCTCTGCAAACATAACTTTCCCCAATTCTTTCATTGAAGTATAATATCTGTTTATGAGCAACTGACCATCATTATTAATGCGATAATCAGCCTTTGAAGTAAAGGCTGACAATCTCATTGAAATTGTCCCTAAATTTTCACTGAGCTTTGTTCCATCTGATTTCTCTTCTTCGAAATTGGAAATTTGCTGCTCTAATTCAGATAAATAATAATAGCCCATTACAATATTATTCTGATCGTCTTTTCCCAAATTTGTTGATTGATAATAAACTGTATAAGCTGACGCCATGATGCATAATACTGAAATAAATAAGAATGAAGCTACAGTAATCATTCGTTTTTGTTTCTTTTTACGCAAATCCTTCTTTTTACGATTTAAACGTCTTCGCTTTTTTTTATTTTTTGTCCTAATTTTTGTTATTCGCTTAAGCTCTGCTCCCATTCGAAAAAAAATCACAAGATTTATCAGCATGAAAAATAACAACAGAATAGCCACAGATAAAGAGATTATTGCAATCCAATCCAATATGGTCATCATTGTCCTCCTTATCTCACTTCAAAATCATTTTATTTAGCTTTCACTTTTTTTCTTTTCGCTTTTTTGGCTGCATTCTTCGCCTTATTATTTCGTCCTAGAACAAACTTAATTCCAAGAAAAACAACAATCACTAGGACAATAATTCCACCTGCAATCATAGCTACTAGTTTCCAGTCAAAACCGCGTTCTTGAATCAATCCTACTGCTTCCTTGTTGAATTTATCTGCTTCTTCTTTCGTAATTTCAAATGCTTCGGTCCATTCCCATTTATCCGCCCCAGAAGATGCTAGAATATGTGCTCGATATTTGCCAACCTCCATCGGTTGTCCTTCCATATCAACAAAAAAATTGAATACGGTATTAGGTGCCATGCTGATTCCAGTTTGCTTCGCTTCATAAAGAACCTCATCACTTTTTTCTCCCATGATTTGTGCTTCAACCGTTACATCATTCATAATCTTTGGCTTCCTATTGCCCAAGTCAATGACAATCGAATTTCGTCTATCGGGATTATTTGCAGCAACTTTGTTGAATCCAAGTTCAGACTTTATTTCTGCTTCCGTCTCTCTAAGAACGATTCCTGTTACATAGGCAAATTGATTAACAACAGTTGTTCCAGAAGCCTTTTTGGCTGCTTCATCTTTCTCGTTTGTATCCTTCTGCAAGCTAATACCACCTAAAATACTTCCATCATAACTCGTTTTGGGCATGTTAATATCGATTTTCAGAATCTCTTCTTTTTTTCCAGCTAAAACAACCTCTTTAGGCGCTTTAACGATATCTTCAAATTTATATTTCAATGAATTATCATAGGTAAACGCTTCATTTCCACCATAATCAATCACACCATTTGGATTGGTTTTTGCACCTGTCAATCCAACATGTATTTTAATTTCTTCTTCGCCTAGATTGAGCAATTTTATTTCTACAGTCTGGCTTTGTCCTGGTGTCATTTTCAAATCAAAATAGCCTGATTCTCCTCCGATTTGATTCTCTGGATAAATGACATTGTATGTAAATCCTCCAGCTGAAAGTATTTTATCATCTTCGCTTTTCTGATTTTCTTCAGCATATGTAACATATTTACCTATGGTTACACTCATAAATACAGCAATCAAGCTAAGTAAAACTAAGTATTTTTTTTTCATTAATGGTTTCCTTTCAAAAAGATTGAGTCTGGGACATAATCACATGCCCAGACTCTTCTTGTAATTAAAATCTAAATGATAGTTAGCTTGTTCCAAGTTTTTTTCATCAATAAGATAGCCATCGAAAGAACGTTAACGCTATTCTTGTATATTGAGCAATTCAGACCTTCGAGAATCATTGATGTAATTTCTCTAATTCCGACTTATTTTTTCTTCATCCTTTTCTGCAAGCAAATGAGTCTATAAACTCCTATCTATTATCCGATTGGACCATTAACAATTGTCCAAGTGATATCTGCTACATATTTATCTTTTGATTTAACTGCTCCACCAGGAACAAACAATGAAACTGATCCATTATCGATTTTGTTAGGATCTGTTGCATCTGGTGTACCTGTTGAATCTGCTGCAGTAGGTTTAGACGCAGCTACATTACTTGTATAACCAGCTGTATTACCAAATTCAAGAATCCACTGTCCTTTACCTTGCTCAGCAGTTTTAGTACCCATGAAATCAACTGCCCCTTTAGCAACAGTCAACTCAACACTTGATGCTTGAGTTCCTAATTGTGGTGCCGTACCAGTAAAACCAGTTCCAGCATTGATAATTGGGTTTGTATATGTGATTGTTGCGCCATCTAAAGTATCTGTACTCTTAGCAGCTGTAAATTGTTTAGACAATGCAGCTTGTAATTTCCATTCTCCGCGCTGATCAAGACGTTTGTCAGTTACTTGAACATAGTTACCACGTACACCAGTTACATTTCCTTCCGTTTGTGTAATAGGAACTTGTTTTGCAAAATATCTTTGATCTGTCAAAGTAGCTGATTGTGTCATAAACTGTAAATTACTTAATGCATCAATTGATAATGGGCCTCCATCAGGGTTAACAATGATTGGCTTGTCTGGATCCTCTGGATTCGTTGGATCAACAATAATTGGCTTATCAGGATTTTCCGGGTCAACCGGCGGATTTGTTGTATTATCTTCTACAAAGTTAATCGATCCATGCCCTTTAAATTCTGTTGCTGTTGCTTGTGCTGCTGATGGTAATGCAATGTTTGCTCCTACTGCTGCTAGTAATGCTATTGAGCATAGTGTTCTTTTTTTCATAAATGTGTTTCCTCCAATAGTTTTTTTATTATATGAAGACTTAACAAGTGCTAAGTTATCATCGTTTCATTGATTTTTTGGTGCTTCACTAACTTCTGTCAGCGCAAGTCATCCATGTCTTTTTCTTCTGTTCCAATAAATAAACAGACTAATTGCAATAAGAGCTCCGCCACTTAAAGCCATTGATTTTTTAACGACTTCTCCAGTGTTTGGGTATCGTCCAATGGGTTTCGTTGCACCTTGAGCTGTTCCATTATTTGTGTTATTAATGGAATTCCCCTCTGTATTAGGAAGTTGTTTTTCATACTCCTCATCAAGAATGAAGGAGATACTCCCGTTTGAATTTATTTTCTGCTCTGAATTTGCCTCTACATGTATTGGATTGATAACTAGTAATACTCCCATTGAGATAGAAGCAGCTAAAAGAAAAATATGTTTCAGTTTCATCATTTATCCCCTCTTTCCCTATTTGTTATGGGCCACTTACTAAGCTCCAAGTGATTTCACCTTTATAGCTTCCAGTTGCACTAATCGCAACAGGATTTACTTGAAATTTCAATCCGTCTCCAACTGCTGTCCATGTGTTGTTTACATTATAAATCTGTGTAGATGTGGTATTAATCCCAGTTGATACAGTCTGTTCTCCAGCATTTAACACAACGTCTTTTCCATTATAAACATAGACCAAACCGTCATTAATAACCTTTGATGTGTTGGTTATGTGATGCACTGGATCAGTGATTCGTGCAGTGATTTTCCATGGCACTTTTGTTGCTCTGGTGTCTTGAACAGTTAAGTCTCCTGTTACACTTGCTGGTTGATTTATCCGTTCAGATTTTGCTTTCACTGTGTGTGTCCCAAAATCAATGAGGCTTGGTACAGTTAATAACAACTGTCCCTCAAATTTATAAGTTGCCGTGACACCACCTGCTGTAATAGCAAATGTTGTTTCATTAGGCGGTGATTCAACTAGCTTGCGTGTCTTTTCCATTTCAGTTAGAATCGCTGCGACACCTAACTCAGGATCGGTCTTAAGATTCACTGCAATCCCAATTGTTTTAGCTTTCACAACTGGATTAACAATGTCTCTCCCCTCTTCATCAATAAAGCGTATCGTTAGATTAGCTTCCGTTGGATCTTTCGTGAAATACAGCTTGATGGTTTTCGCTCCCACTTCATATTTCACATTCGCAGGATTAATTCCAGTTGGATCTGTAAAGGATAAGGTATAGCCATTTGGCGGATTGTATGGAACTGAATCTCCAACTACACCACTTGTTGTTTCTGGTTCTTGAATTTTGATTGCTCCATTAGAAATATCATAATATTCAAAGGTGACCGTTCCTTTTACTGGATCTTTCGTGAAATACAGCTTGATGTTTTTCGTTCCCGCTTCATATTTTACATTTGCTGGATCAACACCTGTTGGGTTTGTAAACGACAAAGTATACCCATTTGGTGGATTATATGGAACAAGATCTCCAACTACACCGCTTGTCGTTTCTGGTTCTTGAATCTGGATTCCTCCATTAGAAGCATCATAATATTCAAAGGTGACCGTTCCTTTTACTATATCTTTCGTGAAATACAGTTTGATTGTCTTTGTTCCCTCTTCATAATTTACATTTGTCGGATCAATACCTGTTGGATTTGTAAAGGATAAGGTATAGCCAGTTGGAGGTGTGTATGGAACAAGATCTCCAATTTCACCACTTGTCGTTTCTGGTTCTTGAATCTTGATTCCTCCAACATCATAATATTCAAAAGTAACTGTTCCTTTTTCTTTTTTGCTTGTAACCTCTTTTGCATTAATATCATCATAAAATAGAGGTCTTGAATCTGCTGCTGGATATATTAATGCTCTCTTCTCAATAAGAACGTCTATTGGTGTAGGGTTAGGTCTATAGCCTTTCGCTGCTTTCGTTTCAATAAATGAATATGTGTCTTCATAAAGTTCGTTAACTATAACTTCTCCATACTCATCTGATACCAATCCTTCTTTAACTACTTCTCCAGTAGCCTTATTAACCAACTTATATTCTGCTCCTGGAATAGGCGCATTACTATCTTCATCCAGAACTGTTATCATTACACTTCCCCAACCCTTTAAATATATAAGTGTTATCTCTTTATCCTGAGGAATTTGAACGGGGTACTTAGGATACGTGCGATCTGCAAAATAACCTGATTGAGGACTGCTCATAGGTCCGATTTTATAAGAACCAGCTTCCAGACCCGTATACGTGTATTCACCGTTTATCTCCGCTAATACACCTAAGAGTTCTGGTGTTGCTAGATTATCTAATATAGACTGTCCTTTAACTGGAATACCATCTATATTATCTATCGCCCTCACTTTAAACGAATATGTTCCAGCTTTATTCTCTTTATTTACACCTATTTTTTCAGTAGATTCAACAGCTCTCTTTTTCACCTGTGATTCTTTTAAAATATTTAACTGAAGTTCTTGATTTTTTTCGGTGCCAAAATTAAATGTCAATTTTTGATTTTTATTTTCTACTTTAGAAGCATCTATATGCGCTAAAAATATAATATCAAGATCCTTCTCTTTGGATTCAACAAACGCTTTGCTAACTTTGACTGTTAACATGTTGGTCTTTTTCGAATCTTCTGTAATCTTCCATTCACCTAAAATATTCCCTTTTTTATCTGTTACTTGAGAAGGTTCTTTATTCGTGGGAATCAGATATGGAACTTCAATAGAAAATAGTTGATCTTTTTTAATTTCCATATCAGTTGGAATTGAAAAATGATATTTAATTTGAAGTATGTCACCGTAGTTGATGGTATCATCATCCTTAATCGGAACATTTAATGCAGTTTCTGTTTTCGAATCATATTTCGATAATGTAGCCTCCTGAAAAACGTTGACTTTTGTCTCTACGTCTTTATCAGAAGCACTAATTTTTTCATTTCCCAGATAGTTTAGAAAAATGAGGCTTAAACATCCTATCAAAAACACAAAACTAATTTTTCTTTTCAAGCATAACAACTCCTCAGATTTACTATTCTTTGACAAAAAATTTTATAAATTAATCGTCATAAAGATACTTTTTATTCAAGCGAAATCCCTTGGATCGAACGGTTTGAATTAAGTCGCTTCCTTGTTCTCCTAATTTTTTTCGTATTAGAAAAATAATGTTACCGACTCTATACTTTCGCTTTTTTTGCTCTCCCTTCCATAAATAATCTGAAATTTCTTGATACGTGACAACTTTATCTGCATGATCGTAAAGAAATGAAATCGTCAGAAATTCCAATCGTGTGAAACAAATTTCGGATTGACCATTTATTTGTAAGCTTTGCGCTTCTCTGTTTAAAACTAATGAATTTGACATTGCTTTTGTTGTCTCTTGATTAACTAGGCAATTCAACGTATTCTTCATTATGATAAAGTCATTTTCTTCTGTTTCACTTTCTTTTATAAAGACGCCATTTGCACCTAAATGAAGACACAACCTTTGTTCTAATTGAGTCATAGGAGTATCCGTATATACCCATGTGGGAATATAATAGTTTTCCTTTCTCAACTTTGTTAACCATTCCAGCCCTTTGATTGTTTGATTATTTCTTTTTTGGTCAACATTTATCAAAATGCCATCTAATTCATTTAGTTGATCTTTTTCCTTCACTTCTTTTGTTACAAATCCATGCGAATGTATTTTTTCGATCATTTCTAATTCTGGCATCACTATCCCTAATGTATACATTTGATGATCCTCTCTTTATTTCATATTTTTGTGTAAAACATGAAACAACCTCTGGATTTACTGATATAAAAGGGATGCCTATACAAAGTGACGGAGATTCTGACGGCGGAAAATGTTTTAAAAAATTCATAATGCTTTATTTTTCTACCAAAAATCCAACTCTCACTTACATTAAAAAGCTCCTAAAATAAAAAATGTCTAAGAACGATATAACTTAAATAGTTATATCGTTCTTAGACACCTAACATTCGAATAAACACTTAAAATAAAAGAAAGTTCTTCTTTTTTTAATGCATCTTTTCATATTTGTCTCTATGCAAATGAATTAAAATGTCAATTCATCTAATTTTTTTATAGCTAATCGATTTTCTTCTATAAATGAATTGGTATATGTATCTAGTGTCAACTTAATGGAAGAATGACCTAGTAATGAGCTAATAGCAGCGACATTGACACCTAATTCTACGCATCTAGTCGCAAATGTATGTCTCAGAGAATGGAATGACACGTCATTTACTCCTATCTCTTGTTTTATCTGATCAAAACGATAACTGACTGTTCTAGGCTCAATAGCATGCTTACCATTGGCAATCACAAATGGTGATGTTGATTCTACCTTCCACTTCAATAAGGCTTTTTTTAATTTTAAGGACAGCGGAATGAAACGATTCGAATTAATTGTTTTCGGAGCTGTTTCGATAATTTGTGTTTTCTTCCCAAATTCATCAGGTATACTGACTCTTTGTTTCGTCCGCCGAACATGTATCATATCCATATCAAAATCAACATCTTCCCACCTCAAAGCACAAATCTCTCCAATTCTCATCCCCGTTTCTAATGCTATTAATATAGGTAGTCCTTTTTTTGTTTGTAGGCAAATAGTTTCGATTGTTTTATGTTCTGCCCTTGTTAACGCTCGGACTTTCTCTTTTTGAACCTTGGGCAAAGTGGCACCTTCACATGGATTAGAATAAATGTAGGAACGCTCTTTTGCTTCATAAAAACAACTCTTCACTATTCGAAAAATGACATGGACGGAACTTGGTGACAATGTTTCAGTTAAATGCTTGATCAAGTGTTCAATGTCAGCAGGAACGATTTTTTTTAATGCTCGATTCCCTAAAAAAGGAATCACATGCAACTCAATTTTATTTTTATAGCTTGCATATGTGCTTTCCTTTATCCTTGGCGCCATTATCGAGGTGAGCCATAGATGGGACCACTCTTGAAAGGTTCCATAAAATTCTTTTTTGTCCTTTGAATAAAATACTGTGGTTTCAATCTTTTTTTCAAATAGCTTCTCTTTAACAGAACGATACGTCCGACCATACACATAACCATAGTGAATAGACCCATCTGTCCTTCTTGCTTTAGGGTATCTGCCTTCCCAACGACCATCTTTTCGCTTGTAAATATTTTCTCCTATAGCCAAAAAAATCAAATCCTTTCCCATAGATTTTGACGGCGTAATTGACGGCTTAAAAAAACATCCTAGACTACGCCTAGTTATTAGAGAACATGATACCCGAAATTCTCATTTTTTTGTAGTAATAAGCAAAAAAATTGAGAATTTTTTTTAAAAAACGCTATTGCTTTATTGATTTTAAAGGGATATACTGATTTCAGTTAAGAAATTTCATGTTTTACACAAAAATACGAAAAGTAACTTAAGACATACAATAAGGATTTATTAATTTATTCAAAAAAATTGATTTTAAAAATAAAATAACAAAAATAACAGAAAAACGAAATAAGAAATTTACGATTTTTGATAAATTTAGAGGAATAACAGTTTAAGGGTCTAGGACGTAACTATTTTAGTTACTTCCTAGACCCTTAAATTATCTCCCTTGTTTTATGATTCATACTCAATAACATAAGGATAAAGTGCCGTATTATAGATTGCTTCAGAATACTCCACTACGTTTCCTGACGGGCTCATTGATTTGCGTATCCTTTTTAGCCCATTTTTCTCTGAAGTTCGCAATATTGTTTGTTGTTCTGGTGTTAATTCAACCGTTTGAAAACTATCTTCAAACTTAATTATTTCTATTTTATGCTGATCCATCAAGCGATATAACGACTCATTTTCAAACTCATTTAATGGAATATCTTTCAAAGTTATTGGTAAATAGTAGTTAAAATAAATATAGGGTTGCTCGTCTAATGTGTATAAACGTGAAACTTTAACTGCTTGTTCTCCTAAAAACTTGTAGACCATTGAATGTTCTTGTAACGTAACTGTCTCTAAGCTTAAAATTTTCTTTGTCACCTTTTGCCCTGATGCATTAAGATACTCTGTAAATGTGCCAGCTTTTGATAATTTATTATAAGGTCGATTGCTTAAAACCGTCGTTCCTTTACCGCTTTTTTTCTCAACTAATTCTTCTGATGATAATAATTCGATTGCACGACGAACAGTGATTTTACTAACCTCAAATAATTGTTCAAGTTCTGCTTCTGTTGGCAGTAATGAGCCCACAGGATATGTACCATTCATTATATCTGCTTTAATTTGTTCAGCAACATCTAAGTATAATACGCTTTTTCTTCTCATGTTGACCATCCTTATTTGTTTTATTGAGTGCCTTTTTTTAAGTTGTTCGCCAATGATTTAGATTATTTTAATTCTAATCGTATTTATGATTTAATTCAACTCTGTTTTTTTAACATTTACTAGTATTTCATACATTATACCAAAATTTCTAACGACAAAAAAACTATTAGAAACAACAATTAGTAGTTTCTATATAAAAACGTGAGGGTGAAACAAAACTAAAAAATAGTTTTATTCCACCCTCTAAAACCAAATACATAGCAAGAAAAAAGAACGCTCATTCTTTCTCTTGAATAATATTCGGATTTTTATCCTTCTGTTCCTTGGTCTATTGGCTCTTCTTCGGGTACAGGTTCAAGAAACACTTTTCTTGGTTTACTACCTTCTGAAGGCCCAATGACGCCGCGTTCTTCCAGTTCATCTACTAGACGCGCAGCACGATTATAGCCAATTCTAAATCGTCTTTGTAATAAAGAGATGCTAGCTGTTTGCATTTCTACAACCAATGCTTTCGCTTCTTCATATAGTTCATCTTGCGGCGTCTCACCACTTGTAACGGTAGCTTCTTCTTCTGTCGGCATCATACTTTCTTGATAGTCTGCTTCTTGCTGTTCTGTGACAAATGCCACGATTCGTTCAACTTCATGGTCTGAGATAAACGCACCTTGAACACGAATTGGTTTATTCTCACCCATTGGCAAGAACAACATGTCTCCGCGACCTAAAAGTTTTTCAGCACCATTGCTGTCAATAATTGTCCGTGAATCTGTTCCACTAGAAACGGCAAATGCCATCCTAGAAGGGACATTCGCTTTGATAATCCCTGTAATAACGTCCACACTTGGGCGTTGTGTTGCCAAAATCATATGGATTCCAGCAGCACGAGCCATTTGGGCTAAACGAATAATCGCATCTTCCACTTCATTACTTGCAACCATCATCAAATCAGCTAATTCGTCAACGATTACGACAATAAATGGTAAGATTGGACGATTTTCACCATCTTCTAAATTCTTTTGAATCACTAATTCATTATAACCAGAAATATTTCGAACTCCAGTTGCCGCAAATTTTTCATAACGAAATTCCATTTCCTGTACCACTTTTTGCAAAGCTTGTGCGGCTTTGCGTGGATTTGTGACCACAGGTGTCAATAGATGTGGTATTCCGTTATAGACGTTTAACTCTACCATTTTAGGGTCGATCATCATTAGTTTTACTTCATGAGGTTTTGCTCTCATTAAAATACTAGAGATGATCCCATTGATGGCAACAGACTTTCCGCTACCCGTTGATCCGGCAATCAGTAAGTGAGGCATTTTAGCTAAATCCGCTGATTGAACCATCCCTGAAATATCACGTCCAAGGGGCACTTCTAACAGTTTATCTGGATGACTCGGCTGAGCTTCGATAATATCTCTAAATGACACAGTGCTAACCGTGCTGTTGGGTACTTCGATCCCGATTAATGACTTTCCAGGAATCGGGGCTTCCATCCGGACATCTTTAGCAGCAAGTGCTAACGCAATATCATCTGTCAAACTAACCACTTTACTCACTTTCACACCAACGGCTGGCTGAATTTCAAATTTTGTTACAGCAGGACCTAAACTAGCCTTAACAACCTTTGCATCCACACCAAAACTTTTAAATGTTTGTTCTAGAACACCAATATTTTTTTCGATCTTTTGATATTCCCCACTTTGATCTGTAGATGGAATAGAATCTAATAATGTAGACGGCGGCAATTCGTAATCACGATCTTCAGCTTCTTCTGAAATATCGAAATCTAGCTCACTGCCTTCGTCTATTTCCCCTTCAATCTCTGGAGTGGCTTTTATCGGCTGTAGGTTTTCTTGACTTTGGAAACTATCAATAGGAACAAGGGTTAACTGCTCTGGTTCTTGCATTTGCTGTGCTTCTTGCTCTCTAGCTTCTTGGGCCAATTTTTCTCCTGGTGTCAGCTCTCTTACATCGTTTTTTAATCGTTCTTGCGCTAATTTTTCGATTTTCGCTTGTTTAGCTGCTTGCTTTTCAGCGCGCTTGGCTTCTTTTTCGGCTTGACGTTCTTCACTTTTAGATAGCAACTGACTCAGCTTTTCTTGAATCATTTGCAATGCATTTATGACTTGCTGAAAATCAAGCATGCTTGCTAAAAATACACCTAATAGGATTAGTAAAAACGCGATTAAATAGCTTCCGAGCTGAGCAACTAAAAAAAAGGTCAAGCTGTATAAACCCGCTCCGATCATCCCACCGCCAACGTTTTGTATAACAGTACTTCTCTTCAAATCTATTTTAAGAAAATCCCAAGTTGTTCCTATAATATCTGGTGTTTGAGTGCCAACATTACGAAACATATGCGCATGTAGAAATAATAAAATTCCTAAGTATAAAACGAAAATACCGATTAGCGGTCGACTTTTTTTAATTGGGAAATTTCTGCCATAGATAACCAGCAATAAACCGTAAATCATCAGTAGTCCCGCTGCGATCATAAATGTATTTCCTATCGCGACACGCAATCCATTAGCAATCAACGTTCCAAGAAATCCTAATTTTAAGAGTCCAAATAATCCAAATAAGATAAAAAAGATACCAAGGAAAATGAAATTAAGATGCTCTTGTTGCTGTTGTTGCTTTTTTGTCTTTTTCTTTTTTGCACTTTTCCTTTTTTGTGCCATGTAACATCCCTCTTTTCAATCAGTACCCATTATACCTAAAAATCGAGCCGAACAAAAGTACCCCCATTGTTTCTCTTGTAATTTTAATGATTTCAAAAAAAATTGATTATCTTTTTCCTTCCTTTTTTGACATAAATTGTTGTTTATGAATACCAATCCCTGTTACACCAGAAAGAATGGATAAAATAGGACATAGTAAAATAAAGAAGCTGAAAGGCGCATAACTTAATGTAGAAACTTGCAACGTACTTGCCATAAAGACACCACTTACCCCCCAAGGAATCAACGAGTTCAAGACAGTTCCTGAATCTTCTAGGGCTCTTGATAATACTTCTGGTTGTAATTTAGCTTCATCGTAACTCTCTTTAAATGCACGCCCTGGTAATATAATTGACAAATATTGTTCACCAATCATTACGTTGGCTAACGCCCCACTAAAAACAGTTGCAGCAACAAGTGAGCCTGTTGTTTTTAGCTTACGCGCAAGAGGTGTCATCAATACGGTGATCACATCCATTTTCATTAATAAGCCGCCTAAGGAAAGCGTTAATAGGATCAACGAAACGGACCACATCATACTTTGAATACCACCTCTGGTCAGCAACGCGTCAATCTGCTCCATACCTGTTTCCGAAACGAAACCTGCTTCTAAAATCGTACTTAATTGTTTTAAATCCACTGTCTTTATTTGAACCATATACATTATGCTCGATACTAAAATCGTCACTAGTAAAGAAGCAATTGCGGGAACACGTTTTATTGAGCAAACAACCAGTAGCAAGATTGGTAACAGCGCTAACCAGCTGATCGAAAAGTTTTCTTGTAAAACGTCTAAAAATTGTTTCGTCTCAATAGCCGTCTGTCCAATTTTTGTTTGAAACCCAATAACTGCATATAAAATGAATGACAAGATAAAAGCAGGAACAGTTGTCCACATCATGTTTTTAATATGCTTGAATAAATCAGATCCAGCAACAGCGGACGCCAAGTTGGTTGTATCAGAAAGTGGAGACATTTTATCACCAAATACTGCTCCTGAGATAATTGCTCCGGCCAGGATCGCTGAGTTGAATCCCATCGAAATCCCCATACCCATCAACGCCAACCCAATCGTCGACACAGTAGTAAATGCACTTCCAATAGAAATCCCCACCAGTGCACAACTAACAAACGCAGAGGGCAAAAATATGCTCGTACTAATAACTGAAAATCCGGCATACATCATCGTTGGAATGACACCACTTGCGATCCATACAGCAATTAAGGCACCAATCAAAATGAAAATAATCATAGGAATAATGCCTGTTTTCACACCTTCTATGATTCCTTCATGAATTTTATCCCAAGACGCACCTCTCCATTTACTCCAGCCGATCAATAAACCTAATGAACATAATACTGGGAAGATTGGACTCATCCCTACGCCAATTACACAAATGCTGATAATCAATAATAATGACAAAAATACAACGAATGCTTCTTTTACACTTAATTTTTTCTCCATTTACTTTCCTCATTTTTCTTATATTTAAATTTATGAATAAAAAAAAGTCCCTGATAATCAAATAGACTATCAGGGACGAATAAACAATCGAACAACATTGTACTCTTGTCCTAATCGCATATATACACGCGGTACCACCCATCGTTGGAATTAAAGATTCATTCCCTCTCAAAAGACGCTAACGGATCTCACCCGAATATACTATTACGCTCCAGATGTGTAATTCAAAAAGATGTTTTGGTCAACTTCCATCAGCCGTTAACTTTCTGTCATTTCAAAACAATTTTCTACTATGCACCTTTCAATGCGCTTACGGTTATTTTAACATGTTAACGGTAAAAATCAAAACGTCCTTTTGCCAAGACTTCTTTAATGCCACCTGTTTCAAATAAAGAACGATCCATGATCATTTTTTTAATAACAGAAGCTGGGTAGCCTTTCACTTCCATTTTTCCAACTTCACCAAAGGCATGACTATTCCCAATAGAAGCAACAGAACCTAATGATTTAAAGGTAAATTCTTTTGTTGGTTCTCCTTTTAATTGTGCTTTGATATTTTTCCCTGCATGTTCACCCATTTTAAGAGAAATTTGTGCTGTAGTAGGGTAAGGACGGCTTGACTCTTTATCCATCACAGCAGAACAGTCACCAATGATATACACATTGCTATGATTGGCATCGGTCAAATCAGGTTGTACCATAACACGTCCACGTTTTGCTTCAAAACCAGAATCGCCAACCACATGACTACCGCTGACTCCTGTTGTCCAAATAATCGTTTTAGCTGCTAATTCATTTAACTCATTAGTCTCTTGATTATCTAAATAGACAACTGTATCTTGTTTGATTTCTTTGATTGGTTTTCCAACCAAGAAATTTACGCCCCATTTTTTCAAATGATCGATACCATAACCACCAAGCTTTTCGCTAAACATTGGTAATAAACGAGTCACAGCTTCAACGCAGTATAATTGGATTTTTTCAGGTTCAACACCAGCGATTTCAGCTAATTTTTTCTTCCCTTCATGTAATGATCCTAATAATTCGATTCCTGTGAAACCTGCGCCACAAACAACAATTTTCAGACAATTTTCATCTTTCGTTTCTTTGTATGCTTCCATTTGTTCCGTTAAATGTTGATAGACCTTTTCTGATGTCGGAATATCGACCATTTTTAATGAAAATTCTTCCACACCTGGTATGCCAAACGATTCTGACTCATACCCCAATGCCACAATCAAATAATCATAAGAAATCGCTTCTTGATCTTTCAAGTGTACCAATTGCTTTTCACTATCAATTGTTTGAACAGTCCCTTGTACGAATGTTGTAAAAGCTGTTTTTACAACATCTTTAATTGGATAAGTGATTCTTTCTGATGTTTGAATCCCTGCTGCAACTTCGTGGATATCTGTTGCTTCAAAGTGGTAATCGTTTTGATCAACCAATGTGATTTTTAGATCATTATTACCTTTTTGTAATTCGTGTAACGCTCTTAAACCGGCATAGCCAGCACCTAAAATAACGACGTGCTTACTCATTTAAATCCCCTCTTAACCTTTTTATTTATTATTTAAGCCACAATCCTATGGCAAAAAATACTACTTGTGCAATTGCGCCGACTGCTAAAATTCTTACAGCACAGATAAATGTTTTTGTTTTAATTTGTTCGTTTAAAAATAAGTTCGTTTGTTTCCAGATAAAGGGCACAACCAATATCGTTAATAACATCGTTACTGGAACAAGACCTAAAATCACGCTCAAAATAATTGAAGCAAATGCTACAACAATCAAACTAACGAACAAACCAATTGATGCTTTTTTCCCTAAATAATGAACCAGTGTAAAACGATGATTGGTTTCATCTTCTTCTAGATCACAAATGTTATTAGCTAACATCAAATTAGCAATCAAACATGTATTCGGCAACGAAACCAAAAAGATACTACTAATATTGGCAATTGTCCATTGAAAAGAATCAAATGTGTTCATATATACACAAATCAACATGATCATAAATCCCATTGTAAACCCAGAAAAAAATTCCCCCAGCGGTAAACTAGATAATGGTTTTGGACCTGAAGAATAAAAAATTCCAATCAAATAACAATAAAGCCCCATCCATAACAATGGCCAACCAACACTCATTGACAGACCAATTCCTATCAAAGCAGAAATCCCCACCATCCAGATAATCCAACGCCGAATCATCACCAGAGATAAGTTTTCTCTTCCAATAATGTTAGTCTTTTCTTTATAATCGTGTCCTTCTTTAGCATGATGGTAATCATTATAGTTATCCAAAATATCAACAGCCATATTAAAAATAAACATCGCAATAAAATAAATAAGAACATAACCTAAATGTAAACGTCCATAATGATACCAACTAAAACAAATCCCTAAAAGAAAGGGCAGAACACTGGCTGTCTTTGCTTTTAATTCGACTAACTCAAAAAATACTTCTCTATTCAAATTATACTCTTCTCTCCTGACAATATTTAGTTTTATGCTCACAGAATAATTTACTTGTATTTATTCACCAACTTCGTATACAATCAATAGTATTGAACGACTGAAAGGATTATTGTGTTATGAATGATTTTTGGAAAGAATTTCCTATTATCCAACAACAATTAAATGAAACGTGTGAATTGATTAAACATCAAGTAAAAATACGAAATAAAGAAATCGAACATGCCTTGGTTGAATTAACCTATTCAGGCGGAAAATTATTGCGTCCAGCCTTCTTTTTTTTATTTGCTCAAATCGGTGATGAAGAAAAACAAAACCACAACCAATTAATCAAAATCGCCGCTTCAATCGAAATCCTGCATATGGCAACACTTGTGCATGATGACATTATTGACGATTCCCCTCTTCGTAGAGGAAACGTGACCATTCAATCCCGTTACGGTAAAGATATTGCTGTTTACACAGGTGATTTATTGTTCACTGAATTCTTTGAATTACTGGCTGAAACAATGAATGGTTCTGATTTTTTACATAAGAATGCTTCAGCAATGAAACGTCTGCTTCTTGGTGAATTAGATCAAATGCACACACGCTATAAAAAGAACATGACCACCTCTGATTATTTACGTAGTGTTAACGGCAAAACAGCTGAGTTGTTTTCTTTAAGCTGTCTTGAAGGTGCTCACTTTGGCTATGCTTCCTCTGAAGTACAACGTTTAGCCAAACGGATCGGCCGGCATATTGGGATAGCATTTCAAGTCTATGATGACATCCTAGATTATACCGCAAATGTGGAAACATTGAAAAAACCTGTTCTGGAAGACTTATCACAAGGTGTCTACACACTTCCTTTGATCTTTGCGATGCAAAAAGCACCCGAGCATTTTTCATTCTACCTAGAAAAAGGAGCTGGCATCACGACAGAACAAGCCATCGAAACTGCTCAACTTGTTCATGAATTTGATGGCGTCAATGATGCTAAGGCATTTGCCAAACGAGTAACCGAAAAAGCATTGACTGACATCGAAAAACTACCCGATTGTCTAGGAAAAGAGCAATTGACTCAGCTTACTCAATTATTATTACAACGTTCTTTCTAAAAATAGCTTCCGTCATAAAAAATTAAGGTTGGGGCAAAAGAAACTTCTTCGAAATTAAGAAGGAGTTGTCTTTGCCCCAACTTTTTCTTTTTATTTAATCCATTTTATTAACCAACTACTTTTTATTCATTCCTCGATCAATGGCATATAACTGTTGGTAATGTTGATTCGTAGCTAATAATTCTTGTGGTGAGCCGCTCATTTCTAACTGACCATCCTCAATAAAAATCACGCGATCCATCATATGAACCCCTTGTAAATGATGGGTAATCCAAATAATTGTTTTATCCCCCAATGTATTGAAAAACGTGTCCAATAACTGTTGCTCAGTAATCGGATCAAGCCCTGTTGTTGGTTCATCAAGCAATACAATCGGTGTATCCTGAAGTAAAATACGAGCTAAGGCTAAACGATGACGTTCTCCACCAGAAAAACGCAATCCAGCTTCATCCACCATTGTCAACAGACCATCTGGCAACCCTTCAATCAGCTCTTTTAAACCAACTTTAGCCAATACTTGCCAAACCTCGTCTTCTGTCGCTTCTTCTCGCCCAATTCGAATATTATTTAAAATAGTTGTTCCAAAAAGATAAGGTGTTTGATGGATCACACCAATTGATTCAGTAATTTGGTCTCCAAATTCATAGGTTGGAATACCGTCTAAAGTAATCACTCCCTGATCTGGTCGTAAATCGCCACGAATCAACGTAGCTAACGTACTTTTTCCTGAACCGCTACGTCCTAAAATCGCTAATTTTTCTTTTGGATGAATCGTCAAATTCAATGCTTCTAAAACATTTTTTGTCGTATCTTCATAAGCAAATGACAAATCTTTAATAGTGATTTCTGTATCTGTGACAGATAACTTTTTGAGTGAAACTTCTTCATTCTCCGGTTCAGGTAAATCATTTAACCGTTTGATCGAGTCTTTATAAATAGTTGTTTCTTGTGCTGCATCCGGCAATGGCGCAAATGCATCAATCAGCGGAAAGACTGTCAACGTAAATGCAGCAATCCAATTGGCTGCTCCACCATGATTACCAGGAAAACGAACACTCGTCCAAGCCAAAACCGCTACTGTGATTACACCAAACCCAACTTGTAAAACAAAATCACGAACACGGTTGAATCCTTTAATTTGCTCATCTAGCTGACGCAACTTTGCTTCTTCTTGTTCATACGAATGAACAAATTCTTGCCCCCGTTGACTGAACACCCAATCAGAGACACCTAAAATATTATCTGTTAACGTTTTGTATAATTCATTTTTGTAAACTTTTTGCTTTTCCTGCCTAGCACCATTCACCAAAACTGAGATCAAAGGCAGTAGGAAAATGACCACACCCAACATCAGCAACATGCATAAACCGAACCACCATGAAAACAAACCTAGTCCAATAATAATAAAGATATATAACAACCAAGCAATTACTGTTGGGAAAATCGTACGCAAATACAAATTCTGTAGGTGATTAATATCTTCTGATAATAAACCTAAAATATCTCCTGTTTGATATTTCGATTTAAAGAAAATCGCATCTCTTTCTAACACCAGATATAATTTTAAACGCAAGTCAGAGGTCATTTTCAAGACCCAATTATGACTAACCAAACGTTCAACATAACGAAATACCGGACGACTAATCCC
Source organism: Enterococcus sp. 4G2_DIV0659 (assembly GCF_002140715.2). Taxonomy (NCBI): domain Bacteria; kingdom Bacillati; phylum Bacillota; class Bacilli; order Lactobacillales; family Enterococcaceae; genus Enterococcus; species Candidatus Enterococcus mansonii. The sequence continues at coordinate 2,760,648 of NZ_NGLE02000001.1, read as the reverse complement.
AAAAGCGCGTGTTAATACAATTGGAATATAAATCATCAAAATATTTTCGGGAAGTGATGCCGCTCGGCTAATTAAATAGCCCGAGTTAAACATTAATGCTCCAGCACTAAAAAAAGTTAAAAACCCTAAAAATAGTGCTAGATACAATAAACCCTTATACTTTTTCAAAAAAGGTTTGACCCATTGATCTTTTTCGTATAATTCTTTATTTGTTGGGGTATTTTCCATTATTTTGTCCCCCTCATTTGATTCATTAACTTCACATAGTAGCCATTTTTATCAATTAATTCAGCTAAAGTTCCTGCTTCAACCAGTTGCCCTTTGTCCATCACTAAAATATAATCCATTTCTGCCATCCAATGTAATCTATGCGTCGCAAAAAAGACAAGATGATCTTCCATCAACGGTAACATTCTTTCTTTTAACTCAACTTCTGTTTCAATATCTAAGTGAGCTGTTGGTTCATCAAATAATAGAATGCGACGTTCTTGATCTAAAAAGGCTCTAGCAAGCGCTACACGCTGTGCTTGTCCACCGCTTAACATTCTACCACTTTCACCGATGACCGTGTTTATACCGTCTTCTAGACTTGCTACAAGGGTTTGTAATCCAACCAGCTGGATAGCAGCCAAAACTTGTTTATCTGTTGCATCAGGTGTATAGAAGCGAACATTGTTGGCTAAGGTGTCTTGGAAAATATATGGCGACTGCGGAATATAAAGAACTTGTTTCTGCCACTCTCTTTGCAGAAAATGAGGAATTGCTTGCCCATTCACTTCGATTTTTGACACCTCAGCGTTTGGCTCCAAAAATCCACTTAAAACATTAATCAGCGTTGATTTTCCTGAACCGCTTGCACCGATAATCCCGATTTTTTGATAGCCTTTTGTTGAAAAAGTTAATCCTTTTAACGCTGGTTGCGTTGCTTCTTCATATTGAAAAGTCAATTCTTCAGCAGATAACGTACTCACAGCGGTCCAATCTTCTAAAGAAAGACGATCCGTTTCAGTCATTTCTGGGAGGTCCAGTACTGCTTGGATTGCTTGAAAGGAATTTTTCCCATCTAATGTTGCATGATAGTCACTAGCAAAATCCCGAACAGGTAAAAAGAACTCAGGAGCTAAAATTAGCGTCGTCAACGCTGGAAATAGTAAAATACCACCTTTTAACAAACTCAATCCAAGAAATACTGCCACCACAGCCACAGATAACGTCGTAAAAAAGTCCAATGCAAACGTTGATAAAATAGCAATCTTCAACGTACTCATAGTCGCTTCTCTAAATCGTTCACTTGTATTATAAATACTGCCTGCATATTTTTCACTCAATCCAAACAACTTCAATGTATCTAACCCTCTTAAAGAATCAATAAAGTGATTGGATAAAATCTGAAAGGCTTTGTATTGTTTATCTGCTTTACTTTGTGCCGCATAACCTAAAATAATCATAAAGATAATGATCATAGGAAATACAACCAGTAAAACAACTCCTGAACGAACATCCAATGTGAAAACAAAAATCAAAATAATCCACGGAATAATCATCATATTCATGATTTTCATCAAGATCAAATGCAGATAATTTTCCGCCTGACTAATTCCTTCAAGCGCCATCGTAATCATATTTCCCGTGCCGTTTTTTTGAACAACGGTTGGTCCCAAGCGAAAAACCTTCTGTAGCAATGCTTCTCTTAATTCACGAGAACGATCATAACTAAATTGATCCAGCATTTTTTCACGAAAATAAGTCACCACATGTCTTCCTGTATAAAACAAAAAGAACACCAAAATATTCAACAGCTGGTCACGTAGCTGACCACCCTCCCACAACCCAACAACGGCTTTAGATAAATAAAATGCTTGTCCTATAATAAATACTGCTTGCAGGGAAGAAAAACCTGCAAGCAAGATCATAATATTTTTGATTTTCGGCATTTTTAAGATGGCTTTATCAATCATCCTTCATACCCCTCAGCTGCAATAGCTGGATGTTTGATCCGTTTTCTAAAGACATAATAAGACCAGCCTGTATAAGCTAATACAAATGGTAAAATCGTGAATGACAACCAAGTCATTGTTTTTAGCGTGTAAGGCGTACTTGATGCATCTTTAATCAAGATATCATAATACCCTTCACTACCAATCATAACACGTGGGAATAAGCCACTGAATAATAAAGCAACTAAAAGAATCAATGTTAAACCACTAGCAATAAAAGCAGTCATTTCTTTTTTCTTAAAGACACTAACATTGGCAACCACTGTCATTACAACAATGCCTAAGACTAATAATAACGTCACCAAAAAGTGATTATCAAAGAAATCGGTTTTGAAATATAATAACGCCGCAAACACTACTAAGCCAACATATAAAACCCAATAAAAGAATGATGCATAATTACGGGCACGTTCTCTAACAGGTCCTTCTGTTTTCAATGTAATGTAGTTCAATCCATGTAAGTAGCACAATAATGCTAACGCAACGCCTCCTACAACAGAAAATACATTGATATAATCTGTAAATGAAGCCGTCATATTTCCATCCGCATCAAGCGGCATTCCTTGAACTAAACTAATAAACAAGATACCGAAGAAAAACGGTACAATAAAGCTACCAATTGATAACGTCCAGTTCCACATTCTACGTCTTTTACCATCCGGCATACGGTGACGGAATTCAAACGACACACCACGAATAATCAAACCAACTAAAATAATAAACAAAATCAAGTAAAACCCGCTAAATAATGAAGCATACCAGTATGGGAAAGAAGCAAACATAGCCCCACCTGCTGTTAATAACCACACTTCATTACCATCCCAAACCGGTCCAATCGTTTGGATGATTTGTTCTTTTTCTTCTTCATCATGAGCTAATGTTTGAACCGACATCCCCACGCCAAAGTCAAAACCTTCTAAGAAGAAGAAGCCTGAGAATAAAATACCAATTAGTACAAACCAAAGTAATTGTAACGTACTCATTCGCCGAAGACCTCCTTATCAAATGGATCTACATCCGTTGCATTCGCTTGTGCTAATTTCTTTTCCTCATAATCTGGTCCTTTTTTAAGTTCAACAGTCACCAAGTAGACCATCACTGAACCTAGACCAGCAAATAAAATAAAGTAAATAATATTCGATGCTAATAATGATGCTACTGATACGTTTGGTGAAACACTGTCTTCGATCGTGAACAGACCATAAACAGTCCAAGGATAACGACCCAATTCAGTAATCAACCAACCCGTTGTATTGGCTATGAATGGGGCAAATGTACATAGTGCCACAATCCAAAGCATCCAGCGTTTTTCATATAGCGAAGGCTTTTTCTTACGAGTTAAGAATAAACCTAAAGCGGCTACTAATAACATTAATACGCCGAATCCAGCCATGATTCTAAAACTCCAGAATAAGGTATTTACTGGCGGGAAGTAATTTCTGTCACCATATTTTTCGATTAACTCTTTATTCGCTGTTTCCATTCCATCAACGGAACCAGAAAGACTGTTATAGGATAAGATACTTAATACATAAGGAATTTGAATCCCAAAGACCTGTTTATGCTCATTTTCATCTGCCCAAGCAATCAATGTCCAAGCAGCCGGATCACCAGAATCTTCATACGATCCTTCCATTGCTGCAAATTTCATTGGTTGACCTTCAATTAGAGCTTTCATTTGTAAATCTCCAGCAAGTAGTACACCCAGAGAACCAAATAACGCGACCCATAATCCAATTCGCATAGAAACTTTATGGAAGCTAACATCACGTTTTTTCAAGATTTGGAATGCCGCAAGACCTGCTACGATCATGCCACCCATTACAACAGCACCTGCTAATACGTGAGTAAATTCATACCATACTTTTGGATTGGCAATTACTGCACTAAAATCGATTAATTCTGCACGACCGTTGTTTAATGTATAACCTACTGGATGTTGCATAAAGCTATTTGCAGCTAAAATCCAAAAAGCAGACATCATTGAACCAAATACCACCAACCAAATAAATGTTAAATGTAGTTTAGATTTTACTTTATCCCAAGTAAAGATCCATAAACCTAAAAATGTTGATTCTAAAAAGAATGCAAGTAATGCTTCAATCGCTAGTGGAGCACCAAAAATATCTCCGACAAAGCGCGAATAATCTGACCAGTTCATACCGAACTGAAATTCTTGAATAATTCCTGTTACGACCCCTACTGCAAAACTTAATAGAAAAATGTTGCCCCAAAACTTTGCCATTTTGCGATAACGTTCATCTTTTTTAACGACATACATCGTTTCCATAATAGCTACAACAAGTGCTAACCCTATTGAAAACGGTACGAAGAAATAATGAAAGACGGTTGTCATTGCAAATTGGAATCTTGCTAATGTTACAATATCAAACATCAATAATCCCCCTTGTTTTTACTGTTTCCACAAAAAGAAAGAAGCTGATTTCATTCAAAATAATTATTCATTTGCACAGTTGGTTGGTGCTGTCAAAATGAATCAAAACCCAGAATAAAATAAACTTAAATTCAATATGTGTGTGGAAACTCTTTTTATTAAATTTAGAATGATTCCAATTTAGAGTATACTCCTTTTATTGTAAATTACAAATGTTTCTGCCCTTTTTTCATTAAATTATTCCTTTGTTCTTGGATAAAAATTGATTTGGAGAATGGAATATGAAAAAAACACCTCATAATGAAGTGTTTTTTCGTTCTCCTAAAAAGAACATATTAAAATGAAAATTATACCCCAGACCTAACTATTTGCCATTTTTTTAAGAATGTTCCTTTTCTTAATAACCACATCCAGCCTTTATAATTAGCCCCTGGCATAAAACTGGAATGTGGATCCTCTTCTAATCCGACATCAAAATCGGAATATAACACAATAAAGTCATTTTTATCTGTATTTTTTATTCTTTCTATTTCTTGGTTTTCTATAAAATAATTTTTGATTTCCATGTTCGATTTTTCTTCGTTATAATACAATTTGGTTAACTCGCAATTTGTAAATCCTTTAAATTCGTTTTTCACATAATTCATTGCGGTTTCAATTTCAGTGTATTTAAACGTTTCTGATTTTCCAACTGTAATTACGACGTTTTCTGCTTCTCCTTTTTTGCCACTTATTGAAATACTATAGCCAATAATAAGAATCATTGACAAAACAATCCACTTTTTTTCCAAACACAACACCTCAATGTATTGATTATTCCAACAGTCCGTTTTCCTTCGAGTATTCCATATATTTATAGACTTTCTCAATTTTATTTTGTTTTACTTTCTCTATTTTCTCTTGAGTAAACCCTTCAATTATTCCTTGTCTTTGCAATTCTTCAATCATCGCACTCAATTGATAGAATTCTGTCAGCATTTCTTCTTCATTGGTTTTATCTGCTCTGGAAGGATGATGATCGTCAAAACCAAATCTGATTGCTTTTGATAATGCTTGTTGGATTTCGGCACACTCTTCTATCGCGACAAGTGCTAGGTATTCATTTTTTCTCATCTTTAAAATCACTCCTTTTTTATTGCTATTTCTGGAAGTAATCAACATAAACAGGAATCGCTTCCTCTCGTAATACCCCTTTAGAGACTTCTGGTCTGTTTGGGCTTTTTGCAAAAATTTCTTTGCTCCCAATCATAATATTAAATCCTGCAATATCTGCTAATTCATCGTGCCCTAAACTATAAACCATTCTGCCTAAAAAGCTCCACACCATTGCTCCTGCACACATACAGCAAGGTTCACAACTTGTATACAATGTGTATTCAGATAAATCTGTTATTTTTTGATGAGAACAAAAGTCACGAATGATCCCTAATTCGGCATGATAAGTAGGATCACTTTCTGTATGAATCTGATTTTCACCCGTTAAAACAACCTGATTATCTTTTACAAGTATTGCTCCAAATGGTTCGTTTCCTTTTTTGGCAGCATCTTTGGCAAGTTTTAGTGCTTGTTTCATGAATTTATTATCTAATATTTCTTGTTCGTTATTAACCATCCGATTTCTCACTCTTTCCTACTTATTATTTCGTCTAAATTATAGCATAAAAGTAAGTGTTTTCATGGAAAATTATACATATTATACATAAAAACACCAATCATCAAACTTCTTGATGATTAGTGCTTCTATTTAAAATTTAATCTTGCTTCATTGCTGCTTTTAACGCTTGTGCCAATGCACTTTCTTCTGGTTCTTCTTTTTGTGAATATTTCTTCATCAACTTACGTTCTTCATGCTTTGTAAGCTTCTTACTGCGTTCTTTTTTATCTTGCATTTTTTCAGTGATTGAGCAGTATTTACATTTGAAATATGCTCCATTTTTTCCATCAATAATTTCCATTTTACGATGGCATTGTGAACAACGGTGATTTGAGACTTTTGGATCTTTTCTACGACGATAACTGCAGTCTTGATTAGAGCAAACATAGACTTTACCATCTTTTGTATTTTTCTCACGCAAGTTTGAACCACATTCAGGACATTTCTTTTGTGTGATTGAAAAATCTTGGTATTTGCTTTCGCTTTGTTTAATCTCATTAACCAATTTTTTTGTGTCTTGTTCGATTTCTTTAAGAAAAACGGTACTGCTTTGTTTGCCTTTCGCAATTGCTTCTAGTGTCTTTTCCCATTTTTCGGTTAATTCTGGTGTTACTAACGATGGGTTGACGAGTTCCAGTAATTGCTTACCTTTTGGTGAAACACTTAATCCATTTGTTGTGCGTTCCATTAATTCTGATTTAATTAGTTTTTCAATGATTTCTGCACGCGTTGCTGGCGTGCCTAAGCTATGTTTTTCCATTAAACCTAAAAGTGTCCCTTCAGTTAATGGTTTTGGCGGTGCTGTTAGTTCTTTGTTAATGGTGAAATTGGGCGGTACGACCATACCTAATTTCCACTCAACAGATGGCACTATTTCTTCTTTTTCTTGTTTCCAACCTGCAACTTCAACTTTACTTTGGCGGAAAACAAATTGTTCTTTGCCGAAAGTCACAGTTACTTTTGTTTGTTTCGTGCGATGAGGTTCAGCAAATAAACCTAAGAAACGAGTAACAATCATGTTATAGATTTTTTGTTCATCTCCACTTAATTTCTCATAACGTGGGCGCTGTTCTGTTGGGATCAAGGCATGGTGATCTGTAACTTTTTCGTTTTGGAACACTTTTGTTAATTTAACTTGTCCGCCGTCTTTAATATATGTTTTGACTTCTGGCGCAAAATCACTCACAGCCTGCAATCGTTCCTTCATGGTCGCTTTCATGTCTGTGGTTAAATATTTACTATCCGTTCTTGGATAAGTTACGATTTTATGAAACTCGTAAAGACTTTGAACAAGGGAAAGAGTTTTCTTCGCCGAGAATTGGTAGCGTTGATTGGCTTCTCTTTGTATTTCAGTTAAATCATAAGGGAGTGGTGCTTGCTCAGTTTTACTTTTTTCTTGGATATCCGTTACTTTTCCCTTGCCTTGGCTTAGCGTTTTTACAAATGATTCTACGTCATTCCGCTCTTTAAATGCATATGGATTACTTTGAACCAGTTTCGCTTTTTCTTTTTGAACATGTAAGTCTACTGAAAAGTACGTTTGTGGTCTAAAGCTTTCAATTTTCTTTTCTTGTTGACGAACCAATGATAAGGTCGGTGTTTGTACACGACCAGCTGATAAGCTATCTTGATACTTTACAGTTAATGCTCTGGTTACATTTAAGCCAACTAACCAATCCGCTTTTGCACGAGCTAGGGCAGAATAGTATAAGTTGTCGTATTCTTTCGCTGGTCTTAATTTTTTGAAACCATCTTTAATTGCTTTATCTGTTTGTGAAGAAATCCATAGACGTTTCACTGGTTTATTAAAATGAACATATTCTAAAATCCAACGTGCGACTAATTCTCCTTCACGTCCTGCATCAGTTGCGATAACTGCTTCGGTAACATCTTTGCGATTCGCTAATTGTTTGATGGCTTTTAATTGATGGCCCGTTTTTGGTAATGGTTTAATTCCTAAATTTTTTGGCACCATTGGCAAAGTTTCCATTTGCCAAGATTGCCATTCTTTATTGATGTCTTCAGGCATTTTCAACCCTAACAGATGGCCTAGCGCCCAAGTAACAATCACGTTAGGCCCTTCATAATAGCTTTTATTTTTTTGATTTGCGCCTAGCACTTTGCTTAAATCTTTGGCAACACTAGGTTTTTCGGCAATAATCAGTTGTTTGTTTGCCATTTATTTCACTCACTTTCTATACTTCCATATGTAAATTGATTCGATGTTAAAAATTATCAGTACATTGATTTTACCACATTCTTTCAAACCTTCGCGCTTTTTATTTAAAGCATTTTTATTGAACTATCAATGGATGGCCTTTATACTTACTATTTATAAGTAAAAAAACTTTTTTAAGGAGAAATTATGATTACAATTGAATTTTTTCACGACGTTATCTGTAGCTTTTGTTTTCCAATGTCTTATAGAATGAGACTAGTTCAAAAAGAATTCCCTGAAATAAAGATTATTCATCGTTCTTTCGCATTGGCCAGAGATGAAAAAGATCATGAGCAGATGTTTGGTTCAAGAGAAAATGCGAAAAATGAAATCTTATCCCATTGGGTTCACGCCAATCAAAATGATGATCTTCATCGCTTCAATATTGATGGGATGAAAAAAACTGCATTTCCATTTCCCACCTCTATGTCTGGGCTACTCGCAGCAAAAGCGGCAAGTGTTGTAGGTGGACAAAACGGTTATTGGGACGCTTTTGATGCTTTACAAGAAGCATTATTTGTTAACAATCAAAATATTGAGGATCTTAATGTGATTCAATCAGTTATAAAAAAGACAGCCATCGATTTTGAAAAATGGCAACAAGCTTTCAATGATCCTGAAACACTGGACCTAGTTGAAGAGGATTTCCGTTTAGCAACTGCGTATCAATTGTCTGGAGTACCCGCACTGATCGTTAATGGAAAATATTTAATTAATGGTGCACAACCTTTGGAACAAGTCCTTCAAGCACTTCAAACAATCAAAGAAAAGGAAACACCGATTATTGATATCACTGATACTAATCAACCAAACAGTGGTTCATGCAGCATGGAAGATGGACAATGGGTTTGTAAAGAGTAGAATATAGTAGAGCAACGTACAACAAATGTTCTGGAGAATGTTTGTTGTATTTTTTCAAAAAAAAACGTAAAGATATCTTTACCTAAAAAAACAATCATGCTAAACTAATAAAAAGATTACTTTACTTAAATAGGAGCTTATTATTATGAAAGTTCACAATAGAATCAAAGAAATACGGGAACAGAGGAAAATCACTCAAATTCAAATGGCTACTGATTTAGGTGTATCCAGGCAAACAATGAATGCGATTGAGAAAACAAAATACAACCCAAGCTTAGAGTTATCTTTAAAAATCGCCCACTATTTTAACAAACCTGTAGAAGAAATTTTTCACTTAGAGGAGGAAAAATAAATGACACATATCGTTCTATTAATTATAGCTATGTTCATTGGTGTCTATTCTCTCATTACTTTCTTTCAAGCCATTTGGGTGTTATACCAAGTGAAAAGAGGCATTTTGGATGAATTAGAGAAGAAAATAGTGTTTGATTCACTAGCGTATACCATGTTTATAATTTTACTACTGCATACAGTCCAATTTATTTTTGGTTTGGTTGCTTTTACACTGTTCAAAGGAACATTCACTTATATTCCAATCATTTCTTCTGGTGCTCCTTTTGGAAAAATAGTACTAAGCAATCTTCCCAATTGGCATTTTGAAGCATTATTTGCCGATTGCTTTATTTTTGCGATTATTTACTTTTTTAGAAAACAAAAATACAGAGCGTAAGTAAAAACCTTACGCTCCGTATTTTTATCTCTAAATTAAACAAGACTTGTTTTACAACATTTTGGCTTAACACAATCATTATGACGTTCATGAAAATCATCGCCACTTTCAAAAGTAACTGCTTGAAGGTCCTTCAATAGAGCTAATCCTTTATACTGCTGCAAATCTTCATCACATTCCTCGCACCAGCGTTCATCTCCTTCATTCCAGAAAGCTGCTAAATAATTAACTTTTGTATTTATGTACTCATAGGTTGAAGATAATTCTTGCCATTTTTTTATGTAATAACGTTCTGCATCTTCCAAACAATCAAATGATTTATTTTCGTCAATATCTTCTTGCCAGTCTTCAAAAAACCACCAAGGTTCATTATCGCCGTACATTGTAATAACTTGGTACATTGATCACTCACTCCAATTCTTTATATAAGAGCTATTCTAGTCACTTAGCACAAAACTTTCAACTTAAGTGCTTGTGAAATAGTTTTTGTTTAACGTTCATTTTTTATTTTACCATAATTTTAATCAGCCCGAACAAGAAAATTGGTTTTTATTTCATTGCTTATAGAATAGGCATTTGCTAAAATATGAAAAGAAATAGAAAGGATCGATTCATACAATGAAAAAACCTGTATTTTGGAACTCAATTGCTATTTATTTACTTTTATATAATAATATTTTGATTATCATTGCATTGATTATGGCTTTAAAAGCTGTGGTTGAAGGAAATGGCTCTTTTGGAGCTGATGTTTGGTATCAAATTTTTGTCTTTCTCGTTTATATCACTGTGATTGCGGGATTAATAAATGGTGGTAAAAAAGGGTACTTTGTTTCACTACTCTTTATTCCGTTTATTTTCCTCATTTATTTTTATCCTCCGTTGATGGTCAGTATGTTTCCTAAAATGGTGATGCTAGCATTTCGTGTAGTTGAGTTTATTTCGATGGCTTATCTCATTATTTCACCAGAATCGAGAACTTATATACAAAACTCTAGTCAAAAAAGCGAGTAGGAATTCTTCCTACTCGCAGAGTAACTAATTAATCAACTCCCCTTGCTATTAAAGAAGGCATAGTAGCATCGATTCAACTATTCTTTTCTTTCTCTAATAAAAATCCCGCCATTACAATCATAAGTATCCAACAAGTCTTTTGCAGTTTCGTATACTTTTATAGTTTCTCCTGTTTCCGATACTTTTAGCCATCTTCCTGTGTAAGTCTCTCCTCCATCCATTGGAAAACCAGCATAATAATATTTGATAGGTAATTGACAATTTTCTCCTAAAACAAATTTTTCTAATCTGTCATTTGTGCCTGTAAATTCTTGAATATAACCTGTAGCTTTATTTGTATTCCAGCCACTTAAATTTAATTCAGGTAATGACAAAGTCATATTAAATGCGTCGCTCATTTCTATAACGTTCCTTACATCCCAATTATTTATATTCAGTTTCTTTAACTTCCTCATATTAAAAAACATAGATGACATAACTTCAACATTACTTACATCCCAAGTATTCAAATCCAATTCTTCGATTGCACCCGCTGCATAAAACATGCTGTTCATTACTTTAACATTACTTACATCCCAATTACGGATATCTAAGGAAGTCAACGCAAGTGTATTCATAAACATCAAACTCATATCTACTACTTTACTTGTATCTAAAAAATGAGCTCCTTCAATACTTTCTAAATAACCTAACCAATAAAATAGAGCACTTGAATTTTGAGAGAGCTCAATTGGCTCTTTGAACACTATTTTCTTTATTTTTTTTCCTTCTAACTCCGGTAGTTTTTCGATTTTTTCATATATACTGTTGTAGGTATCTGTATCAAAGAATTTTCCACCTTTAAAAGTTACTGTCTGACTTTCTTTTTCCCAACTCCATGGTACTGTCCCAAATACTCCTTCAGCATCTGCTCTACCAACCACTGAAACTTTACTCGTTGCTGTCTTTTTTCCTTCTGTAGTTGTAGCTGTGACTAATGCATTTCCTTGTTTTTTAGCTGTAATGACGCCATCTTTGCTTACCGTAACCACTTCTTCATTTGAACTTGACCAATCAACTCTTTTATCTGCCGCATTTTCTGGTTGAATGCTATAATCTAATTTTTGTGTTTCGTCAACATTTAATGTTACATTTTCTTGTGCTAAAGAGATTCCAGTCACTTTTTTGGAAATTATTTTCACTTTAATTGTGTTGGATTTCTCACCATCTATGGATTTTGCTGTAACTTCTAGAATTCCCGAAGCAAACATCGACTTAGGTACCGTTACTTTTCCATTTTTATCAACCATTTTAGGAAAAGAAGGAATAAAGAATTTTTCACTCCATTCAATTCCCTTATACGTTGCATTTTCTGGTGTAATTGTGGCTTTCAGTTCAATCGATTCACCAAACTCAAGAGTCAGATCTTTAGGCTCAATTTCTATTTTTTCAACAGGTACATATCCATCTTCCCCAATTTTCACAGTCATTTCAGCTGCTGAATCAGACATAACAGTTAACGAAGTTTCTAAATAATTACCATCGGATAACTTCGTAGAAGGGATTGTTTTTTTATTAATTTGAATAGGTTGCACGCCATTACTTAGATTTTTTCCAGCATAGTAAAAAGGATTACTTCCAAATATTTGATTTCTGTCATAGTTAGAGTATCCTAGGATACCTTCATCAGCTTCTAAAGCCGTAACAAGTTGTTTTCCGACTCCTACATTTTTATAATAATCTGTGTTCACACGGTAGACAGCAATTCCTCCTGTCAGTTGATGATTAAACTTCCTCATTCCTTTATCAAAACCATATAATTGTCTATTTTCCAGTAAAAATATTCATTTTGATTTTGGCTTTGCAATTTCAAAATTGTTGGATCTGTCGCTTCTGAAATTGCATGGATCTTTTTATCATATTTTTGAGCTGGATTCATCTCTTCATCAGGAATACCCAACTGTACTTTTGAATACGCATCTAAACCAACTGGTGTCATCCCACCAAATTCACCACTTTCTTCTCCCCAACTGCCTTGCGACATCAGACTCATAATACCTAAACCAGCACCGTCACCTTCAGTATTATATAAATCAGGTAATCCTAAATCATGCCCCAATTCATGGCAAATAACACCAATTGTTGACGAAATATCTTTATCATTATATTTCATTTTTTCACCAAACATTGTAAAATCAGTAAATTTCATTCCATCGACTGTCGTTAAATTACTACTCCAACCTTTACGGCCCCAAACACCCTTCCCAATATTTCCTGCACTATGTTCATATCCTGCAATAACAAACATCACATGTAATTCATCTGGTTCAATCGCATGATCCTTATTCGTATCATAACTAGAAAAGTCAATTTGATGCTTAATCTTTTGCAAAATATCAGTTGCTAATTCGAAAATATTGAAGCCGCTTCCCTTATCAGGATGCTCTTGATCCATGTGAATCTTCATGACACCATCTTTTATATCTGCAGTTTCCTTCGCAGGTTGCAGTTCAATTCGTTTATTTGTTTGTTCAGAGAAGAAGGATTTCACTGTTTTTCCTTCTGTTGAAAAAACTTTTTTTTGCCATTCTTCTAATGAAGTTGTTAGTTTCACGTCATTAAATTCAATTAACACTACAAGTAAATTTTGATCTTTACTTAATTTTTTATTTTGTTTCGTTAAAATTCTTTGATTAAAATTCGCTCTTTTCTTTTCTATAGTAATATCATCTTTTACATCTGACTGCATTTTTACATTTTGGGGTTTAGGATCGATCCCTACTTTTGCCTCTTTTTGTCGAGTATTTGCCCCTTTTGTCTCATAGTACCAATAACCATCTGCTTTTTTAGCATAAAGACTACTATCTTCTCCAACCGTGTAATGGAAAAATTCATCTCCATATTGTGTTGCTTTTACTTCTATTCCATTTGGTTGCTGAAACTTCACTTCTTCTTGTAACGCTGGAGCTGCATTGGCTTTCGTAGCAGTTAAAATACTAACCGCAACTAAAATACTACCTAAAAACCTATTATTTCCCTTCCCTTTTTTCATGATATTCCTCCTTGTTATACTTAAATTTGAACTATATAATATAGTTCAAATTTAAGTATAACAGACGTTTTATTAAACATAAAATAGATTTCAATAAGGTGTATATCCACATAAATCAAGATCAATAGAATGTTATTCAAACTAAAAATATGTTAAAATTCCATCTTCCATACTCATACATTCGTTTGAATAATTGTTTTTTGCCAATTATCCTTTTTTTATACCTTAGTCTAAATCCACTATTATTCCGATAACATAATCAAATTTCCTAAAAATGAACTTAAAAAGCTAGAAGTGGAGACCAACGTTCTTACTTATTTTTTTCTTAAAATTCAAAAGATACAAACAAAGCTTCTAAATAAGAAGTTCGTTTGTATCTTTTGTTTATAGTCTGCGAGTAGGAATTCCTCCTACTCTTTTTTTGATTTAGATATATTGCAAAACTTTTTCTTCTTGATAAGCTTGATCAATCAAGCCTCCGCCAAGACATTCCATTCCGTCATAAAATACAACTGCTTGTCCAGGAGTAATTGCTCGAACCGGTTCAGAAAAAATCACTTTTGCACTTGTTCCATCACCTGTTAAAACAACTTTAACTGGTACATCTTGTTGGCGATAGCGAAACTTTGCTGTACATTCAAATTCTCTAGGCATTTCTGTATCTACAGTAAAATGAATTTCGCTAGCATCTAAGTGCGTTGCATATAGTTGTTCATGGTGAAAACCTTGACCAACATATAGCGTATTACTTGCTAAATCTTTTCCAATCACAAACCAAGGTTCTTGTGAGCCTTTACCCCCACCAATTCCTAAGCCTTGACGTTGACCGATTGTGTAATACATCAAGCCATCATGTTGCCCTTTGATTTCGCCATCTAAAGTCACCATATTTCCTTTTTTAGCCGGTAGATAGTTGCTTAAAAATTGCTTGAAGTTCTTTTCTCCGATAAAACAAACTCCTGTAGAGTCTTTTTTCTTAGCTGTCGCTAAGTTTGCTCGTTCAGCGATTGCTCGAACTTCTGCTTTTTCCATGCCACCTAAAGGAAACATTGTTTTTGCTAATTGAGCTTGAGATAATTGACTCAAGAAATACGTTTGGTCTTTATTATTATCAATACCACGCAACATGCGTACTATACCGTCTTCTTTTCTTTCTACTTGGGCATAATGTCCAGTTGCCACATAATCTGCACCTAGTTGCATTGCGTACTCGAGAAACGCTTTGAATTTAATTTCTTTATTGCACATGACGTCTGGGTTTGGTGTCCGTCCACGTCGGTACTCTGCAAGAAAATACTCAAATACTCGATCCCAATATTCCTTTTCAAAATTTACTGAATAATAAGGAATGCCGATTTGATCAGCCACTTTTGCCACATCTTTATAATCTTCTGTAGCAGTACATACACCATTTTCATCCGTGTCATCCCAATTTTTCATAAAGATACCCACGACATCATAGCCTTGCTCTTTTAAAAGCAACGCTGTAACAGACGAATCCACACCGCCACTCATGCCTACAACCACACGAGTTTTACTGTTATCTGTCATTTGATCACCATCATTTCAATTTAGATTCTGAATGCATCTACGATTTGAAGGTCGTAATTTTTCAGTGATTCACATTATACTCCATTTTCTATAAATAGTCGAGGTTGGAATGTAGCTCTGGGAGTCATATTCCAACCTCCTAAAAAACAACTAAATGCTTCTATGTCAACTACCTAATTCTTTTACTTCTGTATCTTATGGTATTGCTTCTCTGTTCATTTATTTTAATAATTGTATACGTTTATCTGTTACTTCATACCTCAGTGTGCAAAAGTCAGAAATAATTTTACTATGTGTAACGATAATCATTTTATTTCCTTCATTAATCAAATTAGAAAACAGCGATAAAATAGATTCTTCTGTTTTTTCATCTAACGCACCTGTCGGCTCATCTGCTAAAAGTAATTTAGGTCGTTTTACAATCGCTCTTGCTATAGCAACCCTTTGACTTTCTCCACCTGATAATGATCTTGGTGATTTATTCCTATAATCTGCCAATCCTACTTTTTCTAATGTTGCTTCCACTTGATTTTTTATTTCTTTTTCCTTTAGATTTGAGTTCCTTAGTGAAATGGCAACATTATTAAAAACTGTCCGATCATTTAATAAATAATATTTTTGTGTAATCATTCCAAAGTTTTGCAAACGAAGTTTTGACATATAATCATTATTTTTACGACACGACGATTGTTCGAATAGATACTCTCCAGAATAGTTTGTGTCTAGTCCTGCCATAATGTTAAGCAACGTTGTTTTCCCAGAACCACTTCTGCCGACAATAGCAATAGACGAATCCATTTTTCCCATATTAAAATTTAAATCCTTAAAAATTATTTCTGAAGACTGTTGTTTACTTTCATATGATTTACATATATTTTTTAATTCTAGCATCTCTCTCTCCTAAAGTTGCCTATTAAGTGTCTTTTTAATCCTATTTTTATTAAGAACAAACTAGTTGATGTACCTAATACTATCAAAATAGCGGTCATAATGATGAAACTAAGATTACTTCCAATCCGTGATATGAATAAGAAAATAGTATACGGAATTATTGAAATAATTATAGGGAAAAAAGTGTCGATAATAATCCATTTGTTGATAATTTTTTTGCTGAAACCATTCAAATAGTAGACATAATATTTGTTTTTTCTTTGCACAAAAAGCGTGTAGGAAATGAAATTTAGTAATATCACCATTAGTATAAATAACATAGAAAAAAGGACTATGATTAATTCTTTGTTCTTTGTTAATGCCATGAGCATATCTGTGTATTGTTCCACAAAACTGCTAACACCGATAATATGATAATTTGAAAATTTGGTTTGCTTTCCTATTTTATTTAAGCTACTTAATATCTCGCTTATTTCCATATCATTATTTGTAGCAATATTTCCATTAATCATACCGAAATACAAACGATTCAAAAAACCTTTATCTTTAAAATTATTATCTGGGCGTTTTTCAGGATAAGGAATGACCACAACATTATCTAAATAAAATTCAGCATTTCCTTGATAAAAAACAAAAGAGTTTTCTTTTAATACGCCTACTACCTTAAATGAAACAAGTTCAAATAAATAATCTCCTAAAAAAACTTCGCCGATATCGTATACACCTTTATAATCATTTCCCAGTATTACTGGTATCGTTTTTTGATTGTATCCCAATTCATTCCAATCAAAAATTTCTCCGTACTCAATGTCCAAAGAATAAAACTCAAAACTTTTTTATTTAACTGGATGGCTTTAGTATCAAAAAAAGAATAACTCTTTTCACCAATTTCAGCTTCATACCTACCAGTTCCTTTCATTGGCGTACCATAAGCATACTCAAATGTTTCATCTCCTTTAAAATCAATAATAGGTATTGGTTGATCATTCATCGCTAGATAGTTAAAGTCTTTTTGTTCATTAAGTTCATTATAAAAGTTAGCTATGATTTCTACTGAATCCGCTGAACGATTAAACGTTTCAAATTCAACTGGATCTAATGTATCAATAAGAGAATACATCGTTTTATCTGAGAAGTTTCTAGGTAATGATTCAGAAACATCGTCAATTTTGCTGTTAAAAGAGATAAAAATAGTGAGCAATGCTAAAAATGTTGTTAACAAAATTACGTAAATACCAATTAAAAAAGGATGGCTCTTAAATGTATAATATAATTCTTTGATAACAGTCATTCGTTAGTCACCTCATATCTATCTCTAAAATAGATGATTATGTATAACAAATTCATCATTAATAAATATATAAAATTCTCTAACCAATAACTAAAATTACCTTTAGTCAATGTCGATTGGGAATATAAACAGTAGACAACTAGCAATGTAATCAAAAATAATTGATTAAGCAGACAAAGTTTACCCCATAAAATTTTCTTATTACTTATTCCAATTATTTTTAAAACCAGAATTTCTCGATAACAGTATAAATGATAACAATAAACGAGAAATATTAAGACACCCAAAATTAAAATCTTAGAAAAAAGAATGATCATCGGTGAAAAATAATCAACAGATAAAAAGCGATTTACTCCTGTTAAATTTTTATATTCTTCCCCAGTTAACTTTGACTTCTCCATATTCTTCAAGTTGTTTCCATCAATTATATAGGTTTTTTTTTCTTCATTAAAAAAACTGGAGTCACTAAGTAAAACCGAATGTTTAAATCGATTGGGAATTTTTTTGCCTAAACGACCAATTACCTCATATTTTGTATTTTCTAATTTGAAATACTCTTTCCCATTTTTATACTCAACTTTTACATTGTTTCCGACAACTGCTTTTTTTTCATTATTTTTTCTGAAAAATTCTCCGTCTTTTAAAGGTGGCGCCCATTTTTTATAGTTATTAGAATAATAGGCACGTATATCCAAATTCAGATTATTTTCTACTGTATAAAATAATCGATACGGCTGACTATTTAATATCTTGTCTTTTGCTATGTCATTAAAACTTATTTTTTGAAGAACAAAATTATTAGGCGAATATAAATGATTGCTTTCTTCTACTAAATATTTTTGATTCTGCTGATAGTTATTTGTTAACAATACAAGAAAAAAAATCATCGTTAACAATAGAGTGATTATGATATTTTTTTTATTCATACAACAACCTCATTTTATTGGTTCTAAAAATAGAATTGGGACATAACTTTTAAGTCATATCCCAATTGTATGGAATCTTAATAAACGCTGATATCACAAGTAAATTCCTTGTTGTTTTATTTTTAATTTTTTATGAACCATAATAAGTTCGGGCTTTGTTAGGATCATATTCTCCTCCCCGAGCCCATGGAGAATAAGCTTCTGTTCCATTTCTTCCCCATTTTCTACCAGATGTTGTAACCACAACCCATTTTCTTGACCAAGCATCATATTTTTCCATTCTTGCCGTTGTATAATGATGTTTGCCGGACCAATTTGTCCAACCGTGTGCTCGTCGATCCCACATATTACGACCAGCACTTCTTTGTTGTCTTTCACCGTAATGTTTGGGACTAGATGCTCTAAAATGGTTAGATGACAGATTATATGCACCACTATCTTCAGACCATCCTCCAATCTCACCTTCATCAGTAACAATATTTTGCTTCACTTCATCTCCCTGAGAAGCGCTTACACAAACAGGTAAAACAGAAACCGATGCCAACATTAAAGAAAATAAAACGACTTTTTTCATATATTTTTCCTCCTCCTTTTTCACAGTAAAATATTGATTCACTGTTATAAAATCATTCTATCATAAGAAACGAACAAAAATACAAAAACATCCATAATGTAACGTTATAATTCCTAAACGTTTTTCAAAAATAACATTAATAACAAAACTTTATAAAATTCACTATTGTATTCTAATCAAAACTCATTGTATACTAATAAAAAAAAGGAGGGAGCCATTATGTTATCAGTATTTATATATGAAAAAAATCAAACTCAAAAAAGACAAATTGAGTCTTGGATAAAAAATTACATTGTAATCGAAGAATTTAATATGGAGATACTCTTAACAACAAACAATCCAAACACCTTATTAGAATATAAAAACAAACATTCAGAAAAAATGGGGCTGTACTTTATAGATATTAATTTAACAGATGAATTCAATGGTATTCATTTAGCAGCGAAAATTCGAGAACTAGATAGTTTTGGTAAAATTGTTTTTATCACCGCACATAAAGAATTTGCCTTACAAGTTTTTCAACATCAAATTGAAGCTTTAGACTTTATTTTGAAAGACAATCCAAAAAACGTCCAAAAAAGAATTCATCGATGTTTGACACTTGCAGAAAAAAGATGTCAAGATGAACGGATAAAAGGGACAAAAATATTGAACATCAAACAAGGAACTAAAATAACTCCAATTTTACATGAAAATATTCTATTCTTTGAAACATCCGTTAAACCTCATAAATTAATTTTGACTCACGACAAAGGAATAGTAGAATTTAGTGGTTCTTTGAACAAAATAGAGCGACTCAATGAAAACTTTTTTCGTTGCCATCGATCATATCTTGTCAATAAACAACATATCATTCACTTAGATAAAAAAAACAGAGAACTCTTACTTTCTGACGGTAATAGACTCGACGTTTCCGTTAGAAAAACGCAACTATTAGAGATGGAGCAAAATAGCTCTATTATCGAAACAAAAAAATAAAGACAAAATTCAGCGAATTTCATCTCTACTTTTTAATAACTTCATTAATAATTAAGCTTTCTCAAACACACCACGGCTGATCATGCCATCCATTAAGAAGTAAAACTTCTCTTGGCTCATTGCATGCGCATCGTTTTTGAAAATATTCATTGCTTTCAACCCATTCGCAGTTGTTACCGACATTTTCAGTGTTTTTAAATCTTCAGCGATTGTTATTTTTAGTTTAAATCCTTCTTTGCTTTGAGGAGTGCCATCCAACGGACGAATCAATTGGAAGTTCCCTGAATTGGTTTCAGTGAATCCATTGTCCTTCAATGTGTATTTCTTGGCTTGCTCATTTACTTTATAAACGATTGGACAACCTTCTACTGTTGCTTTTTCTTTAAATGCCATTTTTCCACCTCTTTATTTATTGTCTCTTTTATTATAGTTGTTACGCTTTCTTTTTGCTAGTTCTATTCTTACTTTTCTTACATTACTGTTTGATTTTTTTGATTGTTTCAATCAATATTGACACAAACTGCTGAATTTGTGTTTCGTCATTGCCTAAACCAAAGCTGATTCGTACAGATTCCTTGATTGCTTGATGATCCTTGCCATACATTGCCTCTAAAACATGAGACGGCTCAACAGTTCCGGCAGTACAAGCAGAACCTGTTGAAATCGCCACACCTTGAAGATCCAGATGCATCAATAATAAGTCGCTTGATACCCCAGGAATCCACAAATTTAAAATATGGGTTAATTTATTATCAGGGCTCCCATTGATTTGGTAATCCACTTGAGCATCCTCTAATTGAGAGAGGATAATCCGCTCAAAGTCAGCGTATTTACCATGTCGCTGTTGTTTTTCTTCATCTGTCAAAAGCATAATAGCCTTACCCATGCCAACAATACCAGCTAAATTTTCCGTACCAGCTCGACGTTTTTCTTCTTGCTCTCCACCATGTAGTAGTGGTGGAAGTGAAATCGAATCATTTTTAAATAAAAAGCCAACACCTTTTGGCCCGTTTATTTTATGTGCAGAAATGCTTAACAAATCAATGCCGATTTCGTGAGGTACTATTCGTTCAGAACCATAGGCTTGAACGGCATCCGTATGAAAAATCGCAGGATGTGTTTTTAATAAAGCGCCAATTTCCTCGATCGGCAATAAATTGCCAACTTCATTATTACCATACATCACGGAAACTAAGATCGTATCCTCTCTTAAAGCTTTTTCAAGTTCAGATACTGCAAGTTCACCTTTTTCATTAACCGGTAAATAAGTCACTTCAAATCCTAAACCTTCCAGATAGTTCATCGTTTCTAAAACAGCGGGATGTTCAATCGCCGTTGTAATCAGATGCATCCCTTGATCTTTTCTAGAAAGAGCCACTTCAATAATCGCAGTGTTGTCCCCTTCTGTACCACCACTATTAAAGATAATTTCATGCGGTTTCACGTACAAACTGGCAGCAATCATTTGTCTAATATCTTCTAACTTACGATGGGCTTGCCTACCAAACGTATGAATACTCGATGGATTTCCAAAAGTATGGGTCATTTCATCTGTCATTATTTCTATAACAGCTGGATGAATCGGTGTTGTTGCTGCGTGATCTAAATAAATGGGTTCCACTGAACTCGCCCTTTCTGAATCATTTTTAATGAAATTAGTTTAACATAACTAGAAATCTTACTCAAAGATTGATTCCTTGAACGCTTATTTTATAAATTGTTTTTCTTTACGATAGGTGTAAATATTGCCATAAGTAAAGACAGCAATTGCTACCCAGATAAAACCAAATGCAATGAATTGCTCTGCCGAATAAGGTTCATGGTACAAGAATATCGCCGATATCAGCATTAATGTTGGACCAACATATTGAATAAATCCTAAGATGATATAGGAAATTTGTTTTGCTGCCTCTGCAAAAAGTAATAAAGGAATCGCTGTAACTACACCTGCTCCCATCAACAATAAATTAGTAGACGTTTCATAATTCATAAATCCTTGACGTGAGAAAAATAACAGATAGACTAATGCAATTGGCAGAATTACAAATGTCTCAATCGTTAAACCTGTATAAGAGCTTACAGTTACTCCTTTTTTGATTAATCCATAAAAACTAAATGTAATCGCCATTACCAACGGAGCAAAAGGAATTTCTCCAGTCTGAACCGTTAATAACAAAACGCCGGTCAACGCCAGTCCACAAGCAATCATTCCTGAACGACTTAATTTTTCTTTTAAAATCAAAGTTGCCAGCAAAACATTTACTAATGGATTCATATAATAGCCTAGACTAGCCTGAGTCACATGCCCTTGGCTGACCGTATAAATAAAGGTAAACCAATTTATTGAAATGAGCATCGCAGCACAAATAATAGCAAATAATTTTTTCTTATCTTTTACAACTGCTTTAACTTCAATTAAAAATAACGACCATTTCTTCGTAAATAAAATGTAAACGATCATAAATAAAAACGACCAGATAATTCGATAACACAAGATATCTAGTGGATCAACTGTAGGCATTAATTTCCAATAAATTGGAATAATTCCCCAAAAAATATAAGCAATAAAACCTAATAAAATCCCCTTTTTCTGTTCTTTCAAAGATGCTTCTCCTCTCTTACAAACACTTTTACAGCTAAAATAAATGATAAAAAGAAGCTCAGTATAAAACGATAGCTGAACTTCTTTCCTTATTTAAACACTGAATGATTATTTCTCTTCCAAACGAAATAGTGGACTCATCGGTGTGTTCTCGTGAATTCGTTTTACCGCTTCTCCCATTAATTCCCCACAAGAAACTATATTCAACGCCTTTGGTTGACGATCTTCTGAGATAAAAACGGAATCAGTCACACAAATTTGTTCGATTGGTGATCCATCTAGTATTGCTTTAGCTCCTTTTGAAAGCAATCCATGAGAAGCACAAGCATAAATGCATTTTGCACCATTTTCTTTTAATATTTCTGCAGCAGTGGCCATTGTTTGACCCGTATTTAAAATATCATCTACCAAAATACATGTCTTCCCTTTGACCTCACCGATTACATAGCCTGAACGCACACCATCGACTTCATCTTGATCAATAATGGCTAATGTTGCATCTAAATATTCAGACAAGCTTCTAGCGCGCTGAACACCACTATTTTTAGGTGAAACAACAACAATCTCTTCTCCAGTTAATTCTTGTTGTCGATAATTATGAGCAAAAAGCGGCATCGTAAACAAATTATCCACTGGAATGTCAAAAAATCCTTGAACCTGAACTGTATGCAAATCCAGAGTCAAAACTCGAGTAGCTCCTGCTTCTTCTAATAAATTGGCCACTAATTTTGCAGTAATTGGTTCTCTTGGCTTTGCTGTACGATCTTGTCTCGCATACCCATAATAAGGCAACACCACATTAATCGTCTTAGCACTTGCTCGTTTTAAAGCATCAATCATGATCAACAATTCCATTAAATTGTCATTCACTGGAAGGTTGGTCGATTGAACAAGAAAAACATGGTCCCCACGAATACTCTCTTCAATATTGATCTGAATCTCTCCATCACTAAACTGGCGAACTGTACTTTTTCCGAGCTCAGTCCCGACAACTTTGGCAATTTTTTCTGCTAAAGGACGATTAGCATTCAAACTAAAGATTCGTAATGTTTTATCCTGGTATTTTTGGGTCATGATTTCCTCCGTGATCTAGATATTTTTCTATTCTTATAATTGAAAACTTCACTTTACATTCTAACATTGATTGACAAAAAAATCATGGATCTTTTGCTTTCTTATGACAATTAATTGAAATTCTAGCGACTTTTGGCAGAAGTTTTTTTGACTTACAAAACTGTTCGTTAAATTCATTCCTTATATCTTGATTTAACCGAAGTAGCGAGTAAAATAAAAGCAAGATCGGAGGTGTGCCGCATGTATCATAAAAAACATCAGAAAAAAAGATACCATTGGATACAGGCGTTATTTATTTTATTTTTTATTAGTCTTGTTGCACTTGAACTATATCTCTTATTTTTTAACACTACGCCTCATTCACCTTCCAAACATTTAACAACAGAAACAACGAGAAAGCTCACAACTGATGCCAACAAACGAGATGATTTTAATCAAAAAATTGAACCGTCAACACCACTAGCACAACAAATCGAACAAAAATTGACAGATAGTAAGTTTGTCGGAACGGCTTTAGTCGTGCAAAACGGGCAAATTATTTTGCAAAAAGGTTTTGGGTATGCAAATTATGCCAAAAAATTGCCAAATACGTATCAATCAATCTTCCAAATTGGATCAATTCAAAAAGCTCTTACGGCAGTCCTAATTTTAAAACAAGTTGAATTAGGAACTCTCTCTCTAGATGAAACATTAAATCAGTTTTACCCAAACATCCCCGATAGTCAAAAAATTACTATTCGTCAGCTACTTTCGATGAATTCTGGACTGTGCCAAAAAATAAAACCTAAACATCTGATGTCTCCTGATGGATTCCTTCAATTCGCAATTTCTCATGCAACGATGGAGACTTATGGAAAATTTAAATATGATGCCATCAACTATTATTTGTTAGTTGGTATTTTGGAGCAATTAACAGACACTGCTTACCAAACGTTATTTTATCAAACATTTACTCAACACTTGCAACTGTCTCACACATTATTTTATACTGATTTTTTAACCGCAAATAACCGAACATATGCCTATGAAAAAGCAGAAGGCAAAAATTTCGATTCTGAAATTAACGATAATCCACTTCTTTTTGAACAAGAGGTAGGAACTGGAAGTGTGGGGATGACAGTTGGTGATCTGTACTTATTTTACGCAAATTTATTATCAGGAAAAATCATTGATCATCAGGTGCTCGAAAGACTCTGGACACCAGCCACTGAAAATAACTATATCGGCGGTATTTACAATTTTTCTACCTATATTCAAGGTCATGGTGTTGAAGAAGGCTTTGAAACAAATAGCTTCACTTCAAAAGATACAAGAAATGCGGTCATTTTATTTACAAATCAATATCCTAAGAATAGAACGTATCAAGATTTAGCAAAGTCATTATTCCAATCACTACATTAAATAATACTCATCCTCTAGAAGCAATAGATTTGCTTTCTAGAGTTTTTTTAGGCAAACCTAAAAAATGGATTGATTTTAATCTAAGTTTAACTTATACTTATTTTAAGGTAAACCTAAAAAGGAGGTTTTTTTATGTCTATAAATAATAATAATCTTACAATCGAACATTTAACTGTTAGTTATCAAGGGCAAAAAGCCTTATTGGATATTTCATTACAATTACCTGCTGGAAAAATCACTGGAATTATCGGTCCAAATGGCGCAGGAAAATCTACTTTTTTAAAAGGAATGCTTGGATTGATCAAAACAGATACTCGAACCGTTCTCATAGGAAATAATCCACTTGATACTCAAAAAAAACGGATCGCTTATGTGGAACAACGTAACGCGTTAGATCTTTCTTTTCCCATTAATGTAATGGAAGTGGTTCTTTTAGGCACGTATCCTGAATTAGGCCTAATGAAACGACCTAAAAAGCAGGAAAAAGAAAAAGCTCTAGACGCACTTAAAACCGTTCAATTAGATCCCTTCGCCAAACGACAAATCAGTGAACTATCTGGCGGACAATTACAACGAGTCTTTATCGCTCGCGTACTTGCCCAAGATGCAGATATCATCGTGTTAGATGAACCATTTGTCGGAATTGATATGACTAGTGAAAAAGTCATTATGGCAATTCTTAAGCAATTAAAAGATGCTGGAAAAACCATTGTGATCGTTCATCATGATCTCCACAAAGTCACTCATTATTTTGATGAGGTGGTTATTCTAAAAAAAGAGTTAATTGCTTCAGGTTCTGTTGCTACGACTTTCACGAATAAAAACATTCAATTAGCTTATGGTGAAACAATGGGCGACATTATTATTAAAGGAGTTGCTGATGCATGATTGCAAATTTTATTGATGGCTTAGTTCGATACCAATTCCTCCAAAACGCGTTGATTACTTCAATCATTGTAGGTCTTATTTCAGGAATCATTGGATCGTTTATTATTTTACGTGGGATGTCTTTAATGGGGGATGCCATCTCACATGCCGTATTACCTGGTGTTGCTGCTTCTTATATGTTTGGCGTCAATTATATATTTGGTGCATCAATCTTTGGTGTATTAGCAGCACTATTGATTGGCTTTATTACGCAAAAAAGCCAATTAAAAAATGATACAGCAATCGGTGTCGTGTTTAGTTCCTTCTTTGCTTTAGGGATCATTATGATTTCTTTTGCTAAAAGTTCCACCGATCTTTATCATATTCTTTTCGGAAATGTTTTAGCTGTTCGCGATTCTGACATTGTAATCACTGCAATTGTTGGAATTGTTGTATTGATTTTCGTTGGCTTATTTTACAAAGAGTTACAAATCACTTCGTTTGATCCTACAATGGCACAAGCTTATGGATTAAATGTTCAATTTTTCCATTACGCATTGATGTTTTTACTTACCTTAGTTGCGGTTTCTTCTTTACAAACAGTTGGAACCGTGCTGGTAATTGCTATGTTGATTACTCCTGCTGCCACAGCGTATCTGTTAACTAATCATTTGCCAACAATGATTGGCTTAGCTTCACTCTTTGGTGTTTTAAGCTCGATTATCGGTTTGTTTTTCAGTTATTCTTATAACTTAGCATCAGGTGCGACAATTGTTTTAACTGCTGCAGCTTTTTTCATTCTAGCATTTTTATTTTCACCCAAAAAAGGACTATTTTTTGTCAATAAAGAAAAACAGGAGGACACATTATTATGAAAAAAAAATTATTATTCATCGCCGCTGTCGCTAGTTTATTTTTACTAGCTGCTTGTCAAACGAAGTCAACAGATTCATCAAAAAACGAAAAAATCAATGTTGTCGCTACGAATTCGATTCTTGCTGATATGGTAGAAAATGTCGGAGAAGGGTTGGTCAACTTGCATAGTATCGTTCCAGTCGGTACAGACCCTCATGAATATGAACCCTTACCAGAAGATGTTGCCAAAGCATCTGAGGCCGATATTTTATTTTTCAATGGACTTAATTTAGAAACAGGCGGAAATGGCTGGTTCAAGAAATTAATGGAAACGACTAAGAAAAAGGAGGATCAAGATTATTTTTCTGTCAGTAAAAAAGTTAAACCGATGTATTTAACGAGTGCAGGACAAGAAAATGAACAAGATCCACATGCTTGGTTAGATATTCAAAACGGAATCGCTTATGTGGAAGCGATTAGAGATACCTTAAGTGAAAAAGATCCTAAAAATAAAGAGACCTATCAAGATAATGCTAAAGAATACATCGACAAACTTTCTGCTTTAGATAAAGAAGCTAAAGAAAAATTTGCTGATCTTCCTGAGAACAAGAAACTATTAGTAACCAGCGAAGGCGCATTTAAATATTTTTCTAAAGCGTATGGACTAACAGCGGCATACATTTGGGAAATCAACACTGAAAGTCAAGGAACACCCGATCAAATGAAACAAATTATCGATAAGATCCATCAAACGAAAGTTCCCTCTTTATTTGTAGAAACAAGTGTGGATAAACGTAGTATGGAAAGAGTTTCAAAAGAAACTAACTTGCCGATCTACAGTACAATTTTTACGGATTCTATTGCTAAAAAAGGCGAAGATGGAGATAGTTATTATGCAATGATGAAATGGAATTTAGATCACATTCATGACGGACTAATGAAATAGAGAAAAACTGAGGTTGAGGCCAAAGTCGATTAGGTTAGGGCAATTGGAGTAAAAATCGAACAATACGCTTCTTGTATTGCTCGATTTTCGCGAAATTGCCGAAGAACCTGGCTTTTGGCCACTGTTTATTAAGATTTAGAGTGTGAAACAAAACTGATTTTTAGTTGTGTCCCACACTAACAGACACCAAAGACCTGAATAAATGGCGAGACAAACACCGATGAAAGCAATCGCCCTCATCGGTGTTTGTCTCGGCTTCTTTTCATCAAATCATTTCTTCAATATTGATTACACGATCTGTAATATCAAGATAAAATTCTTCTTCATGGGAAACAATTACGATCGTTCCTTGAAATTGTCGAATCGCTTGACGTAAGCTTTCTTTTGCAGCAGCATCAATATGATTCGTTGGTTCATCTAAGAAAATAATATTACTTGAATCCATCGTCAATTCACAAAGCTTTACTTTCGTCTGTTCCCCTCCGCTCAACAATCGTAGTTGCTGATTAACCAACTTATCTGGCAAGCCACACTTCGCTAAGTAGGTACGAATTTCTTTTACAGTTTTCTTAGGAAAACAGTTACTTAGATAAGCTAACGGAGTCAAATAATCATTTTCCCACGTTAAATCTTGAGAAAAATAAGCAATTTTAGTATTTGCTGGATAGTGATACTCTCCACTGATTGGCTTGATCTTTCCTGTCAATGTTTTAATGAGGGTAGATTTCCCGATTCCATTAAACCCTTTAATCGCTACTTTCTCCCCACTATGGACGGATAAATTAATTGCTGATAGCAATGGTTCCGTATAACCAATGATTAATTCCTCCGTCATCAATGCTAAACTTGCAACAATTGGCTGATACGGAAAATAAATTTGTGGTTTCATTAACGTGCCTGGAGGAGCCATTCGTTCTAGTCGATCTAGTTGTTTTTGACGACTTTTTGCCATCGTTGCTCGGTTTCCAGCTTTATATTTGCGAATATAGGCTTCCGCTTTTTCAATTTTTGCTTGTTGGGCATGATATTGTTTTAAATAACTCTCTTTGTTTTGCTCCTTTTGCGCAAACGATTTTTCTACATTTCCTGTGTATTTCGTCAATTGACCGAACTCAATATCACAAATGCAATTAGTCACTGCATTTAAGAAGTGATAATCATGAGAAACAAGAATAAAGGTTCCATTAAAGTTATTTAAATAATTAATTAACCACTGAATATGCGTATCATCCAAGTAATTCGTTGGTTCATCTAATAATAAAACGTCAGGTTGTTCTAAAAGCAGTTTCGCTAAAATAACTTTAGAACGTTGACCACCACTCAGCTCGTTCATTGGTCGATCTAAGCCGATTGCCTCAATCCCCAAACCATTTGCCAAATCATTAATGATGGTATCGATTTGATAAAACTCACTTTCATCTAATTGTGTTTGAAGTCTTCCAGCCCGCTCTAATAATTTGTCTTGACCAGTTTCACCAAACTCCATATATAGCCCATTAATTTTTCTTTCAACTTCATAAAGATCTTTATACGCTTGATGTAAAAATTCATTGATTGTGTTCTCTCCGATGACTTCAACATGCTGATCGAGATAACCGATTTTGATATTGTTTTGCCATGTAATTGTACCATCATCTGCTAAAATTTCACCTGTTAGAATTTTAACTAGGGTGGATTTTCCAACACCATTTTGACCAGTCAATCCCATATGATCGCCTTTATTCACTCGAAGTGATGCATCCTCATATAGGATTTTTTCGCCAAAACGTTGCGTTAAGTGTTCAATTGTTAATAAACTCATGTTTGTTCCTCTTTTCTATTTTTGAACATTTTTGGTTCTCTGTAATTTGTATTAAGTATCTATTTATTCAGTCAGTAACGACATTGTTTAAGGCAACAATTTCGTACGTTTTAAAAAAAGTCTTTATGTCCAAGCAAAAAAACAAGGAATCAAATAGGCCTCCCTATCATATCCCTTGTTTATTATCTACAAAGGACAACGCACGAAACACGTTGTCCTTTAATCAGAGCTATTTAAAAATCATGATCCATCGTTAAAGGCAACACTAAACAAGACTATGAAATAGTCTAAAAAATTAGTATTCTTCTTAAACGATGAAGCATTCATTTTATTAGGCTCCACAACAATGCTTCATCACATTCATCTGTCGGGAGCTGATTCTTTTTACAAATTTATCTGAAAGAAAAAACATTCTTAATCACCTTTCTTTACAAAAGACATTTTAGCACAGTTATTTTGAAAAGCAAGAATGATGCGAAATTGCGTTCAAAAGTCATTTTCTATTTCTTTTGAACTAGGTGTCGAATTCCTGTTTTTTTCTCTTTCGTTAATTCTTTTAAAAAGGCTGGTCTGATATCTGTTTGCCTAAGTAGATCAAAAGCTATCCACTGCAGTTGCTCGTATTCGCCAAACTCATTATATGAAAGACCCGAAACAACATCATCAGTAAGCTCTACATAATAATAGAATGACACTTCATGATACTTTTGCCCTGTCAAAGTAGAAGTGAAGAAGTTTTCATGAATAACTCCTAATTCTTTTGTACGAATCATACTGCCAGTTTCTTCAAGAACTTCTCTTTCAACAGCTTCGTCCATTGTTTCATGCATTTTCACTCGTCCACCCACCGAGTAAAAGTATGGTTCACTAGGATTTTTGACTAATAATAACCCCAAATCACTTGTGATAATTGCGCCAACCCGATAATTAAAGCGCCCTTCTTGCGTTTGAAATGTGCAATCCATCTACTAACATCTCCTTTGCTTCTTATTATACCCCCCGTCCAAGCTCAAAAAAAGTATAGATAGTGAAGTATGTCTATAATGACTTCAATACCTATACTTTTTATTCCTTATTCAATCGAATTCAAATAAGTCAGTGCATATTTCACATGAAATTCCGTAGCCAAAGCCAATCCTGCTTCATCAATATCAAATTTCTCATGGTGATGTCCGTATTGTGTATCAGGATTATCTAGATTGCGCGTTCCAACACGACCATACACACCTGGTGCTTTAAGTAAAAACTGTGCAAAGTCATCAGCACCTAAGCTTTTCGTGTAATCAGTCACTACATTTTCACTTCCAACAATCTCGGCAGCTACTTTTTGGGCTAATGCCGTTGCGTTATCTTCATTAATCAGAGGTCCAGCGGCATCATGGATCTCAAAAGAAGCGATTTTTGTTCGGTGTGCTTGTGCAATTTGCTCCGATATTTCCTCTACACGCTTTAACACAAAGGCTCTTGTCTCATGGCTAAATGCACGAACGGTTCCTTCTATTCTTGCATGATTGGCAACAATATTATATCTCGTTCCAGCATCCAATACACCAATCCCCACAACAACGGGATCAAGTGGACTGACTTCTCTTGCTGCGATTTTTTGTAACTCGACCACAATACTTGCCGCAGCTAAAACAGCATCTCTTCCTACATTTGGTTGAGCAACATGACTACTTAGCCCTTCCACTTCAATTTTAAAAATATCACATGACGCATTCGTTGCTCCTTTAGTAGCCACTAACTTCCCAACTGGGACATTAGAATCTAAATGAATGCCAAATACTTGATCAACATCTTCAAGAAAGCCGCCATTGACGAATTGACAAGCTCCTGCACCTATTTCTTCAGCTGGTTGAAACGCTAATTTAACCGTTCCAGCAAATTCATCTCTATGATTTTTTAACACTTTTGCTGCTCCTAATAATGCCGCTGCATGTCCATCATGTCCACACGCATGATTTAACCCTGGGTGTTTAGATTGGTATGATTTTCCTGTTGCATCTTCTAGCTCTAAAGCATCAATATCCGCTCTTAAAACGATTGTTTTCCCTGAGCCTTTTGATCCTTCTACGGTAGCCAATACTCCAGTTTCACCAACTTCTTCAAAAGGAATGTCCAACTGTTGCAATTCTTCTTTAATCTTTTGGATTGTCTTAAATTCCTTTAAACTCGCTTCTGGATATTGATGGAAGTGACGTCTGAGTGTAATCACATTTTCTGCACCTTGCCGAATTTCTTCTTGAATAGTTTGTTTTAATACCACCGTCATTTTAACCCCTCCTTATTTTCTCCCAAATATTTCCCACGCTGGAATACTTGACCCTTTTGATGTTTCTTCAATGACTTTTTTCGTCTCTTCCTGTTGATACGTATCGATTACTTTGTTGTACGTTTTATTGTCTTGATCCGCTTTACGAGCCACAATAATATTCACATATGGCTTAGATTGTTCATTCACAGGTTCTAGAAAAATGGCATCTTTTGCTGGAGTAAACCCTGCATCAACAGCCATCCCACTATTAATCACAGAAGCGTCAATGTCTTGTAAAGCTCTAGCCGTTTGTGAAGCATCTAATTCAGTGATTTTTAAATTCAACTTATTTTCTGTAATATCATTAACCGTTGGTGTTTGTTTTTTCGCTGGATCGACTTTGATTAAATCAGCACTTTGCAACAATAGTAATGCCCTTCCACCATTTGTCGCATCATTTGGAATAGCAATTTCTGCGCCTTTTTTCAACTCTTTTACATCTTTGATTTTAGAAGAGTAAATTCCTAAGGGGGCACTAACCGTATTACCGATTGATACAAGTTCTGTTTTATGTTCCTTGTTATAGTTATCTAAGAAAATTTGATGTTGAAATGAATTTAAATCAATTTCTTTCTCTGCTAAAGCAGCATTAGGCTGCGTGTAATCCGAAAATTCTACCAATTGTAAATCAATCCCCTCCTCTTTTAAGCGATCTTTAACAGATTCTAACACCTCATTATTGGCACCTACTACACCTAATTTTACAACTTCATTTTTCTGATTTTTCGCACTTCCAGAAGAACATCCTGCTAACACAACCCCAATTGCTAATACCAATCCGATAATCTTTACTGTCTTTTTCATTCTTTTTCCTCTTTTCTAATCATAAAATTTTTAATGTGATGTTTTTTTAATTAATGTATTGCTGATAAATTGACTAGCAAAAACTAAAATCAAAATAATCAAGGTAGCTAAAAGTGTCACGTCTGTTTGAAAACGATTATAGCCTCTAGTTATTGCTAAATTGCCTAGACCACCTGCGCCAATGGCTCCTGCCATTGCGGTCAAACCAATCAAGTTGATAATTGTCACAGAAGATACCCGAATAATACTAGGTAATCCTTCTACTAAATAGACTCTAAAAATAATTCCCAGTGGGCTAGTTCCCATTGATTCAGCGGCTTCTATCACACCTGGATCAACTTCTAGCAATGCATTTTCGATCTGACGTGCAAAAAATGGAATCACCCCTATCACCAGCGGCACTAATGCAGCAGTCGTACCAATCGTTGTTCCTGTTAAAAAACGAGTGATCGGCTGAATTAGTGCCAGCATGATGATAAAAGGAATGGATCTACATACGTTAATGATTTTTTCTAAAATATTGTAAATGACACTACTTCTTAAAATCCCTTGCGGTCCTGTAGCAACTAGAACAACGCCAAGTAATGTCCCTAAAATCCCAGCAATAAGAGCTGTCCAAAAAACCATATATAGCGTCTCAATCGTACTATCAATAAATTCTTGTCTTAACTGTAAAACATTTGGAAAATAATTTTGTAAAAAATTCTGCATTCCCCTTCACTCCATTTCTTTATTTGCAAGTCTATTGTTTAAACAACATGTAATGGCACAATTGTCTCTTTTGATCGATATGTTTTTAAAATTTTGATTTTTACTCCTTGTCCTTGTAAAAAGTCTAATGCTTTTTCACGCTGCTTTTCTTCTCCCGAAAGAACCACGATTAAATTACCAATTGGTACTTGCTGCAAGATTTCAACATTGCCATATAAAATATTCGTAACTACATGATACTTACTATACAATTGGGCAATTAGCGGCTCACTTGTCTGTTCACCGACATAAGAAAATTCGACTAACACTTCATTTCCACTCAAATTAGTCAGGCTAGGATGTTGAATGATTGTTTCTAGCGCTTGATCAATATGCGTTGCGGTACGAATGAAGTCCTTCGTCAAGGCCTCTTTTGGTTGACTGAAAATGGACACAATATCGTTTTGTTCAATCACTCGTCCATCTTCCATCACCGCTACTTTGTTGCAAATCTCCTTCACAACTTGCATTTCGTGCGTAATTAAGACAATTGTTAGTCCTAATTCTTTGTTTAATTTCTTCAATAAATCCAAAATCTGAATAGTTGTTTTAGGATCTAATGCACTGGTCGCTTCGTCACATAATAAAATCTCCGGATCATTCGCTAAGGCTCTAGCGATCGCTACACGTTGCTTTTGTCCACCAGATAATTGGCTAGGATAGGCATCTTTTTTATCAGATAAACCGACCAAATCCAGTAATTTTTCGATTTTTACTTTTCTCTGCTCTTTAGATAATCCAGAATATTTTAATGAAAAATCAATATTTCCAAAAATGCTGCGCTCTTTCATTAAGTTAAAATGTTGAAAAATCATTCCAATTTTTTTTCGCTGTGCTCTTAATTCTTTAGCTGAAAACCCTAAAATATTTTTCCCATTGATTATTACTTCTCCTGTTGTTGGACGCTGCAATAAATTAATCACACGGACCAGTGTGCTCTTTCCTGCTCCAGAGTAGCCTACAATCCCAAAAACATCTTCTTTTTCAATTTTTAGTGTTACGTCCTTTACTGCATCAACGGCTTTTTTCTTTTGATAAAAAGTCACATCGATATTCTTTAATTCAATCATTCTTGCTCCCCCTATAGTTATACTCGTGCGTCTATTTTCCGCGCTCTCTCTAGATACTGCATATGAGTAACCTCATGCCTTATTCCTTTCTCTATAAAAAGAAAAAACGTCCTCAAATGTATAAAACTATACATTTGAGGACGCTTTTGCGTGCTACCACCTCTATTTGATATCTATTCACATAGATATCCTCATCAAGTACGTCGAAACAATCGATTATACTCTAGCACGATAACGGGTGCATCCGTCGCTGTCTTATGAATCATTCACTCGAAGCGCTGCTCAATGGCCATTTTCCAGATTTCCTTTATCGCTTGTTTTCAGCTGCCCAAGCTCTCTGTTAGATAACAGTCCATCCGTACTTTCCATCTCATTGCTGTAATTATTTAATTATTTTTTATGAACAAAAAAGCCCTCTACTAATAAATTAGTAAAGGGCGAATTATCGCGGTACCACCTTTGTTTTAAAGTAATCCTAGATTACTTTTCTTAAACCAAGTCTTATAACTTGTCGCTTTGATAACGGGTGCTTTCCCGAAGTTGCTTACTTATCAACAACTTATCCTCGTGAGGCCATCTTCAACTCTTTTGCGCTTATCTCTTTTCACCAACCGAGACTCTCTATAAAGCACATCCAAATCTACTCTTCTCTTCAACGGACTATTTATTCATTTCTTGTTGTATTGTATTTTACTGGAAATTAATTCCCCTGTCAAACATTTTTTTGATTTTTTATTGTGGTGAATAAAATCATCGTACGATATATCGATTAACAAAAGAATGATGGAAACAATACGGTTATTATCGAAAATAGCTCGCTTTTTGTTATTTTTTTAGATAAACACCTAGTATATGATATGTAGCTTTGATATACTTTTTTTGGGAGGAAAAATGAGTTTTATGGGAAAACTGAAAAGGTTACTTGTTCCAAATTAACAAATAAAGACTCGCTATTATTTTACACAAAAGTTGGAGGTTATTTATAATGACATATTCGTATCAAGCAAATAAAAAATCGGTGCCATTAATTATTGTATTTTCTATTATCTCGTGTGGAATTTATTTCCTTTTTTGGATGTATGATGTTACTCGTCAACTTTCAGAAATTAACAATGACCGTTCTATAAATCCTGGTCTAACTGTCTTATTTTCTATTATTACTTGTGGAATTTACACACTGTATTGGTGGTACAAAATTGGTGGGATGTTTGTCGAAGCTCAAGCTAGAGAAAATGTTCATCCAATCATTGATAACAAAATCCTATTGCTAATCCTTGCTATTTTTAATTTTTCTATAGTAGGCATGGGAATCCTACAATCTGATTTAAATCGTTTCTGGGACAAATTAGCTACTGGTGATCGTGACGGGTACAGCACTGGAATGGATGAATAATTTAGAGCTTTGCATTTTTAAGCACACATTTGGTGTCCCTTGTCCAGGTTGTGGGATGACTAGAGCTTTTATTCACTTATTTCATCTGGATTTTAAAGAAGCTTTTTATTATCATCCTCTATTTTGGCTGGTTCCAATTGTTTTTGGTATTTTTTTATTTAGGAAAAAAGTGCTGTTATTTGAGCGTATCTGTGAAAACAAGTATTTTACTGCTGGAGCTTTAGGTCTCTTTTTGACCGTTTATCTGATTCGGATGGTTGTATTATTCCCGAATACAGCGCCGATGGATTATAACCAACATTCGGTTGTTGCCAGAATGTATCATTGGGTCATAGGTCTAGTAATAAAATAGCTTGAACATCTTATACATAAAGATGGAAATATCAAGTACTCTTCTCCATCTTTATGTTTCTTTGTCTGACTAGAGAGGTTCTACTTTTTTGGGTGAATTCCAATTGAAAAATCGTTGACAAATTTTTGAATCTAAGGTAATCTGTAATTTGTGTTATGTTATTGTGCCGCCTTAGCTCAGCTGGTAGAGCACCACCATGGTAAGGTGGGGGTCGCCGGTTCAAGCCCGGCAGGTGGCTTATTTCATGAAAGAGAAATCTTGTTTATTCAAGATTTCTCTTTTTATAACTTTTATTGTTAGTATAAATAAACCAGAAAACTAGGTGGATATAATGTTCAAATATTTTAACGATGTCGTTCGCTTTATCCTCGAATTAACAACACTTGGCTTGGTTGCATTTGCTGGGTTTAAAGCTAATTCAATTATCGTAATTATCCTATTAGGTATTTGTCTTCCCATTTGTATTATTATTTTTTGGAGTAGATATATGGCTCCACAATCGCCAAAACGTTTTACTGATTTCAAACGTATTCTTACAGAAATTTTTTTATTTGGCGGAGCTGGTTTTATTACGTATCTGGTTGTGGATCAAAAAATCGCCTTTATTTACTTAATCGTTGCACTTATCAATACCGTTTTCGACCATGCTTTATAAGTATTTTCTGCAACTTACATCACTGTACTTAGGGAGGTCTACCTTATGTCTTATACTAAACAATTAACTTTTGAATTTTATCAAGAGAACGATTTTCAACTTTACTATGAACTTACTAAAGATAGCAATGTTATGCACTATATCACCGAAAAAGCAGAAACTGAAAGTGAGGCTGTAACTAATTTTAAAAAAATTCTTTCGTATAACACTGCCCACAATGATCAAACTGGGTACTATAAATTTTTCAATCAAGAAACCTATATTGGCTTTGGTAAGCTTTCTTGGGATGAAGATAACAAAATCGAAATTGGCTACATGCTTTTACCAATCCATTGGGGCAAAGGCTACGCCAATCAACTAATAACTATTTTATTGAATTTAATAAAACAATCAGAACAACTATCCGAATCAACGATCTATGCTATTATCGATCCTTCAAATGATGCATCCAAACATTTATTAGAAAATCATCAGTTTGAATCTGTTTGGCAGGGTGTTGAAGAGGGGCTACCATCTGAACATTTGCATTGGCGACCGTACACTAGTCAATAAATAAAGGAAAAAACAGAAAGGCGAAAGCGTAAAACTCTTTATCTTAAGAGCCGATTACTTTCGTCTTTCTGTTTTCTCTCTTCTTAGTTAGTCATATCTCTTTCGTTTAGAAGAAGCTGGTATTCCAAGTGCTTCACGATATTTTGTTACTGTTCGACGAGAGATGTCTATTTCTTGTTCTTTTAGTAAATCTACTAGTTTCTGATCAGATAATGGTTTCGCTTTATTTTCGTTATCTACTAATGATTTTAGTTGCTTTTTGATGCTATCAGTCGATGTTTCTTCGCCAGTGCTTTCATTTGATAATCCATTCGAGAAAAAAGAACGCAACTCGAAAACGCCAAAATCCGTTTCTAAGTATTTACCATTTACTGCTCGACTAACCGTTGATTCATGAATCTTTAAGCTTTCAGCGATTTCTTTTAAGGTCATTGGTTTTAACGGTCGATCCTCTTTAAAAAAGAACCCTTGTTGCCGTTGAACAATTTCTGTTCCTACTCTTAAAATTGTATCGCCACGCTGAGCGATTGTTTTTTCTAACCATTCAAATTCATTTTTCTTTTCCTGAATGTATTTTTGAACTTCTTTATCTTCAGTCGCTTCCATCCGATCAAAATAGGATTGTTGAAACTGAATAGTTGGTGTACCTGTCTTATTAGATAAAACGGTTAACTGATTCTCCTTGATTTTCACTGTTAAATCAGGACGAATATACAAGCCAGAGGTCGATTCAAAAATACTTCCAGGAGCGGGGGTTAATGTTTGGATATAATCAAAAATCGATTGAATCTCAGAAAGTTCTACTTCAAATTTTTTAGCAATCAGTGACCATTTACGTTCAGCTAAGTGAGCAAATTCTTCCTCTACTACAATGTATGCCAATTCAGGCGCTGTATCATCACGCTCAATTTGCAGCAGTAAACACTCACGCAAATCCCTAGCACCAACTCCTGCTGGATCCAATTGCTGAATCAATGTCAACGCATCCAACATTTCTATTGATTTTGCTCCAGTCTTAGCCACTGCTTCCTCTAAATCAATCATCAAGTAACCATTTAAATCAATATATTCAACTAAAAATAAAACCAATGTCCTAAGATAAGTATCCCGATAATTCAAATGAACCTGATCAATCAAATATTCAAAAAGTGAACGATGGTTATCTGGGATTTGGTTTAGATAGTTATTTTCTTCATTCGTTGTATAAGTTCTGCTGGCAGAACTTGAAAAATCGCTGTTTTCTCTATCTATTTGAATATCAATTAGTGGATTTTCTAATGACTTTGTTTCTATGTATGAATAAAGTTCGTCTGAATTATATTGTAAAATTTGAATAGATTGCTGTAATTGCTGTGTCATCGCAAGTTTTTGGACTTGTTTTTGTTGTTGGGATAACTGTTGTTCAAATTTCATTATTTTTGTCCTTCCCCTTGTAATTTTTATCAATATCAGCTAAACTAGTATTCGTGCTTGCGCCCTTAGTGTAGTGGATATCACGTAAGATTCCGGTTCTTGAGACGGGGGTTCGATTCCCTCAGGGCGCGTTTTTTAAACCTTTTAGTTATTATAGTTTCATCATGATTATTACTGTTATATCAACTCTAGAACTGATTATAACATATTTTCATAATGATTATTCATTTAAATTTTTAGGTGGATTTAGGTGTTAAAATTTGTTGGCTATAACATAATCAATTCAAGGCTCTTCTGTTAATTCAGGGTGCTTTTTTTATTGAAATGTTTTTGAACCAACATAAAATCAAAAAGAAGATTAAATTCGAAGTTTTTAATACTGTGAGCTACATACATTAATACTTTCATCATATTTCCTCAAAAAAAGACCACTCAATGAGTGATCTTAACTTTATACTTATTTTAAGCCACAAA
Source organism: Enterococcus sp. 4G2_DIV0659 (assembly GCF_002140715.2). Taxonomy (NCBI): domain Bacteria; kingdom Bacillati; phylum Bacillota; class Bacilli; order Lactobacillales; family Enterococcaceae; genus Enterococcus; species Candidatus Enterococcus mansonii. Next base: position 2,721,217 of record NZ_NGLE02000001.1, on the reverse strand, counting down.
TTTTTGCGTACGCATCGAAAGTCGCTTGATTATTTCTCCAATCCATTACCTTGATTGGCGTTGCTTTTCCAGTCTTATGTTCTTGTACCTGTTCATAGACCGTTCTCAATACGCTCCATTGCGTAGCTGTGGTCAAAGGAACCATTTTTGTTCCACATACATAATAAACTCCTGTTCCATATAAAATAGCAAATTCTGTCATATCTTCTTCCTCCTTTTTTGTTGCTTCACTACCGTTTACCGGTGTGTTAAATAGATTAATTTCTTCTTGACGACGACGTCTTAAACCTTCCTCAAATTGTGATCCTTTATTAATGTAATTAGCTATTGATTCCGTAATATAACTATCGGAAGCATTCTTATCCCAATTATCTCTTCCAAAGACTCCCGTACCGCAATTATAGGTAAAACTTACCATTGCATCGAATTGATTTTGATTAAAAGAACGAGTGAAATAGTTATTTACTGTATTTACATAACCTGCTATATCTTTCCTGAATTGCTCATCCGCTTGAGCTTGAGACCATGTCGTTACTCCAGCAACTAAATTTGTTTGACCTTTTGGTTCCGCATGTCCCCAACCGATGGTAATCATTCCATCACCAAGGTCATAGGCTGTAAGTACACATTCTTCAAATTTTTTGATTAAGGCTTCACCTTTAGCACTTAAAGTAGTTGCTTTCCCTCCAGGACTTGGTGCATTACTGGTTGAAATCCATTGGTCTAGATTTAAAATATCTGTAATAGAAACTTCCCCAACATTCTTCTTGACAGCAAAGCCATTCCAATTTGCTTGCCAGCTATCAGAACCAATTTTTACCCATACGTGCCCATAGCCACCGCCACCATTCCTGCTGACTGCTATGTTGAGTGTGCCAGCGCCAACTTTTGCAATTCCTTGAGAAACATACGTGTTTGGAATATCTTTTGCATTTCCTCGTGCGGCATATGGATTTGGTGCGCCAACAAATTCAAGTAAATTCTTAATTAAACTCACGCACTGTCCATTTAGTCCAGAATCAGATTTATCAACAGTTACTTTACCAACGAGACCGTCAAGAAAACTCCTTACTTCTCCAATTGTTTTTGCCATTTGCTATTACCTCCTAACATTTGTTTTTGTAAGATCTTACAACATTAGTATAAAGTACAACAGGCCATAAAAACTTTCATGATTCAGTCATAAATCTCCCAACATAAAAAGCCATCACATAAGCGATGACTGTATAAAAAAACAAGTATCTAGATAACATGATAAATACCACATCTGTTGGAATTACGACTATGGTAGTATAATATTTCTATAGCTTCTGTTGGCTGTATTCCACTATTAAATAGCCCGATAGATAACTCATTTTTCAAAAAAACAAAAATTCCTATAAATTAAAAAACAAAAAAAGTATTGCGCTGATAAAGCCCAATACTCTTTTTTACATATTCACAACGCCAGCATTTCCAACTCAATACGTAATTTACTCTGTATTTTTTGAATCTTTTCGATGGCTAAGCGCTCGTCGTCTAGTTGAAATTTTTGTGCAATAGACTGATTATAAGAAATGATATAACTAACAGCCCATAATCTAGGATCTTCAATTATCTCATCTGCTCGTGGGTAGAGCAACGCAAAATGTAATCTAATCTCCTCCATAATATCAACTAACAAAATCGGATCGTCATTAATCAATTCTTTTTCTAAAAACAATAAAATTCTTTGATAAGCAGCACTATCTAAAGGCGGTCCAACAACTGCTGGAATGACTGAATATTTTTGATTATCTCTCCACAAAAATGCAATTTCTTCTTTTACATGCAAACGAGCAAGCTCTTCTAATACCCACGATCGAACTAAATTATGCACCTGCTCATCCAATAAAATCGGTTTGCTGATTTCAATGAATTCCTCTTGAGGCAATTGCCCAGCTTTTTTAGCTATAGCCAGCTGATCATAGTAGGTATGTTCATTTAAATAATGTAATTCTTCTTTCAATTCTTTGATTTTACTAACTTCAAATTGCTGATACATTAATTCTACATGACGGATTTTTTTCTTCAAACAAATCAGTTTTTTCATTTCTCCGCTTTGTTCCATTAAAATACGTTCATTGATAATACTGTGTGCATGAATAAATTTATGATTTTTAATTAAAATTTGTATGTAAAGCTCTAAATAATCTAAATAAGCAAGGTATTGCTCCTTCATTTCCGAAGCTAATGATAGCGCTTGTTCATTTGCACCAATATCTAAATACATATTTGAAAGCACTAGATTCAGTGGAAAATCTTGTTTAATTGCATATGCCTGTTCAAAATAAGCAACTGCTTCATTCAAATTTTCTTGCTTTACTGATTCTTGTCCCAGTTCAATAAACCGTTCATAGTTTTTTGGAAATGGAATTTTATTTGTCAAAAGAAACACCACCTTTCTAATGTTTATTTCCTTTTTTAGATAGTAAATAATCTAAAAAAAGGAAATAGTGTGTGTACGTCAAAAAGGAATTACTCTGACTTAACAGAAATCAATAACTTTCTAATATAAATTTCTAATAATAACGGCCGTTTCAATTGGACCTTGCGCATCCATTCGTTCCGCTTTTTCTTTTAACGAAAAACCAACATAAAAATCTTTAGTCAGCTCATCTTGCACTTTAAATTCTACGACTTCTTCTATATGAAATGCATTCGGTTCAACCTCTTGAACACTATCCCATCCAGTATCAATAAACACTTTTGTATTATCATTTACTGCTTCACTAGCTTCTAATTCTTCCACAATTTTTTTTAATTGAGAAAACGTCATTACTTCTACTCGATTATCCATTTTGCTACCTCACTCTCTATACCTTTAACTTTTAAAATGTGTCATCTAACTTCCAAGCAATTTCTTGATAATTATAAACAAATTATCGACTTCCCTTGTTTACTTCTCTCCACTATTATCATAACCTAAAATTGATCTTTATAAAACTTAAATTTAAAAAGAGAGTGCAGAACAAAACAAACGATTTGTTTTGATCCACACTCTATATTTAAATGAAATGAGAAAAGAAACGACCTTTATTCTATAATTTAGCTCAAATTCACTCAATTTTCATATTTATTACTTTTCTAAAAGCAGCTCGCCATCTTCCATACGATAGACACTATCACTCCATTCAATCATCCTTGGATCATGTGTGACCATAATCGTCGCTTTTTGTTTCTCATGTGCTTCTTTCGCTAAAATTTTAACAACTTCATATGCGTGTTCCGTATCTAAACTAGCAGTAGGCTCATCTGCTAAAATCAAACTTGGTTCGTTAAATAATGCTCGTGCAATTGCCACTCGTTGGCGTTCACCACCAGATAAATCTCTAGGATATTTATGCATCAAATCAGCAATATCTAACGAAGCTAACAATTCAGTTATTCGTTGCGTGTCACTTTTTTTCTTTTCAATTTTATCTACAAGTGTAAATTGTTTTTCAACTGTTAAAAAAGGGATTAGGTTGGACGCCTGTAAAATAAAACCAAGTTCTTCAAAACGTAATTTTGAACGCTTTTTTTCATTTAAATGGGTAAAGTCTTTCCCATTAATCATTATTTTTCCCGTCGTTGGTGTTTGAAGCCCACCTGCAATCGTCAGAAAAGTACTTTTGCCAGAACCAGATGGCCCAATAATGCTGACAAACTCTCCAGCTTTAACTGTTAAGTTGATTCCTTTCAACGCTTCTACTTGTGCATGCCCTTTACCAAAGGTTTTGCGTATATCATTCATTATAAGAATATTATTCATTTTTTACCCTCCTATCGCTTTCATTGGATCAACATGAGTAACTGTACGAATAGAGAAAACCCCACCAAGTACCGCAACGATAATAAGCACCGCACTATAAATCATTAATTTAGCAGAGTCCAATTGAAAGGGCATCGTCGTTGGTAAAATCATATTCGTCAACAAGGTCAAGATTACTCCAATCGCCACGCCTACTACACCTAAAATAAAGGTTTGAGCAATAATCGATTTCACGATATAACCGTTTGATACCCCTTGAGCTTTCATCACACCAAACAAACTGATTTTTTGCAAGGTCATAACATAAATGAAAATCCCGATAATGGCAGCCGTAATCACAAAAAGGAAATAAATCATCGCATTTAACGTTAGATTTTGCTCACTATATCCTGGTAATTTTTCTATAAAGTCTTCCATCGCGTATTTCGCTAAGTCATCATCACTTTTATTTAATTTGATCTTGTTTGTTGCAGTTTCTTTAACAACAATCCCATTGATCGGTGCTTCTCCCCTTTCAATGACCTTACCAAACTTTAGCTCTCGCCACTGATCCAGTGATGTATAAATCAAGGGAACAATACTAAATGTATTTTTTTCAGTGATTCCAACGACTTTTAATTCTTTGTCTAATTTACCAATTTTTACAGTATCACCAAGTTTAATCCCTTGTTCTTCAAGGTTTTCAGGAATCACAATTTCCCCTAATTTATCAAAGTAACGACCTTGAGTTAATTTTGGTTTAATTGAACTTGTTTGAGTAACACCAAATAAAGAGATATTTATCTTGTCGGATTCTTTATTTTTACCTGTTTTGTTCAAAGCTCCCGCATATTGACCTAGTGGTTCTTTCTTTTTTGCCTCTACATGATTTACATCATCCATTACTAAACTAGACGCATTTAAGCTCTTATTTGCATCATCTGACAAGATAATGCTCGTTGCCTGCCAATTATCTACGCCTTTGCGTACTCCCTGCGCTAAACCATTTGCCAGACCTGATAACATAAAAGCAACATAGGCCACTAGCACGATCACTCCTACAACTAGTGAGTATCTTAATTTTGAGTATTTCATCTCTTCTAATCCTAAAAACATTACTTCCACCTCTTTTTTATCATGTGATAAAAAAATACCAAAAAAAATATATTTTTATCGCTTGATAAAAATATTACCATGAAAAAAAGAATTAAACAACTTTTTTCTATCAAGTGATAAAAAATGTTTAATTCTTACTTAATAACCCCATGTAAAACCATCTCTACTAATTCAGTAATCTGTTCTGAGCGCTCTTTTTCCGTAGAAAGTTGATGAACAGTTGAAAATAATAATGATAAACTCATAAGATAAAATTGCGCCGCCTTTTGAGATGGGACTTTAGCACGTAATGTACTTTGGCTGGATTCAAAAATAGATTGCAAGGGTATTAAATAATAATCATTTAATATGTAAAACAATTGCTGTTTATTTTCTGGTTCCATTTCAGCTGCGCTTTGGTGGATGAATGAAAAAATATCTCTATGGTAAACGTTTAACAGCGCATGAGTACATTCCACTAATTGTTCCTCCAGAGAAATAGATCTTTTTACAATTTGCTCTATTTCACTTTTTAGTTGACTGCCAATTTGTTTATTGATTTCAACAAATAAAATTTCCTTATTTGAAAAATGATAATACAATGCTGGTTGAGTGATTCTTGCTGCTTTCGCAATATCTCGAGTCGACGTGTTCTTATAACCTTTTTCTAAAAAAAGCTCTTTCGCCGTTTCTAAAATCGAATGATGTGTCACTTCGAACACTGTTTCCTTTCTCATTGTATCACCTCCAAAATTTCTACTATTTTCACTTACTCAGTACTAACTAAGGACTATTTTAAAACAAATACACCAAAAAAGATAGTGAATAAATAGAAACTAAAGGAAATGCCGTCTCTAGTGTAAATGACAATTCCATGTCGACTAAATAAAATAACAAAATTTATTGAAATATAAAAACGATTACATGACAATTAAGCAGCTACTTGAAATAAAAGATTCTCTTTTGTAACGACAGAAATAAACATTTAACCCACGTTTTACATACTAATTAAGCAAGCTATGTTTTAATACTAATTGGTTCTAAAAATAGACCACACTTAGTGACAATATACAAAAATAAATTCAAACTTTTTAAGGAGTGTTTTTTTGAAAAAAAATACATTTATCGCTACATTGTTAATAACTCTTTGCACTAGTCTCTCAATAGGAAATACCGCATTAGCGTCTGAAACAACAGCCCAAGACAAAGTTATTGCTGAATCTACACAAAAATTAGCTCAATTAAAAGAAACTAAACAACAACTCTCTCAAAGAAAGAACGATACAACACGTAAATTAGCTGACTTAAAAACAAAAAGCAACGCTGTGGTAGATCAATCAGAAAAAAATGATTCTCTAGATCCACTTACCAAATTAATTGAACAGTCTAAAACTAATACATCAAAAAATTCAGGACTTAAAATACTTCGTCCTATGGATCAGAAAAAAGAACGTTTAAATAACTTAAAACAACAACAACTCTCTCTATCAAAAGAAACCGAGACACTTACTAACCAACAAAATGATTTAACACAACAAGAAAATCAACTATCAGAAAAAATCGAACTTGCAAAAAGACAAAAAGAAGAGCAAAGTAAGCAACAAGATACTCGCTCTGCTGTTGTCGCAGCAGCCAAAAATCAATTAGGAAAACCTTATGTTTACGGTGCCGCAGGTCCAGACGCTTTTGATTGTTCTGGATTAGTTCAAATGGCTTTCGCTTCTATTGGTCATCCAGTTGGTCGTACAACTGTTAATCAAGAAAATGCTGGAACAGTTATTTCTGTTGCTGAAGCTAAAGCCGGAGATTTAGTGTTTTGGGGGTCTCACGGCAGTACCTACCATGTAGGTATTTCAACTGGAGATGGCGCGTATATTCATGCTCCTGTTCCTGGTGATGTTGTTCAAATTGCAACTGTTGCGTCATATACACCAGACTTTGCTCTACGGGTACTGTAACTCTTATAAAAAATGAACCCAAGGCAAAAGCGTTTAGCATATTTCCGAATTAGATTTAATCAAAGCGGAGCGTAGTAGTTACTTTTTCTCGTCGTTTATTCAAATTCAAAGAGCGGAACAAAACAAAAAATCCGTTTTGTTCCGCTCTTAAATTATTGATGAACAGTATTCTTCTCATTACTCATTTTTATGAAAAAAATGACTTATTTTTTGACAAAAACAAGAAATTATTTAACATTAGCTGTTCTTCAACTAAAAAATTTCTCATTTTTTTCATTAAAAGTCTAAATAATTGAGAATTCGAGAAAAGTATGGTATTTTATGGTTGTGTGTAATTTGATTTGTGTTCCCTCCATCTCTCCAGATGAGGGAGCATTTTTTTTAATCATATTCCGCTTCAATTATCCCAACAAGAATAGCGCATTCTACTGTGATGGTTACGATTATTTTTGTTTCGATGCATACCATATTGTTCCCTATCTTCATTTCTATACATATCACTTGATTCTTCTCGCTGCTTTTGCATTTCTTGGACTTGTTCTCTTGTTAACTCACCTTTTTTTACTTTTTCTTCTAAATAATTATCCATTTCTTTATCTGACCATTCACGCTGCTTTTGGTTTCTACGTTCTGTTTTATAAGTATCCGTCCTATTGCTTCGTGTATCGTCTACTGCTTCACCGATTGAAGCGAAACCCATTGTTCCTGTCACTAGTGTAATGATTAACCCATAAATAATTTTTTTACTCATTTATTTCCCTCCTATTCTTACTTTTCATTTTAGGAGCTAATTGTGTCAAATATGTGTCGAAAATAATTTCCCTATTCCTCTAATTGTTGATTATAATAAGAGATGACATAAGGAGGAATGAACATGAAAAACCTTTTGATTGTTGACGATCATAGGCAAATTACTGAAGTCCTAAAAGAATATGCACTCAAAGAAGGATATTCACCGATCGTCGCAACCGATGGACAAGCAGCCTTAGAATTATTCTTCACGCATCCAATTGAGGTCATCTTATTAGATGTAATGCTACCAAAGATTGACGGATTTGGAGTTTGCAAGAAAATTCGAGAAACTTCAAATGTCCCAATTATTATGATTACTGCTAAGGGCGAAGACTATCATCGAATCATGGGACTAGATATTGGCGCTGATGATTATATTGTTAAACCTTTTTCACCCAATGAAGTTATGGCACGTATCAGAGCAATTTTGAGACGAATTGAGCGCACTGAAGAGAATCAGCATACGATGGATCAGCTTATTTATGATAATTTGATTGTTTACTTAGAAGAAAAGAAAATCACGATTGAAAATCAAGAAATTGGATTAACCAAACGAGAATTAGAATTGCTTTGGTTACTTTTATCCAATCGAGAAAAAGTATTTTCCAGAGATAATTTGTTGGATAGTTTGTGGGGCTTTGATTATTATGGCGACGCCAGAACAGTGGATACCCATATCAAACGACTAAGAGCAAAACTAGATGAAGTAAATCATCCGAATTGGGAAATTGCGACAGTTTGGGGTCAAGGCTATAAATTTGAGGGTAGAGTATGAAAAATAAACTCACTAAAAAACTCATTTTTTATTTTTCGCTCACGCTATTACTTTTCTCCTTAGTCATAGCTGTTGCCTTTAAAACACTATTTTCCAGACAAACAGTTACTGTCCGAACAGAAGAAATGAGTCGACGTGCCACAGTCATCGCTGATACGTTACAAGATTATTTTGACGAACAACAACAAACAACGACAAATAACAGCTCTTCTAGGCATGGCATGATGGGATCTAGCTCATCAATGATGACAGGTATGGGCTATTCTGCTTTTATCCAGTTTATGGAACAATTGGCTGTTGACGACATTTGGATCGTTGACGAAAATGCTCACACAATTACAGTTGGACATGGCATGCACAGTAAAAAATACAATGAATTGCCTTCTAACGCTCGTGATGTTTTAAAAAAAGTCTACGCCGGTAAAACGACAATTAGCGATGCATTCAGCAATTTCATCGGTGAACCAACGGTAACTGTTGGCGCACCTATAAAAAACAACAAAGGTGACGTATTAGCTGTTGTCTTACTACATTCAGCAATTTCTACTGTACGAAAAGAAGAAAACAGAGGCTATTTATTGCTACTTGTCAGTATGTTAATTGCTTGGATTATCGGACTGTTCTTGTCAATCATACTATCTAAAAAATTCATTGCACCTATTACAAAAATGAGTGCCTTCACCGAAGAGCTTGTTGTAGAAAATTACAGTAAGTCATTGAATCTTGATACGAATGATGAGATGGGAGATTTAGGAAAAAAACTGACAGTTTTAAAAGATCGACTAGCTGAAGCAAAATTCCATCGTGAAAATCGCGAAAAAGCGCAAAAAAATTTCTTATCTACAATCTCTCATGAACTAAGAACGCCTGTGACTGTTATTCGTGGGTCACTTGAATCTTTGAACGACGGACTGATTAACCAGCCCGAAAAAATCAAGCAATATCATCAGCAACTTTTGGCAGAATCAATCGTATTAGAGCGGCTAATCAACGATTTGCTTGAACTATCAAGGCTAGAAAATCCTGAATTTACAATTACAATGGAGCCCGTCAATATTAATGATATATTATCTGACAGTCTAAGAGGCTTGCGCTTAAAAGCATCAGAAAAGCAACAACAGCTGCTAGTTGAACTTGACATGGAAAAACCAACAATCGTTAGCGGTGATTATGGAAGAATTCGACAGCTTTTTGTTATTTTGATTGAAAATGCTATTAAATTTGCTCCACCCCAAGCAACGATTACCATTCAATCAAAAATAGATGAAAAAAGGGAAACCATCAGCATTCACAACGAAGGCTCTTATATTTCTAAGAAAGAACAGAAAGAAATTTTTGGACGCTTTCACCAAGCTCGTACAAAAGAACATTATGATGGAACAGGACTTGGTCTGGCTATTGCAAAAGAAATTGCTGAGCGTCATCACTTTAGCATAGATGTTCATAGTGATAAACATACCGGAACAACTTTTTATGTTACAATCCCTTTGAATTAACTATAAAAACCGCTTAATTCTAATAATTAATAATTGGCTCTCTTATTTACAATCTAAGAGGCCGAGGCAAAAGAGGTTAGGTCTGAAAAATAAGTTGCTTTTTTCTCGCCCTTTATTCGCATTTTAAGGGTCTGAAGTATAAACTCTTTGAGTTATACTTCAGACCCTTAAACTATATCTTCATGATTTTTTCTTTATTCTACAGTTACACTTTTCGCTAGATTTCTTGGTTTATCCACATCATAGCCTCTTTGCAATGTTGCAAAATAAGCAATTAATTGCGTTGGTACAATACTCACTAGTGGTGTTAATAATGGATGAACGTCAGGTATAATTAATTGATCGGTTTCTTTTGACAAAGAAGACAGAGAAATCACAAAATTATGTGCCCCGCGGCTTTCTACTTCTTTTAAATTGCCACGTGTATGTGCGGCCGTTTTTTGATCTGTAATCACCCCAAAAACAGGTGTCCCTTCTTCGATCAAAGCAATCGTTCCATGTTTCAGCTCGCCTGCTGCAAACCCTTCTGCTTGAATATAAGATATTTCTTTTAATTTCAAAGCAGCTTCCATAGATACATAATAATCCACACCACGTCCGATATAAAAAGCATTTCTGGTATGAGTCAGGTAGGTTTCTACTAATTGACTAATGCTCATTTTTTCATCAATGATCGTTTCCATAATTGTTGCACTGACACTTAATTCATGGGCAATATCAAAATCTAAGGACGCTGGATTCTTCTTTTTATCCCCAACAGCTTTAGCAAGAACGGCTAAAACAGCTATTTGGGCTGTATATGCTTTTGTTGATGCTACAGCTATTTCTGGTCCAGCATGCAACAGCAATGTATAATCTGCTTCTCTAGACAATGTAGAACCTGAAACATTTGTTAATGTCAGTGAAGGTAGGTTTAGTTGATTTGTTTGTACCAAAACTTGTCGGCTATCTGCAGTCTCTCCACTTTGACTTAAGAAAATAAAAAATGGATGATCAGAGAGTAACGGCATATTATAACCAAATTCGCTTGATAAGTGTACTTCAACGGGAATCTTCGTCATCTCTTCCAGTATAGCTTTGCCAACCCAACCAGCATTATAGCTAGTACCACAAGCAATGATATATATGCGATCACTTGCTAACATTTTTTCGATAATTCCTTCATCAATTGTTGCTTCCCCAGTTGCGCTCGTATATGTTTCCACAATTCTACGCATCACTGTCGGCTGTTCATCGATTTCTTTTAACATATAGTAAGGATACGTGCCTTTTTCGATATCACTTAAATCTAATTGCGCTTCATATGACTCACGATAAACAATGTTTCCCTTCTCGTCTTCAATCTCAATCTTATCCGCTTTGACTGTCACTGTTTCGCCATCAACAATTTCGACAAAGTTACTGGTTTGTGTAAGCATCGCCATTGCATCACTACAAATAACGTTAAAAGAGTCGCCTAAACCAATCAACAATGGACTTTTATTTTTAGCAACATAAATCGCTTCTGGATCTTTAGTATCAATTAAAGCAAATGCATACGAGCCATGGATGACTGTTAGTGCCTTCTTAAACGCTTCTTTGGTTGTCGCCCCTAACTCAGAAAAGTATTCGATCAAGTGGACAACAATTTCCGTATCTGTTTCACCTTCCATTAATGTTCCTTGAAGAAATTCCTGTTTTATTTCTTCAAAATTTTCGATCACACCATTATGAACTAATGTAAATCGTTGGTTAGATGACGTATGAGGATGAGCATTACGTTCACTTGGTTTGCCATGTGTTGCCCAACGTGTGTGACCAATGCCTAAAGTTCCCTTCACCTCTGGACCAATTTTCGCTTGGAGGTCAGCGATTCTTCCTAAGGACTTGACCAAATAATCTTGATTGTCCTTGCCCATCACAAAAATCCCTGCCGAGTCATATCCTCTATACTCTAATTTTTCTAGTCCTTGAACTAAAATATCCGTTGCATTTTCTTTCCCAATAATTCCTACAATTCCGCACATATGTCTATTTCCTACTTTCTCATTTGGCTTCAGTAACTAAACTAAAAGGGGCATAATCTACATCAGATGATTATTTAATGATCTAATTTGGACTCACAAGCCTTTTAGCAATTGAAACATTTTTTTTTTACGTTTCTATTCTGCTTAGCTGAATCTTTGTTGTAACCTTGCAGTCACTTTTTCTTTTCAGCTTTTAGAGTGCAGTCCCTAGAGCTATCCGCCGAATCTTTCGATAAGCTCTTTCCTCGTCACCTGTACATGCAGGCCTGGCGCTATCCAACATTGGTCTATCTGTCTCTCCTTTATTAAATTGTCAATAGAAACTGAATTAATCATACAATAACATGAACATCCCTGTCAACACTTTATTCAAAAAACAAAAATTGGTCTAGTCTAAAAACCGTAAAAAATAAGGATGAAACAAAACCGAAAACACGTTTTGTTTCATCCTCTAAAGTCGAAATACTCAAGATTTAATAAAAGGATTGTAGAATCGTCCACCATTCACTTTAAACAATCCAAAACTTAGCAATGTTAATAAAATAGCGATCCCCATTACAAGAAAATCTAAATGATGATAGGGACGCTTGGCATACCACGTTCGTTTCTTTTTTCACCAAAACGCCGTAATTCCATTGCGGTACTGATCGTTTCAATTCGATCTAAACTAGATAAAATAAGTGGAAAAACGATCTGTGCAGTCCCTTTTATTCGTTGCGCCAACTTTCCTTTTTTAGACATTTCAAATCCGCGTGCTTGTTGTGCGAAAGAAATATTCACAAAATCTTCTTGAATATCCGGAATATAGCGAATCGCTAATGCCACTGCGTAACTAATTTTATAGCTAATACCAATTTGATTCAAACTAGATGCAAACTCACTTGGATTTGTCGTTAACAGAAAAATCAATACTAACGGAATGGTACAAAAATATTTTAACACTAAATTAAACTCATAGAACAGTTGCTCTTGGGTAAGTGTAAAGCGACCTACTCCTTCGAAAATCATCGTTCTAGAATGATACAGTTCCACCCCATACTCTGGCGCAAATAAATAAACTGCAACAATGTTCAACAAAGAAAAAACGAAAATGAATTTCACTACAAATGATATTTGATACCATTTAATATGAGAAAGCTTGAATAAAACGAGTGAAAACAGTGTCATCATAATCAAAAAACGTGTGTCGTAAGTTGTCATACAAGCAATGGATAACAAAATTAAAAATACCAATTTCGCCGTTCCATTTAATTTATGAATGATTGTATCATCTGGAATATACCCTAACATTTGATGTTCATTCATCGCAAACGCACCTTTCGATCATAAGACATAAAATTTTCTGTAAACAAGAAAGGATCATCCATCCCTAAATGTTTTGCAAAAGTAAATAAACTCGTTTCTTTTAACGATGCATGTTCTACCAATTGAGGATCCGTTAAAACCTTGACTGGTGTTGTGTCAGCAATGAGTTGTCCGTCAAATAAAACTAATGCTCTATCTGTATATTCCAACATCAAGTGCATATCATGAGTAATCATTGCAATCGTCACACCTAACGCATTAAGAGATTCTAAAAAAGTCATCATTTCAGTATAATGCTTGAAATCTTGACCCGCTGTTGGTTCATCTAAGATAATCATCTCAGGCTCTAAAACTAAAATTGAAGCAATCGTTACGCGCTTTTTTTGTCCGAAGCTTAATGCTGAAATCGGCCAATGACGAAATGGATATAGCCCACAAATCTTCAAAACTTTTTCAACTCGTCGTGTGATTTCTGATTCTGAAACGCCTTTTAAAACTAGTCCTAAAGCAATTTCATCAAAAATCATTTTTTTAGAAATCATTTGATTAGGATTTTGCATGACAAAACCAATTTTGTCCGCTCGCTCTTTAATTGAATAGTGAAGGAAGTCTTCCCCATTCCAGGTCATTTCTCCTGATTGAGGTGTAATAAAACCGCAGATTGCTTTACTTAAGGTAGATTTTCCTGCACCATTTTTACCAACAATACTAAGCATTTCACCACGTTTAAAAGATACCGAGATATCAGAAAGGATTTTCCGATCCTTTTGATTGTATTGATAAGTGACATTTTTTAGCTCTAACAAGTTCACAGATCCTTCTTTTTCTGGACGCATCTGTTGTTGACTTCCCCAGCTTTCCATTTGCTCCATTAAATTCGGTGCAGTAATCTGGCGAATATCTGCCAAATGATCAACTGTCTTTAAATCAACTCCTGCATATTTCATTGCTGTTATATACAGAGGTTCTCGAATCCCTTGTTTTGTTAAAATATTCGTTTGTAGTAATTCATCTGCTGGTAAATCAGCAATTACTTGTCCCTCATTAAATACAATTACACGATCAACCGACCGATATAAGACATCCTCTAAGCGATGTTCAATAATTAAAATAGTTGTTTGTGTTTTTTGATGAATCCTTTCAATAAGTGCAATCGTTTCTTTCCCAGCAAGAGGATCAAGATTTGCCAAAGGCTCATCAAAAAGCAGAATTGGTGCTTCATTGATCAGAACTCCTGCCATGGAAACACGTTGTTTTTGTCCACCTGATAAATCTTGAGGTCTATGTTGTAAAAAATCATGTAAGTCAACCACATTTGTCCAATGCTCTACTTCTGCTTTCATTCGTTCTTGAGGAACTTCATCATTTTCTAGAGCGAAAGCTACATCTTCTCCCACTGTTAGTCCAATAAATTGTCCATCTGTATCTTGTAAAACAGTTCCCACATCAAAGGAAAGATCGAATAGACTAGTTTGACTTAACTCTTTGTCTCTAATTTTTACACTTCCTGTAATGTCCCCTTCGTATACATTAGGAATTAAACCATTAATGCAGTGAGCAAATGTTGATTTGCCACTACCACTTGGCCCAACTATCAACACTTTCTCCCCTTCATAGATCGTCAAATTAATATTATGTAATGTAGGGTCAGATTGGCTATGATATTGGAAAGTAAAATCTTTGAAAATAATCAGTGGTTTTCTCATATATATCCGCTCCTTAATTCTATGTAAAAAAGGGCTGGAAAAGGTTATTAAGCTAGAGAAATAAGCTTTCTTTTCCTTGCCCTTCGTTTTTGATCCTACTCTTTTTTCAAGCTACCTTTTTTCGTTCTAGTCGCCGCATAAGCTGCCATTAATACGCTTCCTATTAGTCCGACTGCAATGACATTTAATACAACCGCAATAACGCCTTGCGTGTAAACTTTACTCGCTGGTTCACTATAAATCAATACATCCAGCGTTGGTGCAATAAATCCCCAAACTACAGCATTTCCAATAACTTGATATAGATTAAAACGAATCATATCTTTTTTATTGAACTCTCCATGTTGAAGATCGATTTTTCGTCCAGCAAAGCCATAAATTATTCCTATAATACCAGAACAAACGATCCAACTCCACCACGCACTTCCATATGTTGTAAAATCCTTCAATGTGTGACCGATCAATCCAATTAAGCCACCAGCAATTGGTCCAAAAATAACTGAAACCAATGCTAAAAAAGGATAAGCTGTTTCTAAATTAGTATTTGGAAACCCTGTCGGAATAACCACAAATCGACCTAAAATAACAAATACAGCTGAACCAATTCCAATCGCTACAATTGTTTTTACTGACATCTCTTTTTTCACTTTCCCACTCCTGTTCACCATACTTTAATTTAGCTTTTAATTCATTCTAAAATCTTATTCTTATCGCTGTTAATCCTCACACATAGTACCTTTTTCTTTCATTTCTGTCAACGTATTATCAAATGTTATTCAATAAAAAAATGTAGAATTCGTCCTTTGACAACGGGAAAAATCGAAAAAATAACCTGCTACATAAATATATGTATACAGGTCACTTTTCGCTTTTAACCTACGCCAATTTCAGCTTTAACAACATCAGCGATTTTATCTACATAATAATCAACTTTTTCTTGTGTTGGCGCTTCTGCCATAACTCTCAATAATGGTTCCGTTCCAGAAGGGCGAACTAAAATACGACCATCACCGTTCATTTCAGTTTCCATTAAGTCAACGACTTCTTTAATTGCAGGAACATCCATTGCTCCATGTTTATCAGTTACACGAATGTTGACTAATTTTTGTGGGTACACCGTTAATTCAGAGGCCAGCTCAGATAATTTTTTTCCAGTTTGCTTCATGACATTTAACAACTGGATACCCGAAAGCATACCATCACCTGTTGTATTATAATCTAAAAAGATCATATGGCCAGATTGTTCGCCACCAAAGTTGTAATCATTTTTACGCATTTCTTCTACAACATAACGATCACCAACTTGGGTAATTACATCTTTCATACCAGCAGCTTCCACTGCTTTACGAAAACCTAGATTACTCATCACAGTAGTTACAATCGTATCTTTTTTCAAACGATTCTTTTCTGCTAAATATTTTGCGCAGATAAACATGATTTTATCTCCATCAACAATATTGCCTAGTTCATCTACAGCAATGATTCGATCGCCATCACCATCAAATGCAAGACCGACATCAGCCCCTTTTTCAACAACCATTTCCGCTAATTTTTCAGGGTGGGTTGAACCAACGCCATCATTGATATTTAATCCATTAGGACTTGTGCCCATCGTATAAAAATCTGTCTCTAAATCTGCGAACAAACGATTAACAGAAGTTGCCGTTGCTCCATTTGCTGCATCAATACAAACCGTTAAACCTGATAAGTCTCCTGGAATTGTCTGAACCAAGAATTGTGAATATTTCAATAACCCTTCTGGAAACTCATCTAACGTACCCAAACCTTCTGCAGACGGTCGTGGTAAGTTATCTTCTTCCCCATCTAATAACGCTTCAATTTCCAACTCTTGGTCATCTACTAATTTGAACCCGTCTGCACCGAAAAATTTGATTCCATTATCTTCTGCAGGATTATGAGAAGCAGAAATCATAACGCCCGCTGAAGCTTTTTGCGACCTTGTTAAATAGGCCACTCCTGGTGTTGAAATCACACCTAATTGAAATACCTCGATCCCAACCGAAAGTAATCCTGAAATCAATGCTTGCTCTAATAATTGACCTGAAACCCTTGTATCACGCCCAACTAAAACTCTTGGTCGACGTGTTGAATCTTCATGTTGACTTAAAACATAACCACCACAACGGCCCAATTTAAACGCTAATTCTGGTGTCAATTCCTTATTGGCAATTCCTCTAACACCATCTGTTCCAAAATATTTACCCATACTAATTCTCCTTTAACTTATAGATCCGATTTCCCTTATCTCTACCCATGTTTTATTAGAAATGAAGAGTTTGATTAATCATTTAATTTACAGAAGCAGAAGAGCTTCCATTTTCAACAGCAGGTTTACTACTACTACTTTCTTCGCTAGATGAGCTTGATGAACTAGAAGGTTTTGGCGTCCTTGGTTTTTCACTGGACGAAGAAGGCGTCGATACATCCGAGCTTGAAAAGCTGGTCGTTGTCGTTTGCCCGCTTGCTCCAGAAAAACTTTGATTTGTTCCAGTAAAAATAGGAACAATCGTTACTTCCACTTCCTTAGGCGTAACAATATACTCTGCACTTGCAGGAATTTTTATTGTTTGTTTCGTTGATGAACGTATATTACTTACGTCCACAGGAACCTCTATTGTATCAATTTTATCCAATGTGGATTTAGGACCTTTAATCTCTGCTTTTTGCTCAGAAAGGCTAAATGTATAATGTTCTATATTTGTTGGTGGTGAACCTGTTTGATTGATTGTTAGCCCTACTTCTTTTGAAGGAAGAGTTAAGTCTACGACTACTTTTACTTGAGGCGCTGGATTTTCAATACTTAGTATCTGACCTTTTGCATCAAGGGCTTGAACATTCACTGTCTGCTTGATTTTATCCACAGACTGATTAACATTCGATAATGGCGCTACTACACGATCAATTGCTTTAGCAGTTTCTTCTCCTGTGGTGATTTCTACTGTTTTAGGACTGACATCCAATTTATCTATCTGATACCCTTCTGTTTCAATAGTTTCAGGGAGTTGGGCTTGTACGTCAAATGATTTTGTTACCTTCTTCTCAATCGTGACTGTGATTGTTTTTGGCTCAATCTCAGCAGTAACTGCGGTACTCAACCCTTTCACTCTTAATTGAATTTCTGATGTGCCAAGAGGTGTTTTTCTAAGATCTGCAACAATTTGAAAATTTCTAGTATCTTCATTTGTTTCTAAATCTAACTGAATTCGGTTGGCACTACTTAGTTGAACATTGACTGCTTCTTCATAGCCAGAAACGAAATACTTGTCTTGATCATAATCTAATTGAACAGGAACATTATAAAGCATCTCATCATAAATTTGACTCGTACTGACTACACTTCCTACATTTCCAGATGAATTTGCATTGAAAAACAGTAACAACGCAAAAAGTAATGCTAACAGTCCCGAGAACCAGTTTTTTTGAGAGGCTTTTTTCATTTCTTTTTCGCCCCTTTCGTTACACCTTCCATAAAGTGCTGAAACAAATTCTTCTTATCTTTCGTCCCTTCTTCTGGAACCAATTCTCTTCTAAGAATTTTAAGGTATTCTTCTTGTGTCAATCTCGGAATCAGCTCATTATTTATGGTTAAGCTAACATCTCCTGTTTCTTCTGAAACAATAATCGTCAATGCATCACTAACTTCACTAATGCCGACAGCCGCCCGATGACGTGTTCCGAACTCTTTAGGAATCAAATTGCTTTCAGATAGTGGAAGATACGCACTTGCAACAGCGATTTTCCCTTGTTTCACGATCACAGCTCCATCGTGTAATGGCGTATTTGGAATAAAAATATTGATCAGCAACTCTCCAGTGATATCTGCATCTAAACGGATTCCGGTTTCAATATACTCATCTAACCCAGTATTTCGCTCTATAGTAATCAATGCCCCAATTTTTCGTTTCGACATATATTGAATCGCTTTATCAAATGAAAGAACCATCTTTTCATCTTCTTGCTGTTCAAACTTTGTCGCCCTGAAAAAAGAACTCCTACCAAGATGCTCCAACCCACGTCTGACTTCTGGTTGGAAAATCACCACTGCTGCGATCACACCGTACATAATTACCTGATTCATCAACCACGATAATGTATGTAAACCAATAATCTCACTTAATATTCGAATCACAATAAAGACTGCGACCCCTTTTAGCAACTGGACAGCTTTTGTACCTCTAACAAGCATGATTAGCTTGTAAACAAGGTACCATACTACCAAAATATCTATAACATTAATAATATAATCACGGGACAAAAAATCTGACGAGATCAATTGCCGCCAATAATTAAAATCAAATAATTGACCCACTTGAAAAGACATCATAAACCTCACTTCTCTCTGAAGATTTCTTAATTAGTATACCATAATCTTTTCCTAGGTTACAGGATGAGCGTAAAAGATAGAAAAACTTAGGAAATAAATGAAACGATAGAAAAATTTACAGCCCCCAAAAAGAAGAATGGCTGGGATATAACTCTACGAGTCATACACCAGCCACCTGAAAACGATGGGATCCAAAACAAATCCTTCGTAAATAAGCTTCTATCCCAAACTCACTTTATATCAGTCTTTACTTTATTCTTCTGTTTTCTCACGTTTTGCAGCTCGTTCCGCTCGTCTTGCCGCTCTTCGTGCTTCCGCTTTTGGATCAACTACTCGCTCTTTTTTCACACGAGCCGGCTTTTCAACAGTCTGCTCAGTTGTCGCTTTTTCTAATTTTGCCCGAATTTTCTCTTCTTGCCCTGCCATGCGAGCATAGTTATAAAAACGATTTTTTGCATCTGTTATTGTTTTTTCAAAAAGTTTTCCAGCAAATTCAGGTTGTGTTGATTCTAATGAAGAAAAACGGACTTGTTTACGCATAAAGTTTTTCATTTCATCAAAGTCTGGTTTTTTATAATCCAAAGTCATTGGATTTTTTCCTACTTCTCTTAATTCAGGATTGTAACGATATAACGACCAATAGCCAGAGTTAACAGCTTCTTTGGCTTCTTCTAACGTCTTGCTCATTCCACCAGCTAAACCATGCGTAATACATGGTGTATAGGCGATAATAATAGAAGGTCCAGGGAAACGTTCCGCTTCTTCAAACGCTTTGATCGTTTGCATTTGATTGGCACCTGAAGCAATCTGAGCAACATAAACATTGCCGTAAGTCATCGCCATCATACCTAAATCTTTTTTAGAAACATATTTACCACTTGCTGAAAACTTAGCAATGGCCGAAGCAGGCGTTGCTTTAGATGTTTGTCCTCCCGTATTAGAATAAACTTCATTATCTAAAACCAGCATATTAACATCTGCACCACTAGCAAGTACGTGGTCAATTCCGCCATAACCGATATCATAGGCCCAACCGTCTCCGCCAATCATCCACTGACTATTTTTTACAAACAAATCATTGTCTGCGTAGATTGTTTCCAATAATGGTTGATCCTCTTTTTCATCGATCAAAGCCGCTTTCAGTTTGGCAGCACGTTGCTGTGTCCCTTCTCCTGAATGCATATGTTCGATCCAATCTTCCATCAATAATTTCAACTCAGGTGAAGCGATCGACATTGCTTCTGTCATTTTCATCGCTAAGTGTTCTCGACGAGTTTGACTGGCTAACAACATTCCATACCCATATTCTGCATTGTCTTCTAAAAGTGAATTAGACCAAGCAGGACCTTGTCCTTGCTCATTTGTTGTATAAGGTGAAACTGGCGCTGCACCACCCCAAATGGAAGAACAACCCGTAGCGTTGGCAATCATCATGCGATCACCAAACATTTGTGTCAATAATTTCACATAAGGTGTTTCGCCACAACCTGAGCAAGCGCCTGAAAACTCTAACAATGGTTTATTAAATTGCGAACCTAAAACAGTATTTGGTTTCGCTGGATTTTCTTTTTGTTTCAAGGTCATCGAAAAAGCCCAGTTCATCGCTTGTTCTTTTTGCTCTTCGTAAGGTTTCATCACTAAAGCTTTGCCTTTAGCTGGACAAGCGTCTACACAAAGCCCACAACCTGTACAATCCTCAACAGAAACTTGAATACGATATTTCAGCCCATCTGCCCCACGCATTTCTCTTACAATATAACCTTCTGGCGCTTCTTCCATTTCTTCATCATCTGCTAAGAAAGGACGAATTGCTGCGTGAGGACAAACGAAGGCACATTCATTACACATGGTACAACGATCACTGATCCATTCTGGCACTTCAACAGCAATCCCACGTTTTTCCACAGCGGTTGTCCCAAGAGGCATCCGTCCATCTGTCATATCGTTTTTAATAAACGCACCAACTGGAAGCTCATTACCTTCTTGACGATTGATTGGCTCTACGATTTCGTGAACATAATCGGTTACATTGGCTTTACGAACTTTAGGTTTTACTTCTACTGTTTTCCATGATTCTGGAACATCTACCTTGTGTAGCAATTCTACTGTTCGTTCGATTGCCTGAATATTTTTTTCAACAACGGCCATTGATTTTCTAGCATAGCTTTTATGTGCTTCTTCTTTTAGAATCGGCAATACTCCATCAAACGGCATAATATCTGCAAGTTTGAAAAAGGCTGTTTCCATCGCTGTATTGATCCGACCGCCTAAACCGACTTCACTAGCCAATTTCACTGCATTGATTGTATAAAAATTGATTTCATTTTCAGCTAAATATTTTTTTAGTTTGTTTGGTAAAAAGCGTTCTAACTGCTCATCGTTCCAAACGGTATTTAGTAAAAATGTTCCGCCTTTTTTCAATCCTTTTACCAAATCATAGGTATGTAGATAAGCAGCCGTATGACAGGCAACAAAGTCCGCATGTTCAATCAAATAAGTCGAACGAATCGGTGTATCACCAAAACGTAGATGAGAAACAGTTAGTCCGCCAGATTTTTTAGAATCATAGTAGAAGAATCCTTGCGCATATTTATCCGTATGGTCTCCGATGATTTTGATCGCAGATTTATTAGCACCAACCGTACCATCTGAACCAAAGCCCCAGAATTTTGCCTGATAGGTTTTCGGATTTGTCAGATCAAGAGCCTCGCCACAATCAAGAGAGGTATACGTCACATCGTCAACGATTCCAATCGTAAAACGGGACTTAGCTACTTTCTTCTCTTTTTTAAGTTCATTATAAATAGCAACGATTTGATTTGGTAAAACATCCTTTGAGCCTAACCCATAGCGTCCACCGATAATCATTGGACGAAGTTCTGATTCATACATCGCACTTTGGACATCTAATAATAAAGGCTCACCGCCAGCTCCCGGCTCTTTTGTCCGATCCATCACAGCGATTGCTTTAACTGTTTTTGGCATCTTTTCTAAAAAGTTTTCAACAGGAAACGGACGATATAAATGAATGTTCAAGAAGCCGACTTTGCGTCCTTGTTTTGTTAAATAATCAATCGTCTGCTCAATTGCTTGAGCTGCTGATCCCATTGAAACAATCACTTCTTCGGCATCCTCAGCACCATAATAAGTAACTAGATCATAATTAGTTCCTCTTAGCTCATTGATTTCATTCATGTATTTTTTTACGATTGCTGGAATGTTATCGTAATAAGAATTGATTGTTTCACGTTGTTGGAAATGAATATCTGGATTTTGATTAGTTCCGCTAACAGAAGGATGATTTGGATTCATACTTCTCGCACGAAATTCCGCCACTTTTTCTTGATCTAATAAAGGTGCTAATTCATCATAATCCAATACTTCTATTTTTTGAATTTCATGACTGGTACGGAAGCCATCAAAAAAATTAATAAACGGCACACTTGATTCAATCGATGCTAAATGTGCCACAGGTGATAAATCCATCACTTCCTGCACGCTACTTTCACACAACATCGCAAAACCAGTTTGACGAGCAGCCATGACATCTCCATGATCGCCGAAAATATTTAAGGCATTCGTTGTTACAGCTCGACTAGCAACATGGAAAACAGACGGCAGCAATTCACCGGCAATTTTATACATGTTTGGAATCATCAGTAGTAATCCTTGTGAAGCTGTATATGTAGTGGTCAATGCTCCTGTTTTCAGTGAGCCATGAACCACTCCTGCAGCCCCAGCTTCTGATTGCATTTCAACGATTTTTACAGGTTGACCAAATATATTTTGTTTTCCTTCTGCAGACCATTGATCCACTAGTTCTGCCATTGTTGAACTAGGGGTAATTGGATAAATAGCTGCTAATTCTGTAAAAGCATAAGATATGTACGCTGCTGCTGTATTTCCATCCATTGTCTTCATTTTTCGCATTATGATCGTCATCATCCTTCTATTATATAAGTAGAATAGTTGCACGCATATTCTTCTCTATTATAACGGAAACAAACGAATTTTGAAACAGTTTGTGAAAAGTATTCACAAACTCATCAAACTTTTATCCTCATTTTTAGCCTTGTCTTAAAAAAAACGAATCGTTTTTGTGAAAAAGCTCCTAACTTTGCTTGTTTTTACTTAGCTTTTGAGTAACGGGACTCTTTTTGAACTTCATCCCCTTTTCCGACATTCTTCTAATCAACTGATATAACCAATTATCATTAGGAGAAAGCCAATCTCTTTTGATCTCATTTCGCTCTTTTGTATCAAAGTATCTTGGTGGAATACCATCTAATTTATCATGTGTACGGGCGAAGTCATCACGTGGTCGTCTTCCGTAATTAAATGTTTCACCATTTGCAATAGCCATTTTTCTATAGTCCATTTTTTGAGCTTCTTCTTTCCATTGGCTTAAGAGTTGACCCTGCTCATCAATAATAAATTCACTATGATAATCCCCTGAAAGAATTTTTCGATAAAATCCTCTTTTTCTGATTTTCTTTAGCAAACCCACATTTTTTAATGTTCTGCTTTCTCGACGAATATCGTTCTCCAGAAAATCTCTCCCTAGTTGTGCTCTATTATGATATTGAGGATCTGCATAGAACCAATTTCCACTAAGAATTGCTTTGATTGCTTGCTCATCAGTTTTTAAATCATGCTTTTTTCGATAACGCTCTACGTAGTGAATCGTGTGTCTATCTAGTTGATTTCTAAATTGATGAACCTTCGCTTCCATTGGGTATTTTTTTTTGATTGCCGTTTTTGATAGTTGTTTATCTTTTTTAGTAATAGTTAGTCCCTCTGGATAGGCTCGCTGAACCATTTTAGCGTATATGTCTAAAAATGATGCACCTGGCGGCATATCAGGGAAAAAGTGATAACTAGCCGTGCCAGATATTTGTAGATCACCATTTTTATCCTGATAACCACCTAAATGTTGAATTACTAAACTAACTTTTTGTTGATCAGAAAGGCTACTCGTTTCAAGCATTTTAGTGTATATATCAGAACCCACAAAATAAATCAATTCGTGGAAACAACATAGATTTTCAATTGGGTGCTCTGTCAGTATATTTAGACTGCTCAAATAAGTTGAAATAGCGGCATCGTCCCAACCGTCTTGTATAAGATTTTGTATTTGCGCCAATATAATTTCCATATATTCCGTAAATCTAGTTTCTGACATACTTTTTGGTTTCTTAATTTTTTCAAGAATACTTAAATATACGTTCGATTCTTGCATAACGCTTCTCCTTAAAGATTATTTAATCTTTACTATACATTTTTTTCATCTTTTTTACACGTATAAATATACTCAAAAAAAATAGCACGAATTGGTTATTTATGAACAAATCTCGTAACTATTTCTGATTTTTTCTAAAACGATCGAAGGCTTTGATTCTTTATTTTTATGTGCTTCTCTATGCTTTTGCAAATGCTCTGGACGTTTTAGCCAATTCTGAAAGTCTTTTTTACTCTCCCATTTTGAAACAAGCATAAATTCACATACGTCTTTTCTTTCTGAGAACCAACATTCACTAGACAAACAGTTTTTAAACGACTGCATTGACGCTACATCTTTGCTCGTTTTTGCTTCAAATAGTTCCTTACCCTCTTTTTTGACAATAAAAGTAACAGTTTGAACAATCATGATTTTTCCTCCTCAGATACAAATGATAATGATTATCAATTTCAATTATAGCATAAATCTACTACCAACCACTAGTTTACTTAAAAAAAGAAGTAAGAGACAAAACCAACATTCTGATTCGTCTCTCACTATAGTTATTAATATAATTCTAAATATTGTTCTCTTTCCCATTCAGAAACGGTTTGACGGAACGCAGCCCATTCCATGCGTTTCGCTTCTACAAAGTTTGCATAGATATGATCACCTAATGCCGCAATCATAACGTCATCCTTGCGTAGTTCTTTAATTGCATTATGGATTGTTGAAGGTAAATCATGGATCTGTGCTTCTTTTCGTTCTTCTTCGTTCATTACATAGATATTGCGGTCAACAGCATCTGGCGGTGTAATTTCGTTTCTGATACCATCTAAACCTGCTTGTAACAATACAGCCATGGTTAAATATGGATTAGCTGAAGGATCAACTGAACGTAATTCTAAGCGAGTTGATAACCCACGTGATTCAGGCACACGTACTAGCGGCGAACGATTGCGTCCACTCCACGCAACATAAACTGGTGCTTCATAACCTGGAACTAGACGCTTGTATGAATTGACTGTTGGATTGCAAACTGCCGTATAAGCACGCGCATGTTTTAATAGCCCTCCAAGGAAGTGATAGGCTGTTTCACTTAACTGCATTGGCCCTTTTTCATCATAGAAGACATTCTCATTCTCTTTAAATAAAGACATGTTACAATGCATTCCTGAACCACTGATTCCGTACAATGGTTTTGGCATGAATGTCGCATGTAAACCATGTTTACGAGCAATTGTTTTCACAACTAATTTAAATGTTTGGATGTTGTCACACGCTTCGATAACGTCTGCATATTTAAAATCAATTTCATGTTGTCCAGGTGCTACTTCATGATGAGAAGCCTCTACCTCAAAGCCAAGGCTTTCCAATTCAAGTACAATATCTCTACGACAATTTTCCCCAAGATCTGTTGGCGCGAAATCAAAATAACCGCCTCGATCGTTCAAATCTGTTGTGATTTTTCCATCTTCATCTAACTTAAATAAGAAAAATTCTGGCTCAGGACCCAAATTAAATGAAGTGAAGCCCATTTCTCTCATATCCGCAAGCGCGCGCTTTAAGTTTCCACGAGGATCTCCCGCAAAGGGCGTACCATCTGGATTATAAATGTCACAAATCAAACGAGCAACTTTCCCATGATCACTTTCCCAAGGAAAAATCATCCAAGTGGATACATCAGGATAAAGATACATATCGCTTTCTTCAATTCGTACAAAACCTTCAATAGAAGACCCATCAAACATCATTTTGTTACTTAATACTTTGTCTAATTGGCTCACTGGAACTTCCACATTTTTAATCGTTCCCATAATATCTGTAAACATTAATCGTAAAAATCGAACATTTTCTTCTTCGGCTATTCGTTTGATATCTTCTACTGTGTTTTGTTTTTTCGTCATTGTTTTCCTTCACGTCCTTCATTTTTTGTGTAAGCTGCAATTATTACAATTTTGGTCCTCTGGATTGGAATGGATTTTGTTGAGTCAGTCCACCTTGAGAAATAAGTTCATCATACAGAATCTTCCGAACGTCCTCATCCGTCAGTGGTTTGCTTGGCTCTTGTGCCTGCATCTGTTCTTCTAACTTCATTTCATAAACACGTTTAATCCCTGCCATGTTCAGACCATCGGATAAATAATCTTTGATTTCCAGTAATACATCAATATCATTTAACGAATACATTCGTCGATTTCCTTCGCTTCTTTCAGGATGTATCAAGTCTTGTTCTTCATAATAACGGATTTGACGTGCTGATAAATCAGTCAGCTTCATAACTGTACCAATTGGAAAAACTGACATCGATCTTCTCAGTTCTTTCTCTCTCATATCCACCCCCCTCTCTTATTTAAAAGCGTAGCAGGCTACTCAGTTCTGACAGAAAAATAGGTTTGTAGTGGTTTTTGCCACAGGTTTATTTTATCTTTTTTCTAAAGACCTCGCCTGCATAGCTAGATAGATTAGGTATAGAATATCAATACTTTTTTCTATTGTCAACGATTTATGTAAGGTTTTCTGACATACGATAAAATAATTTGCTGAAACCGGAATATTACAATCAAATTTAGATGATTTTAAGGAATAGGTACAGACATTGTGATTTAAACAACGATGCTATTCGCGTCCAAAATAAAAACGCTCAATATAGAGCGTTTCAACTATTATTTATAAGGTTTAGAAAACTGACAGAGTTGTTTCCCAGTTACTCTTTTAGGTAGATAATGATTTAAAAACGTTTCATAACTTTTCAACACTGTCTTCTCTTCACTTTCTACAGTTATTTTTTGACTAGTTCTAGCCTAAATGCCTATTTTATAAATACTTATTTAAATTTTCTACCAGAAGATGAACCGTCGTTGATGGTTTTTGTTCACTTGGTTGTAGGTGACTTGGATAACTTCCCAGCAGTTTTTTTGCTCTAGAAATAGCCGTATGTTGGCTTGCCAGTAACTTTTCATAAATCGTTTCATCATTTTTACAATATTTTGGTCGGTCTTTAGCTCGTTTAGTTGGTAAAAATGATGTGAGCTTTTCACAATACTGCTTTCTGGTAATTCCAACGTCTGGTTGCATATCATTAAAATGTAATAAGTACCATAATTCAAACGCTTCATTTGTATACGCCGCGAAACATCCTTTTTTCTCACACAATCTTATTGCCTGATCAAACTGGTCTTTTTTTCCATCTTCATCAAATACACACCAGATTTCATCATATTCACTACCATTTTCTATTGCGTACTCAACTAATGAAACAGTATTATACCCTATTCCTTTGACTGTTTTATTTGTTATCGGAAATTTTAAAAAATAATTAGGCTCTGTTTGTTGACCTTCACAAACGATAAATATGGACGGTTTTGATTCTATCGTTTCAACTTTCCTAGAGAATCTACTCATAGTTATCCCCCCACCATTTATCTTTTATATATTCGAAACTATAATCAATAAAAGGGATTGCGCCATATTTTCCTTGCATATAATTTTTAGCAAAGCGCTCGTCATTACGAACTCTCGAATTATTAAATTTATACTCCACTAAAGATTTAAATTCGGAAGCCATTTGTTGATTCTTTTCCGCAAACCAAATTTGATCACGTCTAAAAATTTCGTTAGATAGATTGGTTACATCATGTGTCGTAAAAAACAGCTGTCCCTTAAGGTTACTTGAGCTGTTAAACATGTTAATAATATATCTAGACATAATTGGATGAAATTGAGCCCCTAGTTCATCTATAAATAATGTTTTCCCATTTTTTATAGCATTAACAATGTGGCCTGACAAACCTAAAAATTGCTGTGTTCCATCTGATTCAAACTGAGAAACACCATTTACCTGAATTTCACCAGATATTTCACCTTTTTCATCAAATATAAAATGATTCGTTGCTAATTTATATTTATCTTCTCTTTTTAGTACAAGTTTTTTTATCTCTTCTGGTAACTCTTCAAGAGCATCTGAGTCAATTTTATTTTCTACAACTGATAGTTCTTCAATACCTAAATCAGCTATTTTCACCATTTCTGTAATCTCTTTGGCTAACTCATCTGAATCCCTAAATAATTCAATCGTCTTCTTTTCACGTAATGAACGTAAACCAGAAAATACTACTATATTATTTTGAATCCAGTCATATATTTTAAATCCTAGATCATCATTTGTGCTAGCAAGTAATGATAAAAATAATGAATTGGGATTAATTAATTCTTTTCTAATCTGCCAATGTTCAACAAATTCTTTTTTAAAATCAAATGTATCTCTATCTCTAGAAAAATATTCTTCTTCGTTAATTTCCAAATGCTCTTTTAAAACTTCATTATCATTTACAGAAAAACCATAAGTCACTAATTGATTCTCAGTCAGGAAAAATGACATTTCTAATTTAGTAGGACAATCTCTGCTTTTTTCATCAAGCATAAATGGAATCCGATCGATTTTATCCCCTTTTTGAGAGTTTTTAAATGACATCACTACAAATTTTTGAAAAAAGTTAACTGCTTTGATTAAGTTAGACTTCCCACTTGCATTAGCACCATACATAGTAGCTGATTTTAATACCCCTAATTCAAATGTCTCATTTTTCTTTATATTATGTGGAAATTCTTTGATAGCAGTAGAAACAAAGCTAAACACTTGCTCTTCTTTTATCGATTTGAAGTTTGTCACTTTAAATTCAATAATCATAAAAAGTCTCCTCTCTTGAGATTTTTTCTCAAGACAAGTATATCATAAAAATAAAAGGAAGGTTGAGATTTTTTCTCAATCATCCTTTTATTGAATAATGCTTCATTTTCTTTGTACATTTTTTTAAACTATCTAACCCACTTAGAATTTTTCGGAGCAAAGCCTTTTACATGATATGCATTTTTACTGTCTTCAAAACTTTCTGATAAAAGTAACGTATGCCGTGTTAACTCACTTAAATTCTGTCCTTGATCAGAAGAAATATCAAATTCGTAAGGAACTAATAACTCCATCATTTTGGCTCTAACAGCTTTTGTGAGCTCTTCTTTTCCTCTTGCACTTTTAGCAGAAATCAACGTATTTGGAAATAATGTAGGAATAAATTCATCTTTATCCACTTGATCACTTTTATTGTAAACTGTTAAAACAGGAATCTGTTCCAAATCAAGGTCATTCAATAATTCAACCACTGTTTGTTCGTGTTGTAAACGATCTTCAGCGCTAGCATCTACCACATGTAGCAATAAATCCATATTTCGACTTTCTTCTAATGTTGATTGGAAGGCTTCTATTAGTTGCGTCGGAAGATCTTGAATAAAACCTACCGTATCAGTCAATGTAACGATCATACCTTGTGGAAGTTGCCATTTTTTAGTCAAAGGATCTAGCGTGGCAAATAATTGATCCTCCGAGTATGTTCCTGCAGTTGTTAACATATTCAAGATAGTTGATTTGCCAGCATTTGTATAACCAATTAACCCAATTTGAAAAAGATCTGACGAACGACGTTTTTGTCTACTTCTTTCACGATGAGCCGTTACTTCTTTTAATTCACGTTTGATTGCAGTAATTTTATCACGAATATGACGACGATCGGATTCTAGTTTTGTTTCACCAGGACCTCTTGTACCGATCCCCCCACCTAAACGAGATAATTGTTTTCCTTGCCCAACTAATCGAGGAAGCAAGTAATTCAACTGAGCTAGCTCAACTTGTAATTTTCCTTCTTTTGATCGCGCCCGCATCGCGAAAATATCTAAAATCAATTGTACTCGATCAATCACTTTGACACCCAGTGCATCTACAATTAACTGGTTTTGCCTGGGACTTAATTCGTGATTAAAAATTACTGTATCTGCTTCATATGCATCTACTAATTGAACCAATTCTTCTACTTTTCCCTTACCAATGACCGTTTGTCGGTCAAGTTTTGGACGTTTTTGTGTCAAAGAAAAAACGACTTCACCTTGCGCTGTTTTTGTTAAATTTGCCAGTTCTTTCATTGACCCATCAAAACGCAGATAATTGTCTTCTGTTTCTACACCAACTAAGATAACTTTTTCTACTGTTTTATCCATTATTTATCCTTCCGAAGTGTCCAACCAGGTGTCTATTTTTTTTTCTAATTCGAAAATAGTTTCAGGAAATTGTACGAAGTCCCACCAACTGGCATTCATGCGATTTCTAAACCATGTTAACTGTCTTTTCGCATATCTTCTTGAATTTTGTTTTACTTGTTCTGTTGCTTCTTCTAGAGTTATCTTTTCTTCAAAATAAGGGAAGAATTCTTTGTAGCCGATTCCTTGTATTGCTTGTTCAGATTGATTTTTATAAAGAAGATCAGCTTCTTTTAAAAGACCGTTTGCTAACATACTCTCTACACGAGCATTGATTCTCTCATAAAGCAATGAACGATCAGTCTCCAATCCGATTAAAAAATAATCATATAGTCGCTTAGGTTTTTCTTTTGGAGATAAGATACTATAGCCTGTTTTGTCAAATACTTCCAAGGCTCTTACTACTTTTTTGCGATTATTAAAATGGATACTTTCAGCTGCTTTAGGGTCTTTTTTCTGTAATATTTCCCATAGTAATTGATTTCCATGCTCCACTGCATATTGTTCATATTTTTCCCGAATATCAGTTGATTCATCTTGTGCACCTAACTCAAATTCATACAAAAGCGCTTGAATATAAAGGCCTGTTCCGCCAACAACAATAGGTAACTTGCCTCTATTAATGATATCTTCGATAATTTCTCGACCTTCTTTTTGAAAATCAGCTACCGAGTATGTTTCAGATAACTCACGACAATCAATTAAATGATGAGGAATATCTTCTTTTTCTTCTTTTGTCACTTTAGCAGTTCCAATGTCTAATCGTTTATAGACTTGCATTGAGTCCCCGCTAATTATTTCTCCATTTAATTTTTTTGCCAACTCAATACTTAATGCTGTTTTACCAACTGCTGTTGGTCCGACAATTACTAATACTTTTTTCACTTTATTCACCCTTTAATTGTATCACTTTGCGCACTGCTACTGCTATTTCAGGAAAATCTGTGTGAATTCCGGCTAATTGATAAGCAAAGCAGAGCTTCATTTGTTCAATATCGTTCACAGTCCATGGACGAACAGCTTTTGGAAAATTCAATAGCTTGTCCTTATGAGTCATGACCCAATCAATACTGGGATGGACTCCTTCGATAAATTCTGACTGTAACGCACGTTGTTCCTCTTTTTCTGAAAGTTCAAAAACGGAAGCAATGGGTCTGTCCTTATCTATCGCTGCTATCTTTTCTAAACTTCTAAAATAAAAACTTGAATACATATAATCAAACATCCAGTTACGTGAACACATCCGCTGAACAATTTGCTTTTCAATATCTTGATAATGGATTTTATCCGTTTTAATCTCAATATTCAGCAATCCTTGAAATCTATTCTCTTCTAATAATTTCAATACTTCTTCTAATGTAGGAATCTCTTGAGGTATTGGATTTTTTTCAAACCAGCTACCTGCGTCTAATTGTTTCAATTCAGCTAGAGTTAATTTCCCTACTTCGCCATAGCTGTTTGTTGTACGATCAATGGTTTCATCATGAATGACGATTAGTTGGTTATCCTTTGATAAATGAACGTCTAATTCGATACCATCTGCTCCAACACGAATAGCTTCTTTAAAGGCTGCTAATGTATTTTCAGGATGTGTTCCTTTACTTCCGCGATGGGCAATTATTTTTGTCATTGTTTTCACCTCGAACAAGGTTATTGTATCATTGCTAAATTTTTATATAAAAAGATAACTATCTGATAGAAAATACCAACAGGGACTTGAACATTATGATATGCTCCCTAAATTTATATGTGAAAAATACAATTTTTTTGAGTTATCATAAGTAAGATGAAATTCAAATTAGTAAAAAATCACCTTGAAGGTTCTTACAGACAGATGCATATTATTAAAAAAATACAGACTTCCGTTAAATACTTTAATTTACAATCGGAAACGCAAGTATCAATTATTTGGAACAGATGAGCTCAACACACACTATTTATCAAAAAAATATATTAGATAATCTTAGCTAGATGTATTATCACTTCATAAAAATGACAAGCTCCTCTTTCGGTGAAACAGTAAGACAGTTCACTCTCCCATGTCTAATCAAAAAAGGAAAACTAAAAAAAGATGAACGAACCAACAAAAAACAGTAAAAAATAAGCAAACTAGCTCGTAAAAATGAACATTTACGAATCTAAGTTGAGTGTTTAAAAAAGCTACGGACTTTCTAAAAGAGTATTACGGGGAAGTTAAAGGACGAGCTCAAACCAGAATAACCATAGATCTTATTTCAAAGTATTATTTAGAACTTACATTATAAGCGAAGAAAAAATGACTAGTATGAGTCCAGTTTAATACCGAATCCATTCCAGCCAAATGTATAGCTAATCTACGTACAACTTTTAGGGCGCAAATCAACAAATAACCCGATTCCGATTATTTATTTAGTTCATACTCAACATATTTTTTCAAACCATCCTCAATACCAAATTTGGCTCGATACCCAAGCTTTTTAATTTTCGATATGTCAGCTAAAGAGTGTTTCACATCGCCAGGTCGTTCTTCTTTATATTCAATAGTTAAACTTTTACCAACCAGTGAATCTAAGGTATCAATCAAGTCATTCAAACTAACCGATTTACCTGTTCCAACATTATATACTTCTCCAAGCGAATACTCCGAAATAGCTACTAAGTTTAAAGCTTGTACAACATCTTCTATAAAAACAAAATCTCGTGATTGCTTACCATCACCAAAAATTGTAAACACAGCATCTTGCTTTTTCAATATTTTTTTATACTGGCTCATAATAATCGAAATAACGCCAGAGTATGGTGAATTAGGATTTTGATTAGGTCCATAAACGTTAAAAAATCTCACTGCGCTAGTAGGAATTCCATATAATTGACAATAATCTACTACATATTTCTCTGCCGCAAATTTATCAATTGCATAGGGCGTCAATGGGCGAATAACTGATTCTTCTCGCTTTGGTAAAGTAGGTTCATCTCCATAGACCGCAGCGGAAGAAGAAAATACCAATCTCTTCAGCTTTTTTTGGTGTACTTTTATTAATTCTAATAATTGTAAAACACTGTAAAAATTGATCTGATGTGTTACTATAGGACGTTCAACCGAATCTGCTACACTTGCAATTGCAGCAAGATGAAAAATGTAATCAAACTGATACTTCTCCAAGCAATTCATCATCAACTCTGTATCTGTAACACTTCCTTTTATAAAAGTAATATTAGTTTCATCTGCCAAATTAGATTTATCACCCATCGACAAATCATCTACTATAACCACTTTACACTCTTTATTATAAAAACTTGCTAGTGTTGAGCCAATAAATCCTGCTCCACCAGTAATTAAAATAGTATCCATTTAAACTTACCTCCCCCATTCTCAACTAGTTCTATGTTTATCGTGATTAATGATAATTGACCAAATAAAATAATAAAAAATCGAAGATTAATTTAATCAATTAAATGCCCTACTGTCTAGCCAACCAATCAACTGATTATCAAGTTTAAATTGATACACTAAAACACCATTTGATATTTTTCCTTTTTGAATTACTTCCACTTTTTGACCAGCATATTTTGACCCCAAACCTAATTTTTCGTTTTTTAACGATGTATTATTAGGTTGCGTATATAGACCATGTTTGTTTGATTCTGAAACTGATTTGATACTAGTTGTAATCTTTTCCTTCTCAATAACAACTTTATCCAGTTCTGGTCTCACTGCCCGTGCATCCATCCAAGCAATAGTCCCATTGAATGAAAATTTCAAATATGTCGACCGGTTAGTACGAGCGGAGGCTAAAATTGTTACTTTTTGGTTAGCGAATTTATTCGCCATTCCCAGAAGTTTTATTTCTGGTCTTGTATTATTTATATCATCATATACTCCATGTATTTTTGACTGGTTTTCTGGCAATACTCGAGCCATATAAGTATATTGATTTTGTTCTAATATCTTATCATATTCTTTAAATGCTCGGCTATCCAACCATCCAACAACTTGACCATTCCTGCTAAATTGATACGCCATAACACCTGTTGATATTTTAGCACTATTTACTACTTCAACCGTTCGATTAGCATAAGATGAGCCAGTTCCTAGTTTCAAAGTTTGCTCACTAGTATTATTAGGGTTTGTATATAAACCATGTTTACTTGATTCACTCACTGGTTTAATACTCGTTGTAAATTGTTCTTTTTTAAAAGTAACTGAATCCAACTCAGATTTAAATGCTCGCCTATCCATCCAAGCAATCGTTCCATTTACAGAAAATTTCAAATATGTTGAGCGAGTAGTCCGAGCTGAAGACAAAATTGTTACTCTTTGATTTGCAAATCGATTTCCCATTGCTAAATGTTTAATCCCTGGTCCAGTATTATTGATACCATCGTAAACCCCATGTATTTTAGATTGATCTTCTGGTAAAATACGAGCCATATAAGTATATTGATTTTGTTCTAATATTTTATCATATTCTTTAAATGCTCGACTGTCCATCCATCCAATAATTTGTCCATTTAGAGTAAATTGATACGCAGTAACACCAGTCGATATTTTAGCAATGTTTATTATCCTAACTGATTGATTAGCATACAACAAACCAGTTCCTAATTTTAAATTCTTCTCACTCGTATTATTAGGTTCTGTATATAAACCATGTTTGCTAGCCTCACTCACGGATTTAATATCTGCCATAAAATCAGTAGGCTCTATAATCGATGTATCCAATTCCGATTTAAAAGCACGGCTATCCATCCAAGCAGTCATGCCATTCACATAAAATTTTAAGTAAGTTGAGCGATTAGTACGAGCAGAAGCTAAAATCGTTACTTTTTGACCTGAAAATCGCTCTCCAGTACCTAACATTTTAATTCCTGGTCTTGTATTATTTACATCGTCATAAATTCCATGTACTTTTGCTTCATTAGATTGTACAACCCTTGCTGAATAGGTATACGCATTTTGTTCCAAAATTGTATCATAAACTTTTCCTCCAGTGAACCTTCCTGCATAATCTGTGTTGATATCAAATACACCAACTCCGATTGAGATATTTGGAAAAACTAAAGCAGATGACCACTGCCATGCAGAATATCCTTCAGCTTTATATAAAAGATTATCTCCAACTGGATTATATGGATAATTAGCGACCCAAATATTTTGACGTCCTAAAATTGCTGGATTCAAAACTGGAGAAGCACCTGTAAACCAAGATCCCATTGAATAATGAATAACATTATTAAAACCTCTACTTTTAAGTTCTTGCTCAAAAGCCAGTGAGTTTTCTGTTGCTTGTCCATTATTCATTGCTGGTTCTTCAGCATCATTTACCATGATTGTATCTCTAGAAAGCCCCATTTCAGTTGCAGCATTAGCAAAATATCTGGCCTCAGCAACGGCTTCAGCTTTTGTTCTAAAATGACTATAATGATATACCGATACTTTAAGTCCTTGAGCCCTAGCATTTTTTATTTGCGTAAATCTTTCAGGATTTTTATAGTTTGTGTACTCTGTTAATTTCACAACTACTCCTGAAATACCAAAGCCCTTCATTATTCCATATTCTTGAGCTGAAATAGCACCATTCCATGAAGAAATATCAATGAAACTTTTTGGTGGACGTCCTACTTCTGTTGCAGAGATCACATCCTCTCGATAAGTTGAACGACGTGATCTCATTTGACCATTCCCTTTAGCATAGGTTCCCATTGGTTTATTTACTTCTTCCGTAATAATCTTTTCATCTGACGTATCTTCACTAGAATCCAAGCTACTTGTGGATACTGTACTATCTTCAGTTTCTACTGAAGTTGAGTTACTCTCAGAGCTTTGCTGTTCACTTGAACTCTCTTCTACTTTTTCTGATGAAAGAGTGCCTTCTGTCTCTTTAACAGATTGAGTGGTTGTTTCACTTGATATGGTTGTAAATCCAGATAAAAATAAACCTGAAAATGATAGCATTCCGATAATATATATTTTTTTCATAATTCTCTCCTATATTCTATGTAGCCTATTCCTCTTCAAAATAGAGATAAACACACCTTCTATCTTGAATCTCGAATAGTCATTTACTTAATAGCCGTTAATTTTTATATATTTTTCCGTTTTTTAAAGATAAAACTTCTAATTAATTCAATTGTTTCATTATGTGATTTCATAAAATAGATTCCTGTCATAGAACAATAAATTACAGCTCCAATAACAATTTTCACCACGATTCTAATCATAACTGAATTAATAGAAAAAGGTATAAACATTAATACACTTAACATTACTATACCAGAAAACGTAAAGTAAACTAGAGGTTCAATAAATTTTTTAAATTTAATGTCTTTCCGAGCAGCGAGAATTTGGTAGACAGCTAAAACAACTTCAGATGAAACTGTTCCTATCGCTGCACCTAAAACACCAAAAGGTTTTATCAAAATTAAATTGACAATAATACTTGCAACAGCTCCTAATAAAACAGAAATAACGAATGGTCGATCTTTAGCCTGAGGGATCAAAAATTGTGTTCTAATCACATTTCCTAAAGCATAAAATGGTATGTAGATAGCCAATATATTTAAAACGTTAATACTTGCGGAAAAGTCGTTTCCGTAAAATAACGGAATAAAATCCTTTGAGATACTAATCAGCCCGAATGTAAAAACAATCGCTAAAAAGCTTGCAAATATGATTGAAACATTTAAATATTTTCCAGCTTCTTTCTTTGTTTCTGGATTCGCATAAGCTGCTGACATTTTAGGTAACATAACTGTTCCTAATGCTGCTATAACTCCTTTAGGCATGGCTAAAATCTTGCTACCAGCATCATAAAACCCCACATTTGACATATTTGTCATCTGTCCTAATAATACTGTTGTAAAACTTGTAAAAATACTTGCAGAAACAATCGGAATAAATAAGACTAACGAAGGTTTTATATGTGGCAGTATTTTTTTAATTGAAACTGCTCGAAATTCCACAAACTTTCTTAATTGAATCCACGTGATTAAAAAACCTACAATCGACCCAACATTCATAATAATGGTATATATCCACACATCATTAATTGATTTTACAAAAAGAAATACACAAGCAACCGTAAATATTTTCACTAACGTATTTCTTAATATTACAATATTAAATTGCTCTATTCCATAGAAAAACCAATTAATATCCAATGCAAAACTAATGATTAGAAATACTTGTAAATAAGCTACAGTTTGATTTTCAGTTACAAAAGCCGTAACAAAAATCAAATACGCAATAATACAAATAATACCATTAAAAAATTGAACACCGAAAATTTCCCAAAAAATTTCACTTCTATCTTTGATATCTTTTCCGACCTTAGCAATCGAACGATTCCCATAGTGATCGGCTCCAAGTTTTACTACTAAAGCAAAATAAATAGCAATAGCATACGTATAGTTAAAGATCCCCATTTGCTCAGCACCTAATACTCGAGCAATATAGGGCATCGTTAACAGTGGAAAAACGATAGTGAATATTTGATAAGTTGCATTAGAAAAAAAATTTTTAATAAGGCTACGCACTGACTTTAAGTCCTTTCTACTCTGAATAAGGTGTGATAAAAGGAATTTTCACTTTCATCATCCAGCCCCTTATAAGTTAATTTATGAATTGGACTAAGTTCTTTTAATTGTTCATAAAATTGATTGTTATAGGTGTTGTTTAGTTCAAACTGTAAAAAATGCGGATCGGTATTGCCTTTTTTAGGTACAGCCAACCATTGTTCTGGATACTTTTGAGTAGCAATTGTAAAAAACAAATGGAAGAGGTAGTAATTAATTAAAACATTGTGCTCTTTCCAATAGTCCCTCAGCATACTTCTTGTCGTTGTTAAGATTTCGTTATTGCTATCACTTGCAGAGATAAACCAGCTAGAGGCAACAATCGGAACCACTTCATTTTGTAAGTAAGTTGTGCGATACACAAATAATTTCGAATCAGTAATCCATTCAGGTAGATGATTGGTACATAAAATCGTTGCATCCATCCAAGTACCACCGTAAGTAATCAAGACTTCCAAACGAATTATATCTGAAAAATGAGCATCAGAAATGATTCCTTTTTCCCGTTTTTCCATTATATAATCTGGAAGCGTCAAATAGGTGTTTATATTCTCAAAAGTTAAGATTACGATTTCTTTTTCTTTATTATGATCTCTAATCGACTGAATACACTTTTGGACGATTAATGGTGCGTTGTCTTCACCTTGCAACCAACAAATCCAAATAGAATTCGATTTGTTTGGCATTGGCTGAGAAATAGCTTCTTTATAGACTCTATTTTCATAGTGCTTTTTAAGATAGTTGTAACTGTTGATGATGCGCTTATCCTCTTTGACTTTTTTCCCATTGCGTCTAACAAAAGGGTTATATACAATGCTACCCAATTGAATTAGTTCGAAAATGCTAGCATTTTTTTTCAGCTTCTTTAATTTGGAAATAAAGCTCATAGTTAGACTCCTTCTCTCTATAATTCGCTCATTCTATGCTTTTTCTGATTTTGCTTGTCCGACTAAACGACCCAAAAATAGCCAGAATAAAAATGAATTCGCAGTATTTACAAATATAAGTTCATTTAAAAACATACTTGATGATGCAACAACAACAAGACACAAAACATAATAACCAAAATAATCTGAAAAAGCATTTCTTTTAAACACAGTTTTGATTATTGAGATTAGACTTTTAATATAAAAAGCAAATAGTGGAATCGTACCTAAGATCCCTGTACTAACAATCGTATTCAGGTAAGCATTATGCATCGTTCTATTCGTAGCAATATAAGTATCAGGAAGCACGTCTTTTGCATAAGCAATCATATTTCTCGGAGATGTTCCAAATAACCAACTTGTTTTAAATAACTCCATGCCACTTTTCCAGATGGCAAATCTTAGATTAGAAATATCTCCGCCCCCCTTACCACTATCAGGACGTTCGAAAATTTTATCTGATTTAGCGTTAGAGGGACCCACACTATTTTCTACTCCGTGTTCTTTTAGCGACATTATAAAATCAAATAATGGCATATAAATGACTTTTAGAGCGTCTATTGCAAAATATACGGCAAAAGAACTAACTACCGCTAATACCATAGCCAACAAAAAGGTTAAAAATATATTTTTAGCTTTTGATAATTGTTTCTGAAAAACAACATAAAAAATTCCTAGAAAAACAATACACATCAAAACTAACAAGCCACTTCTAGAACCAGACATTGAAATATATGAAAGTTGGAAGAAGACATTAAACCCTAAAAATACTTTTATCCATTTTTTTGTTGATTCCAATAGAAATTGATACATTGAAAGAACAATGGTCATAATAGAAACCATTGAAGCATAATTAGGATCAACAAAAATTCCAAATAAACGACCGTCAATAAATCCTAAACGTAAATGTTTTGTTCCTCCAAAGACCATTTCCGAAAGCTGAAAATTAATTAAAAACATAAAAATTGATGCTATGACCAATATAAACCAAAAGATAATCAACCCCCAATGAATGATACTGAAAAATGATTTGTCTTCGAAAAATTCTTTGCCCACATTGTATACAATAAAAAAAATAATTCCTTGCCATAAAACAGACTGTAAATTATCGAAATAACCATATTTTATATTAATTATACTTGAAATTGCAGCAACTATTATAAACAAAACTAACAACGGTTCGTAGGTTAAGCGCTTCTTCTCTTGGTATGCTTGCCACAAATCACAACAAATAAAAAAAATCCCTAGTAAACCGACTATAGTAAAAATAGCCGTATTCACTATTTTTGGTAAAATTGTAAATGGCCCTGCTGATCTAATCAAAACCGTTACAAAGAAAAAAACGATATATATTTTTTATACTTTAAAATCAAATCCCATTTTTTCGTGTCCATAAACTCTCTCCTAACAATTTTTTCACTTTTTTAACAATAGTCTGTATAGACCGTTATACACATACGATTGAACTAACAATAAACTTAATGCTGCTTTTTTATAAATAGATGTCTGCTTATTAAACAGAAATTTTCCATAATTAGAACGTATTTCTTTTCTTGCCTTAGATAAAAATTCTTTTTTTTCTTTTGTACAATCTGCTCTCATCGTTAATTTAAAGCCCGTACTTAAGTAACCATCAATTAGCTTATCAACAGCTAGCCCAGTTAATTCAGGAAATTCTTTTGAAATCTTTGATAACAGAATTTTTCTTTGTTCAACATTATCATACTGTTGAGCATTAAATTTCTGATACACTATACTATCTTCATTTTGATAATAAAAGATTCCACAAGTGCCCATAAATTTCACTTTTTTCGCTTGTTTCATCACTTCGTATGTTGGGATAACATCTTCATAAAGATGACCTTCCGGATATTGAACATTCTTAAACAACTCTTTTTTATAAAGTTTGTTCCATGCATAAAATTCAGCACCTTTATCCAAAAATAACTTCGTAATTGTTTCAGCAGAATCTATACTAGTCCCTTCTTCGGGCTCTATTTTTTTTGATACTGTCTCGGTTCCTTTTTCCAAACCAAAAACGACTATATCAACAGATTCCCTCTCAAAAAAAAGTAATCCATCTTGGAGAATAGTTGGGAACAAATAATCATCACTATCTAAAAAAGCTAAAATTTTTCCATTTGCTTTTTTGATTCCATAATTTCTTGCAGAAGATAATCCACCATTTTTTTGTGAAACACTTTGATAAAAGAATATTTTTTTCCATATGCATCTGCAATAGATCCACTGGTATCAGTTGAACCATCATCTACTAATATAATTTCATAATGAAGTAACCCCACCTGATTTAAAATGCTATCTACAGCCCGTTCTAATGTTTTTTCAACATTATAAATGGGAATAATTACAGAAAGAGTACACACTTCTTTCTCTATTTGTTTCAAAAAAACCACTCCTATTGGATTACTCCATCTTCGTTATAAAATAGCTCTTCATATTTTCTCACACAGATTATTGATATGCAACAATCCGTTGAAAAATTAATACAATTGTAAAATACACTATAATTCCATTTCTCAGAAAAAGACAGACGTACTATATTCAAACAATAAATCGATGGTCAACAAAAAGTTATACTATACCTTTTGCCGTCCTTCTTTTTATTTTTCAAATACTGTTACCCCTGCCTTAGCCAAATTACTTATTCAAACTTTACTGAACGACTAGAACACTATTACCAAGTGTATTTTATTGAATTCCTAAATCTTTTTTTATTTGCGTTGTTGAGATTTCTGGAGTTCTAGATAAATAAATCACTTCAGCCTTTGTTTTTTCAGCAACAAAGTCAAATTCTCCAGCCCAGTCATCCCCAATCACAAAAGTATCAATATCATATTTGTTGATATCTGTAATTTTTTGTTTCCAATTTTCTTCTGGAATCACTAAATCTACATATCTTATAGCTTCTAATAAATGTTTTCTTTTCTCATAAGAAAAATAACATTTTTTTTGCTTTTCATTCCAATTAAATTCATCCGTTGATAATGCTACAATCAAGTAATCACCTTGTTCTTTTGCACGTCTTAAAAGATTGATATGACCATAATGTAACAAATCAAATGTTCCATATGTTATCACTCTTTTCATATACAACGCCTGCCCTTCCCTTTATTTCTAAATTACTTACAAATATCTCGTAAAATAATCAAGATGCGATAAGTTCCACTTTTTTTAACTATCTATTAGTAATCCAGTATATTTTCTTCCTAATATATTGCTTCTTCAATTCAAACAGAAGTAATTTACTCTTATTCCACCATGACATTTATAAGCTTATCACCTAGTTCTTGGCTTGCTTTTCCAGTTTCAATTACGTTGTGTTCAACTTTAAATTTTTCTATATTTAAAAGATAAGTGGTTTCATCAAAATGAACGATTTTAGTTATCAGCTCTTGTTCAGTAAAAGCGATTGGGAAGGGGAGCTCGGTTAATTCAATCAACAATCCTCGATCTTGCTTGTATTCTTCATAGTCATAAGCATAGATAAAACATTTTTTGTTAGAAATCATCATTTCCCCCATAACAGAAGAGTAATCTGTAATCAAAGTATCTACTGCACAGAGCAACTCCTGCATATCATCATAGTCTGACCCATCAATTAGTTGATTTCCATCTTTTGTATTAAAAATTCTTTGCTTATTTTCGCTATCATTGGGATGCAAACGAACAATTAATTCATAGTCTGCTGAAAACTTTTTACTCATCTCCATTTTTAATTTCAACAAGAAATTGTTATCAATTTTTAATTCGTATCCTTGTCTAAAAGTAGGAGCATAGAGCAAGATTTTTTTTTCAAGATCAATAGCAAAGTGATTATAAACTTTATGAATAATACTTTCGGGTGTATTTACAATAATATCATTGCGCGGAACACCTTGTCTAAAGGTTTCTCCTTCAAACCAAAATGTTTTATGGACATCTTTTATCATATCAGAACTTTCGAAAACTAATAAATCACACATCTTAGAATCTTTAATTGCTCGTTCTTTGTATAATGGCGGCAAACTTTCTTCTGCATCTCTTTCGATTTTTTTTAAGGTAAAGCCTGCATGCCAAGTTTGTAGATAAAATTGTTTTTTTCTCTTTCTAGGGTAAAAACTTTTTCGACAATTATCAATCCAGATTTTAGCTGTGTTCATTTCCATCAGCGCTCTTACCGTTTTATGTTTCACAGGTCGTATCCCTTTTGGAAAACTAGTCGCTGGGTATTTCACTGACTTATCTTCGTATAGCCAGACAATATCAATCTCTTTATCTTGATCTAATAAATAATCACAGATATATTTTGCACTGTCTCCATATCCTTTGCCATTAAAATTAGATACCACAATCTTTTTTTTATTAATCGGAGCAAAAAATAAAACTGGATACATGATGTAAAATAAGCCAACTGTTACAACTCTTTTTAGAATTTTTTGCACAAATACTAGATATTTTTTTATCATTTTCAAATATGATCTCCATTTGCTAGGTAATTAAAATTAATTTCGCAATTTTTTTTCATAAAATTTACCTCTAATTTTATTTGGCATCAAACAAATCATAATATGAATACCTGAAACAACTAAAAGATCTGTGATTGTACCTAGACCTTCTTTATAAATAACTTTTCTTGCTTTTAATCCAGGAATCAAATAAGCTAGCCCACCTCTTCTTGCATACATATCTAAACCCGTTCGAGCAAAAACTAACTTCTCTTGGATATTTTTTGCTTGATAACCATTTTTTAGCAATCGAACCCACAAATAATAATCTTCAAATCCTTGTAAAGGCTGATAATTACCTACCTGTATAACTGCATCCTTTCTAAACATAACTGTCATATGATTAAATGGGTTTCTTCTTTTAGAAAACACTCGGATTTCTCCATTTTTTTCTGGTACAATTCTATTTCCTAAAATATGATTCGTATCTCCAGAAAACTCAGCAATATTAGATCCTACAATAGTTAGCTCTGGATTTTCTCTAAACTCTTTAAACTGAGATTCTAATCTATTTGGGGACATAATATCATCTGTATCCATACGAGCAATCAATTGATATTTACATAAATTTACGCCCTCAGCAAGTGCTCTTCCCAGTCCGACATTTTCTTTTAGAGATTTCGTTACAAACTGATCTCCAAGTAATTGTTTATAATTTTGAATTGCTTCAATCAAGTCTGCGGTCAAAGGACCATCTTCAATTAAAAGAATCTCTTTAGGCTGAACAGTTTGATTCATTATACTATCCATTGTTTCAATAAAATAACTGACTTTTTCTTTTTTGTATATAGACATTAAGACACTTACGTCTA
This sequence comes from Enterococcus sp. 4G2_DIV0659, assembly GCF_002140715.2. Classification (NCBI taxonomy): domain Bacteria; kingdom Bacillati; phylum Bacillota; class Bacilli; order Lactobacillales; family Enterococcaceae; genus Enterococcus; species Candidatus Enterococcus mansonii. Next base: position 2,676,886 of record NZ_NGLE02000001.1, on the reverse strand, counting down.
TCATTTTCATACTGTATTCACTCTTTTCAGTCGTTTAACTTAATGTTATTCTCTTCCAAGAAAGTCAGTGTAACATTTTGTCTTTCTACTTCGTCAACACCTTGTGAAGATACTTTGTCAAACAGAATTTTTATTGTTTGCAGTAAAATTTTTAAGTCTAATAAAATAGCATAATTCTTGATGTATAGTAAATCAAAATTCAATTTACTATTGTAATCAGAAGCATACTTTCCATAAACTTGAGCATATCCAGTAATTCCTGCTCTGACATTATGTCTTAGGTAATAATGAGGATTTTCTTTGTTGAACTGATCCACGAAGAAAGGACGTTCTGGTCTTGGTCCAACGATGGACATATCACCACGAATCACATTAATGAGCTGAGGTAATTCATCAATTCTCAGAGCCCTTAAATACTTTCCTACTACAGTTACTCTGCTGTCATTACTTGAGGACAACACTGGTCCAGATTTTGCTTCTGCAGTTACAGACATTGTTCTAAATTTTAAAATTGAGAATTCTTTTTGTCCTAAAGTAATTCGAGTTTGTTTATAGACTATAGGTCCTACAGAAGTTAATTTAACCAAAATTGCTGCTATCAACATTAATGGTGAGGTGATAATAAATAAAGCGGCTGCTATAATAATATCAAAAACTCTTTTTACAAACTCCTCTTCTCCTTTAATTCTAAAATCGGAGACTTCAATAATACTCTCATCTTCAAAATTCATCATATTAGGTTTTAACATAATTAAATTTTCAAAGTTGGTATTTAAAAATAATTTTTTCTCGTTTTTTGTTGCCAATTCGTATATATTCAACTTCTCATTATCATCAATATGGCTCGCAATATAGATAACATCTATTTCATTCATTAACTGAAGCAGATTTTTCGAATAATTATCTACTATTACGTTTGTCACCTGATGTTTTTTATTCTTATGACTTAGAAAATTTTGTGAAGCCGAAACTACACTATCTTTAGAACCTATAATCACTACTTTTTTGATTGCACTGACTTTTAAATACATATAGTATACAAAAACACGCCAAATACTTAACAAAATTACGCCAATAATAAAGGAATAAAGTAACACTGACCGTGGAAAAGTAAACCATCTTCCAGCAAATGTAATCATCATTATGAACAATGTAGTTAAAAATTGCCCAATAAATGTTACAAAAACTATGTCATTAATTGTTCGATTGTAAAAAACATAGCTTCCCAGTAAGAGATTAAAAAACAAAAAAAATAAAGATATATATATTGCTGACTTTTCATAAGCTATAAAATTATACTCTGGTATTTTTAAGCCAAATTTTAGCCAGAATCCAACTAAGATTGAAAAATTAAACATTAATATATCTATTATAATAATTGCAATTCTTTTTGCATTGTTCCATTCATTTTTTGATACCATTTTATTCTTCCTTCCTCAAAAAACAGATATACAATTTGGTTAAGCAAATCATTACAATAATTGCTACAAAATTTAAAAGTTTCACTCTTCATAATACCATATAGCTTTGTAAAAAAAAACTACTATTCTAGAAATGTAAATTTACGCTATTAAAAGTTAAAACAGTTAATTTTTACTGCTCGTTTGATTTTCTATTTTTTCTTTAGAGCTTTACTAGAATTATCATCTGGACATTGTAATGAAATGCCAATAAAACTATAGAGGATTGGCATCCAATGATATGCAGTAAGAGTATCTTCCATAAATGAATGGACAAATATTACTAAAAATGCAAGTAAAAGACCTACTTGAAATTTTGTATATAATTTCTTTGAAAATACGAAGCGTACGAAATAGTACGAAAAATAACCTGTAATTAAAATATAACCTAGAATACCAAAATTACCCAATATATTTAGAAAACTATTATGTGTCCCTAAAGGTTTCCAAGAAGCTACAAATGGAGTCATTCCAATCCATATGTTTTGATTGCTTGATAACCACTTTCCAAAAAATTCATTCCAGATTCGTTCTCTCTCTGTGAATAAATTTAAATCACTTGAATTAGCACAATAATAAAAAATACTTGGCATTATTAAGAAAATAAGCAGGAATAGTAAAACCCACCATTTATTTTTTTGTAAAATTTTTTTTGGAATACTAGTATTAATAACAATAAACAAAATCAACACCAAAAATGACGTTTTCGACTCAATAATCCACATGCTGGCTAACCCAGCAATATATATTGGAACCACAATAATCTTGTAATAGCCAATTGGAGTAGCTTGAATTAATATTACAACCATAAGTATGGAAAATAATAGTGCGGCGCCAATAGTATTTGTGTTAATCCAAATATAAGCTAACTTGTTATTATTTTTATCAATCATATCCAATTTAGGTAGTTCCACAGACAAACGATAAAGGGTTGCGAATAATGAAACAATAGAAATGCTAAACAATATCCCTTTATCGATTCTATCAAATTGACAGATTTTAAAACATAAAACCAGTAATATGATTATTGGAATTGTCGCATTAATAAATCGATTACTATGTCTCATTGAAGAGGTTAATGTATAAAAAACACCAAAAAAAAGTGCAAGACCAATCATAGCCCAATCGCTTTTTTCCAATCTATTTACATTTAATAATAAAACAAGCCCGATAACAATAATTAAAAAATACAGACTATTTGTATAAATAAATGCCGTTACTTTTGTATCAATTCCGACAATCCACATCAAATAAGAGCCTGCAATAGTCAGTAATAATAATAGGCTACTTATTCTATTTAGTACCTTTTCCATTTTCTAGCCCCTTTACATTTAACTTTTGATATCAATAATTTGTTTTATAGATGTAAGCTCCATCTTTATCTGGTCCATAAAGTCGTTCAAATTTTATTCTGGAAGTTGATAAATTTTCTATCTCTTTATATGTTACCAAATATTTTATCCCATATGCTTTTATTGCCTGAGGATTCAAGCGTGCGACAATTGAATCGGATTGAATTAATTGTAGCGGTATTTCATTTTCACCGATTTCCACATTAATATGAGCATAACGATTATAAACATCTTCATACTTCTTATCAGGATCCAAAATTTCCCAAGAATCTAAATTAGGTGTAAAGGCAACACCATTGAACGTATGTACACCCAACATAGGAAGATATCCATACATCAATCGTTCACCTGCCCAAAGTTGATTTGGATCATTTTTCTCGACATTCTGAATTTCATGAGCAATTTTCTTTTCATAAACAGGAGCTACACCTTGTGCTAATGGATTAACAGGAATACCTGTCATCAATATGATACCTGCCATCACGACGCAGAAACTTACTTTCCACTTTTTAAAGAGTGCAATAATTAAAAAGGCAGCCAAAACTAAAATAATTATAATTGCCCACTTACTTACATACAAACGTAAATTCCCCGTATAAAGTGCAAAGAAATACAAGCCTAAATTAATGAATAGAACAATTACTACTACTAAAGACTTGAATGCTTCTTTTTCCCAAAGATATTGTATAAACCATAAACTCAATAATACTGAAGCAAAGCCAAATGAAACAATCACTCTAACGGAAGGGACGTAAGACCATAATGTGATTTTTGCAATGATTGAAGGAAAGCTGAAACTCATCCACAACAAATTAAATAAACAATATACAAAAAGTAAAAAACCATAAAGATTTTCTTTTATTTTTTTTAAGAAAATCAAGGGTGATAACGGTAAGATAACAAAAAAGAAGTGATAAAAACTACTTAATTCTGAATTATTTGTATATGTGACATCCATAAACGGCATTTTCCAATTCGTCAAAAATAGCAGAATATCTTTTCTGGGAAACTCTCCTCCGACGCTCACTCTTTTTCCTGGATAAACTGTATTCATCACTAAAAATAATGATTCCCAAGAAGAACGAATTGAAACACCTAGTATCACACAGGTTGCAATCACAGCCCCACCAATAAATAACCCATCAAATTTATCCAGTTTGATTTTCTTATAAAATTCCAAAAAGAAACCAATCAAAATCAATAGAATCAAATAGCCTAATGGAACTTGCAAAGCCGGATACAAAACAAGGACAAATCCTGAAATAGAAATTACTGCAAGTATTGAAAAGAACAACCGTCTTGCTTTACGCTCATGATAGTAAAAATAATTATAGATTCCTACTAAAAATCCTAAAGTGAAGAAGATTAAATCTCCAACTGGAGAAACAAACCACCATTGAATCGCAGAAGAAAAAGGAATCCAAACACTTGCAAGCAAAGACAAATACTTATTTCGTTTAGTCAGAATCAAACCAATTTCAAAAGAAAGCAACATCATTCCAATTAATTTGATGCCCCATACCCATGAAAGTCCATATTCTTTTCCAAGCAATACATATCCCCAAGAGAATGGTTTGGCAATCGTTGCAATATCAATTGCTGCAGAATTATAACCAACAATCATATCTTGACCATCAATTGTAATCACTTCATTACGCTGTTTAAATCCTGTTTGTGTCTGAGATAGGCTAAACGGAGTTTGAACTAACCATTCATCAGATCTGACAGCTCTTGGTTTCCCTAATATCAATCCACTTTTTGTACCTGCTTCTTCATAATCAGAAACGTAGGTGTCCCACATCCCTAGAGAGCTGCCGTGAAGTTTGAAAACTAACATACATACAAAAACAACAGCTGCAAGCCAAAATCTAGCTTTTATAATTTTATCTATAGTTCCATTCAAGTTCATACGGATAACGTCTTTTCTATTTTCTATATGTTTTTCCATAACTAACTCCATTCAAAATATCACAAGAGGTTATTTTTCTACCTAGTCTCTATATGAAAAATTAGGAATCTCTCTTGTAAGATTAGGATTATAAAATGGATCATCATCAATCAAAGTCGCCCATTTTTCTTCCATCATTGCCTTTTCTTTTTCAAAACGTTTTTTCTTCTTCCCTTTATCATCATATCCTCTTGTTTGAGATTCAAAGTGGTAAAGTTCTGCTTCATGCAACCAGACATTGTCACGACCAAGTTCTTTTACTTTCAAACATAAATCAACATCATTGAAAGCTACCGTAAAGTTTTCATCAAAGCCAGAAACAGCATCAAAATCTTGTTTTTTCATCAATAGACATGCTGCAGTCACCGCTAAATAATCAACATTCAACGCTAGCTTACCAAAATACCCTAGATCTCCATGAGGATAGCCATAATGTCCATGTCCAGCAATCCCACCTAAACCTAAAATCACACCTGCGTGTTGAATTGTGTTGTTTGGATACAATAATTTTGCTCCCACACAGCCAATTCGATCTTGCTGTCCAAAAGAGACCATTAATTTTAACCATTCAGCATTGATTACCTCTGTGTCATTATTCAAGAATAAAAGATATTTTCCCTTGGCTTGTTTTGCCGCAATGTTGTTGATTTTAGAAAAATTAAATGGAATGTCAATTACGATAACTCTAAACCGCTCATCAAGTTGTTGCTCATATGAATCATAGAGTTCTTTCATTTTCTCATCTGTACTGCCATTATCTGCGATAATAATTTCATAGTTTTTATAAGTAGTTTTTTCAATAATAGAAGAAACACAACGTTTAACATCTTTATAGCCATTTTTAGTTGGAATAATAATCGAAACCAATTCTTCTGATTCAATATCATAATAAACATCATATAAACCATTGGCACGACCATGAGTTGCATGACCTTTGATGCCTCTACGAACTAAAGTATCTTGAATAGCTCTTAACCCTGCTTCAAATGCATATCCTTTTGATGACTGATCAACTGCGGTTGATGTTGGTAACATACGCCAGTGATATAAGACTTTAGGAATATGTTTGATGCGTTCACTTGTTGTTTTTTCAGTAAATCGAAGAACTAAATCATAATCTTGAGAACCTTCATAGCCCTTTCTAAAACCACCAATTTCATCAAGAATTGTTTTACGATAAACACCAAGATGAGAAATATAATTTGTTCCTAACAATAAATCTGGTGACCAATCTGGTTTGAATGAGGGATCTGAACGATTGCCATCCATATCTATCTTATCTTCATCACTGTAAATTAAATCTAATTCTGGATTTTCATTCAAAGCTTTGATAACTTCATAAAAAGCAATTCTCGGTAGTTCATCGTCATTGTCTAATAATGCGACAAATTCTCCAGTAGCTAATGCTAATGCAGAGTTTGTCGCTTCACTAATATGCCCATTTTTAGGTCTGAAAACAACTTTAATCCGTTCATCTGAATTGCTATATTCCATTAAAAGTTCTTTTACTTTAGGATCTGTCGACGCATCATCCGCCATACAAAGTTCCCAATTAGCGTAATCTTGAATCAAAATAGAATCAATACACCGGCGCAACCACTTCTCTTCAACATTATAAACTGGCATAGCAATCGAAATTGTAGGTTTATATTGAAAGGATTCAATCTCCGCTTTGATTTGGTCAAAGTCAAAATGCTCAGTTCTTTCCAACCAACTCGGGTAAGAAGATTGATTTCTGATTTTTTCAATTTTTACTCGTTGAATTGTGCTTTTTATACCATTTCTTTTTAGATAGCTGATGCCTTTATGTAATTTTATCATCAATCTTGTCATCTTATCTTCTGTTCCAGGAGTCAAAGGATGTTTTTTGCCTAAATCAATCCATTCTGAACGACTAGTCTGTGTATCTGCTGAAACAAAACAAATTTCCAATTTATTTTTCTTTTGGATACCATCTAATTTGATTATAAACCCTGCTAAAACAGCTGCATCTACTTCATAAATCTGATTGACATCTTCTCTTAAAACACGTTGGATATTAACAGATGCTACTTGTTCTTGATTGTTGATCGAAATAACTGGTGCGGACTTTGAATTTGTATTCAAAGCCCAGCCAGTTATTGTTAAGTTATTAGTTTGTTTCTCTCGATAGATACTATCAATAATGATTTTTATCTCATCGCTCATAATGTGCTCTCCTTATAATTAAAGGTATGATTTTACTGATGTTTTGGATTTCTATAACTATCCATTAAATCTTGGTCCGACCATTTATCTGTCAGTAATTTAAAATTGCCTTTTTTATCAAGATTTTGAATTTTTTCCTCTGCTTTGAAGATTGCATAAGAACAATAAATGATCTTTTTATCAAGCTGTTTCGTAAATTTCAAAGATAAATCTACACCCATCACATCTTTACCTAATTCTTCAGTGACACCGGAAACCTCAAGATAGTCCGCTTTTCTGAAAATCATGCATGTTTCAGAAACTGCTTGGACATTTCTTGGTAAAGCGATACGATAATAGTATCCCAAGCTTTTGCCTGGTGTGCCTTGTTCTGGATAAATTAGGCGTTTTTTCTCTGTATCAATAGACATTCCAACATTTTCGATACGATAGCGATCATCCACCACTCTGCCGGTCACGATTCCTGCTGTTGGTTGTTGAACCATGTTCATCATCTCAACTAGCCAGTTACTTTTCGTTGGTACTAACCCAGCATCTAAAAGAACTGTGTACTCACCGGTACTTGATTGAACCAATTCATCTCTTGTTTGGCCGTCACTATAAACTAACTTATTGCTAGTTGAATGAACTTTGTCTTTAAACTGTTTTGGTAAAACAATATCATAATTTTCATAAATTGTTTTTTCAAGTAATTTTTTCAAATAATCGTTAATATCAGCAGTATCATTTGTAATTATAATGGATACTTTCGGTACTGTATCGTAAATATAATTAATTTTATATGATCCATAAAACTCTGCGATTTCAACGCTTGCTTTAATATTGCGGCGATCCATTGCCGCTTGCACCGCACGTTGCCCCGCAACATAAGCATACCCTTTACTTTCAGGATTCAAAGCAGTTGATGATTCAATGGCGCGCCAATGATACATCATGCCAGGAATGTGAGCAATATTTTCTGCATTTTCAGTTGCACGTAAAACAAAATCATAATCTTGGGCACCGTTAAATTCTGTTTTTAAGCCACCCGTTTTTTCTAGTAAAGAACGTTTAACTACTACAAAATGTGTAATGTAATTATGATTTAAAATTAACTCAGAATTCCATTTTGATTTGTAAAAAGCATTGAATCTTTTGCCACTTTCAGTGATTTTATCTTCATCAGTATAGATGAAATCAATTGTTTGGTCCTCATTTAAGGCTTTTACAACTTCATACAAAGCTTGAGGAGCTAATTCATCATCATTATCCATAAATCCGATGTAATCACCTGTAGCAATAGTTAATGCAGAATTAGTTGCTTCAGAAATGTGACCGTTCTCCTCACGATAAATGACTTTAATGCGATCATCTGCATCTGCATATTTTTTTAATAGAGGCTTGATATAATCACTTGGTGAAGCATCATCAGCTAAACATAACTCCCAGTTTTCATAATATTGATTTTGAAGCGATGAAACACAAGCATCTAACCATTTTTCTTCTACATTATAAACTGGAACAGCTACAGAAATTTTAGGTTGGAATGTAAATGTTTTGATTTCTTCCAAAATCGCTGATGGGTCAACAGGTGTTTCTTGTTGTTCTTGGCGTTTGAAATACCACTTCACAGAACCCATTAAGCCTCGTGTCTGCATAGAACGCATTGCTCGTTGAATTTTATTGCCTGGCTGCACCATGTTTGGTTTTTCTAAACGATATTGTAATTTTCTACCATTGTTAGCAGAAATATTTAATATATAGTTTGGCTGATCTTCAGCATCATTCACTTCTATTACAAAACCGTACTCTTGGTCGCCTTTTAGCTCAAACATATCGATAACATCTCTGCGATATTCTTTTGTTACAGAATATTCAACAGTCAGTTCAGCAAAGACTTTAAAATCTATTGGTAACTTGTCTTCTTTAGAATAAGCCCAACCACGGATCACAGTTTTTTTCTCTTCAACATGACGAACGATATCATCAATATTAAGTGAAATAAGTGAATCAAATTTACTGATTGATACTTTTTTATACTTCGTCATTGTTTTTTCACTCACCATTAATTCTGTATTTTTCAACTGATTATTTTCTTCTTGCTTTGTTATTACATAATCAATCAGTCCATGGACGATATCAGAAAAGTTACCTTCATATTTATAGTCGATACTGATTGTCATCGTTTTTCCGACAATGTCTCTATCGTTTATTTCCATGACCGGAACTTGTTTATCGGAGAAAAAATATTGTGTTTCTTTTTTATACACAGCATTTGTTGCACTTGGGGAAATCTCTTTCCCATCGACAGTCAATTCTATATCTACTACAGCACCAGTCAAACTTGGAAAAATTTTCAATAATTCAATATTTTCTGGCACATCAATTGTAAATGTTTTATTTTCACCACTCACGTTATTGACTTGAATATCAAACTCTCTTTGCTCTTCCTCGCCACAATCATACAAAAAATGAATATTCTTTCTATAACTTGAATTTTCAGGTATGGTGCGGATGGGATGTTCAACAGCTTCAGCGGAAAGTGCATAAAAATACTGATAGACTTCCCCAAATGGACGTGCTTTAAAAGCAGCGCGAATTCCCACCGGCAAGTCTGCATAATTTGATTCCAGTTCATTATAACCAACCTCGTTTATTGTAAAATCTTCTTTTACAATAAATAAGCCGATTTCTTCAAATAGTTTTTCAAAACCACTTTGAACAAAAAAAGACTTATGGGTTGCATCTAGCAGACCTGTTTCACGCCAATTTAATTTATTATTAAATAAATCAATCAAAACGGAATTATGAGCAATATTAGGAAAAGTGATTAAGATTTGTCCGTCTTCACTTAAAAATGGTTTCACTTTTTTTAAAGCACTTTTAGGGTCCATCAAGTGTTCCAACACATCGGCAAAAACAATATAATCAAAGGTTTTTCCTTCAAAATACTTCGTCCAATCATCTTCATCGATATTACCGTAAAAAGCATCGTCAGAAAACTCACTGACATGATCGTACAGCTCTCGGTCCAACTCGACAATTGCAACGTAACAATTTTTTTCTTCCATCAAATACTTTGTCATCCGACCATTTCCAGGTCCGAACTCCAAAACTCGACTATTCTCTTTAATTTGGGCAACGATTTTACCAACGCTGGTACTCTCATCAACTTCCATTTCAAAATCATATTTCATCTTTAATAGTGTCCTTCCATTCATGATCTAAAATCACAATGCCTTCACCTGCATAGCGTCCGCTAATAAACATGTTCAGGTATTTTGTTTTATAAACCAAAGGTACTGTGGCATGTTCTTCAAAAAACGCAATATCAAAATAATATTCGCCTGTTAAAAGAGACATTTTTCCATATTCTAGATAAAAAACATTTTTTCCTTTTTTCCAAGGAATTTTGACGCCATCTAACAATGTATTCAATCCGCACACATAATGATTATCCACAGTCCGAATAGCTATGCCGCACACAGGAGATTTAATTGTATCATTCTTAACAGTGTACTCTAGTTTTACAATCACTTTTTCATCTTGCGTAACAATCTCCAAAGGTTCTAATGACTGATTCAATAATGTTGCCTTTTCTATTTCTATAATATCTGGAACTGTCTCTTCATTTTGAATTGTTTTTTCACGATCAACTGTTTTAATTGATTTTTTCTTTAAGAAATTTTCGTAATTTGTTGTTACATCCATCGTGTCACCGTACTCAACAACTTCACCATTTTTCAACCAAAATGTACGATCACAAAAACGACGTATTGAATTAACATCGTGAGAAACAAAAAGTATCGTTTTACCAGAATTCTTGATTTCAGTAAATTTCTCCATGCATTTCAATTGAAATTCTAGATCCCCCACAGCCAAAGCTTCATCAACAATCAGAATATCAGGATCCACATTAATCGCAACTGCAAAAGCTAAACGAACAAACATACCGCTGGAATATGTTTTAACAGGTTGATACAAATGATCGCCGATATCTGCAAACTGGATAACATCGTCGACACGTTCTTGCATTTCTTCTCTAGAAAAACCGAGAACCATTCCATTAAGAAAAATGTTTTCATACCCAGAATACTCTGGATTAAAACCTGATCCCAGCTCTAATAAAGCCGAAATTTTTCCATCGATTTTCATAGAGCCAGAAGTTGGCGTTAAGACACCTGTAATAATTTTTAAAATCGTTGATTTGCCTGATCCATTTTCTCCAACAAACCCAATCATTTCGCCTTTTTCAATCTGCATCGTCACATCTTTTAAAGCATAGAAGATATCATGATACGATTTTTTGAATGGGTTAAGGGCTTCTTTGAAGCGATCTGCCGGCTTTTTATACATGTTATATGTTTTTGTTATATTTTGTATATCAATTGCATATTCTGACATTGTTTACTCTCCTTGTACTTATCAATCACATCGCTCAATATGTTTTAGCATCAATTTATTGCTTTTACAATACATCAGAAAAATGTGGTTTCAAGCGTCTAAATACAGTTGAACCAATTAGTAAGAGAACGATAGTAAAGCCCCAGAAATACAATCCGTATTGCCAATGCTCCCAAAACCACGCCCCACCTGTAAACGAATCTCTATATCCTTGAATAATGTAGTATAGAGGGTTCAATTTCAATACCTTTTCAATCCACCCAGAAGGTGACCACAAAATTGGAAGTGTCCACATAATCGTTTGCATCGCCACATTAATAAATTGCATGATGTCTGGTAAAAACGGTTGTGTAGAAGCTGTTAACCAAGTAACACCTGTCAAAAAGATAATCATGCAGAATAAGTAATAAACCAATTGTAAACTTTGCAACGCTGGATAGATACCACTCAACGAAGTAATACCAAAACCAATGACAATAAAAAAGAGATGTGTATATAAACTAGATAAAATCTTCGATGTCGGTAAAATTTGCACATTGAATACTACTTTTTTTACAAGATAGCTGTACTCTCTAAAAACATTTGTCGCAGACAATAATGAATCAGAGAAAAAGAACCATGGAATCAAACCTGTCACCAGATAAACAATAAACGGGTACTCCTCATTTGCTCCTCTTGTACGAATTTGCGAAAAAACAAACCAATAAGTCAATACTGTTACAAGAGGTGTTATGAACGCCCAAATAATTCCTAGTGCAGAACCTGCATATTTAGCTTTAAAATCATTAAATGAAAACTGTAATAACAGTTTTCTATTTTCAAAAATATTTTTAAAAATAGAGAGTGTTGCTCGTATCATTGACACTGTTCCTTTCCTACTTCCATTGCTTTTAGGTACTAGCTAAAATTAAGTTGCATAACATTACCATTCTAAAGAATATACACGTTTTTTTCAAGTTATGTAAGTATTTTCTTAAGAATTACGAAATATAGCCTGTTTTGTATGTCTTTATTTAGCTAATTGGATAATGACGATTCCTAAAATAATCACACAGGTTCCAATAACAGTCCCTAAAGAGACTTGTTCTTGCAAAATAAGTTTTGAACCTATTAAAACAGCAATATTTGTAAACGCCACTCCCATAGGAACAATATACGATACTTCAGATTTACTAATAATCACCATCCATAAAACAAAACTAAACATGTAGCATAAAAAACCGATAATCGTCGTAAAAGACATTGAAAAAGAAAAAACAGCATTCGTGATCTGAATTGAATTTGCTTGCGAGCCTAACTTTACTAAAATTAAGCCTGAAGTCGACAAAACGACATATATTAAGAATAAGAACATTATTTTTTCTCCTTTTTATCTTTTAATATTGAAAGTTCTTGAATTAATAATTTTATTTGATTTTGCTGTTTTGATAACAATGCAGAATTTTTTACTTCGATAAACAATAAGATAAATATTGCAACAATCAGCAAAAAGTTAGAGGTTGTCTCAAAGCCAAGTTTGACACCCAACCATTCAGGTAGTTTTGGAAAAACAGCAACAATGACTAGTCCCATAGAAATAAATAACCATCGAATAGCATTTTTCAATAAAAAGATATTTTTGTTGATTGAACGAATAATATATACAAAAAAGAGTAGTGAAAAAACTAACAACTCCATTCTTAAAACAACGCTCATTAGTCTCCCTCCCCCATAAAACTTGAGACAAGAATTGCAATACTTACTTCAAACATGTACTTAACAGAAGTAAATGAACGAATAGATGACTCTCCACCAGCACGTTCCATCATATTTACAGCAACTTCTTTGATTTTAAATTTTTTCTTTAATAAATGCACTGTTGATTCTGGTTCTGGATAACTCATAGGATATTTTTTTGAAAAGTAGGCTATAATTTCTTTGTTACAAGCTCTGTATCCTGAAGTCACATCATAAATTTTGACTCTTGATGACAGATAGATTAAAAAAGATAAGATTTTAATGCCAACTCTACGCATAAACGTTGTCTGAAAAGCAGCTTTTTCTTCAGGTAAAAAACGTGAACCAATAACAAAGTCAGCTTCTTTTTTTATGATTGGTTGTAATACAACATCCAAACTGTGGATATCATGTTGCCCGTCTCCATCAAACTGAACCGCAATATCATAATCGTTTTCTTCTGCGTATCTGTATCCCGTTTGAACAGCTCCTCCAATACCCAAATTCATCACTAAGTGAACTGCATTGATTTCATTTCTTTCTAAAATCTCTTGGGTTTTATCTGTTGAGCCGTCATTAATGACAACATAATCAATTGTATAAGAATATTTATGATTATTCTCTTTTTTAAAATTTTCAATTGACATAATTGTATTTAAAATATTTTCTTCTTCATTATATGCAGGAATAACTAAAAGAACACGCACAGTAACTCCTCCTTTACCAGTTGATAACTATTAAAAATAGTATTTTATTAATATTTGAATAAAAACGAATATAAGTAGTAACGCAATTCCGAAAAATGTTACTCTATCTATTGTCTTTTCACTATTTTTAGATTCTAATTTTCGTGAAGTCAACATGTACATTCCCAAAAGTGCCATCGGTGTTAGATACCGTGCCTGATATCCATCAACCTTAAGTGCTCCCACAGGGGTAAACGTGATATAGAGTGCTGTAGCACTCAAAATAATCATACTTAAAATAGTAAAGCCGACAATAGTTTTTTCTTTTAAATTAAAATAAACATTCTCTTTTGTTTGAGCTTCTTGATAATCGAATAAGCACAAGAATACTGTTACACAAATATTTAAAAGAGTAACTAAAGGATTGATCACCAACACATACCCCATTAGACCAAAGGTTGAAGTTAAGTAGCCAACACTATTCGTTGAAAAGAAAACAACGAGCATTTTTAGATAGCCTATCGGATTTTTGATAATATTTGTCATCTGTTTGTCAGAATCAACATTCGGTAATTTCCACTGATTGATCCCCATATCAGATGAGTATTTATAAACTAAGAGAGCGACAACAAAGAGCAATAGCGATAATGTACTGTATAATATCCACTGCGCTTTTTTATTTTTAAAGCTGTCTCTTCCCAATAAGAAAAACAGAACCAGTACTGGTGCATAAACCACCTTAATAATAATTGCCATACTAAAACAGACAGCAATCAAGATAAATTCTGATAGTTTTATATGTGATTTTTGATAGCGTATTCGCATAATTTGTGCAAACCCTAGCATGACCACACTCACTAGTAATGCATCTACTCCAATGGATGCAGCAAGATACAACATCACTGGCTGTGCAGCAAAAAATGCCATTACTCTTTTACCATAAGGTATCTTTTTGATCGCGAAAAATGCTAATAATCCGTAAGCCAAGACATTAAATATTCTGGCAAGCCATACATAAAAAATCATGGGCAGGTGGAACAACATTGCTACTTTCACACCTATTCCACTAAAAACATAAGAGAAAAATGGATACGTCACAGCAGACGTTTCTTTCTTTTCTTCTATTGGTATTAATGTTCCTTTAGCACTGTTTTTATTGTACATATCTCTAAATTCTTCATAAGTGGTATAAGGTTCCTCTACATACATCGTTTCAAAACCGGCAGGTAACTGTAACTTGTCCCCATTTTCAAAGAATAAGTTTCCTTCTGCTACAGAAATACTTTTTATAATATGAGCCCGTTCGTCCATCGTTTGTCCAACGGGCATGAGTATAGATAATAACGAACCAAATAAAATAATAGAAAAAACAGAAAAATACTCATAACGTCCCTTAAATAGTCCACTGGCAATCAGCACTACGAAAATAACTAACGACAACGAAACAAAAAATCGAATCAAGTTAAAATGAAATTTATTCGTTCGTTTCACATTGGCAATTTGAAACTCTCGGTCTCCAACATTTTGAAACGTTAATGTCAACGGATTTTTTTTATCAATGATTTTAATTACTTCTAATGAATCTTGAATCTTTCGTTCACCATAATCCGTTCCTGGACTGGTAATCTTTACCTTAGCATCCGGACCCGGATCAACTGATGGTATGAAGGAAAGTTTTGTGGCCCCACTTTTAGTACTCGGAATAACTATTTTACCTTCAACCGCTTTGTTAATCAGTTTGTAGGTATTTTCTCCTTTTTTTTCAATATTCTCAAGTGTTAAATTAGTTATATCCTCACTAATACGTCCATATTTAAAATAGGAAAAATTAAACACTAACAGCTCAATCAACAATACAAAAATCATACAGCCAAAAAGTAACGTCAGTAATTTATATAAATTTTTCTTTTTATCTGCAGAAATGACAAACATTTTATATCCTACCTTTTCATTGTTTTTTCCACTAAATAAAGGGCAGATGTAATAAAGTTCATAAGGAATAAAAACACCCTAACCCTTTCTATTCCTTATAAAATCTTTGTTATTTTGCAATGGATGTCAACATAGTTTCTAACGCTTCTTCCCATGTAGGAATTACAAAGCCTAAATTTTTAGTTTTTTCAAGATCCATCACAGAATACTTAGGTCTTGTGGCTTTTTGTGGAAACTGACTTGAATCCACAGGCAAGACTTCAACATCTCTATCTTTCAAAATTTCCTTAGCGAATTCATACCAACTACAACTATTATCATTTGATAAATGATAGATTCCATATGGCGCTTTTTCTTTAATCACAAACACCATAAATTCAGCTAGCGTTCTAGTCCAAGTCGGACGTCCAAATTGATCATCCACAACAGTCAATTGGTCACGTGTTTCCGCTAATTTTTGCATAGTGAAAACAAAGTTATGTCCATATTGACCAAACACCCATGATGTGCGGATAATATAATATTTATCCATAATGTCTTGAACGATTTGTTCGCCCAATAATTTCGTGCGACCATACTCGTTTTGTGGATTTGTTGAATCATCTGTTTTATAAACATCATCTTTTTTCGTTCCATCAAATACATAATCCGTACTGATATATACTAATGTTGCGCCAACTGCTTGAGCAGCAATCGCTACATTACGTGTACCATCGACATTTATTTTCTCATCTAACTCTTTGCCTTCATCCTCTGCTTTATCCACAGCTGTATACGCTGCACAATGATAGATTAAATCAGGTTTTAAATCACTAATAACTGTCATTGTTTGTTCTTCATTGGTAATATCCAATTCTTTTGAGTCAGTCGCTACATACGACAAATTTTGCTCATCTAAAAAATGACGTAATTCTGTCCCTAATTGTCCCTTAGCACCTGTTAAAAGTATCATTATTATGTTCTCCTTCAAGAAAAGAAACTAAAACAGCTTATCTAAAACCATTCAGTATCAAATCACATATTTTTTATTCTGTATTAAATTTAAAGCGTGATACAAAACCATTTCTAGTTTTGTCCCACGCTTTATAAGTCACTATCTAATCATACTCAGGCTATTGTTCACCTGAGAGTGGTCTAAAAGTGTCCAGTTTGAAACGTAAGCTCTTTTATTGACCGTTTTTTGCGTAGTTTGCTTCTACAGCCGCTTTATCTGCTGACCACCAGTCTTCATTTTCTGTATACCACTGAATAGTATCTGCTAATCCATCACGGAAATTAGTAAATTCTGGTGTCCAACCTAATTCTTCACGTAATTTTGTAGAATCAATTGCATAACGTAAATCATGTCCAGGACGATCATTTACATGCTCATAAGCATCTTTAGGTTGTCCCATCAATTCTAATATCAATTCCATAACTGTTTTATTATCTTCTTCTCCATCAGCACCAATTAAGTATGTTTCACCGATTTTCCCTTTGGTTAAAATTGTCCAAACGGCTGAAGAGTGATCATTTGTATGAATCCAGTCCCGAACGTTTTTACCAGCACCATATAATTTCGGTGTGATACCACTTAAAACATTGGTGATTTGACGTGGGATGAATTTTTCAATATGTTGGTATGGACCATAATTATTTGAACAATTAGAAATTGTTGCTTTTAATCCAAATGAACGTCCCCAAGCTTTCACTAAAAGATCTGATCCTGCTTTTGTTGAAGAATAAGGGCTTGATGGATTGTAAGGTGTTTCAGCAGTGAATTTTTCGCCTGCTCCTTCACCATTTCCAGGCAAGTCTTCACGTAATGGTAAATCACCATAAACCTCATCCGTAGACACATGGTGATAACGAACATCATGTTTACGGCAAGCTTCAATTAACGTGTATGTGCCAATAATATTCGTTTGTACAAATGGAAATGGATCATTTAATGAGTTATCGTTATGAGATTCTGCTGCATAATGAACCACCGCATCAGTTTCTTTCACTAAACGATCAACTAGTTGTGCATCGGCAATATCGCCAACAACCAATTCAACGCGATCTTTAGGAAGTCCCTCAAGATTCTTTTCATTTCCAGCATAGGTTAATTTATCTAATACAGTTACATGAACTTCTGGATGATTGTTCACTACATAATGAACAAAATTCGATCCGATGAATCCCGCTCCACCAGTAACAATAATTTTTTTCATCTTTAAGCCTCTCCTAAATCGTTTTAAATTTCACCATAAACAAATGGATTTTCTGCTTCAAATTCTTTCAATGTTGGATGTTTTTTATCCTTGTCAGAAGTGATGGCTTTGGCAATGTCAATCGGCCAATCAATCGCTAAATCTGGATCATCAAACGCAATCCCACCATCTGCTGGTGCATTATAATAATTATCACATTTATACATAAAGTTAACGTTTGGTGTCAATGTCACAAAACCATGGGCATAGCCTTTAGGCACTAATAATTGACGATGGTTGTGTTCTGATAAAATATAGCCTTCCCATTGTCCATAAGTTGGGCTACCTTTACGAATATCCACGATTACATCTAAAACTGCCCCCGTCACCACACGAATCAATTTCGTTTGAGCTGCTTCACCTTTTTGAAAGTGCAAGCCTCTGAGCACACCTGCTTCACTTGAAAGAGAGTGATTATCTTGTACAAAATCAAAATCTAACCCATGTGCCGCAAACTTTTCTTTAGAATAACTTTCTGTAAAAAAACCACGATGATCGCCAAAAACGTCCATCTCAATAATTTTTACATCTTGTAGTTTCGTATCAATTACTTTCATTTTTCTATTCGCCCCTACTCTGATTCTGCTAATCTTAATAAATATTGTCCATAGCCATTTTTCTTCAATGGTTGCGCTAAATCAATTAATTGCTCTTTCGTGATATAGTGCATGCGATAAGCGATTTCTTCTAAACATGCAACTTTTAGATTTTGACGTTTTTCAATTGTTTCAATAAAAGTAGATGCTTCTAAAAGTGACTCATGGGTTCCTGTATCTAACCAAGCATAACCGCGACCCATCAATTCAACTGATAGTTTATTTTTCTCTAAATATACTTTATTAACATCTGTAATTTCTAACTCTCCACGATCTGATGGTTTGATATTTTTAGCAATCTCAACCACTTCGTTGTCATAGAAGTATAAACCTGTTACTGCATAATTTGATTTAGGATCTTCTGGTTTTTCCTCAATAGAAAGAGCTTGCATATTATTATCAAATTCAACCACACCAAATCGTTCTGGATCGTTAACATGATAACCAAATACAGTAGCACCACTTTCTTTTGCTGCCGCTCGTTGCAACATGTTGGATAAGCCACCACCGTAATAGATATTATCGCCTAAAACAAGACAGACACTATCCTCACCAATGAATTCTTCACCTATAATAAATGCTTGTGCTAATCCATCTGGACTTTCTTGCACTGCATACTCAATATGAATCCCTAAATCTTTCCCATCACCAAACAGACTTTCAAAGCGTGGTGTATCATCTGGGGTAGAGATAATCAAAATTTCTTTGATTCCAGCCAGCATCAGTGTAGACATTGGGTAATAAATCATTGGTTTGTCATAAATTGGCATTAATTGTTTTGATGTCGCCTTTGTTAATGGGTATAATCTAGTTCCACTGCCTCCAGCTAAAATTATTCCTTTCATGGAAAAACTCCTTTATATTTATTTGACTTGTCTTATTCGCTCTTATTCACTAAACATTATTATTGCATTATTCCCTAGAATTGTCATTCGTTTTCAGTATATTTTACCAAACTGTAAAATAATTCCTCACCGTGAAGAGAAAAATACTCGTTTAAATAGTTCATAACTAATTGCACAGCGCCATTTCAGCTGTTGAAAAAAACTAGCCTTTGTATCAATTTCACTAGCATTATTATTATGTCTACGATACAACGTAAGTTTTTTCGGGACCAACGCACTCTTTTTTTTATACGCCGCAATCAATCCGATCCACATGTCATGCATTGGTACCCTTGCAGGAATTGGTAATATCTTAGCTTTTAAACTACCTCGAAACGCCATTCCGGCACCAATGTATTTATTTTTCATTATATTGTGTAAAAAGCCAAGTTTGACATTTCGATAGTCAAAGTAAGAAGGTTCAATCACTTCTAACTGTTCATCTACAATGACTAAGTCACTGACAACTAAATCTATATCGGGATGCTCGTAAAAGAAATCAAGCATTGTACGAACTTTTTCGGGTAACCAAACATCATCTTGATCTGCTAAAAAAACGAATTCTCCTTGACTTTGCATAATTGCATATTCAAAATTCGCAATTACTCCTTTTCCTGGCCCTTTAAAAAGTTTGATCCGTTGGTCTTTTTCAGCATAACTTTCAATGATTGCTATTGTCGTATCCATAGAACCATCATCTGATACAATCAATTCATCAGCTGTATCCAGTTGATGCAAAATACTATCTAACTGCTCTTTTAAATATTTTTCTCCATTATATGTGGCAATACAAACTGAAATCATCTATTTTCCTTTCATCAGTGTTAGGTATTCAGAAAACGTCCGCCGCCAAATGTTTCTATTCTTCACACGTAAAAATTGTTTGATACTTCTGAAAAGCAGATGTCTTCTATGAACGTAAAATTTATCCTGATCATATTTTTGGTAAAACAAGCTTTCGGCATTAATAATTGATTCATAGCGTTTGTCACTTACGTTTTGATAATCCAACACAGATAAATCATGCTCTAAGTAGCTATCTAAAACACTCACTTTTTTATGCTGTTGATGGAGCTTCCAAAATAACCAATGATCTAAGAAATCCAAAGAAAAGTCCAAATTAAAGCCAATACCCTTTACTGTTTCTTTGGATAAGGCTGTACCTGAGTTGATCGCCATGACTCTTTCGTCGTAAATGCCAACTTTTGGCAAACGTGATCGTCGGTCAATATATTCGTCTGAAAATACAGGTGAAATCTGTCTCCCATGAGAATTTATCAGTGGAACGTAAGCACCGATTTCATCGTCCAATGGCAATTGCAATAATTTTTCTAAATACGCTTGATCAAGTAATGTATCTTGATCAAGTAACAGTAATAAGTCTCCTTGAACTTCAGCAAAATAATGCCTACTTGCATTATAAGCGGTGGCTAAGCCTAGATTCGATGGATCATGGATATAAAAAACATTTGCATATTCAAATAATTCATCGAATTGTCCATATTCACTGTTGTCGTAAATAAATAAATGTACTGTTTCATTTTTCATAAGTAGTTGTTTTAATACAAGATAACTGGGCGTTTGTGAGAATTCAATTTGATATAAAACAATCGTTATGACCAGTCTGTTTCCCACTAAAAAAACCTCCAACCCCATTTATTAAAAAATTTAACCATTGATTGCAAAAAGATTTTGAATAATTTTTTGTTTTTATGTGCCCCTTTTTCGTATAAATGAGTCACCGTTTCAAATGGCGTATATAAGATCTTATAGCCCGCTGTTCCAAAACGCAAACACAAATCATTGTCTTCAAAATACATAAAAAATCGTTCATCAAATCCAGCAATTTCATTAAATTTTTCCGTATCAATCACCATTAAGCAACCAGACCCCATCTTAATATAAGATGTCTGATCATCTGGTAAATCTCGACATTCATAATAGCTTAATCGTCTATCAAATAACTTTTTGACTGCTTGAAAAGGAATGAAGCGAAGCATGTAATCAAAAACATCCAATTTTTGCCGAACCAAATATTGTGTTGATCCGTCTGAATTCAATACTTTAGGGCAGACAGCTGCTAGTTGCTTATTTGCTTTTATTCTTTGCATCATTTTATCCAAAGTTTCTTTTGTGATCAAAACATCTGGGTTAAAAATAATGCCATAACGCGTATCGACTGATTTAAAAACGTGATTATGGCCATAACCAAATCCTTTGTTCTCAGTAGAAATATGTAAAGAGATAAATGTCCCATACTCTTTCAATTTTTCTATATAGCTTGGTTCAGAAGCATTATCAAAAATATGTATATCATAGTTTGACTCTGTGCCTAATTCCATTTGTAAGTTATCAAGTACGTCAAAAATATGACGGCTATTATGAGTAACAATAGATACTGTTACTTTATCATTCACGTTTTTTCACCTCATTTAAAAAATAAGATGAGCACAGCAAGTATCCTCTGCAACAACCCATCTGTATTTATAGTCTCTCATGATCTTTACTTTTTTGTCTTTACGCAGTAAAAAACAATTAAGGAATAGTAAAGTATCATTTATTCGGATTTAAAGTCTGGCGCAGAACTCTTCCAGTTCGGCTCCAGACCTTTCCATTAAGTAATTAATAAATTATAACACAGCTGATAAGCCTCGCAAAGATTCTCTCTAATGATTTTACTTTTTTTTAGAATGTTTCCCTAATCGTTTTTCAATTTGTTGTTGACGAAACTCACGATTGCCAAATATTCGTAAAATATACATTAACGGCTGATGATTCTCCCCCACTAAGCCAATCATTTCAATGAATAATTCTAGCCCAAACGCACTAAACACAATGAGCAATATAGAGGCTACGTTACTTGCATAACTGAACAATAACGCTACAAATGAAAAAACGAGAGCCAAACCATAGATGGTCATCACAGCTCCTTTATGAGTAAAACCTAATGACAACAAACGATGATGTAAATGCATCTTATCCGCCGAAGAAATGGGACGATTATTCATTACACGACGAATAATCGCGTAAACTGTATCTGTAATTGGCACTCCTAGGATAATCAAAGGGGTAATCACTGAAATAAACGTCGCGTTTTTTAATCCCTGTAACGACATAACAGCAATCATAAATCCTAAGAACAACGCACCAGTATCACCCAAAAATATCTTAGCTGGATAAAAATTATACGGAAAAAATCCCGCTATACTAGCGACCAACACAAAAATCACAATAGGTACATAAACGGTCTTAGCATGCAGGAAAAAATACCCTACCACACCTATTGTAGCTAAACTTATGATTGATACTCCTGACGCTAAACCATCTAGACCATCAATTAAGTTGATAGCATTTGTTATTGCTAAAATCCAAAACAATGTCAGAGGTAAACTAAACCAACGCAAATCAATTTGACCAAAAAACGGCAAAGTGACAAAATCGATCCGTATTTCTGCAACAAAATAAATGACCAACGCACCTAATAAAATGCCAATTGTTTTCTTTTTGGGTGTCAATTCATAAATATCATCAATTAAGCCTGTAGCAACTACAATTCCTGCGCCTAAAAGAACCGGCCAAATGTAATCAATTGGAATAATCGATTGAAACAATACTAAGCAAGAAAAAACAAAAACAAAATAAATACTTAAACCACCCGCAGTCGGCATAATTTTTGTGTTTACTCTTCTTTCCCCTGGGGCATCGTATGCACCTATTCTAAAAGCCAATAATTTAACAATCGGCGTAACAATCAATGATAAAATAAACGTCAAAAACAGACGCATAAAAATTTCATAGATAAACATTGACATAAAAGAACCTACTTTCTTAATGTACATCGTATATTATACCGAATCATTCCACATTTACAAGTTGGAACAGGTGTTTCCACCTAAGAAAAGCTTCAATTCCCAACTTATCTTTTCTCATTAAAAGAATAGGTTAAAAAATTGGTTTATTTTTTAAAATTTTCTTTTATTCTATCGATCGTCCGATTAATCAAACCGTAGCGATGCTGAATCTTTTCATTAGAGATATATTCCTTAACTACAGCGTTAATAATTCCACCTAATATAATAATCGTTGCTGCAAAATTCAACCATAACATTAGTATGATAAAACTTCCGATAATTTGATAACTAGAAATTTTCGAACTAAAATATTTAATGTAAATACCAAATACTTGAGACAACAACATCCAACCTAGCGTTGCAAAAACAGCTCCTGGTAAAATTGAACGGAACGTTAATTTTGCATTCGGCACAACACGATAAATCAAACACATAATGATAAGCAGAATAAAAGACGTTACAGGCCATTTCAATGCTTGGAAGGTGTCAATAAAGTCCGTGGAAAAATGAAAAATCGGTTGTAGAATATCCAAAATCGTTTTTCCTAAACCTAAAACCCCCACCACACCTACAATAGCTGTCAGCAGCAGTACAATCACAAATAATGACATAATCCGAACAATAATAAAATTTTTTCTCTGTTCTACTCCAAACGCTTTATTCATTGCAGTTTGCATAGCATTGATACTTTGACTGGCACTCCATAAAGCAGCTAATGCAGATACAGAAAGCAATCCCCCAGAACGTTGCGTTAATAATGATTGAATCGCAGGTTTTAAATCATTGTAGATAGCTTTTGGTATGGCTTCAGCAATATAAGGCAACACGTCATTTGAATCAATATGTAAGTACGGTAAGAGATTTCCTACCGCAATCAATAGAGGAAATAAAGATAAAAGTAAATAATAAGCTACAACAACTGATGTATTCCCTATGTCCGAATCAATCATACGTCGTTGCGTTGTTTCGATAAAACGCATTAAGTTTTCGTTAGTTTTCACTTTGTCCGTTAGCTTCATACGCCTCTCCTCTAATGAATATGACTATTTCTTAATATGTTAGCTCTTCTCCTTGAGAAGTTAAAATTCGTGGACCTTCTTTGGTAATAGCTAATGTATGCTCGAATTGACAACTGATTCCACCATCTAAGGTATAGGCAGTCCAACCATTTGGATCCATTTTCATACGCCAAGTGCCTGTATTGACCATGGGTTCAATTGTAATGACCATACCTTCTTTTAAACGAAGACCTTTACCCGCTTCACCATAATGTGGGATAACAGGACTTTCATGAATTGTAGGTCCAATTCCATGACCAACAAAATCTCTGACAACAGATAAATTCTCACTTTCAACATATGTTTGAATAGCATGTCCAATATCCCCGATACGATTTCCTACCTGGGCTTGTTCAATTCCTAGATATAGCGCTTTTCTAGTCACTTCCATTAAATGGTCCAATTCAGGGGTTGATTGTCCAACAACATATGCCCAACAAGAATCAGATACAGCACCTTTTAAATCGATACACATATCAACTTTAATCAAGTCACCATCTTTTAATGGTTTCTTTCTGGGAAATCCATGACAAATTTCATCATTGATACTACAACAAGTAGCATATTTATAATCTTCAAAACCGATTTGAGCTGCGATGCCTCCATGGCTTTCGATAAAGTCTCTAACGAATACTTCAATATCCCAGCTAGTAATTCCTGGTTTAATAAATGTTCTTAAGTGGCGATGGACATCAGCTAACAGGTCGCCAGATTCATCCATCATTTCTATTTCTCTTGGTGATTTCAATGTGATCATTTCGTATCGTCCTCCTAGAATTTAAAAGCGCAGCGGGCATATTCAGTCTCAGAGAAAAATAAGATCATATGTTGGTGACACTTTTTATCACAATCATACTTTATCTTTCTTCATAGAAACTAGCCCGTGGAGCTAGATAATCTTTATACTAAGAGTATTCTATCATAATTTATGAAAATTTCACTGAAAAATAGTTGATGAAGTATATTTTAGTCTTTTTTACGTCAAATAAAGCAAAACATTCATTTTTTTGTATCTAACTAGCTGATTATGTAATGATAACGCTTCCTATTGTATTCATATTGATTTTGTAATTTACATTCAGTTTATATTTCTGATATAATCAAGATTGTATCATTTGAAGGAGGAACTCTAATGACCTTAGCTAAAATTGTTTATGCAAGCATGACTGGAAATACAGAAGAAATTGCTGATATCGTCGCTGAAGCTTTTGAAAATTTAGATGTTGAAGTTGAAATTAACGAATGCACGCAAGTTGATCCGGAAGATTTCGAAGATGCGGATATCTGTGTTGTCGCAACATACACTTATGGTGATGGCGAACTTCCCGATGAAATCGTTGACTTCTATGAAGAACTACAAGAAATCAATCTATCTGGAAAAACCTATGGTGTCTGCGGTTCTGGCGATACTTTCTATGATGATTTTTGTAAATCTGTTGACGACTTTGACGCTGTTTTTGCAAAAATCGGGGCTACTAAAGGTGCAGATAGTGTGAAAGTTGATTTAGCAGCAGAAGAAGAAGATATCCAAAACCTTGAAGCTTTTGCTAAAAAATTAGTTGAAGCAGCAAAATAAACGAAAAGCACCCACCTAAGTGAGTGCTTTTTTCGTCCCTATCCATCGATATCGATAGGTTCATTACGTTCTAAAATCTGATCAATTGCCTCTTCCATCAAACGTACAATTTGTTCATCACTTGGATGAATAATACCTGAAGTCATCAAGGCTGCAATTCCTGTAGCAACAATCCACGTCCCCATATGGAGAGAATTGATTTCTGTATCACTTAATTTTTCATAATCTGAATCTTGTTTGACTGCATTAGAGAAATAACTATACGAAAACTCCTGCATTCTCTTACCGCCACCGTATTCTTCTAAATATAAAGCCCGATATAATTTGCTTTCGTTTTTAGCAAAATGAATATAGTTTAGTGCAAGATCAACAATTGTGTTACCTGTATGTGTAACAGGAAATACTTCTTTTGCTAAATATTGATGAATTTTTTCAAATAACTCTTCTTTCAAGTCGTCCATATTTCTGAATTCTAAATAAATAGGTTGTGTTGAGCATTTCATTTTGGTTGCAATGTTTCGTGCAGTGAATTTCGAAAAGCCTTCTGTGGCTACTACTTCGTATGCAGCATTTAAAATCTGATCTTTAGTAATCGTTTTTTTTCTTGCCATAATTTTTCAATCCCCTCTACCTATCCTTTACAACGCTTCCATATAAATACTACAGTTATTGTAACACGATTTGTTTATTCTGCAAAATACTAGTCCTTTGTTTTATATTATTTTATTTATTTGATTAGATAGCCATTTATAGCTTCTTTTCTCAGAATTAAATAATCTCTGAAACCTATCTGATCGTTTGAGTTAGTACACGCTACATGTTATGATATTGACGATTACATAATGAAAAACTAGGAGGTTATTTTATGGCATTACCAAATTTTAAAGAAACCTTAAAAAAATATGCGCAATTAATTGTTGAAACGGGTATAAATGTTCAAAAAGGGCAAAGTATCGTTTTACAAATTAGTGTGGATCAAGCGCCTTTAGCTCGATTAATTACAGAAGAAGCCTATAAATTGGGTGCGGGTGAAGTGATTGTGCAATGGACTGATGATGTCATTCAACGTGAGTTTTTGCTACACGCAGATGAAGCACACTTAGAAAATATCCCTCAGTATAAAATAGACCAGACGGATGACTGGGTCAATAAAGGAGCTAGCCGAATCAGTGTTGTTTCTGCAAACCCAGATGCTTTAGCTGGTGTCGATGCTGACCGTGTCGCAGCTTTTCAATCGGCTTCTGGTAAAGCCTTAGCAAATTTAAGAAAAGCTACACAAGCAAATAAAGTTAGCTGGACAGTTGTTGCGGCAGCTGGTAAAGAATGGGCAGCGAAAGTCTTTCCAGATTTAAAAGATAACACTCAGCAAGTTGATGCTCTTTGGGACGAAATTTTTAAAACGACCCGTGTTTATGAAGATGATCCTGTTGCTGCATGGAAAGCTCATGATACAAAATTAGCTGCAAAAGCTGACGAACTAAACAAAGAGCAGTTTAAAGAATTACATTATACAGCACCTGGCACTGATTTGATCATTGGGTTACCTAAAAACCATTTATGGGAAGGTGCTGGAAGTGACAATGTTCGCGGAGAGAAATTCATGGCAAACATGCCTACTGAAGAAGTTTTCACAGCACCTGATAGTCGACGTGTTGATGGTGTTGTTTCTAGTACAAAACCATTAAGCTACGCAGGAACAACCATTTCTGGAATGAAATTTACATTTAAAGAGGGAAAAGTTGTTGATTTCTCTGCGGAACAAGGAGAAGACGTGTTAGGCAAACTGCTAGAAACAGACGAAGGCGCACATCGCTTAGGTGAAGTGGCATTGGTTCCCGACCCGTCTCCGATTTCTCAATCAGGCATCATTTTTTACAATACTTTATTTGATGAAAATGCGTCAAATCATTTAGCTTTCGGGTCTGCTTATGCATTCAATTTACAAGGCGGAACTGAAATGAGCGAAGAAGAACTAATAGAAGCTGGTTTAAACCGTAGCCACACACATGTCGATTTCATGGTTGGATCAGATAAAATGAATATTGATGGAATTAGAGAAGACGGCACACGTGTTCCGATTTTCCGTAATGGGGATTGGGTTTAATACCAAAATAACTTAAAAAAATGAAGAAAAAGACCGGCTCAATTTCACCGGTCTTTTTTACGTTCCCGACTGGAATCGAACCAGCGGCCTATCGCTTAGGAGGCGATTGCTCTATCCTACTGAGCTACGAGAACATTCTTTCTTTATTTTAGAAGTCTTTTCAGTTAGTGTCAATAAAAAAAGAAAAAGCAATCCTGACACAATAGCAGTATCACTTTTTCTAGTATTCTTACTTTTTAAGATGTTTTTTGCCTTTTAACAATTTAACCAAATAAAGACCACCTACGACAACTGCTAATGTTTTCCCTACCTTACAATTTCTTGCTACTTTTTCTTCTTTTGTTTTACTCATCTTGTTCACGGCCTTTCTATACTTAGTCTTTTCATTGTTTTACTAGCTTAATTATAAGGACTTACAGATGGTTTCGCTAGTCATTTGCTTAGACTCATATAGGCTTTTTTAGAGTATCATGGCTTCTTTTTTAAAAGTAATCTTCCAAAACCGGCATCCCTTTCACTAATCGTTGTTCTAATGATTCAATCAGGTCTGCTTTTCCAGATAGTTTACCATAAAAGCTAATGTCACTGATGGTACGATAGCCCATAAAGAGTTGGGTCCAAGATTGGATCGTACTTGTAATTACTGCTTCTTCCTTTTGTTTTCCAATAATCTGACTCACTTTTTTTGCTATGCATTTTCCTTTTTCATTGATTTTTACTTCCCAAACGCCTTCATTCCATGGTCCATAAGTGTCTTCAACCTTAAGATAGTAACAAGCCTCTTTTCCTGGTTGAAACGGATACTTGGTCAAAAAACTTTCCAAATCAACGATTCTTCCCATCATGTAGGGGCTGATTTTCATTTCTAGTACAGGTTCTGGCATTAAATAACTCAAATTTTGACCATCAAACCCTGTTTCATAGTAAAATTCTTGTGAAGAACCATTATGTGATCCAATAAACCGAAGAATGGATCGAAACGCTAAACCTGTTAGATATCCCCATTCTTTAACTACAAATTGTTCTTTACTAGATTTATAGATTAAATAGCCCTTGGGATTACCATGTTCATCTTCATAAAGCGCAAACTGATTTCCTTGCTCCATCCCAAAAGAATAATCTAGCCACCAAGATTGTCGAACAACTGCACCACGCTGATTCTTTGGCAATACAGAATAGATGCTTTGACAAACACTTTTAGCTTCTTCAAAGGATACACGTCGCATATTGCCTGGCACCGCTCTTATATTTGGCCAATCAGCCGCCTTGATTGTGTAACTAATCTGCTCAAACAATTGTTCAAATCCATAGTTTCTATAAAAAGGATGAGAAAAAGGCGCTAAATATGCTAATTCCACCTTATTTTCAGCTAGTTCTGCTAGTAACTGTTTCATAATAGCTGAAATACCACCTTGTCCACGATATTCAGGATAAGATGAAACACAACCAATGCCAGCCATTTGATAGTTCACACCATGAAACGCTACGTTAAATGGTGTAGAGATCACTTGATTTGCTAAGTCATTTTCGGAAAAACAGCCATAATTCCAAGAATGTTTCACTATCTCTTTAAAACGTTCTTTGCGTTTGTCTGTGGTTTCTGCGTTAAATGCATACGCTGCTAGTTGAAACATTTCATCTACTTGTTCTTCAGTCATTTTTTGAATGACACCCATCTTGATTCCCCCTTGTTATTCATAGTTAAGAATAACTCACTTAGGAAAGTGTTTAAACCGTTTTGTTTTTTTATCGACGATTTTATGTATTGTATTCTGCCAATTCAAGATATATAACCTCAAAGTTTTTTTGTTATAAGCAACAAAAGAGCGCCCTCAGACACTCTTAGTATGATTCTTCTATCATCTGCAGCATTTTGTTAAATTGACGTTTTTTAAAATACAGCAAAATCGTGCCTAATACAGCATCGTTTATTTTTTGTAAAAATCCAAATGATTCCATTTTTTCTGTATAATGAATCTCACATGTTTTATCATCGATGGGTACAATTTCATAGCCCACCGAAAAATTATTTTTAGTCGTTGATGTCCGAAAATGGTAAGAGGCATTATCGACAATTTTTTCGACTTTGATTTTTGCTCGGCTGTTTTTAGAAAATGATTTTACGTATTCAAAGTTAGTCAATTGTTTTTTGGTCAAACTTTTTCCAGTATGTTTGCGAATATCAAACAAAACAGAATCAATCACTTTTTCATAAAAGTAAGGCGCTGGAATAGCTAATTTTTTAGTAATCTCCATTATTTTTTCACCTCGTTAGTTTGCTTCTTTATTTTTGTTTCTTCAATTTTCTTTCCTTTGAAAAAGAAATAACCGCCAACAATCACTAAGAAAATTCCTGTTGTCATACTTAACAAATCATAATTTAGTGAAGCTGGATTCACAGTATATAAAATAATTATAAATCCAATACTACATATAAACAAGCCGTTTCTGACCATTTTTCATCCATCCAATCTGTTTTTTAAACGGCTGCTGCTTGGAAGAACAAAACACTGCCCCAAGGTTGTGTTTTAATTAGTTCTTTTGCTTTTTTAGCCGCTTCTTCTTTGTCGCCAGTTACCTCAAATGCTAATTTGATTCCTTGTTTTTGTTTAAATGTATACGTGAAGTCGCCACCGTCGTAATTCTCTAACAAATTCTTAATATCCTCTTGTTGCATTGCACTTGCAATTGTGATCATTTTACTCTCTCCTTATAATGAAGCAGTTGCTCTCACCTCATTAGAAGTGAAAGCAACAAGCTATTTAGTTTTATTTTATTCGAAATCTGTCGGTTCCATTCTATTAGCTGCAATAACAAATGGTGTCCAAATCAAGAATGTCACAACCATTGCCACAATTGTTACGATTGGTGCTCTCCAGTCAGCTCCTGTTGCTAGGAATGACAATAAGATTGGAGGAACTACCCATGTTACTTGTTGAGATACTGGTGCCACTAAACCAAAGTAAGTTGCTAACCAGCCAATTGTTGTTGCTACTACTGGTGCTACCAAGAATGGAATGAACATGATTGCGTTTAATACAATTGGTAAACCAAACATGATTGGTTCATTAATGTTAAAGATACCAGGCCCTAATGACAATTTACCTACAGTCAGGTAATCGGCACGTTTAGAGAATAGGAGAATCGCTGCGATTAATACAATCGTACCACCTGATCCACCAAACCATGCGAATGCATCAAATGAACCACGAACCCACATATACGCTTTTCCATCTTCAATGGCCGCTAAAACGGCTGGCGTACCAGTTAAGCCTTTGTATCCTTTTTGGAAAATATCAATATTGATTAGTTGTGCTTGTCCCCAGATACCTTCTAAAACTGGTGCCAAAACGTTTGGACCATGAATTCCGAAGAACCAGAAAATTTGAGTAAAGATCGTTACGATTAGTACCGCACCTAAACCTTGAGATAAGCCCAAGAATGGTTCAGCAATATATTTTTGAACAAGATCAATAATCAATTGTCCATCTGTTAATTTACCTACTACAAAGTTAATAATTGCAATTACATATAATGCGATCGTCGCTGGTAAAATAGCCGCGAACGCTTTTGATACTGCTGGCGGAACTGAATCAGGCATTTTGATTGTGATATTCGCCAACATTAATTTACAGAAAATAATAACCGAAATCGCACCCATAATCATTACTGTAAAGTATGCGTTTCCATTTAAGTGATCAAGTTTTAACCAACCCCAACCACCTGCAGTTAACCCTTCCGCTGTTGCAGACCAGCCAGTGTCAGCTGTGCCTTTATTGATTGTACTCATTAGTTGTTTTGGAATAGCTGTTTCTAGTGTATTTGAATAAGAAAAAGCAATCCCTTGAATCAAGGTTGCTAAACCAACGATCCCACCTGCTAAATCATTCACTTTGTACGCTCTTGCTAGATTATATCCCCAAGAAAAGGCAAAAATCAAACCAGCAATCGCTAATGTACCGTTCCAAACAAATCCGTTGATTCCGATAATTACGTTAATAACTGCAAAGAAACCTTTGTCTGCTGCCAGATTTGCTGAATAGTCAGAGAAAAATTGCTGAGGCAAGTCACGAATAATCGCATTGATCATTACGGCAATCGATCCTGCCATTGTTGCGGGCATTGTACCGATAAAAGCATCACGTAACGCAACTAAGTGTTTTTGTGCACCAATCTTACCGGCTACAGGTAGAATGTATTTCTCCATCCAGGCTGTTAATCCATCCATTTTTTAATTCCTCCTATAAATAATATTTATTCAAAAAGCACTGAAGCTTTTTAAAACAAAATACTGGTTAAAGTCCCGTTCAAAAAACTTTAACTTCTAATTTCTTCCGTTCAAAAAAGAAAAAGATATACCTTATTCATTCCCCATACGACGATATAAATCAATGATTTCTTTCGCCAAATCAGTAAAAGCAATCGCTGTCATTAAATGGTCTTGGCTATGCACTGTTAACAAAGTTACTTGAATCGTATTTCCTTGCGCTTCTTGTGTTAACATTCCTGTTTGAGAATGATGGGCTTGTACTAAGGATTCTTCTGCATCAATAATCTTTTGATCTGCTAATTCAAAATCGCCTGCTTTCGCTGCGGCAATGGCTTCCATTGCGTCGCTTTTGGCATTCCCTCCGTACATAATCAATCCCATAACCGCTTCTAAATTTTGTTGATCTTCCACTTTTGTAACCCCGTTCACTTTTTTATTTTTACTTATCCATCAAAGCAATTGCTTGATCTAACACTTTTTCACCATTCATCATTCCGTAATCAGACATGTTGATGACATCAAATGGAATCCCTTTAGGTGCTAACTTTTGTTCGAATTGGGCTTTCATAAAACGAACTTGTGGACCTAATAATAAAACGTTTACATCTTTTGCTTCAAGATTATTATCTGCATCTGATGCTGATACGGCAAAGATGTCAGCTTCCATACCACGATCTTCTGCTGCTTTTTGCATTTTTGTTACTAATAGACTTGTACTCATTCCCGCTGAACATACTAACATAATTGTTTTTTTAGCCATTTTTTACACTCCTTCTAATTAGTTGTATTTACACTTTTATATAAAGCAAGAAGTGTGCCAAAAATAAGTATAGACCAAACCTAGTCATAACAAGGTTTTGGTCTATACAGATTGTGTACACACTACATTTCAAACGTTACACACTTAATTTTTGTGTGCGCTTTCTTTGCTGTTATATAGGCATTAAAAAATTATATAAACTTTTTAAATAGCGTTCATTTTTCGTTAAAACCATTATTTTCAGCTAACTCTTTAAACCAATAGCCGCTTTTTTTGATTGTTCTTTTTGCTTCTTGATCTAAATCAACCGCAATAAATCCATAACGATTTTTATACGCATTCAACCATGACCAATTATCCATACAAGTCCACATATGATATCCTTGTACTTGACTTCCTTCTTGAATCGCTTGGTGCACCCATTTTAGATGATCTGTAACAAATTCAATTCGATAGTCGTCTTCAATCATACCATCAGCGTTCACAAAACGTTCTTCTCCTTCAACACCCATACCATTTTCTGAAATGTAACAACGAATATTGCCATAATTTTCTTTGATATTCATCAAAGTATCATAAATTCCTTTTTCATAAATTTCCCAGCCACGATAAGGATTCATTTTTTTACCAGGCATATCGTATACATCGTAAAAATCTTCCGGTAACATACTGTTTCCAGCAATTTCAATAGGTGTTTCCTTTGCTTTTACTCTACGTGGTTGGTAATAATTTACCCCTAAAAGATCAATGGTATTATTGGCAATAGCCGCTAAATCTTCTGGTGTTGTTGCAGGCATCAAATCATTTTCTTTGACCCACTCTACTATATCTTCCGGAAAGTGTCCTTTTACAGCTGGCTCTAAAAACGAACGATTGAATAAGCCATCGACTAAACGAGCTGCTTTAACGTCTTCTTCATTTTCAGGATCTCTTGGATAAGAAGGTGTCAAATTAAGAACAATTCCAATTTCTCCACCTAAATTCATACCGTGATAAACTTCAATCGCTTTAGCGCTCGCCAAAGCTTCATGATAAGCAACTTGAACGCCATGTTTCAAATTGACTTCCTCTGGATAATGCCACCCGTATAAGTAACCTCCCTCAACAGGTACGATTGGTTCATTATGCGTAAACCATTTTTTCACACGATCTCCAAACAGTTCAAAACAAGTTTTAGCATAAAAAACATACTGATCAACCACTTCACGGCTAAGCCAACCACCTTTTTCTTGAAGAGACATTGGCATATCAAAGTGATATAAATTAAAGAATGGTTCAATGTCATTATCTAATAAATTATTGATAACATTATTATAAAAATCAACTGCTTTTTGATTGACCACACCTGTACTTGGGTCTGGAATCAAGCGGCTCCATTGAATCGATGTGCGAAAAGAATTATGCCCAGTAGCCTTCATTAATTGGATATCTTCTAGATATTTTTGATAAAACTGCGATGTTTTACCTGGACCTACTCCATTGAAAAATTTTTCAGGTTTTTCTTCATACCAAAAATCCCAAATATTTTGAGCTTTTCCATCTCCTTCAAAAACACCTTCCGTTTGTGGTCCGCTAGCTGCCGATCCCCACCAAAAACCTTTTGGGAACTGATAATTCATAATAGTCATCTCCTAAATATAGATTCATTATAAAAATAGATAAAACCTCCCTTAGATCAAGAGAAACGATTACTCCGTTTGCCCCACCTTTCTTGAGGAGATTTTATCTATTATTTACTTCACTAAGCTTGTGCTTGTTCTTCTTGTGCCAACGCTTCAGCTTCTTGTTTTAAGAACTGAGCAGTTGCAACTTTAACGAATGGAATATAAATCAACACAGAAATTAATAAGTTGACCGCAGCTAATACGCCCCCTGCAATACTCTTCGTTGCTAAGAATCCACCAATGATTGGTGGTGTTACCCACGGTGGCATAAATGTTGCAGCTGGAACAAGTCCTGTTGAGGTTGCAATGTATGCTGTCGTTACAAGAACCATTGGTGTGATAATAAATGGAATGAACATGATCGGATTCAATACGATTGGAAGTCCAAACATCACGGGTTCATTAATATTGAAAATTCCTGGTGCTAAACTTAAATTTGTAATGACTTTAAATGGTTTATTTTTACGTCCTACTAAGAAAATTGCGATTAATAAGCCTAATGTTGCGCCTGTTCCACCTAAGTTTACAAATGAATCAAAGAAAGGCTTGTTAACGATATAAGGGATTTTTTCCCCTGCTTCTAACGCTTTGATATTGGCATCAATCGCTGGCACATTAATTGTTTGCATCAACGGATCAACCATATTGGCACCATGTAACCCAAAGAACCATAAGAATGGTGTAATAAATGCTAATAAAAGTGCTGATGGATAGCTGTTTGCTAGACCCATAAATGGTTTTTGAACAGCTTCATAGAATGATACAACAATATTTTCAATCCCAAATCCGAATAAAATAGATGTAATTAAACTAAATAAACTGATTGTGATCATCGCTGGTAATAATGCCGCAAACGATTTAGCAACTGCTGGTGGAACACCATCCGGCATTTGAATAACCAACTTATCATTTCCAACTAATCTTTGGAAAATTTCTCCTGAAATAAGTGCAATAACTAAAGCAATAAATAATCCTGTTGCATCTGTACCGCTTAATCCACCTACTGCAAAGAATGACGCAACAGATACAGTACCTGCAGCAATTCCGTCTTTACCGTAAGATTTTACTAAATTATAAGCTACTAAAAATGAAATCAAAACTGAAAAAATAGCAAATGTTCCGTTCCAAATATTTCCACCAAAACTTTTCCAAATTGGTGCATCGTTGACGATCATTGGAAATAGTTTATCCATTAATTCTGGAAATCCAGGAATTGGTAAATTGTTGATAAGCACCGCAAGTGCTCCTAAAATCATTAATGGCATCGTAACCACAAAGGCATCACGAATCGCCACTAAATGACGTTGTGCTGCAATCACCGAAGCTTTCGGCATAAAATGTTTTTCCATCCATTGAACAAATTTGTCCATTGTTGTAAATCCCCCTAAACAATATTTATCTAAAAAGCGCTTGCGCTCTTCAAATCAGTTATTGATAATTTTTTCGTTCTTCTATTCAAAATAACTCATGATTTATTATTTGTTATCCATACGACGATATAAATCAATGATTTCTTTTGCTAAATCCGTAAAAGCGATTGATGTCATCAAGTGATCTTGGCTGTGCACCGTTAACAATGTCACTTGAATATGGTCTCCTTGCGCTTCTTGTGTTAACATTCCTGTTTGAGAATGATGGGCTTGTACTAAGGATTCTTCTGCATCAATAATTTTTTGGTCTGCTAATTCAAAATCACCTGCTTTCGCTGCGGCAATCGCTTCCATTGCGTCGCTTTTAGCATTTCCTCCGTACATAATCAATCCCATAACTGCTTCTAAATTTTGTTGATCTCCCATAATCCAACACTCCGTTCATTTTTATCTTTTTTATTATTTGTCCATTAATGCAATTGCTTGATCTAACACTTTTTCACCATTCATCATTCCGTAATCAGACATGTTGATGACATCAAATGGAATCCCTTTAGGTGCTAACTTTTGTTCGAATTGGGCTTTCATAAAACGAACTTGTGGACCTAAAAGTAATACGTTTACATCCTTTGCTTCAAGATTATTATCTGCATCTGATGCTGACACGGCAAAGATATCGGCCTCCATGCCACGATCTTCTGCTGCTTTTTGCATTTTTGTTACTAATAGACTTGTACTCATTCCTGCTGAACATACTAACATAATTGTTTTTTTAGCCATTTTTTACACTCCCCTTATTTTGTTTACACTTACACTTTTATATAAAGCAAGAAGTGTGCCAAAAAAATAATATAGACCAATCCCTCTATAACAAGGTTTTGGTCTATATCTTTTGTGTACACACTATATTTTTTGTGAATACACACTAATTATTTTTGTTTGTACTCTGTAGTTACGATGATTTTATTTTCTAAAAACAGTTGAGTTAAATGGGCAATGTCAGATTCTGTAAAGCTGATACGATAGGCTTTTTCAATCACCATTAAATTGGTTCTAGTTACGTCTGTTTCCAGACGATTTTTTTTCATAAATTCGCTTAGATGTTCAAACTCTTTTGATTTTTCACCTTTTAAAATGGCATCAACAAGAAAGGCTAGGTGAATCACAATACCTGCATCCACACCTGGTTCTACGATAATATGCATATCCGTTTGAATTTTGTGAACCGTTTTTTGCAGCATAATAATCAGCTTTTGTAATGAATCCACTGCTGTTATCGTTCCACTTAAGGACTTCACAATTTTTTCTGTCGGGACTTCATCTCCAGCAATTCGCTTTAAAACATTTAATTTTTCATCATCGAATATATCGTATGCAGAAAAGAAGGGAATATTTTGATACTCGACATCGACTGTTCCTGCAATCGCTTTGATTTCATATTCTTCCATTAAACTATCAATATGTTTTTTGAACGCTTCTCGCTCTAAAAATTGCATCTGGATAATTTCTACTTTATTTTGGTCAATCACAGGTAAGATTCGTTGATATAACTTCGCTGCAACACCTTCTCCTGTAAAACATGTGACAACTACAGCCTTTTTGATTTCATCACGATTTCTTGGAATTGTGCGGAATTGTTCTCTGATAATACTTTCAAAAGACATTTGAATATTTTGGTAGATATCTTCTAAACTTCTCCCTACACTTGCCATTCGGATCGCTTCTAACACAATCATGGTGCTGGTCATTGTAATTGCTTTTGTACGAATACCAGTCTCTTCAAAAATCAAATTTCCAAAGGAGTTTAATGACCCCATATCTGTTAAAAGAAGCATACCGTTGACCAATTGATCACGGTAGTCTAATACAAACTGTTTCAGCTGTTCATACATCGTTTGAACTTCCATGGTCAACGGCATATTCATCGCCACACCGGTCTCTGTTCCAAGTAATTCCTGAGCTGTTTTTAGCATACTAGACGCAGTTGAATCTCCATGCATCAAGATTACGACACCCACGTTGTTTTCATGCACTTTTTCTTTACTGCCAACATTAATGGATAAGAACATACTGATAAAACCGATTTCATCAAAAGGAATTTCAATATTGTTCTCTTCTTCAATGATGGCTGATAAATCCATCGCTACTTGAAATTCTTTTTTCATTTTCTTACGTACATTATTCAAGTCAGGATGAATGATGACATGCCCTTCTTTGACACGTTCAATCGTACTTTGTAGATGTAGTGCAAAAGCAAAGCGCGCTTTTTCATTATACGTACGCTCTAATCTTTTTTCAGCGATGTCATACAACTGATCAGTCAGACGCCAAATAGGTTCAGGTAATAATTCCTTATGAACAGGATTTTGCGTCAATTCATCAACATATGTTTGAAAATACGCATCCATATCACTGGAAATCAGCTGTTCTAAATTGACATTTTCTAGTTCATTCGGTGTCAATTTTGCTACTTTTTCTTCAATTTCATTATAAACTTGCATGTCACGAGCCGGATCTTGTGACCAAACAACTTCACTTGTTCCTGGCTCAAACGATAAATAATTACTTTTACTATCAATCAGTCGATCTAACCGGTCTGAAACTTCTTTGATTTTTAATAGACCTTTTTGGACTTGTAATGGTAAATCACGTTTTTGAATCACTAAGCTTGATTCATTATGCGTTCGATAATGTAGGAAGGACTTCGCACAGACTAGTTTTAGATCACGTTTCACTTGACCAATATTTCCTTCTGCGTCGTACAGCATAAAGGCTAGGATTGCTTCTCTTTTAATATCGATACGTTGATTTAATCGGTTCGCTTCTTGCTTGATAAATAAAGAAATAATATCATAGCGTTCATCTAGTGAACGAGCATCTAAAGATGGTAGTGTAATTGCCATCGGAATTCTACGGTTAAATGTTGTTAAAAAGGTTTCAGAAGATTCCGTTGTTGCGCCAATAATTTGAACCGATGCTTCATAAGTTTGACCACTTTCTCCTAACGGACGGTAAACACCCTTATCGATAAATGTGAATAACATTTCCTGTCCTTCTGGTGGTAAACGGTGGATTTCATCAAGAAAAAGAATTCCACCATCCGCTTTTGACATCAATCCTGGGCTATCTTCATTGGCACCAGTATAGGCTCCTTTTTTCACACCAAAAATATGGCCAAAAAGTAGTTGCGGATTTTGAGCATAGTCTGCACAATTGAACGAAACAAATGGTGCGTCTGGTGTCAATGTTTTAGAATCTACAGCAAAATGATACATACATTCCGCAAATAATGATTTTCCGGTTCCTGTTTCACCAAAAATGATTGTGTGCAATCCACGAGGGGGATACAAAATTGCAGCTTTTGCTTGTTGAATGCTGATTTTTAAAGAATCTTGTGCCCCTACTAAATTATCAAAAGTCACCTCACTGGAATGATCAACATGTACTTTATCTTCATCTGCTACAACGGAATAAATGACTGGACGACCATCACTTTTGGTTATTTTTTGTTCTTTGAATAACTCACTTAAATAGCGACTGGCATTGCTTCGATCAATCGTTAATTCTTTCGCTACATCAGCCGCGGTCATCCCTTGCTTTTTCGATTCTAAAACCGATAAAATTTCATCTTTTCTAGATTTCATAGATAGCCTCCTCAGATCACGACATTCTTATTCTGATTTAGACGGTTTCCGTCTAGCGCCTTTGTTTTTGTTCTTTTTCGGTCTTTTTTCCCTTTTACAACGCGTTCTTTTACTGGCGGCGTAACAATTGTTTCTTTCTGGGGTACAGCGCTTGATTTTGTCATTTTTTCTTCTGTTTGACTTTTTTCTTTTCTTGTTAAATGAAGGGCACCATCATAAAGAAAAATTTCCTGTGCAGGCAACTCAATTTTTTTCATCAGACGCTGAAAATCTCTTTTTGTTGCATCGTTGACAAACGTAATTACAGAACCATCCGCACCCATGCGCCCTACTCGACCAGCTCGATGAATATAGCTTTCTTCTGATAAAGGCACATCCGCATTGATCACAAAAGGAATCTTGTCAAAATCTAGTCCCCTAGCTGCAATATCTGTTGTCAAAAGCATTACTGCTCGTTGTTTAGAAAACTGATCAATCGCTAACTTACGTAAACTTTTATTCTGATCTGAAGCAAGGCCTACTACTGATAAGCCTTCATAAATCAATTTTTCTTCTACTGATCCTAAATCAGCAACTTGATTAAAGAAAACCATTCCTCTAAAATCCGATGTATATGCCAAACTTCTTAGGTAATCACTTTTCTTTCGAGGGGACAATGCCATGAAATAATGTGTGACTTTTCCTGCTGAGCGATCGTCTTTGGTAACATCAAGAACCGTTAATTTCTCCGTCAATTTTTGCGCTTCTTCCGCTACACGATCAGCTGTGGCAGAATAAAAGACGAGTTGAAATTCTTTCGGTGCACTGGTTAAAATTTGTTTCGTCAGATTTAACTCTTTTTCATGAAAAAGTTGATCTACTTCATCCATCACGATCGTTTGTAGTAAATGACTTTTGATTTTCTTGGTTTTGATTAGTTCTAATATTCGTCCTGGTGTTCCTACTAAAATTTCAGGTTTCTTTTTCAGTTTTTCTATCTGACGACTTGTATTGGCACCACCAATCAAGGTTTGCGTTTTTAATTGAAGTAGCGCTGCCCATTCGCGAACAACTTGACCTATTTGCATTCCAAGTTCTTGTGAAGGCGCTAAAATCAATAATTGACTGCCTTGATTTTTTTCTACATTTAAGAGCAACGGCAAAACATACGCCAACGTTTTACCCGAACCTGTTGGAGAAATCCCCAAAACATTCTCTTTCTCTTTTAAATGAGTAAAGCTTTTTTCCTGAATCATTGATGGCTCGCTAAAACCAGAAGCTCGCCAATGTTCTTGCCAAGCTTCTGGTAAATGTGTAATAAATGTCATAGTAATCCTTTCTTCCTTAAGACTGCTTAGTTATGATCCGCATCAAAAACAATTCCGGCGCTTTTCCTTAAGTCAGTCAATACTTTATTTACATTGCGGGATAACTCTACCCATTCCTCATACCGTACACCCAGTGTTGGGTCTTGTGGATTTTCAAGGATATCAGCAAAATCCCGCGCTTCTTCGATCATCGGATTTTCTTCTGTTGTCAAAGAAATAATGTCACGTTCTTGATGATTTCGATCGTGAAACTCTGCTTTCGAAATCGCATTTACACTATCTAAAATCAGTGTTCCACCATCAAAATAAATTTCAGAATCTAAAAAAGAATCCGCATTTTTACCTGTTTGTAATGTGACGTCAAATAAATCATATCTTAAAATCGCCGTACCTATTCCGTCAACATTCGTCGAAATTTTTCTAGCAAAATAATGGCTTTCATTAGGTAGACCAAACCATCCTACCGCAGCATAAACGAGATATACACCTAAATCCATAATCGCTCCTCCTGAAAAATGAGGAGAAAAAATATTCGGCTCTTGTCCGTCAAGAACTTGGTCATAACGAGAAGAGTATTTCATATAAGTAAAGTTTGCACCTGTGATTTGATTTTTTAACGGCAATAAGTCACGGATTTTTTTAAAGCTTGTCTCGTGAATATTTCGAGCTGCTTCAAAGAAGAAAACCTGTTGCTGACTAGCTAATTTGATGATTTCTGCCATTTCTTCCGGCGTTGAAAACGCTGGTTTTTCAACAATGACATTTTTCTTTGCTAGGATTGCTTGTTTCGCTTGTTCAAAATGTAATGAATTAGGTGAAGCAATATAGACAGTATCCATATGGGCAATACCAAAAAAGGTCTTTAAATCAGTAGCATATTCCACATCGCCATACTCTTTACCAAAATCTTGTGCTGTCTCTAGTTTTCGTGAATAAACCGCTGTCAGTTCATAGCGTTTTGTTTCCAATGCAGCTTTAACAAATTGATGACTAATCCAGTTTGTTCCAATAATACCTAAGTGAATCATGTTTATCCTCACCTTTCTGAATTTGGCTCTTCAAACGTTTTGGCAACATCAAACGGTATTTGATGTGCAATCTCTATTTTATCAGGAGCTACCTGACAATTGTAAGCAATGACTCTTAAGCCTTGCTTTTGTCCCGTTGAAATCATTTCAGCTAACGCTGGCTGCATGTTTGTATGAATCGTTGCTAATTCAACGTTTTCAAATTGGATCACAAATAGCACATAGCTTTGATACCCTTCATGGATCGCTTCGATTAACTCCGTAACATGTTTTAACCCACGGATTGTTGGCGCATCTGGAAACGCTCCTATCGCATGATTTTCTAATGTCATTCCTTTGACCTCTACAAAAGCCTGTTGACCTGTATCTGTTTCAACTAAAATATCAAATTGTGATTGTGCAAACCGTTTTTCTCTTTTCACTAAAACAATCTGACCGTTTAATTCAGGTAAAGTAATGGTTCCATCTATCAAAGCTTGGCTAGCTAATGCATTAGGAACTTGGCTGTCTATATTAAACCAAGCAGCCTCTTTTTTAACAGCGATCAAGTCATAATCCGTTTTTCTTGTTGGAGAAGGTTGATATGATAAGGCAACTTCTACATTTGGCAATAATAGCTCTTTACAGCGTCCCGTATTTTTCACATGAACCGTTACTTTCTCACCTGTGTCTTGTAGTGTACATTCTGCAATAAAACGATTTGGTCTATGGTTAAATTGTGCCAAATGCACATTAGGATACGTAATCAATATTAACACCCTTTCTTCAAAACAATACCATATTTTGAGCGAAAAAGCATCGTCAACATTTTAAGTTTTTTATAGGAAAAGATTTCCGAATAGTTTGTTCTTCTATTTCATGCTATGATTGTTTTAAAGGAGATTGATACTATGAAAAAACATTGGTC
The DNA here is from genome assembly GCF_002140715.2 of Enterococcus sp. 4G2_DIV0659. Lineage (NCBI taxonomy): Bacteria > Bacillati > Bacillota > Bacilli > Lactobacillales > Enterococcaceae > Enterococcus > Candidatus Enterococcus mansonii. The sequence goes on along the minus strand of NZ_NGLE02000001.1, from coordinate 2,633,969 downwards.
ATTATTTTTAGGTGCTTCACTTATCACTGGCATCGCCGGATCCTTATTCTTAAAGAAGAAACAAGAAAAGCAAGCGGAATCAAGTATTCCTGATTCATATAAAAACTATATCGGCAGCTGGTGGTTTATCAATAATCAAAAAGCAACCCAACATACTTTAACAATCGAAAACGATTTACAAATCCTGATTGACAATCGAAAATTAAACTACATGTTAGTTGAGTTAACGAATACACGTCTTGTTGCTCAGGATGAATATGGGTATCATTTAATCATTCAATGTATTGATAGAAAACCTATGTCACTTTACGATGAAGCCGATGATGTGACCTATTTACTAGAATCAAAAAATAAGTCAGATGCTCTTTCTTAAACTACTTAACTGAAATAAAAAAGCGACTAAAACTAGAGGATAAAGTCATCGACGGATGCGTTTATCTTCTAGTTTTACTCGCTTTTATTCATTTTGTCACTCTGTAACTTTTATCTGATCCTCCCATTTACAGCATGCTCTTTGAAGTGAAATACTCAGTATCGTTTACTATTCCACGTAATTTTTTTACCATCACTTCCAAGCGCTCAAATCCCCTAAGGTGTCTGTTCACTCGCTGTTCTCTCTCCTTTTCCGCTCACCGAAAAGTTTAACCGGCCTCCACTTCCTATAATTTGTGTATATTTTTTCGCCCCCCCACATTACTTAATTTTCCTTCTCGTTTCTTTAATTCATCCTCAATTAGGTCTAGAGAAATCTCTTGTTCAACTAATAAAACGAGCAAATGATAAATTAAATCAGAGGTTTCAGCTATTAGCTCTGTTTGATTATTTTTAGCTGCAATGACGACCTCTGTTGCTTCTTCTCCAATTTTCTTGAGAATTTTATCTGTTCCTTGATTAAATAAGTACGTAGTATAAGAATCTTCTTTGGGTATCTTTTTGCGTTTTGCTATTTCTTCATATAATTTTTCAATCATCTATTCTCCCCCTTTTGTCGTACTTTGTCACCAACTAATCTTGCTCAAAAATAACTTCGTAAAAGCAACTATGAGCTCCTGTATGGCACGCGGGTCCTATTTGCTCCACAGTGATTAACAGTGTGTCTTGATCACAATCTGTAACAATACTTATGACTTTTTGACTATGTCCGCTCGTTTCACCTTTATTCCATAATTTTTGACGAGAGCGTGAATAAAACCATGTTGTTTTTGTTTCAAGCGTTTTTTGGTAGCTCACTTCATTCATATACGCTAACATCAAGATTTCCTTTGTTTTTGCTTCGACTATGATTGCTGGGATTATTCCTTTAGAAAAATCTGGCTTCATTGACGAACCTCCACTCCGCTAGAAGCTAATAGTTGTTTTAATTCTGGAATCTTTACTTCACCATAATGAAAAATGCTGGCTGCTAAAGCAGCAGAAACTTTCGTTTGTTCAAATACCTCTACAATATCACTCTCGCTGCCACAACCTCCAGAAGCAATAACAGGAACATTTACCGCATGACAGATTGCTTGATTCAGTGCTAGGTCATACCCTTTTTTAGTGCCATCTGCATCCATACTTGTCACCAATAGTTCTCCGGCTCCTAAAGCCACTGCTTCTATTACCCATTCAATGACATCTAAACCAGTATCTTCACGACCGCCTTTCACAAATACATGCCAAGACTCCCCGATTCTTTTGGCATCAATTGCTACAACTATACATTGAGAGCCAAATTTTGCCGCACCCTCTCTAATTAATTCTGGATGCTCAATTGCCGCTGAATTAAGAGAAATTTTGTCCGCACCTGCTTGAAGGACTTTTTTCATATCTGAAACAGAACGTATTCCACCACCCACAGTTAAAGGGATAAATACCTCTTGTGCTGTTCGTTCAATAACCTCAAGCATGCTGTCTCGTCCATCACTTGTAGCTGTAATATCTAAAAAAACTAATTCATCTGCTCCTTGCTCATTGTATGCTCTGGCAACAGCCACAGGATCACCAACGTCTTGTAGATCAACAAAGTTTATTCCTTTCACCACACGGCCTTGTGTGACATCTAAACAAGGTATAATTCGTTTAGTCAACATAAGTTTCCACCTCCAAGATATCCGCTAACGTAATCGCTCCACTGTAAAAAGCCTTACCAACGATTGCTCCATACAGATTCAACTCTGCTAATTTTAATAAATCGCTCTTACTACTCACACCACCAGAAGCAATAATTTGCATTTCCGGTACTATTTTTGACAGTTTTTCATACTGTTTAAAAGATGGCCCTGTCAGTGTTCCATCCTTTGTGATATCGGTATAAATAATTGTTTTGACACCTAATTCAGCCATCTCTTTTGCCAGTTGCAAATAATCTGTTTCACTTATGTCCAACCAACCACTGATGGCGACTTTCCCATCTTTGGCATCAATTCCCACAGCAATTTTATCTCCGTACTTTTTGACTGCTTCTTTCACTAAATTGGGCTCCTTTAAAGCAGCCGAACCAATAATGACTCGATCGATGCCTAATGCCACATAGTGCTCTATTTGTTCCAATGAACGGATACCTCCGCCGACTTCTATTTTTAAGTTAGTCATGTTTTTCATTTGTTCGATGAGTGGTGCATGTTTAGTGTTACCAAATAAAGCTCCGTCCAAATCCACCACATGTATCATTTGAATTCCTGCTTCTTCAAATTCCTGTGCTTGAGCAATTGGATAGTCATTTACGATTGTTTTTTGTAAAAAATCTCCTTGAACTAAACGAACTGCTTTTCCCTCACGAATATCAATTGCTGGTAAAATCTGCATGTTCAACAACCTCCTTAAATCCTTTTAGGATCTCCAAACCAACCTCACTACTTTTTTCTGGATGAAATTGTGTGCCATAGATATTCCCTTTAGAAATCATCGCTGGTATTTTAATCGAATATTGAGTCAACGCATCAATGACATTCGGCTCACAATCAGCATAATAAGAGTGAACAAAATAAACAAATTGACCATTTATTTTTCGAGTCAATTCTGTTTCCTTTGTGACCATCAATTCATTCCAACCCATATGAGGAACTGGAAAGACCGAATCTTCAGGTAATTTTTCACAAAGCCCCTCAATCAGTCCTAATCCATTTGTAAAACCATTTTCCATGCTTCCTTCTAAAAGCAATTGCATACCTAGACAAACTCCTAAAATAGGTAGCCCATTTTGCGCAACTTCTTGAATCACTTTAACCAAATCACGTCTTTGTAATTCTTCCATTGCTAAAGAAAAAGCACCAACTCCTGGTAAAATCAATCCTTTTGCTTGTCTAATTTCTTGTGGATCGGCGGAAAGCTTGTTTTCTAAACCTACATAATCCAACGCTTTTTGAACATTTTTAGTATTTCCCGTATCATAGTCAACAATAATGATCATTTATAACATTCCTTTCGTGGAATTCACACCTTGAATCTCTGGATTTTCGGTGATTGCCTCTCTTAGCGCTCGACCTGCCGCTTTAAACAATGCTTCAATTTTATGGTGGGTATTTTTTCCATATAAAATTTTTAAATGAAGGTTCATTTGTGTGTTAAAAGCTAGTGCTTGAAAAAACTCTTCTGTCAATTCAGTATCAAATGAACCTAATGTAGGATTATCAAAAACAGCATCGAAAACCAAATAAGAACGCCCGCTTAGATCCAGTGACACCATGCCTAAAGACTCGTCCATCGGTACAAAGCTTGTTCCATAACGATTAATCCTTGCTTTATCTCCTAACGCCTCTTGAATACATTGTCCCAAAACAATGCCCACATCTTCTACTGTATGATGACTATCAACATCTAGATCACCTTCTACTTTTACCTCTAAAGAAATACGGCTATGACGAGCAAATAACGTCAACATATGGTCAAAAAAACCAATTCCTGTTTCAATGTTCACAGGTTCTTGACAATCTAAATTAAGAGTCATTTCAACCTTTGTTTCTGTTGTTTCTCTTCTTAATGTAGCTTTTCTCATGTTCACCCCTCCAATCCTTTCTATTACTCAAACCGACATTCTACTGCACGAGCATGTGCTTCTAACCCTTCTTTTCTTGCTAAAAGAGTAATTGCTTCTTTAGCATTCGCTAAAGCCTCTTTTGTATAATGGGTTACTTGACTATATTTCACAAAATCATAAACCCCAAGTGGTGAATAAAATTTTGCCGTACCACTTGTAGGTAACACATGATTTGTTCCTGAAAGATAATCACCTACTGGCTCTGAAGCATATTCACCTAAAAAAATTGAACCAGCATTTTCTATTTTATTTAAATAATTAATTGGATCAGTTAATTGAATTTCTAAATGTTCTGGTGCAATGTCGTTCATCACTGTAAACATCCCATCAAATGTTTCTGTAATAATCATACATCCGTAGTTTTTGATCGCTTGTTCTGCAATGGCTTTACGCGGCAAGGTTCGTAATTGTCTTTCTATTTCTTTTTCAACTTGTTCTGCTAAAGCAGATGAATTAGTGACTAAAATAGCTCTAGCGAGAATATCATGTTCTGCTTGGGAAAGTAAATCAGCTGCGATATAAGTAGGATTTGCTGAACAATCGGCTATGATTCCAATTTCAGATGGCCCAGCGATCATATCAATACCTACGAGACCAAATACTTGTTTTTTAGCTGTTGCTACATAAATATTTCCTGGTCCGACGATTTTATCTACTTTAGGTATCGTCTGAGTGCCATAAGCAAGTGCTGCAATAGCTTGGGCACCGCCTACTTGAAAAACCTTACTCACACCAGCAATTTTTGCAGCCGCTAAAATAACATCTGGAATTCCAGTTAACGTCGGTGGTGTAACCATAATAATTTCTTTCACACCAGCGATTTTAGCTGGTATGACATTCATCAGCACAGAAGAAGGATATGCAGCGGTACCTCCTGGCACATAAACACCAACACTTTTTAATGGTAAAACTAATTGTCCTCGTAAAACACCATTCTTTTCTGTATCCATAAAATCGTATTGTTTTTGTTTTTGATGGTAACTGATGATATTTTCTTTAGCGGCTTCTAAGGCTGCTATTACTTCTTTTTCTACTCGCTCATATCCCTGTTCTATGGACTGTTTTGAGACAATAAAATCAGCTATTTCTACTTTATCGAATTGCTTAGAATATTCTTTGAGTGCTTGATCACCTTTTTGAATCACTTGTTGAATAATCGTTTGAACTTGTTTTTCTATTTGTCGATTATCTTCTTGTACAAACTTCTGTTCAGCGTTTAAGGCAGCTAAAATGGCTGCTGTACTTCCAGTCAATCGTCTCATCTTTCTTTTCCTCCTTTGATCACAGGTTCCAATTCACTAAATAACCGAAATATTTCTTGCCGTTTACGCTTTAGCACTGCTTTATTCACAATTACTCTAGCCGAAATCGGACAAATATCTTCAAAAATTTCTAAACCATTCTCTTTCAATGTTGTCCCTGTTTCAACAATATCTACAATGGCATCAGCTAGTCCCAAAACAGGCGCTACCTCCACAGATCCTTCGATTTTAATGATCTCAACATCTTCTCCTTTTTTACGAAAATGTTCAGAGGCAACCGTTGGGTATTTGGTGGCGATTCGTTTTCGTTTATAATCATCTGGTTGGTAATTTTTGGTAGAGGCTACGGAAAATTTGCACTTCCCAATTCCCAGATCCAACATTTCATAATAACCAAAAGGATGTTCAATCAATACATCTTTCCCGACGATACCAATATCTGCACCCCCATGACGCACATAGGTTGTGACATCAGCCGCTTTGACCAAAAGAAACGTAAATCTCTGATCTGGACTGGTAAAAATCAATTTTCGCTTTTTATCTTTCATAAACGCAATATCGATTCCTGCTTTTTCAAAAAGAGACAATACTTGATGTTCTAATCGTCCCTTAGTCAAGGCAATCGTTAGCTGTGTCATTCTTCTCCCCCACCTTTATAATAAGTATTTCATTGCCTTTTATATGAATAACTTGGCGATACTTCCATCTTTGTCCATACTCAATAGCTTCTTGTAAGGTGTCAAATAAAGACAATTGATATTTTGGGTTTTCTTTTACAATTTTTTCAGCCTCTTTTAGCTGTCCCAACGAGCAGTGAACTAAAGTTGTTGACTGCTCTAAAGAAGCTAACTCATTGAGTTGGTTCTGCAAAGCAACCAAAGTATCTAAATTAATACCAAATCCTATCGCCGGAATCATTGGATGACCAAATTGTTCTGTCAACTGATCATAGCGACCACCTCTTAAAAATATCTCTGGAACTAAATCTGCATAACCGTTAAATAGTACTCCCGTATAATAATCCATCAAAGCGACTAATCCTAAATCAATGGTCAGTGAAATCGATGGATGACAGCTTTTAATGTGACCCGTCAAGACTTCTAATTCTTTGATTATTGTTCTAATTTGCGACGTCTTTGGCAACAAGGACGTTGCGTAAAGCAGTACTTCACTTGCTTCGCCAAATAATTTTGGCATCGCGCAAATGAATGCATCTAATTCACTAGGATGATTAGTCACAAATGTCGCTAAATCCGTTAAACTTTTATTATTAAAATGAACTTGAAGTTCTTGTTTCATTCGATCATCTAACTGAAGGGATGTAACAATGTATCTAAAAACTTGAGCGTGCCCTAATTCAAAATGAAAATTGGGTATATTCAGTGTTTCTAATATTTCTACAGCACAAGATATACATTCAACTTCTGCTTTTAAAGAAGAATAACCGATTAATTCCATCCCAGCTTGAGTCAGTTCATTTTGTTCACCTAACATATCAACATTTGAACGAAAAATCTTACCGCTATACGATAATTTAAGCGGAGGTTGAATACCAGTTGTCGCTACCACACGTCCGATTGGCACTGTCATGTCTGGTCGTAAAACTAATAGTCGACCTTTAGAATCAAAAAAACGATAAAATTCTTTTTCATCTTTTTCACCACTAGCAAAAACCTCTTCAAACTCGATCATTGGTGTATCAATCCGCTGATAGCCTCTTGTTTTCATAAGATCATTGACTTGTTTTTCTAATTGATATGCCCCATTCGCTTCTTTAAATAATTTATCTTTTGTCCCTGCTGGTAAACTCCGATTCCATTTCATAACATTCCCTCCGATTTTAAAAGCGTTGCGGACTCGTTCTGGCTCGAATGAAAAATAGAAAAACTGACTGTGACGCTTTTCAGCACATTCATGTTTTATCTTTTTTCCGAGAGACTAGTCCATAAAAATCATACCTCAAAAATAAAAAAAGCCCTCTTGGCAAATAAGCCAAGAGGACGAGAAATTTTTCACGTGGTCCCACCTCAGATTTGTTTTTACTTCACAGCAAAAACCTCTGTTAGTCATACAAACTAAGGAGTGATAACGGACTCTCCGATTTTTCCTACTATCAATATTTCAGAAAAACAACTTACAGGCGTGTTCAATGACGATTCGTTATTTCCTCTCAGCAACCGGAAACTCTCTCATACAAATCTCTTCACTTACTATTCTGATCATCGTTCTTTCATTTTATTATCATATTTTTCTAAACAATTTATCATGAATACCCAATATAGTCAATAGATTTTTTTGCTTTCTCGAAAAAAAATAACTTAATTTAGCACTACAGGAAATGTTTTCGTCCTTTAAATCACTTATACTAAAATTAACACAAAGGAGAGAAGCAACATGCCACCAGAATTATTATCTGAACTAATAGATGAAATAGAAAAAAATCTCAAAACAACCCAAACTACAGATGAACTCGCTAAAAAAACTGGTTATTCCCTTTATTACTTTTATCGTCTATTTTCTTCCTCTATGGGTATGTCTTTGTCTGCCTATACCTTAAATAGAAAACTAAAAAAAGCACTTGCTGAAATTGCATCAGGGGAAACAGCTGTAGAAGTCGCACTAGCATATGGCTTCAATACATATGCAGGTTTTTATAAAGCCTTTGTGAAAGAATATGGCTGCTCTCCTAAAAAGTATTTGACTATTTATAAAAATGAAAAGATAGAAACAAAAAAACGGGAGATGAATTACTTGCATTTAACAAAAAAAGAAATCAAACACTATTTAAGTCATTGGTCTATTGATCCTACATTTGAAATAACAGAAATTCCACTGTCCAATGGGATCAGTACCTCAGAAAAAGTTTGGAAGATTGGTGAGGATTACTACCTTTATCATACTTATGACCGCAGCGGTGAGCTTAAAAATATTGCGATTGCTGAATCTTTACACACACATGGACTACCTTCTGCACTTCCCGTTCAAACAATAACTGGACAACCATATATCGATAATAATTCGCTGATCATTCTAAAAAAAGGAATTACAGGAGAACCTTTATCTATCAATGAAATAATGGGACGAACAAATGACGATCAGATTACCGCATATGGTACGTCTATCGCAAAACTGCATAAAGCTTTTTTGGAAGTTGAAACACAGATTTTATGCGATCCGTCAGATCTGTTCAAACTATTAACAACCTGGGCTCTACCTAAAGTACAACAACAAGTCAAACAATGGTCCTTAAAAATACCAACAGATTTTTTCAAAAATTTCCTTACCAAATTAAGTACATTAAATAACAAACTTCCTATACAGATCATCCACCGTGATCCCAATTTCAGTAACATCTTATTTTGTGAACAAATAGTCAGTGGTTTTGTCGATTTTGATTTAGTTGAAAAAAATATTCGGCTGTTTGATCCTTGTTATTGCGCAACAAGTATTCTAAGTGGTTTTGAGACAGATAACTATCCTCATTGGCTTCCTATTCTAGCATTGATTTTAAAAGGTTATGATCAGGAAAATCCTTTGACAAAAGAAGAAAAGTCCGCTATTTTTTATGTAATCTGCGGTATTCAAATGATCTGTGTTGCCTACTTCGGAGACGCTAACCATGACGATCCTAATTTCAAGCGATTAGCAAAAAACAATCGGGCAATGTTAACATTTATTGTTGACAATCAAAAAAACATTGAACAAATATTCGCTAAATAATTCCAGAGTCTGAGTTCATCTCCCTTTGAGTTATTGAACTCAGACTCTGGATTTGTCTAAATCATCCCTTTACTTAACAGGAAGACAAAACTCACAAAATCCAGCGTCAATTTGTTTAAGTGTGTACCTTTCTAAAACAGGTCGTTTATTATCTAAAACAAGTAAATATTCCTTCATAAAATCTGGCTGCATAGCGACTTGCCAAAAATGTTGTACCGCTTTTTTTGTATGTTCTACTTGAAAAACGGCATATTTACCGTTCTCAAGTATTGCTTCGTTTAGACCTTCGATTGTTTCATCGCCTGCAGAGACAGCCACACATACATCATATATACACTCATCTTTAGGTGTGTTTTGATCACTCCAAGCAATCCCGTAAATCGTCGTCCCCTCACTGTAGCTATTTGCATCTATCAACTTTTCTTTTAACGTCTCCATCAATTGTCTATTCTGTTCACCATAACAACCGATTCGTCTTAAATAAAAAATTCGTTGACTAGGTATCATTTCAATGTTCATACGTTTTCTTCTCCTTTACTTTTTAGAGAGGATATTGATCAATGTCGTTCTCATAAATAGCGTAATCCCTATTAAAATATTTTTCAAGTCTCATTTTAAAACTTTTTATGTAAATCTTAGATAGGGAAAAACATCGATTCATCGTTGATTTAACAGCATTCCTACACTCTTCGGTAGAATGATGGAAAACCAAATCTGACCAAATCCACCTACTTTTCCATCAAATTTCAGGCTTGTCTAAGAGCGAATCAATCGCTTCAACCACTTGTTGATCTGATTTTGCATATAAATGACCATACGTGCCTAATGTAATTTGAATCGTTGCATGTCCCATTCTTTCTTGGATAGCTAGTGGTTGCATGTTTTGGTCAACCAGCAACGCCACATGGGAATGCCTTAACGAATGAAGTTTAATCGGCTTGATACCTGCTTTCCTTGCAGCATCTTTCAGCCAAGTCGAAAATGAATAATTAGGTGTAAAGGTGCCATCTAATTGGGAGACATATTCAAAATGACCAACCATTTTTTGCAGCTTTTTCCAATTTGCTAACTTTTTTGAAAGACTTTTCCCTATTCCAATGGTTCGAAAAGTTTTTTTAGATTTTGGTGTAGAAAAGTACCAGTCATCTTTTCCATTATAGATCAGCGTTTTTTCAATCGTAATCTGACGCTTTTTTAAATTCACATTTGCCCAAGATAAAGCTTGTAATTCACCAATTCGTATCCCAGAATAAAATAATAGTTCAACCATCATTTTTCTGTGTTGATTTTGAATAGAATCCTCTGATATGACAGACATGACTTGTTTAAATTCCTGCACTTCCCAAAAATCAACTTTTTTATTTTCAACAGGAAAATGAGAGACCTTATCAACAGGATTCTTTTCAATCAAACCTTCTTTAACCGCTCGCTCCAAAATGATTCTTAAATGCCCTAAGATACGGTTAATATATGACTTAGACAATGTTTCCTTATCGTCTTTCTTTCTGGAGTTTCTAGTTGCTGTTTGACTCAATTCAAACATCCACGCTTCAATATCTTGCACACGAATGGATTGACTGTACCAATACCAGTGATTGCAACTCGTTTATTCATTATTTTTCTCCTCATATCTGCTTAATACTGTTGCTGAATGAATACCCCCAAATCCACTTGCTGATGTTAAAACGGTATTTACATCCATTCTTTTTTTCTTTTTCAAATAATATAAATCACATTCTGAATCTTTATATTCATAATTTATATTTGGCGGAAGAAATCCTGTATGGAAAACCCCAGCGCAGGCTAATACCCCAACAAGGCCTGCAACTGCCAGCGGATGACCTACCATAGATTTACTTGAACTAATTGGTATTTTTTTTGCATATTTACCAAAAGAACTTTTTATTGCTTCTGTTTCGCATTTATCATTTTGTTTAGTAGAACTTCCATGAGCATTGATATATCCAAACTCATTAATTTTCTTCCCAGCTCTTTTAATTGCCATGCTAATTGCTTTTTCCAAGTACTTTGATTCTTTTAAATCAGTCATGTGGTATGCGTTGTTATAGCTAGCAAAAGAGTCTATTTCACAATATATATGGGCTTCTCTTTGAAGGGCATGATCTAAATCCTCTAATGTAAAGAAAACGCTACTTTCCCCTATAACAAATCCTTGTCTTTTAAAATCAAAAGGTCTTGATGCTTTTTTTGGATCTCCGGTCCATTTAGAAAGTGCATTTATGACATCTAATGTTGCATATGTTAACGATGTTAAGGGAGCTTCTGACCCACCAATTAATAATACTTTTGCCACTCCTTCTTTTATCAAATTAAATCCTTCTCCAATAACATCTAATCCTGCTGTACACCCTGTTGATAACGCATAGCATACATTTCTTAATCCATATTTTTTTGCTATATATGCACCAGGAAAATTAAACATTCCCGCATTATAAAATCTTTCTCCAGTTTTTTTGTAAGACACTTCTTTTTTTCCTTTATCTGTGATATCTTCATATATTTCTTGAATAGTCGGAGTACCACCAATTGCTGAACAAGTAATTATTCCTATTTCATCACTTTCGATATCATTAAAATCAATTTTCGAATCTTTGATAGCTTGTTCTGCAGCGTATACACATAATTTTGAAAATCGCGATTCATTTACTATTTCTTTATTCTGTTCAATTAATTCATTCAAATCAGTTTCAATTTTTGAATTAACCTTTGAAGAAATATTTATTTTGTCCATATCATTATCGTAATTGGTTTGTGAAATTCCTGATTGAGAGTTTTTCCAAAATTCTATTTTATTTTTCCCAGCTGGACTTATTACACCAATTCCTGTTATTACTACTCTACCCATAAAAAGTCCTCCTATTTTTCTATATATAAGATAAAAAATGGCCGACTATACTTATTCACTACATCTATTTCTTTCCTTGGTAATATTCTGTACCTCCCATTTAAAATTAAAATTTTATAGATTAGTGACCCTTTCTTTTCTTATATTTTTTTTGCATTTTCTTTTCAAATCTTTCCTTTTTTTCCTCTTCTTTATCTTTTTTACTTTGCTTCTTCTTTAATATTTTATATTGACTTCTTGATTCGCTGATAGTCTTTTGCGCTTTAGTTGATATTCCTATATTTTTTTCTTTATTTATTTTACGTTGCATTCTTTTGGGGTTAATCTTTCCTTTTGGGAGTTCTTTTTCTGATATATTTTTGATGCTACTCCATTTATAATCATTTCGATCTACTAAAAGACTCAAATCCCAATTTACAAAGTGTTCGATTTCTGCATTTTTAGGTTCAGGACCAAAGATATGTTTAAAAACTCGATAATCATCATTTTTTCCCGCATACTCAATCAAACCACACCATAAGGTGCCATCAAAATAAACTGTTAGCTTCACAACAACCATCTCCTAGAATCTAATGATTTTAAAACTGAATTGAAAACATTTCTTCGTCAATAAAAAATTAAGAAGCCCTAAATAAAAAACATACTCACATGAAACTTAAGTAAAACCGGTTGATATCTATTTTTTTAACTTATTAACGTTAAACAAATTTACCAGTTTGATTAGGAAATAGCAATGATTTCAAATATTTAAAAATGAACAAGTAATATGCCATTTTAAAATATTTTGAAGAGGATGGCTAAAGATAACAAGCCTTTAATTGGTTCATAATTTCCTTGTAACTTTAAAATTCTATTGACCTATTTTATTTTGAACTAACATTCGTTCTTTATAAAATAGTTTAATCTTTTCTAAAAATGAGAGAATTCTTGACTCTGCATACCTTTCTAGACTTAAAAAGAATTTTATTTGTCATCATTATTATGATATGCTTAATTTATCCATCTATAGAATGAAAGGGATGAGGAGGATGATCTTAAACAAACCAGAAACTAGCAAATTAGCATTAATGAGTTACTTAATAGAACAACACAAATCTATCTCAAAAGAATTCTTAACTGATAAATTCCACATTTCTTTATCCACTCTGAAAAGGCGTATTCATTCTATAAATGATGAACTAAAAACAATAAAGGAGTTCCACTACATAGAAATATTAGATCAAACTAATGGTTACTATTGGCATAATCCCACTCCGTTCAATGATCGATACGTCTTGAAAAAAATTAATTTAAGCTATCATTTAGATTCCATTCAATTTCAATTATTTCAAAAAATATTTTTAGGTTCTAATTATACCCTCCCAAACTTAGCAAAAATCTTGTCAATTAGCTTACCTTATCTTTACCACTTATTATTTTATGCAAATAAATTTTTAGCAAAGTTCTCTATTAAAATTGAATATGCAAAAAATCTAGATAAAATTTCTATCTCTGGCAGTGCACTTACTATTCGACTATTTGAATCCTATTTCTTTTGGAGTATTTCTCAGGATATTCATTGGCCATTCAAAAGTATTACAGTGGACGAACTTTATTCTTGCTTCTCAGAAAAAGAGCTGAAAAATTTGTTCAACTTTTCCCTTTCTAAGCAATCAAAATATCTATATTCATTGGCTGTTGTTCATCATCTCCATTTTTTTGAGAAGGAACAATTACAACTAGACTCAACTTTTAAAGAAATACTCGTTGTATTTCAAGAAACAAATAATTTATCTTGTCCATTAGAGAAATTATTAACTACTCATTATCAAACCGAACCTGATTCTCAAAAATTAAAAAATGAGTACCTATTCTTTAATTTTATTAGTCGCCTATTCGACTCCTACAAAGATATAGAGGACATTCAGATTGAAATAGGGGAAAAACTATTTATACTCGACAATGAGCTAATTACATACTGTAGACAATTAATCCAGTCTTTATCTGAAAAATTTCCTACGATTGAAGCTCTACCAAATTATTTCAAACTAAAATTTAAGCTTTTATATTTTTTAACATTATATTTTTCCAATATTTTTTATGTCCACTTTGATTCTTCATATTTGAAAGATTTTATGTTAATAAATCCAAATCTAAATACAATGAACTCAAAAGCATTTAAAGAAAGTAAAAATTTTATTGATAACTTTATTAAAGAAAAACCTTTAAAAAATGACCAAATAATCTCTAAATTCCATTCCACATTACTCTATAGTCAAATTTATTACGTTATTTCAAATGTTATTGACGATCAATTGACTATTTATATTCACTTTTCAAAAAATATGTTTGGAGAATCATATATTGAAGCAGAACTTTATAAGCTATTTGGAAAAGAAAATATCATTATTGTACCCACTATAGAAGAAGCACAGATTGTGATTTCTGATTTTTATGAATATAAATATAAAAACGAAAACTATTTTTATTTTGAGGATATCAAAGATAAAAAATGCTGGAAGGAATTGTTTTCTTTTGTTCAAGAGCACCGATTAAATATGATGAGTTAAATCTATAAATTTACTTATCTATGTGCAGGTTTCAATCTACTTTTGATAGTTATGGAATTAGATTACTATTCAATGCAGCTCACATTCTATTAAAACAACGATAGAAATACGAAAAACAATGGTATTGGAGAAGTACAATCCAATACCATTGTTTTATTAGGATTCTTTTTCTTTAATAGTTAAGGACATTCAATCTTCTAATACTTGGTAGCCCTTTTTGTTCGAGTTTTTTTAATGTATTTACCGAGATTCCTAAGTAAGCGGCAGCCTTGTTTTGCTTCAAAAACGGTTGATCAATCACTGCACTTTTCCTTGCTTCCTGCAAGCTTTCTAGCAACATATCATAGATACTTTTTTGCAACGATGCAAGTTGTTCCTCTGATAAAATAATCTTAACTTCAGCGCTCAACATTTCCACTCCTTCCATATTTTTGATCCACAACTTGATATGTTTGTACACCTTCTCTCTCTAAATAAATGCTGCTATCTACACAGCTATTATAGCTCTTTTTTTTCAATCATAGTAAAAAAATACATTATCTCTCCTTTTCAAACATACAAAAAGACGCCCTTAAACTAGGCGTCCCTAAATAAACTATTTAATTAAAAATATGGATTGCTGCTCTAACTGATGTCGTTTATTTCCTACAATACACATCAAATTTGTATAACGAATTTTATTTTTGTGACTGGATAATTTCTACCAGAAAATGAAAATTATTCATTTCAATAAAATTATTCCACCTACAAAACATGCTAGAACCGTTGATACATTAAGGAAACACCCGGGTTTCACTCTGGTAGAATTTTCTGGTAGAAAACGTTAAATAACACGAAAAAATGACATTTTTGGTAGAATTTTGGAAAACTGACAGTGAAAAAGCGGGTTTATTCTTCTTTTAGGTTGTTGATTTAACGCCATTCTCACTGAGTTTTGTCACTATTTCCGATACATCACTTATACGATACAAAAACAGCTAGAAATCCCCAGAACTCCGCTGTCCAGATACCCTTATTAGCCCAAAATAAATTTATTCCTTATCCTTACACAAGTTAGTCAATAATCGGCTTACTCTCAACTGTCATTTTTGTAAGCCATTTGTTCGTTGATTCCCACGCAAAATATATTTATATTTTTTATACTATAAAAAGTTAAAAAAATTATATTTATATAGGAGAATGATATGAACGGAAACCAATTAAAACTTATTATGATGGGCTTGATGGCTCTGGATCATCTTATCCCACTTTTACCACCGCAATTTAACACGCCTATTCATATGTTGACTCGCTGTGTCGCTGTCTTCTTTGCTTTTATGGCTGTTGAGGGCTTCCACTACACAAGAAATCGAAGAAGATACCTATTACGTTTATATGGCTTTGCCGCAATCATGTTTGTTGGGAATACGTTGATTGACACGCTGATTACTAAAGAGCCCATGTATCAGATTCACAACAATATTTTTTTGACATTAGCTATTGGTGTAACGATCTTGACGCTAATTGATTTTGCTAAACAGGTGAAAGAACCTTTTTTTAGAATATCATCCATCGTTCTAGCAATTTTTTTAACATTAGGAACTTTTTTAGGAGTGATTCCCGCAGAAGGGGAATTTGTTGTTATCCCATTTATGTTACTCAGCTATTTCTTCAGGGAAAATCCGAAAAAAAGAGATATTTCCTATCTTATTTTTGCAATTCCATTATTTGTAATGCCTTTACTTGGTTTACCCAATTACTCTTTTAATATGATCAAAATGATGCTTGAAGCAAACCCAGACTTTCTATTTATTTTAGTGATTCCTTTTATTCACTTGTACAATGGTCAAAAAGGGAGCAGTAATCCGACCTTTAAATATTTATTTTACGTATTTTATCCAGCACATTTATGGATTATTGCTTTGGTTAATTTTTATTTAAATCAAGCCTAATTATGTAAAAAAACGCGAATTTAAGAGCAATCTCTTAGCTTCGCGTTTTAAAATTTATTTTCCACTATATTTCGCTTGTACTTTTTTTGGTAACTTAACCAAGACTAGTTGATAAGATTTTCTTAAAAATGAAGCTAGCTGTTCTTGTGTAAAGGATGAATTTTCCAACATAAATGAATTCCAATGCGTTTTATTTGCGTAATATCCTGGTACTACATCTGGATACTGTTCTCGCAAAAGCTCATTTTCCTCTGGATCGCCTTTTACCGTCATCACCCAATCGCCAGCTTTATTTGTTCCTAACATGCAAAAACATTTTTTTTCGATTCCAAAGTAATCGCAATCCCAATCTTCTCGATAAGCAACACTTGCGCCAGGCCATTTCCTTGCTTCATTTTTTAAATAAGCAATTTTCTTATCCATCATTTTACACATCCTGACTATTACAGAACAGACTTAAAAGATTACCATCTACATCTTGAATAATTGCATAATATTGTCCCCAAAATGCGTGCCAAGGTTCTTTAAAAATCTCATAATCAAATGCCTTCATCTTTGCACATAGCTGATCGATCTCAGTCGGTGATTCACAAAGAAAAGCCAACTCAATTTTATCCCCTTCACTTTTTGGTTCATAGCCATAAATTCCAGCAACCATTTTTTTCGTATTTAAAGAAATTCTTGTTCCAGCATGATCAAGCTCCACATAATCAGCATTTTTTTCACCAACGGTTTCAAAACCTAGACGTTCGTAAAACAGGATTGCTTGTTCCATTGATTCAACGATGATCCCAACCATATCTAATTTCATTCAGAAACACTCTCCTTCATATTTTTAACTCAATTATACATTAGCGATTGAACATACACCTTGTCAAACGCTTATCTTTCAATTTTTTAGCTATTTGATTGATAGCTCATCGTTGCATGTACTGCCTGTAACCAACCGTCGTATAGTTGATTCCGTTTTGAATCCGTAATTTGAGCCTCAAAGCGTTTACCACTATGGGTAAATGTTTTGATTTCATCTAAGTCTTTCCAAAAGCCAACTGCTAATCCTGCCAAATAAGCAACTCCTAAAGCGGTTGTTTCAGAAAAAATTGACGCTTCAACTGGTTTATCAATAATATCCGCCTGAAATTGCATTAACAAATCATTTTTAGAGGCTCCGCCATCTGCCCGCAATAATTTAATGTTGATCTTGGATTCATCTTCCATCGTCTTAATCACATCAGCTGTTTGAAAAGCAATCGACTCCAAGGTTGCACGAATCAAATGTTCTTTCGTCGTTCCTCGAGTAAGACCAAAAATTCCGCCTCGAGCATCTTGATCCCAATAAGGAGCACCTAAACCAGTAAATGCAGGTACAACATAGACACCGTCAGAATCGCTGACTTGATTAGCTAATTCTTCTGATTGACTAGCATCTTCAAACAATTTCAACCCATCACGCAACCATTGAATCGCAGAACCTGCAACAAAAATACTACCTTCTAAAGCATACGTTACTTTTCCAGCAATCCCATAACCAATTGTTGTCAGTAACCCATTTTTAGATAAAATCGCTTTTTCACCGGTATTCATCACAATAAAAGCGCCCGTACCGTAAGTATTTTTAACCATCCCTTTCTCAAAAGCCGCTTGGCCAAATAAAGCCGCTTGCTGGTCTCCTGCCATTGCAGCGATGGGAATATTTTCTCCATAAAAATGATAGTCTTCTGTATAGCCATATATTTCAGCATTTGAGCATACTTTTGGCAACATCATTCTAGGAATATCTAAAATATTCAAAATTTCTTGATCCCAGTCTAATGAATGAATATTGAATAACATCGTTCGACTAGCATTGGTGTAATCTGTTTTATGAACCTTCCCACCAGTAAGCTTCCACAATAACCATGTATCAATCGTACCAAATAATAATTGTCCTGCTTCAGCTTTCTCTTTTGCTCCAGCCACACTTTCTAACAACCATTTGACTTTTGTTGCAGAAAAATAAGAATCAATAATTAGTCCTGTTCGTTCTTGGAAAAAATCTTGATAGCCCTTCTCTTTTAACTGATCTGCAATTTCACTTGTTTGTTTTGATTGCCAAACGATTGCATGATAAATTGGCTCGCCGGTCTTCTTGTCCCAAACAACAGTGGTTTCCCGTTGATTTGTAATACCAATCGCCTTGATTTGGGCCGGTTTTAGTTTTGATTCAATCAGCACATCCGCAATAACTGATTGTACTGAATGCCATATCTCGTTAGCATCATGTTCCACCCAACCTGGTTGAGGAAAATGCTGGTTCAATTCTTTTTGTGCTTTCGCAATTTCACTTCCAGTTTGATCAAAAATAATCGCACGAGAACTTGTTGTTCCTTGATCTATAGATAATATATATTTTCTTTGTTTCACGTCTTGTTCGCCCCTCAACAAATGATACTTTCATTATAAAGCAAAATGAAGATAAAAGTCATATCTATCATAATAAAAAAGAAAAGCTGGAAACAAAGTGGCTTTAAAAATAACCCTAAATTCCCCAATTTTAAAAGCATCGATTCCCTTGCATTCATCACAGTACCCTACTAAATTCCTTTATTTCTCAAGAATTATTAAGACACCTATTTTTTCAATGAAATCAGAAACTCTAATTAATTTTTAATAGTATCTTTTTCACTGTTATGTAAAAAAATAAAAAAGGATCTTAAAAAAAACAAGCAACTAGAAAACGTTATCAATACTGTGTTTTCACACCGTCTTATTTTTAAAAGCACCTCTGTAATTTTTTTTAAGATTAATATCTTATTAAATGGTCAAAAAAAGAATTTTCTGATAAACTTAGTCTGATGGCTTCTTTGAAAGGATGAAAATTATGACCCCAAATCGCGAAGACTACCTAAAGTTGATTTTTGAATTAGGTGGCGATGAAAATAAAATCAATAACAAACAAATCGTTTCTGGCTTAAATGTTTCTGCCGCATCTGTAAGTGAAATGATCTCAAAATTAGTAAAAGAAGGTCTTGTTGAACATTCACCTTACCAAGGCGTTCAACTAACAGAATCGGGGTTAAAAAAAGCCAGTACGCTGATACGTAAACATCGCTTATGGGAAGTATTTTTAGTTGAACACTTAAACTATTCATGGAACGAAGTACATGATGAAGCCGAAGTTTTAGAACATGTTACTTCACAAACACTGGCAAATCGCTTATCCGCTTATCTAGAACAACCAAAATTTTGTCCTCATGGCGGAGTAATTCCAGATGACGATCAACCTGTTCACGAAGAAAAACGTCAAACACTAGCAGACTATCCTGTAGGCACAAAAATTCGAATTGCTCGTGTTTTAGATGAAAAAGAATTGCTGGATTACCTAGTATCTATTGATTTGAACATTCATGAAGAATATACGATCAATGAGATTGCAGCGTATGAAGGACCAATTAATATCAGTAACCATACAAAAAATTTAGCAATCAGTTATAAAGCCGCAAGCACCATTTTTGTTGATCAATTATAAATCGCAGGCTTATACAGACAATTAGAAAGCGGGGAACACAATGAAAGAACAAATTGCTCTATTTACTATATTTGGCGGCACAGGAGATTTGGCGAAAAGAAAACTTTATCCCTCTTTATTCCGATTATACCGCAAAGGAAATCTAGCTGAACATTTCGCCGTTATTGGTACGGCTCGTAGAGAATGGTCTGATGATCATTATCGCGAAATCGTTCGTGAAACAATTCAAGAATTAAAGCCAACGCAAGAAGAAGCCGATGCTTTTTCAAGTCATTTTTATTACCAATCTCATAATGTGAATGACTCTGAGCATTATGATACTTTAAAAAAATTATCCGATAAATTAAATGATCAATATAAATTAGGCGGTAATCATATCTACTACTTAGCAATGGCTCCTCAATTCTTTGGCACCATTGTTCAGCACCTAAAATCACAAGAAATCTTAACTGACGAAGGATTTGATCGATTAATCATTGAAAAACCATTTGGGTCAGACTATGATTCTGCGTATCAATTAAATGAAGAAATTCGTGCTGTTTTTCCTGAAAAAGATATTTTTAGAATCGATCACTACTTAGGAAAAGAAATGATCCAAAATATCTCTGCTATTCGCTTTGCCAATAACATTTTTGAATCGCAATGGAATAATCGTTACATCGATAATGTCCAAATTACTTTTGCCGAAAGTCTTGGAGTAGAAGATCGTGGTGGCTATTATGAGCATAGTGGTGCATTAAAAGACATGGTTCAAAACCATATTTTACAAGTTGTTGCCTTGCTTGCTATGGAGCCACCTGTAGCCTTCTCTGAAACTGAAATTCGTACGGAAAAAGTTAAAGCACTCCAAGCGATTCGCCTTTATTCAGAAGAAGAGGCATTAGAAAATTTTGTTCGAGGACAATACGGCGAGGGAAAACTGGAAGACAATACGTTTGTTAGTTATCGAGAAGAACCAAATGTCGATGAAAATTCTCAGACAGAAACCTTTGTTGCTGGAAAATTCCTAATTGATAATTTCCGTTGGTCTGGTGTTCCCTTTTATGTCCGCACAGGAAAAAGACTAACAGAAAAGGGTACTCGCATTAATATCGTCTTTAAACAAGTTCCTGTTAATGTCTTTAAAGACGACATCGATAAATGCGGAGAAAAAACGGATCTACCACCAAACGTCTTGACGATCTATATTCAACCAACAGAAGGTTTTTCAATGACTTTAAATGGGAAAGAAATCGGACAAGGCTTTACAACAACACCAGTAAAATTAGATTATCGCCATAGTGCAGAAACAACAGGCAATAGTCCTGAAGCTTATGAAAAACTTCTATTAGACAGTTTAAATGGAGACGGAACAAACTTCTCTCATTGGGATGAGGTCGCTCAATCTTGGCGTATCGTTGATATTATCCGTCAAGCTTGGGATAAAACAACTATTGACTTCCCTAATTATTCAGCAGGTTCAATGGGACCAGATGCTGCTTTTGAACTATTAGAAAAAGACGGTTTTTCTTGGGATTGGCAACCAGATGCTTGGTATCGTGAAAGAGGAAAACTAAATTAAAAAAAACAATCAGCTCCGATGTGAGCTGATTGTTTTTTTAGTATAACATTCTTCTTATCTATTAATCATAGACTTTGGTTATTATTCTTCAAATCCTTCAGCTACAGCTTCTGGATAATTTTCCTCAACGATTGTCGCACAACGACCGCATAAATGAGGTAATGTTTCATGTTCACCAACATCTGTGCGTACTGCACGGCAACGATCACATGTTTCACCCTCTGCTTTTTCCACAAGAATTGACATGTTCTCAAATGTTATCGCACTTTCAGGTACCACGTCAGTTGCTGTCGCAACTTCAAATCCTGAAACAATCATTAATTGTGCAACATCTGCATCTACCGCTGTCAATAACTGACGAACTTGTTCATTTGGATAAATCCTTACTTTCGCTTCTAATGATTTACCGATTAATTTAGAATTACGGGCTTCTTCCAACGCTTTTAAGACATCATCTCTAAAGTCCATAAAGGCTGCCCACGTATCTAGTAATTCTTGTTGATTAGCAAATTCTTCATATCCTGGGAACTCGGCTAATTGAACATAGTCTTCTTCTTCTTTTAAGAAGCTCCAGATTTCCTCAGATGTATGAGGAATGATCGGTGTTAATAATTTTGTTAAGGCTACGGCTGTTTGATAGAACACAGTTTGCATACAACGACGTTGATAATTATCTTCTGCTTCAATATAGACCACATCTTTAGCAAAGTCTAAATAAAATGAAGACAAATCAACTGTTAAGAAATTCATCACAGAGCGATAGATTTGCATGAAATTATATTTTTCATAGCCTTTTTCACGAATTTCTTTGATTACTTGATTTAAACGAACCATCATATATTTATCCACAGAACGTAATTCTTCATATGCTACCGCATGTTCTTGAGGTTCAAAATCACTTGTATTAGCCAATAAGAAACGCATTGTATTACGGATTTTACGGTAAACTTCAGATACTTGGTTCAAAATATCCATTGACACACGTACATCTGCTTCATAATCTACACTACTTACCCACAAGCGTAAAATATCCGCACCCATTTGTTTAATCACTTTATCAGGCACAATTGTGTTCCCTAGTGACTTACTCATTTTGCGTCCTTCACCATCTAAAGTAAATCCTTGCGATAACACAGCTTTGTAAGGCGCAACACCATTGATTGCTACACTGGTTGTAATACTTGAATTAAACCAACCACGATATTGATCAGAACCTTCCAAGTACATATCAGCAGGGAACGTCAGCTCTGGACGTTGACGTAAGACCGCTTCATGAGAAGAACCAGAGTCAAACCAAACATCCATGATATCATTTTCTTTTGTAAATACACCATTTGGAGACCCAGGATGCGTATAACCTTCTGGCAATAATTCTTTTGCTTCACGTTTGAACCAAATATTTGAACCATGCTCAGCAAATAATTCTGCTACATGCTCGATTGTTTCTGGTGTAATGATTGCTTCTCCATTTTCTGCATAGAAGATTGGTAAAGGTACACCCCAAGCACGTTGACGAGAAATGACCCAATCCCCACGGTCACGAATCATATTGTATAAACGTGTTTTTCCCCAAGGTAAAATCCAATCCACTTTTTCTACTTCATCTAAAATATTTTGACGGAATTTATCGATTGACGCAAACCATTGCGGTGTTGCACGGAAAATAACCGGTTTTTTCGTACGCCAATCATGTGGATAACTATGAGTAAAGAAATCTAATTTCAATAATGCATCTTTTTCATCAAGTAAGGCTGTAATCATAGGATTTGCTTTATCATAGAAAACTCCTTCAAAACCAGGAGCCTCGTCAGTGAATACGCCTCGGTTATCCACAGGAGAAAGAACATCTAAGTTGTATTTTCTACCAACGATATAGTCATCTTCACCATGCCCAGGAGCGGTGTGAACTAAACCAGTACCAGCATCTAATGTTACATGGTCTCCTAACATGACTAAAGATGTACGATCATAGAAAGGATGTTGTGCAGTCATATATTCCATGTCTTTCCCTGAAATAGTTTCCACAACTTCTACTTCTTCCCAACCAATTGCTTCTTTTACTGTATCTAAAAGGTCTTTAGCCACAACATATTTTTTACCATAAGCCTTAACAACAACATATTGATAATCTGGATTAACTGAAATTCCTAAGTTAGCAGGAAGTGTCCATGGTGTTGTTGTCCAAATCACGAATGATGTATCTGTATCTAAAAGACCTTTTCCATCAACCACTTTGAATGTCACATAGATAGATGGCGATTTAACATCTTTGTATTCAATTTCGGCTTCTGCTAATGAAGATTCACTTGATGGCGACCAATAAATTGGTTTTAGCCCTTTATAGATATATCCCTTTTCAGCCATTTTCCCAAATACACGGATTTCAGCAGCTTCATAAGATGGATCTAATGTGACATAAGGATTTTCCCAATCCCCCGCTACACCTAAACGCTTGAAATCTTCACGTTGTGTGTCCACTTGTGAGCGGGCATATTCTTCACATTTTTCACGATATTCAGCTAAAGTCATTTCTTTTCTTTTGATACCTTTGTTTGTCAATACTTGCTCAATTGGTAATCCATGTGTATCCCATCCAGGAACATAAGGAGAACGGAATCCAGACATTGATTTTGAACGGATGATAATGTCTTTACTGATTTTATTTAAAGAGTGCCCTAAATGAATATTTCCATTTGCATATGGCGGTCCATCATGTAAAACAAATGTTGGCTTCCCTTCATTTAATTCTTGACGTTTTTCATAAATTTTTTGTTCTTCCCATTCTTTTTGCCATTCAACTTCACGGTTTGGCAAGTTCCCACGCATTGGAAAAGCTGTTTTTCCCAACTGTAATGTTTCTTTCATTTTCATTTTTTATTTCCTCACTTTCATTTATAACTATTGATTATACATTCAACTGCTTTGTATCGTGTAATTTAGTTCGATATCTACTTTAGCAAAGCAAATCGTAGCTTTTCTATGATTAAAACTTTAACTCCTATAAATCATCAGGCAAATCTTATCTTTCAAACATCTTTTACTGCGTTTTTACAATTCACTTTGTTCTTCGTGATTTATAAAACTGAGATTTAGAGTAACTTATGGTGATTCACAGCAAAACAAAAAGTACCTTCATCCCAAGGGACGAAAGTACTCGTGTTACCACCCAAATTTAAAATAATCAATTAAAATCAATTATCTCCTCTATGATTGTTAACGAAATCAGTCGTCAAATTCTACTACATTCAAATTTGAGTAAAATAGAGGATCTTTTCAATACCAGGGTCTGTCAATCTTTCACTATCATTGACTCGCTTTAAAGAATGGATACTGACTTTTCTGTTCTATTTGTTTACAGTCTTATTCAGGATTTTTATTTAATAAATCAAGCATTGCCTTTGGATCAATCGCAGCTTGTTCAAGTGTTGGCTTATCTACTGTTTCAACAGGGGTCGAAGTTGGAGCTACTTCTTCATCCTTATCAAGTTCTTTTGCCAAAACTTCTTTGATAACAGTATGTGAATCACTTACATAGCTAGAGAATGGTTTCAATAGTTCATTCCATTCCTCACTCTTAACTTGCTCCAGTTGCGCTTCTAACATCAAACTTAAACGTTGGTGGAAGACACGTGTTTTTTTCTTCAAATCATCCGTTTCAGCAGCTAATTGACGGGCGCGATCTGTTGCATCAGTCAATATTTCTTTTGCTTTTTCTTCCGCAGATGTAATTAGATTACTTGAGCGCTTTTCAGCAGATGAAATCATTTCATTTGCTGTATTTTCAGCAGATGTAACAATCACTTCAGATTCTTTATTCGCACTCGTTTTCACTTTGTCTGCTGTATCTTGAGCAACGATAATCGATTGATTCAGCGCATCTTTTAATTCATTGAAATATTGTAATTTTTCTTCTGCATGTTTTAATGATTTTTCAAGTTCACGATTTTTTTGAAGTGCGTCTTCATAATCTTTCGTTACTTGATCTAAGAAATCATCGACATCGTCTTGATTGTACCCTCTCATTTTCGTAGAGAAATTCTTGTTTTGAATATCTAATGGAGTTAATGCCATATTCCTTCACCTCTTTGGATTATTTTCGTAGAACCCCCAATAACAAACGAAACTTGTCCTTTTTCGTCTTACCTTCTAACTCTTGAATTTGGACTCGCCCAAAACCTCTAATAGACACAATATCTAATAAGTCTACTAAAAAATCAGGTCTTACATTTTCCGTCCAATTCACTTTGACTTTTCCAGATTCGATCAACTGTTTCGATCTCTGTCTAGATATATTATATACGCTAGCAATCAAATTATCCAGACGTAAAGAACTTATTGTTGTTCGTTCATGCGTCCAATCGTCTTTTGGAATAATCATCTCAGTATATTTTCTACTTTCTAATCTTACCGATATCTTTCCTATTTTTTCTACCTGAGTCATGACAAAATTAGCTATTTCTTTAGCCACCAAAACTTGCCATCTCTGACCGTCAGAAATAATATCCCCGAAATATTCGCGTTTAATCCCTGTATTGACTAAAGTTCCTAGAATTTTTCCATGAGATAGCGTAGAAAATTTTATAGGATAAATGATTTCAACCAATTCTACCTCAAAATCATCTTGCTTCGTTTGATAATAATCAGGATAGATTAAACATCTTTTACGTTCAGCTTGCTCATATCCACCATAAAAATCAAACTTAAGCTCACTATTTTGTCGTATCAGCGTTTCTAAGATATATGCTTGTCTGGGATCTAAAAAGTCTGTTAAATAAGGTGCATACTGGCTTTCAACTTGTTCAAGCCAATCACCAACAGAATCAATAAAAGGATGCTCATCTTTGCGAAAATGTTGATACACATTTGCGTTCATAGATAAATCATCCTTTCTTTTATTAATACATGATTGATTGTAAAATTCTTCCTAGACCACTAGCTACTAAATTCAATACAATGATTGCAATCAGTACATTGAAACCAATCATGCCTATTCTTAAATTCAATCGATCAAATATACTTAGATATGGTTCGCAAATTCTTGCAATCAAGCGTCCAAATGTAGAATCATAAGCACCAGGGAACCAAGATAGCAATGCATAAATGATTAAAAGTCCTGTATAAATCTGAACACCTTTATAAAGTAGGAATATAAATAAAGCGATAATAATTACCTCCTGACTTAAAAATCAAATAATTGCTTTTTAGCTAATGATTGAGCTGTGGCACTATCGATTTCTATACTTGATGGCGTACAAAGAAAAATTTCATCCCCCACACGTTGAATGTCTCCATCCAAAGCGTAAACAGTCCCAGTAAGAAAGTCAACAATTCTTCTTGCTTGATTTTCTTCTACTAGATGAAAATTAATCAATACCGCATCACTTGCAATAATATGTTTTGCAATGTTCATTGCTTCAGAATAAACTCGTGGTTCAATAATAGTGATCTTACCTGGTCTACCTGAACTTTGTGTTTCTTGCGCACGTTTAGTATTTGAATTATTAGAACTACGCATGGAGACAACCTTTTTCTCATTAAATGCTGTTTCCTGACGGCTTTCTTTTTTATCTTGATGCGTTTCTGTTGAACGATAACGAGCAGATGGTTTTTCGGTTAAAGGCTCAGCTGTGGTAGGTCTTTGAACCTGAGCTGGCGCTTGTTGCCGAACCGTCTGTCTTGGTTGTTCATTCACAACCTTTTGCTCTTCATATTCATCATAATTATCATATTCATCTTCACCAGATAGTCCAAAAAAGCTCGATAACGCATTTTTACTAAAAATTGACATAGATTCCCCTCCTTTACGCACCTCTGAAAATTGCTGTTCCGATTCGTACAAAAGTTGCACCTTCTTCAATAGCAACAGGGAAATCATTACTCATTCCCATGCTAAGTTCTGTACACGGTGCATATGACAGATGATAATTATTTATCGCTGTTTGCAGTTCTTTTAGCTTTGAAAAAACTTCATGAAGTTCTTGATCAGATGCAGCAAGTGGTGCCATAGTCATTAATCCTACAACTTTTATCTTATCAAATGATGCTAATTGACGTATAAATTCAATTACTTCATCTGATTTAAAACCGTGCTTGCTTTCTTCCCCAGTAATATTGACTTCTACAAAACAGGAAATTTGCTTCTCTGCTCGTTTTTGAATTTCTTCAGCTAATTTTAAACTGTCTAAAGCATGAAAATAATCTATCTCGTTGATTATTAATTTTACCTTCCTACGCTGTAAATTACCAATCAAATGCCACTTAATAGACGAAAATTTTTCCAGTGCCATTTTTTTTTCGAGTAATTTATCTACTCGGTTTTCAGCCATATTCTCAATACCAAGTTCAGCTAGTTCCTTGGCTGTTTCATTTCCCACTGATTTGGTCACAGCAATCATAGTAATATCATTGTTTGACCGCTGAGCTTTTTTACATGCTAGCAGAATCTCTTGATTAATTTTTTCTAAATTTTCAACTAGCATGTGTAAAAATCGCTCCTATCTTTTTCTGCGGAAAAATGGTGGTGTGTTTAGTTCATCATCATTATTTTGTGATGGTTCTTCACGATGAAATGTTTCAAAATCTTTTTTCTCAACATTTTCAAATGTTGTATCTTCTACTTTAGGTCGCACGTTTTGTTCACGACGGATATCCCAGTCACCAAAAGCACTAGTCTCTTCTTGTGGTTGAGGCTGTGATGGTTTTGATTGTTCCATATCCAACACAGGTGCTTGTTGAACTGTTTGGATTTGAGCCGGTCTATTTTGACGTTGAGGTTTACGATCTTTTTTCGAAGGATCGATTCCTGTTGCAATAACCGTTACTCGGATTTCATCACCTAGGTCTTCATTGATAGAAGTACCTAAAATAATGTTTACATCTCCTGTTGCAGCACTTGTAACAATATCAGAAGCATCTTGCGCTTCAAACAAGGTCATATCTAAACCACCAGTGATGTTTAATAGGACTTGTTCAGCACCATCGATAGATGTTTCTAACAACGGAGATGAAATAGCCTTTTTAGTAGCTTCAATCACACGGTCTTCACCGCTAGCAACACCAATTCCCATTAAAGCTGTTCCTTGATTTTCCATAACAGTCTTCACATCAGCGAAGTCCAAGTTTACGTAACCAGGTGCTGTGATTAAATCTGAAATTCCTTGTACTCCTTGACGTAGTACATTATCCGCTTCACGGAATGCTTCAAGCATCGGTGTCTTCTTATCAACGACTTCTAATAGACGGTTGTTTGAAATAATCAGTAATGTGTCAACATTTTCTTTTAAAAGAGCAATTCCTTCTGCTGCAAAGCGGCCGCGTTTTGGTCCTTCAAAGCTAAATGGTCTTGTAACAACACCTACTGTCAATGCGCCCAATTCTTTAGCGATTTTAGCTACCACAGGAGCGGCACCCGTTCCTGTTCCACCACCCATACCAGCAGTGATAAAAATCATATCTGCGCCTTGTAAGGCATCAGAGATTACTTGTTCACTTTCTTCTGCTGACTTTTGGCCAACTTCAGGCTGTGATCCTGCACCTAAACCACGTGTATACTTAGGTCCAAGTTGAATCACTGTTTCTGCGTTTGAGTTTTTAAGGGCTTGAACATCTGTATTTGCAGCGATAAATTCAACGCCTTTGACGTTTTCTTCGATCATGCGGTTAACAGCATTTCCGCCGCCGCCGCCTACACCGATAACTTTGATGACAGCGCCATTGTTAATGTTATTGTCTAAAGAAAATTCCATAGTATCGTTTCCTCCTGTTTTAGTTGTTAGTCAAAAATGTTTGAAAAGAAGTCTTTAATCTTACCTGTGACTTTTTCGCCAGATTCATGTATATCAGAATCATCATAGTCTTCTTGTGGTACATCTGCATAAGTCGTTTCATAATTTACTTCTTGTTGGACAGCAATTGCCGGTTTTGATGATTTGATTTTCTCTCCTGGAATTGCACCTTTAGCAATATGATAGATGTCGTTTAGCTGTGCAGAATATTCCACAATACTAATCACATTCGTGAACACTGGATTACGTAATCCCATGTGATTTGGAACATATAGTTTAACACTTGCATCAAAAATTTCTTGTGCTAAATCAACAACACCTGGTAGGCTTGCGCCTCCACCAGTTAAAATCACACCACCAGGAAGTTCTAAAGCATCAATTTCGTCTAACACTTCTTTTGACTTCTTGAAGATTTGTTCAACTCTTGCTTCGATCACTTCTGAAAGGTATCGTTCATCAACTTTTACAGGTTCAGACTTACCGATCACATCAACTGGAAATTCTTCACTTACGGATGTTCTTTCAGGGAAAGCATCTCCATAATTGATCTTCAATGCTTCTGCGTTATTAAATGATGTATTCAATACAATAGAAACATCTTTAGTGACAAATTCTCCACCTTCTTGATTAACATGGGTAAACTTCAATTGTTTATCATGCATCACTGAAGTCGTTGTTTGTCCGCCACCCATATCGATGACGATTGTTCCAAAGTCTTTTTCTCCGTCTGAAAGGACTGTTTCAGTCAAAGCTAACGGCATAATAACTAATTCGTTTACTGTTAAACCAGCTTTTTCAACACATTTTCTAGTATTGTGAATAATCGTTTTCGGTCCTGTAAAGACAACACCAAACATTTCTAAACGAACGCCAATCATTCCTCTAGGATCTTTGATCCCTTCAAATCCATCTACCGTGAATTCTTGAGGTAAAATTGCTACGATTTGGCGTTCAGGAGGAGTTGAACGAACCAGAGCTGCCGATGCTACGTTTCTTACATCTTCATCAGTGATTTCTTTTGACTCACTACTTACAGCGATCATTCCTTGGCAATTCTCTACTTCAAGTAAGTTTGCTGGTAACCCCACATTCACACTTTTAATTTGAATTCCCGCTTTTTCTTCTGCTTGTCTTACTGCTCTTTGAATCGCGTTTACTGTTTTATCGATATCGACAATGATTCCTCGATTTAATCCATCAGATTTTGCGTTTCCTACGCCAATGATATTCATTTGACCTTCAATAAATTCAGCCACTACAACTTTTACTGATGTTGTACCAATATCAAGGCCTACATACATTCCTGTCTTTGCCATGAATGGGGTTCCTCCTCCTATTAATTCCAATATGTAAACAGACAAGAAATGCCCATTTGCATATATATTTTTTATGAATACTCACTTCTTTCAATTTTACCATAAACATGGGTCTTTTAGAAAGCAGATTCTACTATTTTATTCTTTTATTTTCATTAACTTTATTCTACAGGCTGTGAAGATTCTTCTACACTTTCTTCAGTCGCACCATTATCGAAAGGATATGAAAAAATTCCAACTTCCATATCAATCGTTCCAGGCTTATCTAATTGGCCTGCTATCCTCTCGTAATACGCCATTTTCTCTACTAATTGAGAAATATTGACAATCACTATATTCGTATCTTTCATGTGAAGATTGATTAATTCTTTATTAGAATTTGATGGCGCATAACGAATTTCAGAAATATTTTGTTTCAAATTTTCGGGAAGTTTCTTATAAGAATTCATTAAGTTTTGGATCGTTGACTGATCTTGGAAATTTTGGAATACAGGCATACCACTTTCTGGTGCTGCCATTTCTTCAGGTAAAACTTTTCCGTTTTCCAAAATTGGGTGATAGACGCCACTAACAGATTCTAATGCCACCACTTTGTATTCATCAATTTTTATATTGAATGAATTAATGCCACTCAAAGCAATAGATGCTTTTTTTACTCGAGGTAATTGCCGCTTAATCTTTTGTTCGTAAATTTTTCGATCGCCAAATTGTTCCCATAAACTTTTTCCTGACTCAAGTTTGGATTGCGTAATGATTTTTTGGCTATCTACAGAATTATTCCCTGTAACTGTGACTTTCCCTAACTTACTAAGGGGTGAAACAAAATAAAGCACAATTATGATTGCAATTAAAAAGACAGAAACGATCAACGTGAGACGACGATACAGACGCTTATTTCTAACTTTTTTTATTTTTGGTAAGCGGTCTGCAAAAGATTCGTAAGTACTTTTTAGCTTCTCTTGGTCTTCAGGATTATCTGTGGTAATCTCTTGATCTTCCGACTCTGTTGTTCTTTCTTCAACCTCTGGATCTTCTTGCTCTTCTTTTTCTCCATCTACTACAGATGGGCTCCAAGCTGGTTGATCCCCCTGGGTTTTCAAGTATTCTAGATTTTCTTTTTGCCAAGGTGTTAGCGATTGTTCTTCTGGTTGTTCATTGGAATTGATACTTTTTTCCACTTTTTTTTCAGGATTTTCCTTTTTCTTACTAATCTTTCACACCCCCTATCAAGTGATGTCTCTTACCACTTTGTAAAGTCGATCACTTGCGTCTGGAATCCCTTCATGTTTTGAAGCGTCAGCCATTTGCTGGTGTCGTTTTTCATCTAATAAAATCTCGTCAATGGCTTTCACTAGCGAATGACCTGTCAGTTCTTGATCAGTAATCATTTCAACTGCGCCAGACTTTACTAAGCTTTGTGCATTTTTTGTTTGATGATCATTTGTGACATACGGACTAGGAATTAAAATTGCTGGTAATCCTAGTGCAGTAAACTCTGCAATAGATGTTGCTCCTGCTCGTCCAACCATCAAATCCGCGGAAGCTAAAACTTCTGCCATTTTATCAATATAAGGCTGAATGCTGATGTTTGTCAATTTTTTTTCGATAAGATTTAATTTTTCTTGTAATTCTTTATAATATCGATCTCCAGAAGCATAAAGAACTTGATATTCTTTTTGTTCAAAGAGAGGTAAAGCTTCAATAAATGCTTGATTGATTTTTAACGCACCACGACTACCACCGAAAATAACGACTGTTTTCCTATCTGGATCTAGTGAGTACTCACTTAAAACTTGTGTTTTTTCAATTGTTACTACTTCTTGTGCTCTTGGATTTCCTGTTAAAACTACTTTTTCTTTTGGAAAATACTCTGCCACATCTGGGAAACAAATAGCAACCTTCGTCGCATATCTACTTAAAAATTTATTTGTCATTCCTGGAATACTGTTTTGTTCGTGTATAATTGTAGGGATTTTCAATTGTTTTGCGGCATATACCACAGAACCTGATACATAACCACCCGTTCCAATCACAACATCTGGTTGAAATTCTCGAATAATCTTCTTTGCTTTGCCAATACTATTAAGAAAAAGATAGACTGTTTTGAGATTTTCTGGACTTAATGATCTACGAAACCCTTGAATTTTAATCGTTTTAAACGGAATGTCATATTTAGGGACAATTTGGTTTTCTAAACCATTTTCAGTGCCTACATACATAAACTCAGTAGCAGGTTCTACTTTTTTCATGTGGTTCACAAAAGCCAAGGCTGGATAGATATGACCACCTGTTCCGCCGCCTGTAATTAATATTTTCATAATTCGCTCACTTTTCTATGTCTTTTAACTGATTCATCGTTTGAATAAATGCATCTCCACGGATTTCAAAATTAGGATATTGATCCCAACTTGCACATGCGGGCGATAATAGAATAGTATCATTTTTTTCAGAAAAATCATAGGCATCACGTACGGCCGTTTCAACATTTTCAGTTAAATATATTGTTTGTATTCCAGCCTCTGCTGCTGCCTCTTGTAATTTTTCTTTCGTTTCACCAAAAAGAATGATTGCTTTGATTCCTTTTAACGAGGGGATCAATTCGTCAAAGTTGTTTCCTCGATCCAAACCACCTGCTAACAAAATAAGGGATGAATGATCAAAACCACTTAAAGCCATTTCAGTGGCTAGTATATTCGTTGCTTTTGAATCATTATAAAATTTGCGTCCAGCAACTTCCCCTATATATTGTGTGCGGTGCGGTACACCTGTAAAGATCATCAATGTTTGCCTGATTGCTTCGTTTGACACACCTTTTAATTTTGCTACAGCAATTGCTGCCAAGGCATTTTCAATATTATGGCTGCCAGGAACGCCCAGTTCATTTCCTAACATTATGTACTCATCTTTATAATAAATTTTATCTTCGAAAAGATAAGCTCCAGCTACTTTTTCTTTTGTTGAAAAAGGAACAATTGAAGCGTTAGTTGTTCGACTTAACTCCTGTAACTCTGGTTGATTCCAATTCAATACAAGATAATTATTCGCTTGCATATTTTTTTGTATCGCCCATTTTGCTTTAACATATTCTGCTCTTGACCCATGATAATCTAGATGAGCTTCATAAATATTAGTGATTACAGCAATTTGTGGACAAAATGATTGAATCCCCATCAATTGAAAACTAGATAATTCCATCACAATATCATCCGATGCTTCTGCTTTTTCAGCCACTTCACTTGCAGGATAACCAATATTTCCAGCTAAACGAGCTGTACCTATTTTTCGATTAGCATTCAAAAGTAAGCCAAGCATTGTCGTTGTTGTTGTTTTTCCATTCGTTCCTGTAATACCTATGATTGGACAATCAGCAATTTGATATGCTAATTCAACGTCTGTAATAACAGGCAAATTCATTGTTAAAGCTTTTTCCACTAAAGGATTTGTATAAGGAATACCTGGATTTTTTACAATCAAAGAAAAATCTTCATCTAAAAGTTCGATTGGGTGTCCACCCGTAACAACACGAATACCCAAGGTTAATAAATCTTGGGCTTCTGGGTTTTGATCAAATTGTTTAAAGTCATTGACTGTCACTAATGCACCTAATTCGTGAAGTAACTTTGCAGCACCAACGCCGCTTTTGGCTAGTCCAAGAACAAGGACTTTTTTATTTTGATAATCTGTAATTTTTTTCATTATAAATTCTCCTTATCTTATAGAAAAGCTGAACAAAGCGACTAACCCCGGAATCAATCAAACATGCTTTCATTTCATGTTAAATTGATCTAATTTTTCAAAAGTTGCTTTCTCTTATCTGGCATATTAGAAATACAAAATCCACAACGTAATACCTGAGCAAATCGCCCCTGTTAGCCAAAAAACAATATCTATTTTCCATTCAGACCAGCCACACATTTCAAAATGATGATGGATAGGCGACATTTTAAAAATCCGCTTGCCAAATAATTTAAATGATGTTACTTGCAAAATAACACTTGCCGTTTCACAGACATAAACAAGTCCTATCAAAAGTAAGGTCCATTCTTGACGAAGGATAATAGAAATGGCCGCTAATAAACCGCCTAAAGCAAGCGAACCTACATCTCCCATAAAAATTCTAGCTGGTTTTTTATTGTATGGAAAGAAACCTAGTAAGCCACCAATAACGCTTAAACATACAATCACAACATCAAACTGTTTTTGATACCAAGCAATAATTGCATATGTAGCAAATGAAATAGTTCCCAAACCAGCGACTAACCCATCAATTCCATCGGTAAGATTCACTGCATTGGAAAAGCCAACCAACCAAAAAATGATGAATACACCATAAAAAATACCTAAAGGTAAAGTAACTACACCAAATAAATCAAGCGAATCAGGTAAACCTTCTGAGCGATAGACAAAATAAAAAACCACTCCGCCAATAATTTGTCCGATTAATTTTTGACGAGAATTCAAGCCCATATTTCTTTTTTTAAAGACTTTAATAAAATCATCTAGAAAACCCAGCAATCCATAAAGTACCAATATAAACAAAATAATTAGTAAAGAAGGAGTAAGAGCTTGTTTCCATAATCCCACCAATAATGAAGTAATCAAGCTGGCAACCAGAAAAACTAGACCACCCATTGTCGGTGTTCCTGTTTTTACATTGTGCCAAGTTGGACCATCTTCACGTGTTGTTTGACCTTGTTTTTTCATTTGGAAATAGCCAATAAACATCGGCATGATTGTCACTGTTATAGCAAAACTAACGACTATAGGGATAAAAATTTGTGTCCACTCCATGATATCTCTCCTAATTATTCAACTCTTATTGACTTATTTTGCAACTTCTACACCAGCATTTGGATCAGTGTCCATTGAATCCATTACGACTTGCATCAATGGATTAGCAACTCTTGCAAGCGCCTCTCTCGTGTATGTTTGAGGTTTTTTCATTGTTAGATATAAAATATACTCAGGGTTGTCAGCTGGTACCATTTCAACCACTGAATAAGTATAATCTGTGAGTCCGGCCATATAACCATTCTCCCCAGTAATTTGAGCAGTCCCTGTTTTGGCTGAAACATGGTAACCTGGAACTTTGTATACATCATAAGCAATACCGTAATTAGGATCTTCAACTGTATCAATCATATACGTACGAATATCACTTGCTGCTTGTGGTGTTATTACAGGCTGTCCTACTTTTTGCGCTTGAGTGACTTTCTCTTCCCCTGTATTTTTATCCACAATTTTACTAATATATTGAGGTTTGATCATCGATCCATCATTTGCGATTGCTGTATATGCCTGCATCATTTGGAAATCTGTTACAGAAACAGCTTGTCCAAAGGAAGACATTGCCTGATCGACCCAGTTATCACCTGGAAGTTCTCCTGCAGATTCGCCCGCTAAACCAGAATTTGTTGATTTACCAAAACCAAATTTCTCCAAATACTCTTTCCATTTATCGCCACCCATTTGTTGTTCTAAGGTAAGCATCCCCACATTACTCGACCAAGAAATGGCTTGTCGGAAAGTTAATGGTCCCACTGCACCATAATCGTGATCATTCACTGTTCTATCATCTAATTTATATCCACCTGCTGGATAAACGAATGTGGCATTAGGATTGAACTTACCCTCTTGAATTGCTGCGGCTGCAGTGAAAAGCTTCATCGTAGAACCTGGTTCAAATTTGTCTTCTACTAATATATTACGCCACGGAGTATCTTTTCCTAAGCCTTCTTTTGTTTCTGGGTTAAAAGAAGGTCGTTGTGACATCGCAAGAATCTCTCCTGTTTTGGCTTTCATCAACATCGCTGTCATATTTTCCGGCTTAAATTCTTCTACTACTGGATCCAGTAGCGTTTCTAATCGGCTTTGAATCCGACTATCTAAGGTTGTATAGATATCTTTACCATCAACCGCTTTTTTTTCACTGGCAACTGTTCCAGGCAAAGGATTACCATAGACATCTTTTTCGTAATCAATTTTCCCATCTTGTCCACTTAGAACATCATTATAGGATTCTTCTAGGCCCATTTTCCCAACCAAACCTTTTGAATCATCAGATGCATCTGCCATATCTGTATAGCCAATGAAATGAGAAGAAAATATACCATTAGGGTAAATTCTAGCTGGATGTCCTTCAAAATACAGACCCGCTACTTTATTCTTTTTAAGCTCTTCTTCAATTTTTTGTCTAGTTTCTAAAGTAATATTTTTACCTTTAGTCCCAAACTCAACTTGAAACTTCACTGTACCATCATCATTGATGCCACTATTTAAGAATTTTAATGCTTCATCTTTCGATAATTCAGTATTTCGATCTAATATTTCAGCCAAAAGTTGAAAATCTTTTTTTTGTGCATATAATTTTTTATTTTCTTCACCTAGATAAGTCTCTGATAAAATAGCATATATAGAATATGATGTAGCATCTTCTGCAATCACTTCACCGTTACGGTCTAAAATGGCTCCTCTTTTTGCCTTAACCACATCGCTTCCTTGGTAAAGGTTTGCTGTTTTTTCTGGCAATGAAACTCCTGCAACTTTTCCCACAGCCACAATATAGGTTAATCTAAAGGCAAATAAAAAGAACAATCCAATACTCGTAGCAAATAAAATAATGCCTACTTTTTTACGATTGTTCATTGGATTTAAGTTCTTCTTTTTGACAAAATTCTTTATTTTATTTTTTATGCTCATTTATTTCACTTTCCTTATATTATCAAGGTTATCTGAAAGTCCTTTACTTTTCGCAACTTCTTTGATGCGATCTGCTTTTGATAATTCATTTTTTTGTTGTTCTAATTTTAAGGCTGATTCTTCCTTAGCTTGAATCGTTGCTTGCGTTTCAGTAATTTCATTTGTCATCTGCGTAATTGATGTACGTACTTGAATGGTGAGAATTGCTATTCCAATAATCGCTACTAACAGTAAAAAGCCGATTGTTTTTTCCAAAAGTGAGATATTTCTCAACTTCCTTTTCGGAGATTGGGGTAAATTTACATTTTTTTGAACTTTGGGTTCATTTACTGGCTCTGTGAATGGTTCATCCATTAATGGAATATCATATTGAAAATCATCCACTTTTTTTAGTTCAGCCATGTCGTTACCCCTTTCTCTATGTGTTTAGTT
The DNA here is from genome assembly GCF_002140715.2 of Enterococcus sp. 4G2_DIV0659. Classification (NCBI taxonomy): domain Bacteria; kingdom Bacillati; phylum Bacillota; class Bacilli; order Lactobacillales; family Enterococcaceae; genus Enterococcus; species Candidatus Enterococcus mansonii. Next base: position 2,596,323 of record NZ_NGLE02000001.1, on the reverse strand, counting down.
TAACTTTTTCGGCAATTCTTAATTTAGCACTTCTTGAGCGATTATTCTCAGCCAATTCAGTCTCACCTGGTAAAATTGGTTTTCTTGTAATTACTTTTAGCTCTGGTTGAAATTCTTCTGGGACTATCGGAAGCCCCTGAGGCAAATCTTGCATAGTACTATATTCTTTAAATATATTCTTAACAATTCGATCTTCTAATGAATGGAAAGTAATCACACTCAGACGACCACTTTTTTTCAACAAAGCGATTGCTTGTTCTAAGGATTCTTCAACTACACCTAGCTCATCATTTACTGCAATACGAATGGCTTGAAAAATCCGTTTTGCTGGATGCCCACCTTTGCGTCTAGCAGGTGCTGGGATAGCGGACTTGATGATTTCTACTAATTCACCAGTCGTTTCAATAGGTGCTTTTTCGCGTATCCGTTCGATCTCTCTAGCTACTTGCTTAGAGAATTTCTCCTCGCCATAGCGAAAGAAAATCTTCACTAACTCGTGATAACTATACTCATTAACTACGTCATACGCAGAAAATGGTGCCTCCTGATCCATCCTCATATCCAGCGGCGCATCTTGATGATAACTAAATCCCCGTTCTGCTTCATCTAACTGCGGAGATGAAACACCTAAATCATATAAAATACCATCAACTTGATAAATATCATATTTACTTAACTCTTGTTTTAAATATCGAAAATTTGACTTAACAAACGTTACCATGCCTTTATCGACATATTTTTTTAAACGTTTTGCTGCAAAATCCAATGCTTTTTGGTCTTGATCAAATGCGTACAAGTGTCCTTGTTCACTCAATTGTGAGAGTAAATACTCACTATGACCTGCGCCACCTAATGTACAATCTACATAGATACCGTCTTCTTTCACCTGTAAGCCGTCAACTGTCTCTTTTAGTAAAACAGTATAATGTTGAAAGTCCTTTGTCATAATGCTCCTCTTCCTAAAAACCAAAATCAATCATTGTTTCTGCAATATCATCAAAATTTTCTTCTGCTTCGGTAGAAAATTCTTGCCAACGTGCTTCATCCCAAATCTCAATTCGATTTGAAACACCGATGATCACGCAAGCTTTCTCTAAACTACCGTGAGTTCTTAACGCAACAGGAATGTTAATCCTACCTTGTTTATCAATCTCACATTCTGTAGCAGCCGAGTAAAAAAAGCGGACAAATGTACGAGCATCCTTCTTAGCTAGAGGCATTTCCTTTAACTTCTCCTCTAGTTGCTCCCATTCGGACATTGGATAACCAAATAAACAGCCATCCATTCCTCTAGTCACCACAAATTTCTCACCTAAAAGATCACGAAATTTAGCTGGTACAATGAGTCGGCCTTTGGCATCTATATTATGTTGAAATTCACCCATAAACATAGCCAATTTTCCCCACTTTTCCACTTGATAGAAACAGTCTACCACATCCTACCACTTTCTACCACCAAAAACGGTAAATCTTCTACCATTTAATAGTTATTTAAAAAGTTTGTAATATTTAAAAGAAAGATTATCCCTTCAAAAAAAGCGGTATCAATACCTATTTAATAGATTTTAAGAAGATTTTATTTTGTCTTTTCTATATTTATTTTCTAATGAAATTATTACAAAAGAAAATGGTGGTAGAAAGTGGTGGGGATCACCTTTCACCACCTTTATTTTTAAGAAAGATAATGAACGATATTCAACAGTATAAGTACAACATATAAAATAAAACTTAAAAGAAAGACTAACCGCCAAAACATTTTGAAATACCGACCGTAAAGAATTTCTCCATAATAATAGGCTTGAAATACAGCCACACATATTCCTAATAATAAAACTGAGATAATCATGTAAGGGACAATGGATTGTCCATAGCTGTCTTTTGACAATTCATTTAACCCTATAAATAAAAACGGAATCGAAATATCCGGCGCTTTTACTTTATAACGTTCTGTTAATGAGAACGTTGAAATAATAAAATTACAAGCAAATAAAACAATTACTGGAAATACATACCAAAAAAGCATAATGACTGAAAACGACACCATTTCCTAACAATTCCTTTCGTAACACACTTAGTTAACTATACTTTATTTTCTTTACATTGATGTTTCAGTTCGTTTAAAAGTTCATGCCTAAATAATACCAAGTTACAAGGGTTTTATTCCCCAAAAACACTTGAACTCAATTATAATAGGAATTATAATTACCCAAAAGAATGAGGTGGCATTTTTGATCAATTATTTAAAAATAGAAAATGGACAATTTACTCCATCAACGTCAGATACAGAAGACACAATCTGGCTTGCTGTTGAAAAACCAACAGAAGAAGAAATCAATCAATTAGTCACAACTTACAAACTTCCTAAAGATTATATCACAGGTGTGCTGGATGATGATGAAAATTCTCGTTTTGAAGGTCTTCATCAAAATACTTTAGAACAACCAGCTCTGATGTTGGTCCAATATCCCCACGCTACAGTTAGTCCTAGTGGTTATACACAATTAGATACTTTTCCATTTGCAGTTATTTTAACAACAAACGGAAAAGTGATTACTGTGATCAATAACTCTGCTGATTTTTTAAAAAAAGCTCTAGCCAACCCGATACCAGATAGTAAGCTACCTGTTCAAGAAATGTTGATTTTGTATCTTTCATGGCATATTTCAACTTGTTATAATCGATTTTTAAAAGAATTAATTACAGAAACGAACAAGTTAGAGGGTGAGCTCAAAGTTTCTACTGAAAATAGTCAACTTTATCAGATCATGGATATTCAAAAAAGTTTAGTTTATTTTGAATCTGCCATCAATTCCAATTTAGAGGTACTGAATATGCTTTATAATGCTAAAATTTTTAGCAACCCTAGGGCGCATCTACCCCATCTTCATGATATTCTGGTCGAAACAAAACAAGCTGCAACAACAACAAAGATTCAGCTAAAACTCGTTGATAAAATCAGCGACACTTTCTCAGCAATCGTTTCGAACAATTTGAATAATGTTATGAAAATCCTAACTTCCTTAACAATTGTTTTAACGATCCCTACCATTATTGGTGGAATCTTTGGAATGAATGTCAAACTTCCATTCGCAAATCGGGAAGATGCTTTTTTTTGGATCTTCATTGTCACTACAGGTACTTGCATTTTTGTGATCCGAAGACTAAAAAAACGGAACCTTTTGTAAAATTTTTGGTTGCCGATTCAAGAAAAACGATGTAAACTAAAGAAAGTAAAGTATAAGGATGTGTAATCATTGAACGATAAAAAATCAAGTACTTTTTCAAAAGTCACTAAAGTCGTTGTTTGGTTGATGCTAATTGCCATTGCTGGCTCAACAATTTTAACAGCTGTCATGAGCATGAGATAAACCAGAACAAGATAATCATACATGATTAAATGAGAAAGTAAATTACTTTTATCATGGCTATACTGTAAAAAACAAAGATGAGAACAAAACAGCATAATTGTTTTGTTCTCATCTTTTATTATTTATTCTTAATCCGATAGATTATTCATTTATGCTCTCTTTACATTAATTCTCTGACCGTTCTAAATCTAGTCAATTTTGTTTGATCAAATAATTTTTGGATACGATCGGCGAACCTTCAGCATCTAAAAAATCTAGTCTTAAATCTTTATCAGAAACAGTCTTATAAATCGTAGCCATGGGAATACTTTTCCCTGTTACTTGCTCTTTTTTAGATTCTTCTGAGAGCCTTTTTATTTGCTCATTAAGCTCTGGATGATCAATAACCAAAGTTTCCATGTCTTCATTTGTAGATGCTTGATTGGCAAGAAGATGTTTTTCAAAAGCCTCTTGACCTGTCTTGATTATATCTGTTTTATTAGTGAAGGTGTAGAAAACAGCTAAATAGGTTGTCCCTTCTTCAGATTTAACAACGTCTGATCCAGTCAATTTGACTTCAAAATCAGGACCAACAAAATTTTCATTGTTGACCGAAAAAGAATTATCAGCTGATGCATAATTATTTTCAGATACTGCTTTTTTGCCCTTTTGTTCTTGCACTTCTTTATTTTCAGTTGCCTTATCCTCTTTTTTACCATTACATCCCGTTAGTAGTATACAACTGCTCAGTATTGTTAACTTTATCAGGCTCTTTTTCATTTTACTTCTCTCCTATTCAATTTGCTTCAATCGACCTAGTTCATTCGTTTTATAATCCCAACTATATGGACGAGGCTCTTTTTCTTCTTCACCAGTAGATGCTTTCCCCATCTTAGGTGAGATGAAGATTGTTATCCAGTATTCACTTGATTTGTTGTAATCAACTGTAACAGGTTCAGTTTTTATCATTTCGGTAGTATTAGTGGAAGAGTGTTTATTTTCCAGATTTGTATCATCCGTTGTTGTAATAGCTCCATGATAACTATAATATTCTGGTATTACATCTACCACTTGAAGCTTGTCCACTCCAATCGGAATTTGCACTGTTTTAAAAAGTTCTTTCGAAATTTCTGTTGGCTTATCTTTCACTGTTGAGTTGGTGACTAACTGATATGCGTTTATTATGCTACCAGAACTTTTCACTTGATTAAGAGTGAAATAGCCAAGACTCGGAACAACCAAAGCATCATGTGGCTTTAAGACAACTTGGCGTAAATGAAGCCGTGTTGGTCTGTTTTCAACCTGATATGAGGTTACTTTTCCATGAATTATATTTACTGATACCCAGGTATTTTTTATAATTTGATAGCCAGGCGGCGGTGTTGTTTCCTTTACATAATAAGTTCCTGTTTTTAAAGTAGGAATTATTATTTTTCCTGATGCGTCAGTCTTCTGGTTTTTATATAGAATATTCGTTCCTTTTTCATCACTTGCTATATCAAAGATAGCTCCTTCAAGTTTCTGATTTTTATTTTCTTCGTTCACCTTTACAATTTCAAGTCCACCTTTGTGACGAGCGTTTTCAAACACTACTGGTTGGGTCGTTTCTCCTACTTTCAACGTCACCACTTTGCTTGCTGGATTCGCAAGATCATAATTTGTTGGTGCGGATATTTCATGGATGCGATAATCACCTGCCGGTAGATAGCCTGTCGTTACCGTGCCATTACTTCCTGTTTTTATGCTTTTTACTACTTCTTGACCCGTACTGTTCGTTACTCGATATTCCGCCCCTGCTAGTACTGCTTTGCTTTCTTTGTCGATTTTTTTGATTACGATTCGCCCTTGGCGTGTATTCGTAAATGTCATCGTCGCCGTTTGTCCTTTGACAACTTCTATCGTTCGGTTATTTCCTTCTACTGGAATTGAAACATGACCCGCTGGCGCTGCACTTTCTGTTACTGTATATTTTCCTGTCGGAAGATTTGTTAGCGTGTACACACCTTCGGCGTTGGTTTGACCACTTCCTACTTGGCTTCCTGAAGCGTTTTTTACGATATACTTAGCGTTGGCTAGTCTTTTTTTCGTGTCGTCCTGTTTGATGATTTGTAGACCACCTTTTTGCCGTGTGTTTTCAAACACTACTGGTTGAGTCGTTTCTCCTACTTTCAACGTCACTTTTTGGCTCTTCGGTGAGGATAAATCATAATTAACTGGGGCAGCGGTTTCCTCTATCGTATAACTACCAGCGGTTAAATAACCCGACGTCACTTGACCAGTGCTTCCCGTTTTTAGCCTTGTTCCTACTTCTTGACCTGCACTGTTTAGTACTCGAAACTCCGCCCCTGCTAGTACTGCTTTGCTTTCTTTATCGATTTTTTTAATTACGATTCGCCCTTGGCGTGTATTCGTAAATGTCATCGTCGCCGTTTGTCCTTTGACAACTTCTATCGTTCGGTTATTTCCTTCTACTGGACTTGAAACATGACCCGCTGGCGCTGCACTTTCTGTTACTGTATATTTTCCCGTCGGAAGATTCGTTAGCGTGTATACACCTTCGGCGTTGGTTTGACCACTTCCTACTTGACTTCCTGAAGCATTTTTCACGATATACTTAGCGTTGGCTAATCTTTTTTTCGTGTCGTCCTGTTTGATGATTTGTAGACCACCTTTTTGCCGTGTGTTTTCAAACACTACTGGTTGAGTCGTTTCTCCTACTTTCAACGTCACTTTTTGGCTCTTCGGTGAGGATAAATCATAATTAACTGGGGCAGCGGTTTCCTCTATCGTATAACTACCAGCGGTTAAATAACCCGACGTCACTTGACCAGTGCTTCCTGTTTTTAGCCTTGTTCCTACTTCTTGACCTGCACTGTTTAGTACTCGAAACTCCGCCCCTGCTAGTACTGCTTTTGTTTCTTTATCGATTTTTTTAATTACGATTCGCCCTTGGCGTGTATTCGTAAATGTCATCGTCGCCGTTTGTCCTTTGACAACTTCTATCGTTCGGTTATTTCCTTCTACTGGAATTGAAACATGACCCGCTGGCGCTGCACTTTCTGTTACTGTATATTTTCCTGTCGGAAGATTTGTTAGCGTGTACACACCTTCGGCGTTGGTTTGACCACTTCCTACTTGGCTTCCTGAAGCATTTTTCACGATATACTTAGCATTGGCTAGTCTTTTTTTCGTGTCGTCCTGTTTGATGATTTGTAAACCACCTTTTTGCCGTGTGTTTTCAAACACTACTGGTTGAGTCGTTTCTCCTACTTTCAACGTCACTTTTTGGCTCTTCGGTGAGGATAAATCATAATTAACTGGGGCAGCGGTTTCTTCTATCGTATAACTACCGGCGGTTAAATAACCCGACGTCACTTGACCAGTGCTTCCCGTTTTTAGCCTTGTTCCTACTTCTTGACCTGCACTGTTTAGTACTCGAAACTCCGCCCCTGCTAGTACTGCTTTTGTTTCTTTATCGATTTTTTTAATTACGATTCGTCCTTGGCGTGTATTCGTAAATGTCATCGTCGCCGTTTGTCCTTTGACAACTTCTATCATTCGGTTATTTCCTTCTACTGGACTTGAAACATGACCCGCTGGCGCTGCACTTTCTGTTACTGTATATTTTCCCGTCGGAAGATTTGTTAGCGTGTATACACCTTCGGCGTTGGTTTGACCACTTCCTACTTGACTTCCTGAAGCATTTTTCACGATATACTTAGCGTTGGCTAGTCTTTTTTTCGTGTCGTCCTGTTTGATGATTTGTAGACCACCTTTTTGCCGTGTGTTTTCAAACACTACTGGTTGAGTCGTTTCTCCTACTTTCAACGTCACTTTTTGGCTCTTCGGTGAGGACAAATCATAATTAACTGGGGCAGCGGTTTCTTCTATCGTATAACTACCGGCGGTTAAATAACCCGACGTCACTTGACCAGTGCTTCCCGTTTTTAGCCTTGTTCCTACTTCTTGACCTGCACTGTTTAGTACTCGAAACTCCGCCCCTGCTAGTACTGCTTTTGTTTCTTTATCGATTTTTTTAATTACGATTCGTCCTTGGCGATCATTTTTAAATTCTACTGGAACTATTTGATTATTTTTTATCGTTACCTTTTTAGTAGCTGTTGAAGCAGGCTTAGGAAGATCATGACCGTCAGGTGCTTTAGTTTCAGTAACTGTATAATCACCTATTGGTAAATCAGCACTTACATATGTGCCATCACTTCCTGTAATTGCTACAGCATTTGATACAACTATAGTCCCTTTAGCATCTCTGATCTGATATTTAGCTCCAGCTTTTAGCTCTCCTAAGTCATTTTTTTTAATAATTTTTATTTTTCCTACCATTTCAGGAATAATAGTTACAATATTCGAATAATTTTCATAAATCATATCAACAAAATTTAAATCTTTATAGACAATTTTTGCTCCGTTATCTATCCTTAAATATCCTTTTGAGTTTTCATATCTATCTTGGTGGGTTAATCTAACTTTAAAAGAAAACGTTACACTTTTTCCGATGTCAATTTTCAAAATTTTTGGCATAGTAACAAGCCTTGTATTTCTATTATATGTCGCACCTGCCGGTAATGTTTTTTCATCCACTTCCAAATAGTTGGGTATTTCATCTGTTATCCAAATATCTGTCGCAGCCATTTCTCCTTGGTTTTTCGCAGTAAGCTTATACGTAAATAGATTCGATGGTCGCCCTGTTGCAACTTTCATTCCATTCACTGTTTTATCCAATGTTATAAATGATGGATTAGTGAATTTAATATCATCCAAATAATTTCCATTCACTTGGTTGTTATTCCAAGTCTTTGCCGCATAAAAACCAAAAGTCGTGGAAGTTTGCCCATTTGGAATTACATAGCTCCCTTTATGCTCTTTCCAATTAGCCTCCTTGCCATGACTCCACTCTAAATCATCAGTATAATATTTTTGATCATAATTTGAATCCTTCACTTCAGGTGTAGGACCAAATTGAACGCCTAAAGTATCGCCATTGCCCATCCCTGCTTTTTGACCAGTATGCGATAATGACCATCTCGTTTTGATTCCAGGTGTTGTCAGAACTGTTTGATACAACTTAGTAAAATAACTAGCATTTAGTTCTACAAATTGTCTACCTTGTGGAGATGGTATAAGCCTACCCGCATATGCGGATTCTCCAGAAACCAATGATCTATTTTTCATAAATTCAATTGATTTAGCTCGTAGTTCTGTTGGATCAACTCCATGTTGTAGAACAAGTGGACGCCAACCAATTCTTTCTCTTCCAAACACTGGTGAATCATAAGTAATATAAACCTTATATATCTGAGAAGTCGGTGTTGGATTTGATGACCACGGTATGTTAACCAATCCTAAATTATTTTTTAAAGCAGGTAAATTATTCCAATCATCATCCGATAACGCAGGATATTCAAAACCACCGTTTACAAGATTAATATTGGTCGGTTTCTGCTTCTGTTCCCCAACTGTACTTGTTGTATCCGCTTCGTTAGGAACACTATAAGTTTCAAGTCGTTGCTTACTAGAGAAATTCAAGTTCAAAATTTCATTTAATTGATTATTAACATTTTGGTAATGAATAGACTTTGTTTCACCTTCAATAATATCCTTAGAAAATGTATTGATAGCGATTTTTATAACCCTAAATTCCTTTGAACTCATAAAGTTTGGTACTACTTTAGAAATATCTAAAGTTAGCAAACTAGATAATTTATCAAAGGTCACTCCAACATTACCATCATTAAGTTGTTCTATTACTTCAATTGGAACATTCAAATATTCATCTAACTTCAACTTTATTACTTTTTCGTTTGGATCTTCAACCACAAGATCTAAATAGTATTCATAGCCACTATGAGCTTTCAATAAATTCAATTTATGTTGGGCTCCGTCTATAAAATAAGGTGTTTTATCTAATAAACTTTGTTCTTCGTTAAAATTCATATTATTATTTTTCAATTCCTCTGCCTTTATATGAACTATTTTAGAAGTAAAAAAAACAAAAAATAGAAAGCAAATTATATAGAATATCATCCATTTTTTTTTCATTTTATCCCCTTTCGACTAACCTCCTACTCAATTTGCAACTTCAGTTGAGTATCAATGCCTATCCTAGGTTCTTTCGTTGGCGTCTCCCCCGCCCACCAAGCATCACGGTATGCAAATGGTGTTGTGTTGATTCCTTCTACCTTAATTTCAATTGTTACTTCTGCATTTAAATAATGCTTATTTATATTTTCTGAAATAATCCTTACTTGCTTGAATAAACTAGTGCTCTTTTCTCCTTTTTTTAGCTTCTTAGTGTAATAGAAATAGCCATCCTCACCATCTATCCAGTTAGTTGTCTCAAAAGGAATAGCCAATTGAGGGTTCTCTCCCTTAAAACTGGCTGGCAGGATTAAATCTTCGCCTCCAGAGCTCTTTGCGATGATTGTCGGTAAAACTAAAACTCGGATAAACACATCTTGATGTTGATCATTCAGAATAGTCACGTTTTTTTCAATGGGAGTATTTACGTTTAAATCTTTTGGTGGTGTAAACGTTTCTTTAATTGTTGTTTTTAAATCACTCACCCGAAAATCATTCACTTCTTCATCTGTTGCTTTATTTGCTGCATAAACATCATGAATACGTGTTGCAATTATAACCATCATAAGTACAACTAAAATTAATAATAGTAGTCTTTTGAAGAAGTTGATCTTTTTTCTTCTTTTTTTTACACTCATTCGTTCATCCCTCACTTATTTCCAACAGCACTGTTCATCCCTTACTTCAATTTATCCTTAAGCATTTCATAAATTGGACCACTTCTTCCAATACTCCACTCTTCACTAATCGTTTCCACAGGATCATGGGCTTCCAGAAATGGATTCAGCTGATATAATGCCCCTTTAAAGTTATTTGATGTATTGAGAGAAAGCGTCACATTATCTACCAATGGCTCACTTATTTTTCCTGGTTCCAATAGTTCTGAGTAGTAAAAATAACCATCTTCGTATAACCAGTAATTTTTGGTTTCTGGCTTGGGAGGTTGAAGATTCATAGATGCAGAAAAATTGATCTCAATAAAATCAAACGGTAAGGTCTTTCTCAGCGGGTCATTTATTTTGTATCTACCTTTATTATTCGTACGATCTGATGTATATGCTTTCTTAGCTATATAGTAAAACGAACCATCTTTATATGTACCGCCTTTTTCCGCTGCAGCTTTCCAAGTAACTGAATTTTTTCTGTTAACAGCTGGCTGGCGCTCTTTTGAAACTGTTGCTAAGTTACCATTTCCTATTTTATCGGTTAGACCTACTTTAAAAGTTAAGAGATATTCATATAAGGAGACTCTTATAAGGGCAGGTAATTGACCTGTATTTTGCACACGAATCTGTTTCGTTGTGTCTGTCCCAGGATACCAAGTCAGATTAGGCTCAAAAACCTCTGTTAACTCGGCTTGAAAACGGCCGCCTTGAAATTTATTAGTAACTGAATCAGCCGATGTAAACCACGCATAGGTGCTTCCAAGTATCATTAAACTAGAAAAAACAAAAGCAAATAGAGCCAAATACACGCGAAAACTCCGTTTAACAACTTTTTTCTTTCTTTTATTTTTCGCAGACCTACGTTTCTTGTTTTTCACCTCTTGCTCTCCTTCCTAGTTTTAATATCGTGTTGCTGTTTTTTATTTATGAGCGTTTTTTTGTTCTTCGTATTTCTTTTTAGCTATCAATAATGCCATCAACATTACGAATAAACCTAAACACGTATAAATTAAAACATTCCGCCATTCTTCACCTGTTCGTGGAAATAGAGTTGTTGGTTTTTTCCACTCCACTTGTTTTTTAGTCTCACTTGTTTTTATAGATTCAGGCTCATGATTTTTGACTGCTCGAAATGCCCAGATATTTTCCATCACGCTCTTCACTTGAAAATCATCTTTTGTATAGGTACTATCCATTTCAAATGTTACATGCAACCGCCTACTATCTCCAGAACGAAAAGTACCTAAAGAGTATGTGGATTCTTGCAAGTTCAATTCTTTACTGATACCGGATGCTGGACCATCATAAATTTTTTTGCCATTATAGTCCATCGTCATGCGGATTGCTTTTGAAAAATCTATCGGTCCCTCAACGGTCGGTTTTAACAAGCGTATGCTTAAATCGTATGGTGTACCTTTATCAACACTCATTAAATTAACATCGATCGTCCATTTTTTTCCTGGCAATACATTATTGATCTCAACTAAATAGTTGCCATCTGATTGAACTTGAATTCCTTTATCATCTCCTATGACAATGCCAGGAGGTAACGGTTCTCCTTCAGCCCCATAGACAAAACATGAAGAAGTACCGATGAATGCTAAACCTACAATAATCCAACTAGATAGTTGACAAAATCGCTTTATTCTTTTCATCCTCTCTCCTCCCGCATCATTTTTTTCTAGTTATTAGTAATCACAAAACTCCACTAACTTATCATACAAAGCTTTATTGCTGACATCTGTTTTCCATGTATCTTTGATTGATTGTTGGGCATTTTGAATCCCTTGAGCGTTTACTGTTAAATCAAATTGCAACAAGCTATAACTATTATCTGCCGCTTCCATTAATTTCACACTCTCTAAAAGCTGAGGCGTTTGTGTTCCACGTAAAACTTTTCCGATAAAATAAAAGTAGCCGTCCGCTTGATTGTAATACCATTTATCATTGGTTATATCTTTCGCTAATTCTTTAAAACCTAATTGAATCAAATCATCCGCAAACGCTTTATAGGTTATATCATCCACTGAAGGTTTATTGTATAGATCATTGGGATCCGCCCATTTTTTACTCGTTTCATTATAGGTCGCATCAATCATACACAGATACGCTGGATTGACCAACGTCAACTTACTTGTCGTCCGATCACGATTCACTGTGCCAGAAGTATTCCCGATATAGGCTTTTGCTTTAGTACCATCAGCCGCTTCCCATTGTGCTACATAGGAATATTCTTCTGGAATCACTTCCCCTGATGGTTTTGTGCCCGCTGCTTGCACTTCTTTTTCATACATTTTAAAGCTATATTCTTTATTATCGATCGTAATATTTTGAACTGCTGTTGTTAAATTACTCGTTACATCTATGTACCCTAAACTCACATACTCTGATTTAGAAGGCATCGCTTTAGGAACAACTGGCGCATTGGCTAACTCCTTTCCTTTTTCTGGACCGGATGCCCAAATATATTTTCCTTCCCCATCAAAATAAATCTCATTGTTATTTCTTAATTTTTTGAACATTTCATCAAAGCTTATACGGATCAACGCATCATACTCTGACACATTAGCTACAGAAACTTTTTTGGCAACTCCTTCACCAGGTGTCCAGTCTTTTTCAGGTGTAAAAGTCTCTACAATTTGAATATCATTACCAGCAATTTCCCCTTCAAAATGATTGGTAACCTTATCTTCACTCGTGAACCAAGCAAAGGTTCCGGCACCAAGCGCGGTCAACGCTAAAACGCTTGCCGCAATTAACAACTTTTTCTTTTTGCTTTTCATTGTTGCTTCCTCCTATTAAAAAAATTTTATATTAACCTTAAAAAGGCAAATACCATTAATTAAATCGTCACTTAGAAAAAATGTACATCTTTATTACTAGAATAAAACCAAAAACCGAAAGAATAAAAATAATAGACACGACAAAATTTTCTCGAATAAATTTTAAAATTCCCCCGATTTTTGGAAAAACGATTAGTTTTTTTCCGACTACTTGTTTTTCGCTAATGGGTAAATCTTCGGTATTATTATTGTCTCCTTTTGTGACATAATAAATTCCTTTATGCCCATTCAATTGGTCTAATTTTTTTACAACTCTATGTGTTAAAAAAGCCTTACTCTCCATTGAAGGATGATACGTGATTACATCGCCTGTTTTCGCTTGATTTCCTGGAATATCTTTCACGATAATCACATCTCCAGCATAAAAACCGCCAGATTGCTGATCTCGTTTGTTCGGCGCCATCGAATTTGTCCGAACACTAAAAATACGGTAACCAAAAATAGTCTTGTTTTGATCTCCGCTAAAAGCAAAAAGAACAGACATACTGATTAACCCTAAAGTAACAACGTAAAACAACAAATCTAACAAATTTTTCAACCATTCTTTTTTCAGTGATCTTTTTTTCTTATGTACTGCAGATCTTTTCCTTTTTTTTGATAGGCGATCTTGACCTGGACGATTTCTTTTTTTTCGATTCTCATTTGATTCTTGTTGCAACTTCCGTTGATTCTTTTTTCTTGGTTGCCTGTCCTGTGATGATTTTCTATGTTTTTTCTTTTTTCGCTGTTCCATGAGTAATAGATATCCCTTCTTCAACTAGTTTAGAATTCTAAAAAAATACATTGATCAATGATTTAAACTAAAAGCTACTTTCAACTTTTAGGCACAAAAACAACACTTCCTCTTTTCATTTTCTCTTTATGCCAAACTAGTCTTGATACAGCTAAACATCACCTTTAATAGCTGCTTTATCATTTTTTCATTGTAAATTCTAATTTTCTGGAACCACCTCGTCTAAATCATAAAAATTCTGTTCTATGTGTTTTCGTCTATTTAAAAGTTCAGCTATACTGACTTTCAAAACAAAATATTTCGTACTTTTAAGACTCATTAAATAACTATAAGAATTGTCTAGAAATCTATATGTACGTACACAAACATGATATATTTGTACTATTTTTTTGTCAACAACTCGTCGAAAAACCATAAATATATCTTTTTTATATTTTTTATACATTTAATTAATATGCAACGAAATATAAAATAGTTATCTATATTCCCAGAAATATAGAAATGAAAATAGTGAAACAACTTATATTATTATTAGTTTTATTGTAAATATGACAAATAGATTTCTTTTGAAACTGGACTGTTCAAAAGACTTAATTCTGCTTTTTAAGCTTATATTTGCAGCAGTTTCCACTCAATGAAATAAAAAAACTGGAACATAACTCTATGAGTTACATTCCAGTATATAAATTAGAGATAAAAAGTTTATACTTCCAATCCTAAGTTTGTTTATTTCTTTAACCTATCTAGATAGATACTTAAATTATACTTTCCTTTCATGTTCAGCCATATTCAGTAATTCTTTGGCATGCTCAGTTGTTAATTTTGTGATTTCACTTCCAGAAAGCATACGTGCAATTTCTGCTATCCGCTCATTTTTCTTTAGCCTTCTCACTTTTGTCTCAGTTCGCTCACCAATAATTTCTTTTTCGATAAAATATTGATAATCTGCTACTGCGGCCACCTGAGGTAAATGAGTAATACATAAAACTTGTGAGCCTTTTGAAATTTGATAAATTTTGTCAGCAATTGCTTGAGCTACTCGTCCACTAACACCTGTATCCACTTCATCAAAAACAATACTAGTAATTCCTTGAGATTTAGAAAAAATCGTCTTTAATGCCAACATCACTCGGGAAAGTTCCCCTCCAGAAGCGACTCTAACTAATGGTTTCAAAGGCTCGCCAGGATTCGTTGTAATAAAGAACTCTACATGATCCAATCCATCTTCACCAAATTCCTCATCAGGAAGTTCAGTAAAACGAATATCAAATTCTGTTCGCTCCATATACAATTCTTTTAGCTCTCGCAAAATATCTTTTTCAAGCTTTTTAGCAATTTTCTTCCTGATTTCACGTAGTTCTAATCCATGTTTAGTGACTTGTTTTCTCTTTTCAATCAGCAATGTTTCTAATTCTCCAGTTTTCCCTTCAAGGAAATCGGCGTCAGCTAATTCTTGGGTAATTTCTTGATAGTAATCAAGGATAGATTCGATTGACTCACCATATTTTCTTTTCATCTGACGAATCAATTCAAGCCTCGTCTCTACTTCATTTAAGCGATTTTCGTCTAATTCTAAACCATCGATATGCCTAGATAAATCTCCACTCGCTTCTTGTAAAAGATAGTAACTGTTTTGAAGAACTTCAGATAACGATTTATACTCAGAATCAAGCGTTTCAATCGAAAGCAATTCGTTCATCGCATAACCAATTTTATCTAGACTACTGTCTCCATCGCCATTAATCGCTTCATAACTAGTCGTTAAAGCATCTGCAATTTTTTGAAAATTCCCTAGCTTGTTTCGTTCTTCAATTAACTGTTCTTCTTCACCTAAAACAAGTTGACTTGCCGCAATTTCATCACTTTGAAATTGTAGCATATCCATCCGCTGAGCAAATTCTTTTTCATTTTTTTGCCTATTTCTCACTTTTGTTTCGATCAATTTATATTCAGAATAACTGCCTTCGTAGTCTTCTTTGATTTTAAGCAACTCATTGCCACCAAAATCATCTAACATACCTAAGTGCTTTTCACTTTGCATCAATTCTTGATGTTCATTTTGACCATGAATATCTACTAAGAATTCGCCTATTTTTCTTAAATTAGCTATGTTAACGATTCGTCCATTTACACGGCAAACATTCTTACCGGAAGTAGAAATATCTCTTTGAATAACAAGAGAGTCCTCGTCTGTCTCAATGCCTAATTCTTCCAATAAATGAGTCAAGCTTTGGTTTTTAGGCATCTTAAATAGCCCTTCTAGGGTGCACTTTGAAGCGCCTTGACGAATATAATCACTCGATCCTCGACCACCCGTTAAAAGCCCCATGGCATCAATAATAATTGATTTCCCAGCTCCAGTTTCACCAGTTAAAACAGTCATTCCCATATTAAAATCCAACTGTAAAGAGGAAATGATTGCAAAATTCTTTACGGAAAGTTCCTGCAGCATTGTCTTCTCACCTCATTTTTTTATAAATAGCGGAAAAATTCACGTTTTAAATATTCAGCATCTTTTTCAGTTCGTGCAATAATCAACACACTATCGTCATCATTGATCGCTGCAAAAACAATTTCTTTATACTGCTTTTCAATCAAATTCGACACTGCAGCAGCATTACCAGGTATCGTGTGTAAAATAACATGTTTTTCCATTTGATCAACTGAAACAAATGCATCTTTCATTAATTTTTCTAGTTTTATAGATGTATCTTCCTTCGTTTCTGCTGGGAGACTATAATGATAACCACCGTCTATCGCTGGAACTTTGATCAACTTCATTTCTTTAATGTCACGAGAAATTGTTGCCTGAGTAACTTCAATACCTCGCTCTTCAAGATAAGTAACAAAATCCTCTTGTTTTTGGATATTTTTATCTGCTAATAAACGAGTAATTAGACGATGCCGATCTTTTTTCCTCATATTATAATATACTCCTTTTCAGTTCGTTTCCATTTTATCATAGCCTATTTTTATTCATTTTGAAAGGATAAAAAATAAGGTTGAAATAAAACATCGTATGTCTCATCTCAACCTTATTCATTAGAGTGAATCAGCTTTTTAATTTTTCGTGTGCTGATTCAACAATAGCTTTAATCTCCGTTGAAAGATCCTTTTCTTCTGGTTCATCAACAGACGTTAAATAAGCTAAAAATTCTATATTCCCTTCTCCGCCAGTGATCGGTGAAAATTCTAATCCCCGCACTGAATAACCATGACTTTGCGCAAAAGAAAGGATATCATTTAAAACTAATTCGTGGGTTTGCGTCTCACGGACAATCCCTTTTTTACCGACCAGTTCTTTGCCAGCTTCAAATTGTGGTTTGATTAGGGCAACAACTTCTCCGCCTTTTTTTAATATTTTATGCAACGGAGGTAAAATCAATTTCAGCGAAATAAATGACACATCAATAGTCGCAATATCGGGCGTTCCTTCTTGAAAGTCTTCCGGTTTACTATATCGAAAATTGGTTTGCTCCATTACAACAACTCGTTCATCTTGGCGGATTTTCCAAGCTAACTGATTGTAACCAACGTCTAAAGCATAGCTTAGACGTG
Organism: Enterococcus sp. 4G2_DIV0659; assembly: GCF_002140715.2. Classification (NCBI taxonomy): domain Bacteria; kingdom Bacillati; phylum Bacillota; class Bacilli; order Lactobacillales; family Enterococcaceae; genus Enterococcus; species Candidatus Enterococcus mansonii. The sequence goes on along the minus strand of NZ_NGLE02000001.1, from coordinate 2,579,078 downwards.
CACCATTTTGCAAAGCAACATCCGTAAATCCACCTGTGGAAGAGCCGATATCCAGCATTGTTTTATCTTTGACGTCTAGTTGAAAAACAGTTAAGGCTTTTTCTAATTTTAGCCCTCCACGGGAAACGTAACGTAATGTTTGACCTTTTACTTGAAGAGGTGTTTCCATTGGGATTTTTTCGCCTGGTTTATCTAATCGTTCATTTTTATCGGTATAAACAAGTCCTGCCATTACTGCTCTTTTAGCTTTCTCTCTTGTTTCAAATAATCCTTGGTTAAACGCTAAAACATCTACGCGCTCTTTTTTCATATGTGCCTTCTTTCTATAATCATCGCAATTGTTCTACTAATTCTTTTAATAATTCTATTTCAAACTCGCTACTTGTTTGCTGAATTTTCCTTAAGGTTACTTCACAAAACGTTAATTGTTCTTCCAATGCTTGTCTTGCGCCTTCTAATCCGAGTAAGCTTGGGTAAGTGCTTTTGTTCAACACTTCATCACGTCCAACTTTTTTACCTAACTCTTCTTCAGAACTGGTTGCATCAAGTAAATCATCCCGAATTTGAAAAGCCAATCCTAAATGTTGGGCAAAGTTACCTAGTAAATTGACAATCTCTTCTGGTTGTTGCGCCAATATTCCTCCAGCTAAAAGAGCAAATTCGATCAAAGCTCCCGTTTTCTTTTCGTGAACATCAGCTAACTCAGCCAATGAAAGTGATCGGCTTTCTCCTTGTAAATCCCCAGCTTGTCCAGCAACCATCCCTTGAGTGCCAGAAGCTTTACTCAATAGTTGAATCAACAACACTTTTTGATCTAGGTCAATGTGGCTGATAGCTAGTAACTGAAAGGCTGCTGTAAGTAACCCATCACCCGCTAGAATCGCATGTGCTTCACCAAATACTTTATGATTAGTAGGTTTCCCACGACGCAAATCATCATTATCCATTGCAGGTAAGTCATCATGAATCAATGAATAGGTGTGTATCATTTCTAAAGCTGCTGCCACTTGATAATCATGTACCTGAATTTGTTTATTGAACGAACGGATTGTAGCTAAAACTAGGAGCGGACGAAATCTTTTACCACCAGCATGAATCGAATACAGCATAGATTCTTTTAAGCGCTCATTTGCAGTGTATTCATTGATAAAGTTTTCCATTTCTTTTTCAATGAGCAGTAAACTTTGCTCACGAAAATCATTGAAAGCCTCCATCAGTTGTTCTCGCTTTCATCAAAAGTAGCTTCTTCATCCGTCTCTGTCATGACTTTTGTTAGTGTTTTCTCTGCTTTTTCCAACGTTTCTTGGCATTGCTTGCTTAAAGTCATCCCTTCTTGAAAAGCTGTTAAAGCTTCTTCTAAAGGAACATCTCCACGTTCTAAACGTTGAACAATTGCTTCTAATTCAGTTAATGATTCTTCAAATGTTTTTTCGACTGCTTTTTCTTTAGCCATCTTTTTACTCCTCTTCCAACGGTGATACTTTTTCGATCACCGTATCCACCACACCGTCTACGTAATGGATTTGAATTTTTTCTTTTGCTTGCAGTTCATTGACTGACTTGATTACTTGTTTTTCTTTTGTTGTATAGCTGTACCCACGTCCCATAATTTTTAATGGACTTAACAAATCTAGCTGTTGAATAACAGTAATAAATTGTTTTTGTTTGTCGTTCATATAGTGTTCCATACGGTCATGAAGGGACTTATCCAAAAATTTTAGTTGTTGCTGACCTTCTCTAATTTGCCCATATGGCGATTGTTGTCGAAATTGACTAATAATCTCTTGAGCTGTACGTTGTTTTTGATAATAAATAGTTTCCATTGATTGGCTCAAACGTTGTGTGATTCGGTCTAGTTTGATTGTTTGCCCTTCATATAATCGATCTGGTTGTTTGAATACATAAGAATTTCTCAAACGTTGGTAATGTTCATTTTTTTGCTGTAATTGATAGAGAAAGCTTTGTTCTAAACGGGTCTGACGATCCTTGATTTTCAATAATTCTTCATTTAAAACAGGCACTGCCAACTCAGCCGCTGCCGTGGGTGTAGCGGCTCTGACATCAGCTACCATATCTGCAATCGTCACATCTGTCTCGTGACCTACAGAAGAAATAGTTGGGGTTGTCGCCTGGTAAATCGCACGAGCAACTCGTTCTTCGTTGAATGGCCACAAATCTTCAATAGAGCCACCACCACGACCAAGAATCATTGTATCAAAGTTTCCAAGCGCTTCTATGCGGTTTATATTGCGAACAATATCGTCAGCTGCTTGATCTCCTTGTACTAGTGTCGGAAACAAGACAATTTGAGCAATTGGGTATCTTCGTTTCACAGTCGTAATAATATCTCGAATAACAGCTCCACTCGGACTTGTCACAACCGCAATTCGTTTAGGATATCGTGGCAGCATTTTTTTGGGACCTTCAAATAAACCTTCTTTGCCTAATTTTTCTCGCAATTCGGCCAAAGCTTGGTACAATGCACCAACGCCATCTGGTTCCATATGTTCAACGTAAATTTGGTACGAGCCACCACTTTCATATAATGAAACTCGACCGACTAACAGCACTTTCATCCCTTCTTTGGGTTGAAATTTTAATTTTTGAAAAGCTGATTTAAACATAATCGCTGAAATTTTTGCTCCATCATCTTTTATACTAAAGTATTGATGTGCGTTTGGCCGCAAACGAAAATTAGAAATTTCCCCTGTCAAATAAACTCGCTCCAAATATGGATCAGCATCAAATTTACGTTTTAAATATTTCGTTAAGGCAGTAACTGTTAAATATTGCTGCTCCATCTTCTCACCTTACTTTTGTTTTTTAGCGGCCTCAACCGTTTGATACATCAACATCGTGATCGTCATTGGGCCAACACCTTTTGGTACTGGTGTGATAAAACTTGTAAGCTCGGAAACTTCGTCAAATTTCACATCACCAATTAATTTACCATTTTCATCTCGATTCATCCCCACATCAATCACAACTGCACCTGGTTTAACATATTCTTTTGTCACAAAGTGCCCGCGACCAATTGCCACTACTAAAATATCAGCCTCTCTAGCAACAGCTGGTAAATCAACGGTTCTTGAATGAGCGATCGTAACTGTAGCATTTTTCATCATCATCAATTGTGCCATAGGCTTACCGACAATATTGCTACGACCGATCACTACTGCCCGTTTACCTTCTAAATCAATGTTATATGCTTCAAACATTTTCATAATGCCATACGGTGTACAAGGAATCATTGTTGGTTCCCCAATAAATAAGTGCCCCATATTCATCGGGTGGAAACCATCAACATCTTTTTTGGGATCAACGGCTAGTAATACTTTTTCTTCATCAATGTGTTTTGGCAGCGGTAATTGCACTAATATACCATGATACTCCGGATCTTGATTGTACTGTTCAATTACAGCAAGTAATTCAGATTCAGAAATCGTATCAGATAAACGCTCAATTTTTGAGTGGATACCGATTTTAGCGGCTGCTAAATCTTTGTTTTTCACATATGTTTGACTTGCTGGATTTTCACCCACTAATAAAACAACTAAACCAGGACGGATACCTTTTTTTTCAAGTTCTTGCACTTCTTCTTTGATTTGCGCCTGCATTTTATCTGCTAGTTCGCGGCCGTTGATTAACTCTCCCATAAGATCACTCCTCATTTTTTTGTTTGTATTGTTTCATTTTAGCATAATTCAGCTAGTCTTAACACTCTATAATCTTTAATTATGTATCAATGAAACTTCTCTCCCTTTGGTCGCCAAGTATTGTTCATCATCTACTCTGAGTCCTTCAATTTTTAGAGCTTTAAGGAAGCAACTTGTCTTTCAGACACCTTGTATTGTGCATCATCGAATCACTTTGTTCTTCGTGATTCACTAGTATTGTTACTTCTCTCCCTTCGGTCGCCAAGTATTGTTCATCATCTACTCTGGCTAAGCCAATCGTAGTGATTCACAACAAAAAAGATTCAAAGTATCTCTACTTTGAATCAATCTCTTTCATTACATTTGCTAAAACACCATTAACAAACTTTCTCGAACGATCATCACTATATTTTTTCGCCAACTCGATTGCTTCATCTAAAGCAACCGTGTTAGGAACATCCCCAACATACAGCATTTCAAAAATAGCGATACGTAAAATAATCAAATCCATTTTAGCAATACGTGTAATCGACCAATTAGTCCCTAAGTGTTTTTTAATTACTTCATCTAGCTCTGCTTTTCGATCACAAACGCCACCTACCAATAAATCTAAGTAAGTAGGCACAAATTCTTCCCCATCTTCACTAATGATTTCTTGGTTATCTAGCTCTAATGCATAAGAAATTGCATCTCGCTTTGTTAAATCAACATTAAAATCTAAAGGAAACAGCGCCTGAAGCGCCTTTTCACGAATCTCATGACGAGTGAAACTTGGCTTACTCATGTTCTCCCTCTTCTTCCGGGAATAATTCATCGAAATCTGGTTCAGGTAATTTTTCAGGAACGACTGCCACTACATGAACATTCACTTCTACTAAATCGATGTCTGTCATGAACAACACTTGTTGTTTCACACGATCTTGCATTTCCAAAGCTACTTTAGGTACGGATATCCCATAATTCAAGTAGCAGTAGATGTCCACTTTCAATCCATCTTCTTCTGCTCTTAAAAAGATGCCTTTACCATGAGCAGCACGGCCTAAAAACTCTGTTACATTATTAGCAAATGTTCCACGCATACCGTATACACCATCTACTTTAGATGCTGCAATACCAATAATGACTTCAATTACCTCTGGCGCAATAACAATCTCGCCTAAAGAATCTTTTGTATTGATTACTAGATTTTTTTCGTCAGTCATTTGAATCCTCCTTATAATAAAAGCAAAGCGGGCTCTCTCGGCAGAAAAAATAGGAAATAATTAAAATGAACATTCCCATTTTATTTTGAGGAGCTAGCCTACCAATCATTAGATAGTTATATATTGAAAAGCCTCTTTTATTTTTCAAGCTTTTGTTCAGCTATCTATGTTTACAATCACTCTTAGTTTATCATTAATCTGCTCGTTTCGCTACCAAAAAAACTAGGTTAAAATAAGTCGAAAGTAGTTAATTTCTGGTATCTACTATTTTTTCTTCATCATTGTCATAAATATTTATCCAGTTAACTATTTTATAAAATGATTAATTCTTTAGGTGAATGGGTCAAGACACGATTTCCTTCTTTGGTAATCAATAAGTCATCCTCGATTCTGACACCACCAAGACCTGCTAAATAAATACCTGGTTCATCAGTAATCACATTTCCTGGAACAAATTGTTTATCTGCTCTAAAGGAAACATTTGGTCCTTCGTGAATTTCCAAACCAATCCCATGTCCCGTGCTATGACCAAATGCTTCACCATACCCATAAGACGCAATATGATCACGAGCAATCGCATCAAGTTGAATCCCAGTTAGACCTGGTTTAGCTTCGTCCAATACTTTTAATTGTGCTTCTAAAACGATTTGATAAATATCTTTTAATTTGCTGTCAGGCTCACCGATTGCAAAGGTCCGGGTCATATCAGAAACATACCCTTCATAGTAACAACCAAAATCTAAGGTAATTAAATCCCCTTTTTCAATCACTTTATGGCTTGCTACACCATGCGGCATTGCAGAACGTACACCACTTGCAACAATTGTTTCAAAAGATACGCCAGAAGCGCCTAATGAACGCATATAAAAATCTAGTTGATTGGCAATTTCAATTTCGGTCATTCCTGGTTTGATGACAGTCAATATATGCTTAAAAGCAAGATCAGCAATACTACAAGCTTTTTCAATAATGGCGATTTCTTCTTCATCTTTCACTTCACGAAGCTCTTCGATTACCCCTGCAACTGGAATCAAATCACACGGTGTAATTTCTTCTAGCAAACTATATTCTGCAAAACTGACAAATGTTTCCTCAAACGCAAGATTAGCCAACAGCTCTTTTTCCGCTATTGCTACCACCTCATCATAAATCGGACCAGTATTTTGAATAATTTCAAATCCTTGTGCTTGTTCAGCGGCTTGCTCTGTATAACGAAAATCAGTCACAAAAAATGCCTTGTCTAAAGTGATTACTGCTAATCCTGTCGTTCCAGTAAAGTTTGTTAAATAACGTAAATTATATGGACTTGTCACTAAGAATCCTGAAAGATCATTTTTTTTCATTAGCTCTCGTAACTTATTTACTCTTACCATCATTTTATTCGTCCTTCTTTCCTAATTAGATTCCTTTCTATTATAACAAATATTGATTTTGAAAAACACTTAAGACACATAACCTCTAAATTATTCTAAAGTTTCTGAAATACCTTATCAGCTTTACTTATTTTTAAGCTCTTTCCACTATAATGTAAATTGAAAGTGAGGTCACTAATGAAAAAAAGATTCATTATCTATTTACTATTTTTAGCAATGATTGGTATGGTTCTCTACGCCTTTTTTATAGAGCCAAAAAGAATCGTTACACATCGCTACACAGTTGGAAGCAACGATGGGCAACCATCCGTTAAGGTCGTTCAGCTTTCAGATATTCATATTCAAGAAAATTATCCTGTCTCTCAATTAGAAAAAATTGTAACGAAAGTAAACAACGAAAAACCAGATATCATTTTCTTTACAGGAGATTTATTTGATAATTATGCGCAATATGGTCCTACCGAAGAAGTCATTGCTGCGCTAAGTCGCCTATCTGCTCCTTTAGGAAAATATGCGGTTTGGGGGAATCATGATTATGGTGGCGCCGCAATCCATGCATATCCTGAAATATTGGCGGCTGCTGATTTTCAATTATTGGAAAATACCGGGCAAAACATTTCATTATCACACGAAAAATCAATTTATGTCGCAGGATTGGATGACTCTTTATTAGGAAATTCTTCCATTGATGATGCATTAGCCAACCGTCAAAGCCCATATACTATTTTACTTAGCCACGAACCAGATGAAGCTGATAACGTACTAGATAAAAATATCCAATTAATCTTGTCTGGTCATAGCCATGGGGGACAAGTAAAGATTCCGTTTCTAACAATCAAAAATGTCATGGCAGAAAATTATTTTGAAAGATTTTATACGCTAGCCAATGACACAACCTTATACGTCAATACAGGTTTGGGTACAACAAAAATCCCAGCGCGTTTTAGAGTTCCACCAGAAATCGCTGTTTTTGATCTCTATGTATAACCTTTTCAAGTGAAGATAGGAAAAAAACGACAACATAACTCCCTTAAAATAAGCCGAGCTTTACGAAAATTTAACGATTAATTTTCGTAAAGCTCGGCTTATTTTTAAATGTTATCTATTTATCTAAGTTCTTTCACTCGACCGCCAATTTTATCAGCGAATTTTTCTGCAAAATGTTTATTTGGAAAGATTCGAACATATTTTTTGTCCCTTGTACGTTGTCCGTCTTTACCAATATACCCATGTAATACCTTTACAGCGTACATCGTCATTCCTCCTTTCTATCAACGCTCATCATTTGTGATAAGCTATAAATAAACTATACGTCAAAAAACTTAATTCAAACATAAAAATTCTCAAATAAATAATGAAGTCTTATTAAGAAAAAAGAAAAATCAACAAGTTTTACTTAAGAAAAAAAGGAAGTTGAGACGAACATGTTTGGGGCGTAACTCTTTAAAATACGTTTTTATAAATACCAGTTATTTGGTGTGCTAAACAATAATGTCTTTGGTTTTTTTATCCATATGTATCCTAGCTGTCCATGTTTCAAAGGTAACTAACACAGGGGCTTGATGGTTCAATTCTTTTTGATAATCTGATAATTTGGGGACAATTTTTTCGAATGATTCAATTTGTTCAATTGTAAATTTCCCTTTTAAAAGCAGACTTTCATGCTCGATTTCTTCATAGCAACACACCGACCCATTTGAATTACATTGAATATTTTTAACAGTTTCACCATTTCCATCTAGATAAAACTGTAACTTTAACAAGCCCTCTCTCCATAATGGCTCTGAAACCGTGATTACCGTCGGAAAATTCCGTTGATCAATGGTTGAAATCAAAAATACTGTGCTAGAGTTTAATAACCTGACTATTCTCTCGTGTATTTCCATCGTTGAAGGCCTCCTTAATCAATATTATACTAATTATAACAATTTCCTATCGTTTTTGGAAATCTATATCCTTTTTCATATCATTATTTTTATATAATAATAAAAATGAGACAAAAAAACTAGTTTCAGTTTCATTCATCTCATTTTATTTCATCTATTCTTTTATTCGGCTATTTTCTTTTAGCCAACTACTTTGACGGGTCTTGCTTAAAATCATTCTGCAAATCGGTCCCACAAACAATAGTTGTAATGGTAAAGCCATAATCAGATTTTTAGTAACTCCTTCAAGGTAATAGTTCAAAAAACCATCTGTAAAACCAAATTGAACGATAACACCGTACATCGACATAAAAAGAACCATTCCTAAAACCATACAACTAGAAACAGCAAGAATCATGTAGATTTTTTTCTCTTTATTTATTGGCAAAGCAAAAGCAATCTTCTTCGCTGTTGATGAAACAAGGAATATGTCCAATAAAAAAGCAACAACAAACCCTGGCACAAGCCCACCGACTAAATTACTTAATGAAAATTGCCCATGTAATAAGAGATTATAGGCACTCATAGATACCACCATAAAAAAACACACAATGGTAGTAAAAAATAACCCTTCTTTTTTTGTTTTTGGCATAATACACTCTCCTCTATTTTTGTAACAGAGTTCATGCTATCATAAAAATAAATTTCTCGTAAGTTAAATTTTTTTAATTATTTTTCAATAAAATTACAACTAATCATTATGATATTTTACTCTTCTTTTCAATTTAGTTATGCAGATGCATCTTTAACCATTTTTACATAAAAAAAAGCCCTATCCCTTACTACACAAGAGATAGAGCTGGTAAATTCAATTATTATTGAGCTACTGGATAAACAGACACTTGTTTTTTGTCGCGGCCTTTACGTTCAAAACGTACTACACCATCAACTTTAGCAAATAACGTGTCGTCGCCACCAATACCGACGTTTGCTCCTGGGTAAATTTTAGTTCCGCGTTGACGGTATAAAATTGATCCACCAGTAACAGTTTGTCCATCAGCACTTTTAGCACCTAGGCGTTTAGATTCTGAATCACGACCATTGGAAGTAGAACCTCCACCTTTTTTGTGGGCGAATAATTGTAAATTCATGTTTAATAACATAGTCTGCACCTCCTATTTTTCATTTATGGTTTTGACTTGAATAAATTCAAGATTTTCTTGCTCGACTGCTTGTAAACCTAGTAAAAGGTTTTCCAAGAGAATTTGGGCAATGTTGGTTTGTTCTTGATTGGCTTTTGAAATCATCTCAACATAAAGGTAACCACCTTCTGTTTCGTTGGTTTCAACAATCGGTTCAAAACCAGCTAAAGCATCAATGCCATTGACTGTGCTAATCGCTAAAGCAGACACAGCTGCACAAACGATATCACTGCCATAAGGACCTGATTCGGCATGCCCTGAGACTTCAAATGAAACGATTTGACCTGCGCCATTTCGTTTAAAAGAACTTTTAATCATTGATAGGCCTTCTTTCCTATACAACTTAAAAGAATTATGCGTTGATTGCGTTGATTACAACTTTTGTATATGGTTGACGGTGACCTTGTTTGCGGTGAGTGTGTTTTTTAGGTTTGTATTTGAACGTCACGACTTTCTTTTGTTTGCCGTGTTTCTCTACAGTTCCTTCGACAGTTGCACCTGCAACAGTTGGAGCTCCTACTTTCGTAGACTCGCCACCTACTAAGATAACTTCGTCAAAAACAACTTTTTCGCCAGCTTCTACGTCTAATTTTTCAACGTAAATTGCTTGACCTACCTCAACTTTTACTTGTTTACCACCAGTTTTGATAATTGCGTACATGCTATACAGCACCTCCTTCTTTTAGACTTAGACTCGCCATCCCAAGTGATGATAAAACATCATGCTTAAAAACTTGTTCTGTGCGGTTGTAGCTGTGGAGTCCACAATTACAACATTAATATCATAACAAAAGATACTAGGTGAGTCAATGAAAATTTGTCTATTCTCCACTTTATAGACAAAGTTGAGTATTTTTGAAATTTTTGATTGACTTTGTTTTCTATGTTCATTATAATAAATTTTGTTGCGTTAACATATTGCGCCAATAGCTCAGCTGGATAGAGCACTCGCCTTCTAAGCGAGCGGTCGGGAGTTCGAATCTCTCTTGGCGTATTTTTTATAACTGTTTATAACATAGTTTAATCATGATTTTCATTGATAAAACAGCAATAAGAACGGTTATACGATCCTTTGATAATGATTTTTATTTTGATTTTTTAGGTAGATTTGGGTGTAAAAATAAAAATTTAGGTGTATTTTTGGGTGTAAAAATCTGTTAGCCAAAACATAATAATTCAAGACTCTCCTGTTAATTTAGGAGAGTCTTTTTTATTTGATTTATGCAAAATAATTCTCTCCCCTCTTTGCTTATTATATTAGATGGTAACGGTAGTAGAATTGGTTAATGATAGTGGTGCGGCTCGGTGAGAGTTTGAGAGTTTTGAGGAGGCTGTAGAGTTGTGCGAGTTGTTGATATTGAGCAACGATATCGAGGATAGGATTGCAGACTTGTGTAGTAAAAGTATATAATTATTTAATAAAAAGGGGGAAATAAAATTGAAATTTATCCGATCAAAAAAAATAATACTAGCAATTATAACAGTTTTTCTATTAACCATCGCTGCTATTATGTACAACCAGACAACTATGGAAAAATTATTCTATAACACTGACGTTTCAAAGACTTCTGAAGAAAGCTTAAAATTTAGATTCAAGCTTAGTGCTTTTTTGCATCAATATGACTTTAGCGATAGACACGGCGATTTATTATTATACAATAAAAAAAGAATCTCAAATACGAGTCTTTCATATTCTCCTAAATTGCATCTTGCATTACATAATGATTCACAAAAGGACAGAACATCCAAATTCACAGAAGATAATTTGAAATATATTTATGAAGGCGTGACATACGAAAGTGCAGTAGATACGTTAGGAACTCCGACAGATATTTTTAAGGATGTTAGAGATAACCATATCTCAATGGTAACATGGTCAAGCGCTCGCAAGAGTAGAGAGAATAAAAGCATAACACTGATGTTCGATGACAAAGGTGAGTGCTTCAATATGTCAAAACACAATGTTGAATAAAACTATGAACAAGCCCTCCAAGCAAGGAGGGCTATTTTATTTAATTAAAGAACCCTGTACCCCACGTTGTATCGACCTGCCCATCATTTGGACCTACAGCAACATAGCGACGTGTACCACCATAATCAATGTAACTTACCCATGCATAACCATTGGCCATGACATAACCATCATACTCCATTGACTCAAAAGGATCATACCAAGCCAAAGCAGCACTCTCAACTGTTGTATCTGGCGACACTGGCAAGCTTTGATTAGTCGTAAACGTCCCATTCATAGCCACTAGATTAGACTCTTGTGGCTTAGATGGTGCAGTTGATTGATTAGGATTCCAAATCTCCACGATGTCCCCATCATTGACGTAACCTAATAACTTGCCACTGTTCTCAATTTTATAGAGATTTTTACGACCATCTAGTTTTTGAGTGATAGTTCCCACCTGTGTCCATTTTTGATCAGCATTGATATGTTTTTCGTTTGGATCATCAGGAGTATTGTAAATTGTCGCAAAACGGATGTGTTGCCCAACTTTGTATTTAGGTGTATTTGGCTTGTTAGGTTTAACAATCGTCTCACTACCATCCTCAGGTAAGCCATTCATTAAGTCTTGAGACAAACGAGATTTGCTAATACCCCATTGTGCCAAATATCCGTAAGGATCAGTATGATCGCCCCACCAATTGTTTGTGATCCATTCATGGGTTTTAATGCCATACGCTGTACCGTCGTCTAAATCAAAAGTAAACCCAGCCTGTTTCGCTAAGTCACGAGTAAGATTAACGTAGGCAGCATAGTCTTTTTTGAATGTTTCCGCATTGTTTGTGCGAGCTAACTCAATTTGAGCGTACGCCTTACTATTACCTGTTGCGCCAGCTCCATATTGATAATAACCATTAGGCGCCAATTGCTTAACTCGGCCGCCACTACCGACAAAGTAAGATACATAGGCATTTTGCCAGTTACGCTTCATAAAGCTTACTTCACGATCTAAACTATCAGCGCCTACATTACTCGGATTGCCAGCTTCATGTAACACAATAATTTCATTCGTTGCATATCCTGGATGATAACTAAATCGAATTGGATCTTGTTCGATCGTATACGCTTGTGCTCCAACTGGCAACCACAAACCTGTAACAACAATCAATGATAATAAAAACTTGCTAAATTTCTTCATTTTAAAACCTCTTTCATATTTTTTATATAAAAAATAGCCCCCATTTCTGAGGACTATAATCTATTAATTTAATTTTTCGTGGATCTTATCCACTGTACTTTTGATAGACTCAACATCTCCTAATGCATCTGTCAATTTATCTATAGTGCCTTGATAACGTTTTTCACGCTCATTATTTTGCTTCATCACCCAAACTAATAATCCAACAAATAATATAGCAAACGTGATCTGCTCAGGATTAGTTAGTAACCCTTCGATAATTTTTTCCAAAATTTTCACCACTTTCTTCTTTAAATGGTCGATTATAAATCATTAGCTGCCGGCGTTGTAACTGTTGCTAAGTAAGCGACATTATTACTGGACCACTTGCCAAAATGGATGTCCCCTGTGTTATAAAAGTGTATTGTTGCACCATGTTGATGTGGGTATCCAGTACTTGATGGATCAGGCGCTCCATATTGAACCTTATCTTGAGCAATCCTATACTCTTCTGGTAATTTTATAAAATTTAGCCAACCCGCTGTTGCCGCTTTATTAGTCTGTACACTAACTTTAATAGTTATAAAACCATTAAGTTTCTCTACCTCTACAAATCCTGTTGCTCCATTTAAAAGAGCCGTGTACTTCGTTCTTTTATAAGGTCTAGAAGTCACTACTTCTACTCCTTTACTTTGCAAACCATCAACAAAGTTTTTAATTCCCTCAACAGTTTGTTCTCCAATTTGAGTGACTGCCTGTCCCTTAATCGCATCAGAAACGTTTTTAGGGTGCATGTATTTGTTTGTATTAGTACCTGCAACAGCTTCTCCATCATTCGCAAAACCAACATTGCTTACATTTTCCAACCCTACTTGCTTCTTAGTTACGTTATGCGGATTGTTTTGATCATCAACATGAGCATCAATTTTTTTATTGACGTCTTCCGTTTTGGCAAATCCGGACTTTTCAAGAATATCTTGAGCATTTACAGACAATTCAATCTGTATACCGCTATAGTCTGTTTCTAAGCTCGACGAAGTGACACCATTCGATGGATCAGTGTAGTTAATTAAATGGATAAATCCTTCATCAGTGATAAAGTTTTTATCATTGATTTGAACAGAAAAATCTTTAAGTTCTGGAGCTGATTCTTGAATTTGAGTACTCCATGAATCAGTTGATTGTAGATAGGTTGAGACCTTAATATTTTTGTTGTTCGGAGAAGTAGCTTTTACCCTTTCATTAATCGTAAACGACGTAAAGTTTTTTTTGATAAATTCAACTGATTGCTGCTTATCCAATCCTTCAAAAATTTGCGGAATCAAAGCTTTTACAATTTCAATAATATTAAACTCACCTCGTTGTTGAGGAATAACACCACTTTGTGTTGAGCCTGTAATAACTCCTGAATCATCACGACTGGCCAACTTATTGTAATCCGCTTGTGATACTTCATTCCAAGTATCGGATGGCTTTTTCAGCGTTTTAGCGGTAAAATCTGAGAAATACTTGTTTGGGTTGGTTGCTGTATTTCCAGCGGTCTTTCCCACAAAATCCATCATGATTTTGATATTTGAACTGCCGACTAATAATGAGATACCTTCTGCTTTTGTCATCCTGTCAGCAAAGTCTATTTGTAATCGATTAGCTAAAGTGGCTTGTTTAATACCTTGTGTATCTGTACGAGCCTGTACAATTTCAGGGTTACTATCTCCAGATTCTGCTACTAATTGATCAAAATCATTCCTTAAGGTATCAAACTCTTGTTTATTATTATTAGCAGTCGAAACGGCTTGATCAGCGGTAGTAATGGCTGTTTTTGAGTTGGCCATAGCTTGACTGGCTGTTTCGTTTGCTTGGTTACCTGCTTCTGTTGCAATCTCAACAGCATCTTTCCCAGCTTCATCTGCTATTTTTTTAGCTTCTGCAATCCCATCTTTTAATTGGGATTGATAATCATCAACCTTTGCAGATGAAGCATTTGATTGATCCAAGATTGCATTGATCTTTATACGCCCTTGGTTGAGCGTATCTGTTTCTTTGATTTGTTCAACTGCCATAGATTTTCACTCCTTTAATCTGCATCGATATATTCGATGGTAGATTTTTGTAAAATTTTGTTTCCAATCTTGATGAATGGCGTACTATTATCAATCAACTGTTCAAAGTAATCGTCTAGCGTTTTACCTGTTTTGTCAGTAATTACGAATTCTTGTTGATCGCTGATTAATTTAATTTTTAACTGCATTAAAATTGACCTCCTAATTGTGATTGAATAAATACACGACAAATAACCTGCGCTTCAATCCTCGCAAGTCTGTTCGGTTTTATTTCGATTGTGTGATTTCCTCTAGCTATTTTTCCGCCGGTAGTTTTCCGCAAATAATCAACGATATTAAGCCGCTGTTGGTTTGTGTCGTGTTGAGGAAGTGTTTTCCCATCTACAATTATATCCACGCTATTTGCGCTGTTTGGCGCCTCATATATTCCCCATTCAAGCGGGTGGGTATGATCCGGTAAAGTTACCGTATGTGTATGATTTGGAATAGTAACCTTGTGTGTATGGCTCGGTATACTAACGTTATGACTGTGGTTCGGTATTGGTACGTTATGGCTATGGTTTGGTATTGGTACAGTATGTGCATGAGCTGGTGTGGTGATAGTATGCGTATGTTCCCCGCTAACTTCTCTAGTATATATATCTCTCTTAGAACCACCTAATTGAATGAGTTCTCCACTTCCTGCTTCGTATCGCACATTAGAAGGTATAGGGCCGGCAATATTAGTTTGCGAAAACATTAAATGTCTATGACTTCCACCAGCACTACTTGTTTGAGTACTTTGACCATCAACACTACTTGACTGTGTACTTCCGCCACCTGAAGCACTTGTGGTAACTCCTCCACCCCCTGATGTGCTTGAAACAATACTACCGCCACCAGCACTACTCGTTTGTGTACTCGCTCCACCTGCAGAAGTAGAGGTGACTTTTGCACCACCACCTTTTACGGCTTTAGTGTAGCCACGGTATTTTTTAGTTTTAAACGTCAATTCAACAGTATTTACATGAAATACATCATCATCCAGATAAAACTCTATAATCGCTGGGTAAGCCGCTTCACAGTTATCTTGATAGCTGTAGTTTAAGATATTAGTAGCACCTTGCGAGTATGTTTCGTTTATTTCTTGCTTTCTCCCAAGGTCTGACATCGTGGTATTAATATCACCTTGAATGTTTCCGATTTCTAAATCTAACGCTTGAGGTTGCCCGAATACGTCTGCTTTAGATTCTTTTTTTATTCTTAGGTTAATTGATCCGTATTCGTTCGTGTTAATCATTACGACTGATCCTTGACGTAGTTTATCGATTTCAAGAGGTGCATCAGTTAATTTAATTAAATCAGAAGCTGTTATTGTCCAGCTAACTTTTGGCTCACTCCATTTTTTTAACATGGCCAATGCATTATCTTTTAAAGCTTGATCAATAGTAAAGCGTTGGTCTACCCAAACATATTCAATCAAACCATATTTTTTTATTGATGCTGCGTCTTCCACATAATACTTACCGGCATTCACTGCTTTTATATTGATTTGATTTACACCCTCGCCAGCTCCTAATGGATACACACGATTTACAAGGCTGTTAGGATCTTGATTAATCTGAAAGCCTTCCATATTATAACCCTCTTGAACTCTGCAAACAGGCTCAGTTTTCGGCTTAACTAACGATAATTCAAACGGGTAAACTTGTGTGTTAAATTCCCATATATAATCTTCATCGAAAGCTTTTGGAATACTGAAAAGTGCATCAGCTAATCCATTTTCGTTTTCCCAAGCGTATGAAAAATATCGGGTAAATTCACATTTCTTCAATATCCAATGTTTCACTTTTTGTTTTGATAATACGTAATTGATCACATCAACAGTTTTTTTATTGACTAACTCATGGTAACCAAAAAGGACACTATCAAGCAGTGTCCCTAAAACATGGTATGCAGTGTAATGAATCGTGTAGTTGTTTTTATCCTTCTTTATTTCGGATGGCATGATTCGATACAATCCAATGTATTCATTTTCATTGTCTGTTAGCTCAACCCACTGAAGAGCTTGAATCATCGAATTTTTTGTATCGTACAATGGCATTGTAAATTCTATACTGCCTATTTCATTCTCTATTTTTTCATAACTGACTTTAGTGGCATTCTCTAAAATAGCTGTGTATTCACGGTTTAAATTCATTGTCATTAGCACAGACATCAGCTCCTTTACAGATATCTATTTGGATATTCAATCGTCAGTTTGAAATCACTATCTTTCGCTTGGATATATAATGGTTCATTCGGGTAAATGTAGAAGTCATTCATCGGGCGAATCATTGGTTTTCCGTTTTTAGTAATATTGAACGTTTCAGTGTCAACAACTATGATAGCTTTATCGAAATCGCCTAGATCAACAGTGTCATTCCTCGTTTTAATCCATACTCCACGACCTGTGCCTTTAATTGTGATGACAGGTTTTACTTTCAATCCTTCAACTGTTGGATAAATTTCAATAGGTTTTACTTCCTCGCCATTATCTCCCATTAAATACGCACGATTTTGAAAAGTAATCATAGTTGATCCCCAATAAGCGCCGCCCTCAATTGTAATTGGCATGTCAACAGCACCTGATCCAGTATTTCCCATTAAATAATTAGCCTGAAATGTAATAACTGTAGATCCCCACATTACTGAAGTAGCATCACTTTTGGTATATTTGTACGGATCACCACATCTAATAGTAAAAGTACTAATACACCAATTGACACCAGGCTCTACTGGATCGATTACCGACTTAGTACCTTGAAAATACATTTCAGGCTCATCATTAAACCAAATTTTCACTTCTTTTTCAGTATATAAAGCGACATTTAAACGGTTGAATTTATCCCTAAAATCTGAATCATTATCAGCTTTCAAATAATACTGAACAATAATATCTCTCGGCGGAATTCTATTGTAAATTTGGCGTTCTCCGTCCCTTATTCCTAGTTGCGCATATTCGTTGGCCGTTTCAAATAATTCTCTACCTTGAATATTTAGGGTGCGATAACCTGGAATCAACTCTTCAAGAAATTGACCATTAAAGTTGAGTGCCTCTGTAGGTAATCCTTCAAGGGGAGAAGTGCATTGAAGCCGTTCCAATGGTGATGAAAATTCCATTATCTTCTAAACCCCTTTCTTGCTTGTGCTTTATCTTGTCGAGTTTGTAAGGCTACTGCTATTTTGTCGATATCAGCTTCTTCTCGAACGATGAAAGTTGCCCCTTCATTCATTCCTCTGTAGTCATAAATGACTGAACCCGAATCAATTCTATTATTCGTTACAGAGTTTCGTTTAGCCGATTCTTTCGCATACTTCATGCTGACATCATGAGGAATTACTTGTGTTCCAGATGGCAACATTGCCAACTCTCCACGTCCTCCCTCGTTCATGCGAGCGAATCCTCCTTTAAATGAGGTTGTACCAGATTGTAAATATGGAATCTCTCCGATATTTACACCCTGACCTCCAATACCAGGAACCCAATCCGGAACTTTCAAATTATTTAAGCCACCGATAAACCCATTAATGATACCGATAACTAAATTTATTGGCGTCTTCACAACCGTTACCAATCCATTAAAAATACCTCCAGCTATGCTGACTAATCCTTCCCAAGCTTTACTCCAATTACCTGTAAATACTCCGACGATGAAATCAATTATTCCTGTAAAAATCGGTTTTAAAGATCCATTCCATAGATCACCAATGGCAGAAAACGCCACATTAACCACTTCCTTGATTGTGTTAAAATGGACGGTAAATGCTGGAACTAGAACTGTTT
Source organism: Enterococcus sp. 4G2_DIV0659 (assembly GCF_002140715.2). NCBI lineage: Bacteria > Bacillati > Bacillota > Bacilli > Lactobacillales > Enterococcaceae > Enterococcus > Candidatus Enterococcus mansonii. The sequence continues at coordinate 2,560,787 of NZ_NGLE02000001.1, read as the reverse complement.
CAATCATAAATTTTATAGCAGCAAAAACTGGTTTTAATAAACTCTCCCACACTTGTTTTATCGCTCCAACGATCGTTGAAAAAACATCGCTGATAATTGGTAAAGCAACCTTCACACCGTCGACTAGCCACTGCACTACTGGAAGGATAGCTTGCCAAACTGGTTTTAATACCGATTCCCACATAGTCTTGACCATATCCCAAGATGTTTGTATTGCTGGAAGAAAAACATTTTGAAACGCATCAACTATGAATGGTATTACTGTATTAACTATCAAATCAAGCATCATATCAAAAACAGGCTTTAACACTGTATTCCACATATCGGCGACTACTTGAAAAACCGTAGTAATAATCTCTTGAATTGATGGCCAAACTTCCGCCATGCTAGTTTTTATCTGTTCCCATAGTTCGAGCATCTTTGTTCTAAACTCTTCATTCGTGGCCATCAAATATGCGAATCCAGCTACTAAAGCAATGATAGCGGCTGTGATCAAACCAACGGGACTAGCTAATAAACCTATAACTTTTATTAAACTTCCAAATCCTGTAACAAGTGGACCTATAATTTTCAAGGCCGGACCAATCCCAATAGCAAAAGCTGCTCCCATTCCTGCGCTCTTTAAAATTAAATTTTGCATAGTTGGTGATAAACTATCAAATTTTGCTTTCAAATCCTTTACGGTAGTAATTACCTTTTGAAAAGATTCACCAAATTTGACCCCTAAATCTCCTGCTATAGCCTCGACAGACCCAAGCTTTGTGTTGAAATCTGCAAGCATAGGTTTTAGTGTAGAGAAGAAGCCTCCACCTTTACCACCAGCATCTAAGAAGTTAGCGCCAATACGACCAATAGAAGCACCGATATTGGCTATCGTTGATTTGAATGAATTTTGCCCCATGATTTGAGCGGCACCACCGATATTCTTTTCAATAGCATTCATAAACATTTCAGATGATATTTCACCAGAAGAAGCCATATCTTTAATATCGGAAGCGGCCACTCCTGCTGCTTCACCTAACCATTGGTAAATTGGCAAACCTCTATCGGACAGCTGTTCCAAGTTCTCAGTCATCGCTCGTCCACTCGTTGTAACTTTATTAACGATTGAACCCATTTCAGACATAGAAGTTCCGGCGATAGCCGCAGCATCCGCAGTTAGCGACAAGTAACGAGTTAATTCTTCACCTTGTTTGACTCCTGCTGCTGTTGCTCCTGCTGCTGTCGTTGCCGCTTCTGCCATCCCAAAGGCTGTACCTTTTACGGATGCTGTGGCGGATTCCATGATTTTATCCACTGTTCCAGCATCATGACCAAGCCCCATAAGTTTCGCTCTGGCATCATCAATACCAGTCAATCGATCAAACCCTTTTACTAATGTAATGCCAGCTAAAGCGCTAGTCGCGACCATAGCTGGCTTAGTAATCTTACTTGTTAGTGTGCTTCCAACACCGCTAATACTTTTACCGATTGATTGCATTTTTGAACCTGCATCAGCTATTTTGCTTTGCAGACTTTCAATAGAACTTTTAGCCTCGGATATCGCACCTTTGAAACCAGAAGAATCCCCGGTGATTTTTGCACTTAACGTATAATCAGCCATCTAGTTTCCTCCTTTCGGTGTTCTAAGTCCGTTAGCGTGGTAAATTTTATCAACCCAAGATTTCCCATCTCGATCTTCAACTTCTATGACAACATCAATTGCTTGCTCATTAAATTCAACATCAGCTTTAGCCTGTTTTTTCTTAAATAATTCTTGAAACTTAGAACCTTTTTTACGCATCGCATTTGAAACAGCGTTAAGGACTGAATCCCTTAAATAAGTGGCATCAGTTATTGTCTTGCGTTCAAATTCTTTGCGAATAAAGGCTTTTTCAACTTCTGTTAGTGCCATGTAATCCGCTTTTGAATAACCAAAATTAACAACAAAAAAAGCCAAATCAATTTCATTTTGATAAGGCTTAGCTAATTCTATTCTTTTTCTTTCTTCTGGTGTATTCGTTGGACTAGTGTCCCAGTACTCGTATTGTACGAGCTCTATCGGAGTAAAAAACCGCAGTCCTCCTGGAACTTTTCAACGATTAAATTATTAACTGTCATTCCGCCATTAGCTTCAATGAAAGATTCAAACATTTCTCTAGCTTTCTTTTGTGGAACTACTTTCAGCCCTTTAGACTCAACTAGACCAAAGCTAAATAATAACTCCATCAACTGAAGCGAAAGAACACCATCATTTTTGACAAGTTCCGCACTCACGGCTTTTCCGCTAGATAACTCAATAGTTTTGATTTTTTGAAAGTTAAATCGTAACTCATAAATCGTACCGTCAACTTCAAATTGACCTTCTTGTAATTCTGTTTCACTCATTAATTTTTACCTCCTGATTTGTTTTCAACAGGCGGAACAGTTTCCCCTGGTAGTTGGTTGGCATCTTTATCAGCTAAATCAACTAACGCGCCCATACCATCTAGTTTGATAGAGTAAGTCATGGCATCGTCAAAAGGTGCCTCAAAAGAATAATCAGTAACGATACATAAACCACCGAACATTCCTTTTTTTGCTTGCATATCCAATACTTTGATACAAACAGGATCATCACCTTCAAAATATTTACTTAACTCTGTATGTGATTCATCTGAACGGACATATAAACCATCGTTATCAATGGACCATTCTTTCATCCCACCGATTTTTGACTTCCAACCGCCTTTGGTGTCTTTTGAAGTGATTTCAATAGCATCTTTTGAGCGGTTGATAGTCAATCCTTGTTGACCTGCAACAGCAAGCAATTTATCTCCTGTAGAGTTAAAAATGGCAAGTAAAATATTCTTACCTGCCACTGCTTTAGTTGCTGCTGAAGACATATCACAATATAATTCATTTTCAAAGCCTGTTACTTCTGGCATATTATTTCCCCCTATATTTTTATTTTGAAGCCATACGTTACAGTTAACGCATAACCTACAACTACATGCCTAACATCTGCCTCGTCTTGTAGAATACGCTGTACTCCTTCGGGTTTCTGCAGTAGCAAGTTATAGCCTTCTGGCAATTTTACAGCTACTGTCATAGCTTCCCGAATTTTATCGGCAATATCAAAAATAGGAACAGAACTTTCGGAACCATCAGCCCAACCATGAATATAGATAATGTATTTATCTTTCCACATTGTTTTTGACGGAACTGGCTCGACTCCTACAACTTCCACATTTACGAATGGAATATCTTGATCTTTAGGGACATAATCTAAGATTGGTATATCTTTAATCGATTGTCTCAGTACATTCAAAACACCTGACAATAAATCAGATAAAGCTAATTGTTCAATCATTAGATCACTCCTTTAATTTATTTTTTAAATCTTGTTTATAGATTTCTTTTTGAGTATCTACGTTACTTTTGAAGAAAAATTGACCCGGAAGAAATAGTCCATTTCTTAATCGATGGCCAAACTCAACATGTGGTCCATAATCCTTTATATAACCAACTTCTTCACCAGTGTATGACATAGATATTCTAAGTTCGCTAGTATCTACCGGTGTTCCTCCTGGCTGTTGTCCTCTGGTGTATATGTCACGCATCTGTTTTTTTTGAACATTAGTCAAATCTAGTTCAGATTTTTTCTGGAGTTCCTGCTCTAATGCAGCCGTCCCCTCCATATGCATTCCCCAGACCATTCAATCACTTCCCATAGGATATAACAGATAGGACACGCCAGCGATCATCATCTTCACCTTTGATATCTTCGATTGAAAATGTTTCGTCTTTTAGAACCAAATGTGAAGCTTGCAAAAGGTATTTCCTATCCAAAGTAGTTACAACCTTTTGCATCTTCTTTGAAATAATACGACTATCTAAAGCAATCTCTTGAACAGTCCAAATGCTTTTTCTACCTTCTCCTGTTTTGAAAGTAGTAAGCTCATACATTGGATTGCCAAGTTTATCCACGCCTGTTTTCTGTTTCTTTTTTAAGATAATTTCAAATAGCCTCACATGAACACCAGCTTCCCAGCGTTCCCTTGATCATCATTCAAATTATTTTTGTAATTAGAAAACTCTCGATCATATTCAGATAAAAGCCCATTAACAAAAGTAACGCTCATAACATCCACATTCTCACTTGAGATGCCCTCATGGTATTTTCTGCGGTACATGGCAAGAACCACGTCAACTGCTATAGAGTTTAACGCTTCAGGAAATGATTCCAACCCTGCGTATAAAACAATACGATCAACTGCTGTCGTGATATATTCATCCACTAAAGAATCCTTGCCCGTAAGTTCGGACTCACGGACAAGAACACGCTCTCTGATAATTTCTTTATTTTCTTTTTTATCAGTCATAAGGAATCAACTCCTTATTTTTCAGGATCTTCTACTTTTTTAGTTCCACCTGCTGGTGGTTCTGTTGAAGGTTCGGCAATCGTTGCTTCCACCACTCCTTCTGGAATTTCCGGGAATAATACTGTCGCATTCATAAATAGAGATTCAAAAGTAGCGTTTTTCAAGGTTTTACCTCTAGTAGCTGAAATATAACCAGTTTCGTCGGTGAAGTCTGCGAAAATACCACCTAAATCAGAAGTTAACATATTTAGATATGCTAAAACGATGTTATCAACTGCTGTAGAATAAATTTTACCCTGTGGGATCGCATTTAATACAATTACATTTGTTGCCCCGAGAAAATTTTTAAGTAACGTCATACCAAACACATTTGATGCATTGGCCAATACGTTTGTATCTCCAAGATAATCAGCTACATCCATTGGGTTTACGAATGAAACAAAATCAGCACCGTCGAAGTCTTCAAAAGTAGTCAAAGTTCCCCAAGATTTTGCTAAAGCTTTTTGTAACCCTATTTCTTGAATTTTTGTTGGTGCAGTTCCTAAGAAAGTAACGAAATTGGATTTAATACCTCCTTGGATTTTGCGTAATAACTTGTTATCTGCTTCATCAATAGCTCTAGAAGCCCCGTGACGTGCAATTGATTCTGCAGAAACTGCTCGGCGCCATTTGTTGAAAACAACTTGGAAAGATTTTCCTTTTTTTCGAGTTGCTTTAGATAGTGGAATATCTTCACCTTCACCTACAGCACCAGACTTTAAATCTGTTTCCCATTTATACATTTGAATTAACAAGTCGGAAGTTAACTCAATTTTTCTTGTGACTCCTAAAAGTGCAAGTAATTCTTCTATTCCTGATTCAAATCTATTCACAAAATCAATGGATTTAATTTCACCCAGATCATCCATAGTAGTTAAATCTTTTTCCGCAAAATATTGCAAGTTCATGTTCATCAATTTATCTTTGTTTGTTTTTGACATATTTTTCATGTGTAATTCCTCCTAATTATCTAAATAAATGAATATTTTCTTTTATTGCCTTTTGACGTTCAGAATCATTTTTAATTGCCATGATTTCTGATTTAGTCATTTGTTTACCTGGTGTTAAGTTAACTCTTGGGGCTGTTCCAGATAAAGCGGCTTTTGTTTTTTCTTCTGCTTTTTTATCAATGAGTGAAATAAATGAATTCACCGCTTGTTGAGTGTCTTCTGCCGTGTCTTTAACAACAAAGTTGAGTATTTCATCATCCGCTGATATAGACGCCTCAGAAAGCATTTTAGACGCTTCTTTTGACATAGCTGTAAAATTATCTTTCTTTTCTAGTTCAGCGATACGATTGAGTAATTTTTGCTTTTCATGTTCGGCTTTTTCATCTTCATTCATAGTTGCTAGACGATCAGCTTCTTTTTGTTTTGCTTCTTGATCCTTTTGCCATTTGGCCTTTTTTCCTTTTACAATTGAATCAATCTCTTCGTTTGTTTTAAGGTCAAGTTTTGTCTTTATTGCTTCGATTTGTTCGTCGGTTAAATCCTCAATGTTTATTTCATTTTGTTCCTCACCATCACCTTCTGTACCAGTTCCTTGTTGATCACCCTCGGAACCACTATCAGCTGCAAAGAATTGTAATTTCATAGACATTAGATTTAAATTTTTCATGATTTATTTCTCCTTTCATACCATTGCTTTTTACGTGAATCAATGCTTGCACTTTCCATTGCTTTTAGAGTCGTCAATGCTTGGACATAATAAAAAGCCCTAACTATTTCTAGGACTAAAAATTTGTTTTATTGTATTTATATTTTCAGTTTGAAAAATCATTTGTTCGCCATCATCGACAATAATCTTGATAAATTTCGGCGGTGCTACTTCAAGTAATTTATCTATCGTTTGACTGTCTATAAGGCATTCGATTTCTTTGAATGTACCTTCTTCTTCGTCCGAACCTTTCCAATATATGAGTTGGTAATATTTAGGCGATTCAAATTGCTGACTCATATTGTTCTCTCAATTCGGACATTCTTTTTTCAATGATTTTCTGCATTGAATTTTTAGTGACTTGGTTGTTTGTTTTTTGCTGTTTCATAATCATTTTTCTTAATTCTGAATCAGAATAGAAAATAGTTGCTTTGCTTTTGCAATTTGCGCATTCAAAATAATTATGTTGAATATCTACATTAATGTTTTCGACTTTCTGAATTAATAGAGTTTTTCCTCCACAAGATTCACAATTATATAAACGTTCATTCATCTTATCCCTCCTCATTCTCAATTGGAACTATTGTTGATCGACAAAAACTATGCATCGGCGGGGCATTAAGCCCAGGTCTATAATCTTTGAACTCAAAGTATTGCTTGTTGAGTTTACGACACGTTTTGCTTGTTCGATCATCAATGATAGCTGTGTATTGGTATCTCAAAATACCGTCTTCCATAAAAGCATGTGCATTGGCTGTGTTCATGAAGAAAGCTGATTCTGTCCAAACTAAACGTTTTGCATAAAATTTACCAGTATCTACACGCTGCATTAAAGACTTGATCATCGCATCATAATTTTTACCAGCAATGATTCCATCTTTGAAATCGTTAATTAACCAATTTCGCAACGTATCTTTATTGTCCCAAATACGATCTGAATAGTTTTTTTCGTTGAACCATTTATCGGATAGAGCTTGTTGAAGTAAAGAATTATTGATACTAAAAAAACTCGAAGCATTCTTCAAGTTCTTCATAGTGGATTCATATCCATATTTATATGACATTTTTAGATATTCGGTCATTAAATCCTGTTCAATCAATCCTAATTCAGCCATTTTCATCCTAATTGACATTTGTAGCCCTTCTAGGCGATTCAACTTATAAATATTTTGTCTGATGGGCAATAAGTTAGCATGTTCTGGATGATTTTGAACGAAACTATCAAAATCTTTGAATATCTCATCACGTTCTGAATCACTTAGTTCCGCCATCATAGTTCTATATTCTAGAATGTCATCTGCTCCATATTTTTGATAATAATAGGCAATTTCTTTCTCTAATTCTCTTTGAATACGATCATATTCTTTGGCTAATTTTCCACTGAACTTTCCATCTTTCTTATCCAAACCAGCCATTAATGCATCTTGACGTTTTTTCCAATAAATCGAGGTCATCTAATTAGTCCTTGATTTCAACAGAATATTGATGTGATGGAATATTCACAGATTCAGCAACTTGTAACATGTCTTTATTTTTATTAAATACCTCTGCAAAGTTCAACATGAAATTTACATGCTCCTTAATACTTAGTTCTGTTTCTATTTTATTTTTTGTCATCATTTTTATCTCCAATCGTACGGCTGAAATTATCAGTTACTGAACCACCTGATTCTTCTTTCATTTGTCGGGCTACTTCTTTAGGATCTCGAATACTTGATACCATAGCGATACGATCTTCAAGTGGCAATAATCCTGCAGCAGCTTGTGCTGTTTCAACTTCACTTGCTGTGTCACGAGGTATGTTTCTGTGGAAAGTGTATTCTAAGTTTATCCACTCATCTTTTTGGCTTGCTGGTATATTAGTAGGCAATTGGAATATCATTTTAAAGCGCTGATTCATTCCGGAAGTGAATTTTCTTTCAGCTGCTAAAGCTAAGTTTTCCATTTCTTGAAGCTTAAAAGATAAGCCTACACCCGAAGCATTTCCGAATGTTTCACTATTTAGGTTCGTTACCATAGCCATTTGATAAATCAAACGTTCTAATCGATCTAACAAATGTTCTTGCGATTGATCGCCATCTGGTTTTTGTAGGAACTCAACCACGATATTTTTTATCTGTTCTGGATCATCAGTTCCAAAGAAGTTGATAATACGGTTATCTCTGATTTTTTGCATGCCTTCTTTATTTAGTTGAACACCCAAAATAGCTAGATAGGCATCTGCAAAATAATCTACATCATTGGCTTTTTCCGAAATCCCTTTATTAAAAGCATTGATCATTGAAACAACATTTTCAAATATGCCTTTTCTTTCTTCATTGAAAATATATTCAATGACTGGAACATCATGATAATAATGTGGTACTTCATTGATTAATTCATATCCACGGTCACCTTGAACAAAATAAATGATTTTGTCACGAGTATAGATTTCACCTTCTAGTCGATTATCATCATTCAGATAATAACGAACTGCAAATAGCTTTCTTTGAGCGATGGATTTGTCATAGACCATAAACATATCTAATGGATCATTGTACGTAATCTGAGTTTGTGCTTCTTCGTCTTGCCACAGGAATTCGTATGCTCTACCAAAAATACTCACCTTTTTAGATAGTTCAGCGTTATTGTCGTTTTGATCATTCAATTTTAGGATCTGATTCACACGCTCTGACAAATCAGGCGAATCATGACTAACACTAATAGGCTTACCGATAAAATAGCCATTAAATGTCTCTGTGATATATTCGGCGAAATTTACTACAATGCGATTATCAGGCTTATATGCATCTTTTCTAGGTTGATCAACAATACTATGCCGACCTCTATACATTTGATTTAACATTTCATAACGTCTTATTTCTTTCTTGTGCAAGTTGATATATTTCGCTAATAATTTATTGTCAATTTCAACATCAGACTTACACGTCATCACTTCTGGCAAAGGAAAATACCAGTCGTTATTGCTTACATACATCAAATTCCTCCTTTCATAAACTGCATACCAATTACTGGTGGTTCGTAGAAAGCCATTATCACCGCTTCGGCTCTATCGGGTGACGGAAGTCCCCTTTTTTTCATTTCTTTTTTGCGTTCAATTAATACTTTCCCTCTTGAACTTAATGAATAGCGCCTAATAGAAAGTTGCCCCATTAAATCATCATCATCAGGCAAAATAATAGACTCAAGAAAATCATCTTTAAACTTGCCGTACATTAGTGAAATGATACCGTCATAATCTTTATTCCCTTTACTGGCAAAATTAATAGGATGGACGGATAACCATTCGAGATCCTCTTCATAGATGATTTCTCTTAATCGGTCTGTAACTCCGCCACCAACACCAGTATCATCAAGTTTGATGCGTATATTATGGCTTGGATAAAGTTCATGCAATTTATTAGCTTCTTTCATTGCCATTCCTACTGTTTTCATTAAGTCTTGACCTTGAAAGCTTTTCAGTGGTAAACAAATAGCGCCTAATCGAGTAGCAAGGACTGTTTCATCATCACCAAATCTGGCAACGTCCAGCCCTAAATCAATAGGCGCATGACTAGGAATGTCATATAGATTTTCTTTTGAATTAATTAGTTCATATTCTTCAGGCAACTCTCGATTGATTGCAGCTTCCACTGCTGATAATGAGATCCAAGCGTTCGGCTCTCCAAGTGGGAAATCACCATAGACACGAACTCGAACAACATCACTTTCTGGACCATAACGGCGAATCAATCTTTCAATATTTTTCTTGTTAGTCCTGGAGCTTTCGAAAGAAGAAACTTTTCTCGTCTTCCAGTCTGCTCGATCTTTATGAAAGGCATCGTAAAAGATTCCGCTTGTTTTAGTCGGGTTGGCCATCATGATAATTTTATTATGTTCACCCGTCAATGTTCCAAGAATAGCCTCCATGATGTTATCATCAATACCTGAAGCTTCATCAACGACAAATAACATATAGTCCTCATGAAACCCTTGCATGTTCTCAGGCTTTGTTGCCGTTCTTGCTGTTGCAAACCAACGTTCTTCGTTGCCAATCATATAGACCTTCGTTTTAGTCCATTTAAGGATGTTCTTGATCTTGGAAGTATTTAGCCATTTAGCAACCTCAGCCCAAAGTACATCATTTAACTGTTGCATCGTTGGTGCTGTACAGATGACTTTCGCATTCGGAAAACAGACCAAATACCACAAAATAATAATCGCCTCGATAGATGTCTTACCAACACCTTGACCAGATCTGATTGCTACTTGTGGATTGTCTCGTACATCGTTCAGAGCTTCAAGCTGCCATTCATCAGGTTCAAAGCCTAACGCTTGCTTAGCGAAGATAACAGGATTTTTACGCCAGATGATAATAAGTTTTTTCATTGCCTTTTTATCCATCTGAAGCACCTAATTCTTTTTCGGCTTCAGCAACCATTTCAGCCCATTCGATGGCATCTGCATTCTTATTATCTTCTGGTTTCTCAAATACCATATTCGCCTTATAAATATGTTCAAGCGCTTGGTTCCGTTCTTTTATACCTGCGGAAAAAGCTTTTTTCTCAGCGTTAATAACTTCATTCGTTTCTGGATCGAATTCTTGAAACTCATATTTCATAGGCTGACCACGGGCGATTGATGCAGAAATAGAAAGAGCTTCTTCAACACTCATTATTCGCTCTTGGTTCGCTTGAGCTGTGATTTTTTTTAAATATTCTCGAATGTGGGGTTTTGTCAGGTTCTCTTTTGCAATATCTCTTGCGGACTTTTTGGAATAACCAGCTTTTATCGCTGCTTGGGTTCCATTCCCAAAATTCAAAACATACTCTTCCGCAAATAATCTTTGTTTTTCTGTCAATTTCGCCATGATCTCACCACCTAAGTTTTTTGTGTTATAATAATATTACATTGACTTGGCAACCTCATAAGAAGGTACTGCCATATTAGATATACTGTATAAAACTTTATCCATGGTTAAAAATACTGCATGATATCTATCACCGTCACAGGGATAAGCAGTATAAACCACGACACAAAACAAGGAGATAGCCGTTGAGCTGTCTCCTTGTTTGTTTTATAAATTAAAATCAATATCGCTGTAGTCAATGACTTCCTGAGATTTCACGTGAACCCCTGAAGTTAATCCTACTTTTATTTTTAGTGTTGTTACCGATGCATTCATGACTCTAATTCTTTCTTTCCCAACATAGTTTGCTGATCCTGGAAAATTATGTTGTACTGTAAAATCAATAGTTCCATTTGTGCCATATTCCATGAAAGAATTATATCGATTGTGAACGTTGTCATATAGACCGAATCTATCAACAACTATCGCTTCTGGTTCGCAAGAATCGATTTTAAATTTAACTTTAAATTTCGAAGCTAATTGTTGGCTAGAAAATCCACCAACATTAAACTCTACAAATTCTCCAGTTTTTAGCTCCGCTTCCTGTATAAGCGGCAATGCACGCGTAATAGAGTAATTTAACGCATCTGGGATTTGTTCTTCTGCTTCTGCTGCATTAGCAACCCCAAACATCCCTACAGCTACCAAACAACTTGCAAACACTAAACTTTTCTTAAACAAAAAAACACTCCTTTCTTTATGAAAATTAATTCTATCATAAAGAAACGTTAAATGAAAGGTTAAAATATAAAAAGCCACCACATAAGCGATGACTAGTAACTAATATTATTTGTTAAAAAATTGTTAAAGTGTTTTCTAAAATATCCACATTTTTGTTGAATTTGGGACCTTCTTCAAAATTTGGTGCTCCTATTGGATATTCAGTATATTCATAGGACACTTCATATTCTTCATTACAATTAGGGCATACTACTTGTGCTTCACCTTCATACCCTTCTTCTGAACCCATACCACGATCTTCATCAGTCCATGTATTCTGAAAATCAAAGTCGTTTGAATTTAATTCGATTATTTCTGAACATTCTCTGTTACTGCATTTGAATTTCGCTCCACCTGATAACATAATAGTCACCCCTCCTTTCATTATGATACTTTAATTATACCAAAAATATAGAATAAAAGGAGTCTTTATAACCTACTTATTTCACGCTATCATAATAACATGGAAAATGTGCACCAAGGGGGCATGAAATGTGCATTACATTTCAGATACAATCACTTCCATACCAAATAAAATTATTGATAATTTTTTAATATGTTTATCAAATCTTTTGCTAATTACACTTCTATCAACGCCATACTCTACGGCTATTTCCATATCACTAACTCTTAGTTTATTCAGATATTTCATTTTTAATATATCGTAACCAGCAGGATCAAGTTCTTTAAATTTTTCAAGTGAGCGATCTACATGAATCATCAATTTTGCAGTTTTAGCTTTATGTTCTAAAAGACTACTCAATTCAAATCTATCATCACTCCAAATACTACCTACCTCTTCAATCAATTGTTCATTGACGACATCACAATGCGCTTTTAAAACATGATAATTAGTCAGCAGCATTTTAGTATTGTGATATGCATTATCTCTAATTTTCTTTTTTTCTGCTAAATTTAATTTGTGAAGTTTTTTAGCTATTTGATCCATAGTTTTTTCACTAAGCTCCACTATTTGAATCTGTTCTTCCATCATTTTACCTCCCGGCTAATTGTTTGTAGTTTTCTTCTTGAACGCCAATCAACACTGTTAGAAACCCCAACACCACAGGATGGTTATCATATTTATTGCCTAAGTAACCAAGCGTTTGAACTAACCAATCCCAGTATTCATCGGTGGTGATCGGATGCTGTACTCTAATAATGTTTGATGCATCCATCCATTTTTGAATATCTATAAAAACGTCTGACCAATTCACTTAAATCGCCTCTATTCTGATATAAATACCTGGAATGTCCGACCAGAACTTTTCAGCAATCAAACTGACCACATAGGAATCATCTTTCCAGAAATTTAATTTCGTTAAACAATCCTGAATCAACTTATTGCTGTTGTCCAGATCAGGTTTTGTATATTTGTACTCACCATTGGTATGATCACCAACAATTGGAAAACACCACTTTATGGTCATTCTTACTGGTCCGCCCATTCGTTCATCTGGAACATGCTTGGCTAGATGTGTCATCAATTTAGATCGTGCAGCCTTTAGATCATCTGGCTCATAAAACACTGGCTTATTATTGACAACATGAACTTTCTTTTGTTGATGGGTTGTTTCTGGGGGCACCATGTGTAGAAAAAATTCAATCAAGTTCATTCCCCCATCTTTCATCATCGGGAATATTTTCCACCCAAGTACCACCATGTGTAAAATATCCTGTGTTTTTTTCCTCTTCCACTTTCTCGTAGGTAGCAAGGAAAATATCTGGCTTGCACGGGTAAAACTCACCTTGTACTCCTTTGATGATATAGTCACCGTCATTAACTTTCATATCACCTTCAAGTGTTTCAATGACAGGACTAAAACCAGATATAATACTCAATAACACCCTAGGGAATGACTCGCTCTTTTTTGCTTGTGATATTTCATCTAACCATTTTGTCTTATTAAATCTCACAGCTTCAATTACCACTGGTTTTTTTCTATATCTCATTTTTCTATATCCTCCCATCCTTCTTGAACCATTTTAGGTTTATATTCTTTAGTAGCCCAGCCATGACCATCGCATAATTCACACTCAGTTCTCTTATATTCAATCGTATCGGGCACCCACCCAGAATCAGGAAGCCCACTTGGATAGGGAACTCTTATTTTTTTCTGATAAAACCCTGAACCTTTACATTGAGGGCATTTATAGGGTCTTCCACAATCTTCAAAAATTTCTTTTAGTGTTGCATTAGCTGAATAATCACTCATCATCTTTTTCACTTCGTAAGCTTTCATTCCTTTAACCTCATTTCTTGTTATTTTATTCTGTTATATGCCGTCTTTATTTTTTTCTGTCGTCTCAAAAAATTGTCTCGTCTTATCCTTTTGTCTACTCTTCTCTCTTTCGAGAGAGTAGACAAGGATGGCGGACAGCGGTGTGACAAGGTTTTTGAGGTTGTCTGTCGGTGTCTTTTCTTTTTAGCCGACAACGTTAATAAGCTATTTAGATAGGACTAGCCTAGACACCGACAATTTTTATTTATCATTTTCGATCCTTGTCATTTCACCACTGTTGATTTCAAATTTCCCATGTTTTTTTACTCTGGTATAAACGCTATTTCTTTTTATATCTAAATAATCAGCTACTTCATTAACTCCGATCGCTTCACCATTAGGGCTGAGAATATTAAATGCTTCCTCAAGTTCTCTGTTGCTTTTTTCCGAACGACTTTCGTTTGATTTTTGTACGCCTTTTTTCCACTTATCATTTGCGTTTTCCTCAATTTGCACATCCTGCAACGAATCATCCAGAATATGAACTGGAAACTTGAACCAAGCATTTACCGTCTTGAATCTCGGAAACTCACGCAACGTACCATTTAATCGCCAAGCACTACATTGTCTAGCCGCTTCAACCGCTTTTTGACGTTCCTGTTCTATGATCGCTAGCGTTGGTTGTGCTTGAATGGCTGTCATTAAGTGATGGCTCATTTGCTTCTTGCTGAGTTGATCGTCAAGGCCTATTTCATCATAGGAAGGATTATAGAACTTGATTGCTCTGGAATATGTGTCACAAATTGCCTGATTCTCTAAAACCATGTATCGATCTTCCGTGACTGGTAACTCAATTAAATCGAGGATTGCATCTGGATCTCTGGCGAATACTCCGGAACCACTAGAACGATCCATTGAATTTTTGCCACCTTGTGATCCTTTGCTGTGGTGATGACAATAGATAACCGCACAACCAAGTTCTGTTGCTATCTTGTCAAATTGATTCGTAAAGTTGGCCATTTCATGAGCGCTGTTTTCGTCACCCGTCAATACTTTATAAATTGGATCGATCACTACTGCAATGTACCCAGCTTTTTGAGCACGTCTGATTAATTTAGGAGCTAACTTGTCCATCGGACTTGTTTTACCACGTAAATTCCAAATATCAATATTAGCTACATTCTCATGACCATTGCCTAAACGATTATAAATCTCAACAATTCTATTTTTGGCTGAATTGGCGTCAAGCTCCAGATTCACGTATAGAACTTTACCTTGAGTACATGGGAATCCCATCCAGTTAGTACCTTCAGCGATTGCAATAACCAACTGCATCAACAGAAACGACTTACCGGCCTTACTAGGTCCAGCAATTAACATTTTATGACCTTGACGCAGAACGCCTTTGATTAATTCAGGAGCTAGCTCAATTTCAGTATCAAAGATATCAGCTAGACTTTCGGGATCTGGCAAGTTATCGTTCATGTCTTCGATATATTCTTGCCATTCTTCCCATGAACCTTTACCTATATTTTTTGCAATGAGGAATTGCTTTTTATCGCCTCTGATAAATCCTGGTAATCTTGTTAGTCTAGAAGGATTCTTGTTCTGTTTATCTACTCTAAGACCGTTTTTTTCTACTATCTTGTATAAGTAATCAACTCGTTCTTGATACTGTGGGTAATTAACGGCATCAACTTTCACGATTGCGTGAAGGCTTTTTCCTCCTGAATAAGTCAGTGCGACAATTGGCAACTCAAGTTCTCTAAGGATTTCATGCTGCTGCTCAATTTTCATGCTGTCTGATTCAACTAGAGCATATCTGAAATCAACTACATTAGTATTTTTGATTCCTTCGCCATCAAGTGGATTGAAACGAACCCAAGCACCACATGCTGGATTAGGATCTCCCATGACTGCACCGATGTCTCCGTTGTACTTTCTTAACCCTTCAATGAGATCACCAGCCGTTTTTGTATATACCCCAGACTTAGGAAGCCATTTTTCAATATCACCATTTTTATGCAGATAGCCATCATTTACATAACTGATAATATCCCCAGGAGAAAAAACAGCTTCTAAGTAATCGATAATCTCTTGGGATGGATTCCAATGTTTTGGTTCTTGAATTTCTTTTCCCATGACCCAATCAGTTTTTACTAGTTTATAGCCCTTATCTACATCAGTAGCGATGAAACTATCATTCCAATCAAGAAAAGAATCGTCATCAGAGTAGGAGCTTTGCCATCCATTTTCTTTCGCTAGTTGTGTGATTGTAGCTCCAGTTACTGGTAATCCAGTACCTTTAAATGTTTCCCATTTCTTTAAACATTCGCCAGGATGATATCTGTTGTCGTTGTGGCTCCATTCGTCCCAGTCTTCTGCAGTGTAACCTTCTTGTTTTAAAGCCATACCCACATTGACCCATTCTTGATAATCCAGACTTGCTGGATCAATGTAGTTTAGTAGTTCAGTTAGATCAAGTGTTCTTTGCATCTGGGTCATTCTCCTTTGTACTCTATTTCTTTAACAAGTTCCTTTTTGTAACCTTCATAAAAACCTAAATAAGTTAGTTTGACTATGTGAGAATAGCCACCTAATAACCACGTATATTTATTAGTGATATTTTTTGCATATTCTTCTGCCTCTGATAGCCTTTTAAAGGTTTCACCTCCGGAATATCTACCACAATATCTGAACCCATTATGGTACAACGGCATGTTATCCGAGTATAATTTTACGTCGTACGTCACTTTAACCATCTTAGTGTCCCTCGTAGGTAGCTGGATCAATTCCCTGAGGAATTCTCCAACCATTGCCGGCGATTCGATCTATTAATTTTCTAGCACCGTCAAACTGCCATTTTCCGACATGTTGAAATCCTCGTTGTTCTAAGAAGCGTATTTGTTTAGGTGTAGCCAAACCTTCTTGGCGACGTTTGTCTAATCGCTCTAATAATTTAGTAGCTTTTCCTGCATTATCAATTTCATCTGGCATGATACCCATTTTTTCTAATGCTGAAACTTGTTTGTCTGTTGGTGGTCCCATTTCCCAACCGAATGAAGGTACATAGCTTGATAAGTCTTCTGCTTGAATACTCATTTCAAATTGCAGAGGATCAACTAATTTGCGTTTGCGTTTCTTCATTTCAGCAAGTTGTTTGGCTAAAGCTTCCTCACGTTGAGCGATAACATCATCTGCAGCCTTTGCTTCCGCTTCTTCTAAATCAATAGGACAACCAGCTTCTTCAATGTTCTCAGTCATCTTTTTGGCTACTTCTTCATTCTCAGCAATCAAATGTGCTGGATGACATAATTCATGGCGTTCAGTGTGCCAAAGAAAGTCCAGTAATAATAGTTCTTCTTTCCCTGGGAATAAACGAGTACCACGACCAACCATTTGACTGTATAAACTACGTACCTTCGTCGGACGTAAAACGATGACACAATCGACACTCGGACAGTCCCAACCTTCAGTAAGCAACATAGAATTACAAAGAACGTTGTATTTTCCACTGTCAAAGTCTTCTAATACTTCAGCACGATCTTTACTTTCCCCGTTTACTTCTGCCGCTTTGAATCCTTTTCGATTCAAAATTTCTGTGAATTTTTGGCTAGTCTTTACTAGTGGTAGAAAAATAACTGTTTTACGATCTTTGCAGTATTGCAGCATTTCATCAGCAATCGAATCCAGATAAGGATCAAGAACTGTGCCCAAATCCTTCGTTTTGAAATCCCCTGTTTGTTGGCCAACTCCTGATAAATCTAATTTGAGCGGAACAGTTACCGCCTTGATCGGTGCTAAGTATCCTTCTTTAATTGCTTTAGGTAATGTATATTCGTAAGCTAACGATTCAAAGTAGCTACCCAAATTCCGCATATCTCCACGATCTGGCGTGGCTGTCACTCCTAACACATTAGCTGATTCAAAGTGTTTCAATACACGCTGGTAACCATCCGATATACAATGATGTGCTTCATCTACTACAATGAAATCAAAGTAATCTGGTGGAAATTGGCTCAGACGTTTCTCTTGATACATCGTTTGTACTGATCCAACTACTACCCGGAAAAAGCTACCTATACTGGTTTGTTCTGCCTTCTCTTTTGCCGTCTTTAACCCTGTTGCCTTTTCCAGCTTATCAGAGGCTTGATCCAATAGTTCACCACGATGGGCTAAAACAAGACCACGTTCACCTAAACGCACACGATCCTCAATGATTTTACTGAATACAATCGTTTTACCGCATCCAGTAGGTAATACTAATAACGTTTTTTTCTTTCCTTCGCTCCATTCGTTTTGAACGGCTACTTTTGATTCATCTTGGTACGGTCTTAATTTCATGGATTTCTCCTTTCTTTATTGATATAATGTAAGAAAAAATGAGGTGATACAATTGGAAAGTAATTTTATTTGTCCATTTTGTTCTGCAAGTGTTCCTATTGTTGAAGACACAGCTAGATCCAGCACTGTTTATTCATATTTAAAAACAGACGCTATACATGTAGGAAATGGTACAACTTATGAGCCTGTAGATTCGATAGAGGTATTTTTTCGTTATTGTCCTAGTTGTGAAAAAATCTCCGTAAAAGCGCTTGGAACAGGCTCTCAGTTCGTTGGGGAAAAATGGAACTTATACCCTGATAATAATGCTAAACAACTACCCGATTACATACCCGTTTCTATAATTGAAGATTACGAAGAAGCTTGTAAAATTGTCGATCTAAGTCCAAAATCTTCCGCCACATTGTCAAGACGTTGCCTCCAAGGTATGATTAGAGACTTTTGGAATGTTCGAAAAGATACTTTGCTAAACGAGATTAAAGCTATAGACAACAAAGTTGATTCTGAAACTAAAGAAGTTCTACATGCATTACGACAATTAGGTAACATTGGTGCCCATCCTGAAAGAGACATAAATTTAATAGTAGATATTGAACCTGATGAAGCCAATCAACTAATATTGTTTATTGAGTATTTATTTGAAGAATGGTATATAAAAAGACATGACAGAAAATCGATGCTAACTAAGATTAAAAATATTAATCTTAAGAAACAAGAAACACGCAAGCAATAAATCAGTAACTATCTTTTTCAGCTAGTAATACGCCATCTTTACTCCAGTATTGATGAACAATCCTAACTGGATTTTCTTCTGTTCCATCGCCTCGTGTAGCTTCTACATGGACCACCTCAACTATTTCAACAAGTTGGGGTGTTTTCATTTTTAATTCTGGTTTCATTTATCTTCCTCCTACCTTTAATAAAAGGCGGGTTTCCCCGCCCTAAAATTAAGCAATTATAGTGATTCGTTCTGATTTAATTTCTTCTTCTAACGCTTCAAGTAAAAACTCTCGAATATTTACGATCGCCTGATTTCTCCATGCCCCACCGTCAGCTTCAAAGATCGCAGCACGCGGACCATCTTTCATACGGAACACAAACTGACTAGCTGGCTGTTCTACTTCTAAAAATGTTCTGTATGGTGCTAATAAAACAGGATTAGGAATCTGCACATTTGCTTGTGTTGCCACGCCTTGATTAATAGTAATTGCTTGGCTAACACCGTCATCACTTGCCTGTTTGACATTTTTTTCAGCTACATTCCCGACAACTTGTAACAATAATGAACGATCATCCGGAACATCCTTTTCTGTAGTCAAACTAACAAACTTTGATTGTAATGCGATGTTGAATTCTTCCATATCATAGAAGTTGTCAAAGTGAAACCTAGGAATAATCGCACTAGCTGTAGCTAAACATTCACGACTACCATCTTCTTCAATGATTCCTTTCAAGTGAACTGTTTGTTCATTTTTAATTTGTACAATCAATTTATTATTGATACGTTCAATATTCGCTTTAATATAATTCACGAATCCTGAAAGAGTATTGATTTCAAGGGGATCAGCTAGATAAACTTTAGGTTGAATTTCTCTAGCATCCCCATCGTTGTTAATAACCATCCATCGAGTGCCACTATCAAAATTAACTAAACGATCGTCAGGTCTAATTCCTTGTTCCATCAAATATTGAATTGCTTCTTTTGTCATTGTCATTTGTTTATCCTCTTTTCTCTTGTAAGTTTATAATCTGTTGCTGTTGAGATTCTTTGGCTGCTTCTTCTTTTTCAATAACGTCAATAGGTTCACCGACATCCGTTTTTTGTTTGCCATCGACTGGATCAATAAAAGTCTGACCTGGTGCCTCAGATTGTAATTCACGAGCAGCAACCTTTCCGCTGCTTAAATCCTTACCCGTTAAGATAGTAGTATCAAAATCACGAACTGGCGCTAACTTCGTTGAGAAGCTACTATTTAGGACAATAACTTGACGGTTGTCATCTGGCGCAAATTCAAGTTTGATGGTGATTGCTCGTTTATCTTTCGCTTTAGTATTCGGGTCATGAATATTGTTAAATAATTTTTCTAATTCCCCATCCAGTTTTTCCTGAATGGCTCCATTTGCCATTGCTGATAAATTTAATTCAATTTCTTTAGACATTTAGCTTTCTCCTCTCTAAAATGCACCTTGGTTATATCCAGTATTTTGTTGTGGCGGTTGGTTCGATTGATTGAAGTTTTGTTGTGGTGCTGGTTGATTAACATTTTGTTGACCACCCTGATTGAAATTTTGTTGCGGAGCTCCTGTTTGTGCTGTGGGCTTCAAAAATTCTTTGATTCGATTGTTCTGGCGATCTTCCCCTTGGCTCTTGTAGCTATTGATTTCTAATTTTGCACGTCCAGTACTACCGATAATTGTTGACCAGTTCGGATTGAAGGGTTGCCCAATAACTGGTGCTTGTCCAATAGCTGAAAAGAATTCTGTTAGTTTCCATTGGAATTTCTTCATCATGTATAAACGTTCTCTGACTACAGTTTTCCCTGCTGCTCCTGCTACTTCCAAAGATACTTCTGCGTACGGTGCGCCATTTGGAATTTTGTCACTAGTTCCGTCATAGATTTTGCGTTCCATGTTTGTTACTGTAAATTGATACTCTCCTGCTGGTAAAAGTGTGAACGAATTCTCTTCGGCCACAAAACCACCATTCCAGTCTAAAAACTCATTTTCGTTGTTGTTCATTCAATATTCCTCCTAGAAATTTCTGATTTTTGTATTTAATAAATCCATTGCCTTACTCCAGTTACTTGATAAGTAACCCCAAAGATCGGCTGGAATATTATCTAATGGTGTATCGGCTGGCATAAAACCGCCTTGATAAATAATTTGCATAATCTCATCGACTTTTACTTGATTAGCAGCCATAAGATCAGCGACAGATTTCGGAATGCTTTCAGGTATAGATAAATCTCGTTCTAGTGAAACATTTGAAATAGGAACATTTTCATCAGGTATACTTTGCGCTGCAGAAGCTACGTCAAACTGTGGGTCTGGCTCTTGTTGAACTGGATGTCCTTGTGGAATAGTTACTTGCATTAATGCCTGTGCAATCTGAGAGTAATCAAAAGGCAATTCGCCAGCCAGTCCCATTCTGTTTTTAGCATCCCAAGCCGGACGGTGAGTTGTATACATCATTCGTTGACCGCCTGTAGCCTTTTTACTATCCGTCTTGCTATCTGTGATAATCGTTGTCTTATAGTTGGCAAATAACACAGCATCGGCCCATTCCTTAACTAAGGGAGCTGTCTTCTTCTCGAGCTTCAACTCATATCGATCGTATGCCCCCATTTCGTCAGGCTCTTCTTTTTTCCGTAGCATTGCGTGAGCTGTGACAACAACATTGACCCCAACATCTACTACATCACTTAATAAATTCAAAAGGCTACCCATTTCTTTTGCTAAAGCTACAAACTTTTTGCCGTACCCTTCTGAATCAATCGCTGACCACCCGTTAGAATCCATTAAATGGCGTTTGCAGATTTCTTCTGCCCAATCCATCGTATCGATCACTAATGTTTGGCAAGGCTTATTAGCTTTGACGTATGTTACTTGTTGCAGAAGCATTGTCCAACTCGTTGGCTTGTCAAAACGTTTTACATTCATGTGCAGCGTTGAATCCTCCGTGTCAATAAACAACGGATCTGGAAATTGACTAGCAAACGTTGATTTACCAATTCCTTCAACGCCATACAAAACAATTTTTTGTGCTTTTGGTACTTTACCACTTGTAATATTCATTAAAATGCTGCTCCTTCCCATGATTTAGGTGCTGGCGGAATAATATCTTTAACTGGTGAAACCTCGTCACCAGTTACATAACCATCCTCGATAATTATCGAGCATTCATCACCAGTTGAAACTCTGGTGGCGATAGCTTGTAGTCCTTCCTGTTCCAACCATTTACCAAACTCTTCTAATGTTGCTAAATCCATTTGTTCTAACTTATCGATCAAAATGAAACCACAATCTGGTTTAAGTTTGCGAACAATCGCAGTTGAAACTCTAAGCTGTTCAGCTCCGCTCATGTTGTCCCACTTTTGACCTTTATAGATGAGATCGCCATCCTCAACCGATAATTCAGGTAATGGTAAATCAGCATTGTTCAATAGATCCGTTTTCTTCTTGCGAACATCTTCTAATTTAGATGTCAATTTTTGATATTCTTGGCGCTGAATATTAGCATCCTCTTCGGCTTTGTCTTTATCCAAGTTGGTACGAACTTTAGCATTGATAGTTTCGATGTCCTGCAGATTACGTTCTAACTCTTCTGTTGATTCATCTTGTAAAACAGCCGTTGTTTTTTCTGCAGTAGCTAAATCACTTCGTGTCTGTTCATGCTGATTTTTTGCTTCGGACAATTTGATTTGCAGATCATTGATTTGCCTATCTAAAATATCGATGTTAACTTCTTCCTGTTTGAATTTATCTTCGAGCTGCGTCAACATCATTCTTTTTTGCTGATTCTCACCATTACGAGCTAGAATTTCTTGTTGCTGCTGAATCAACACAGATGCCGATACAAGCTCTTTCGGTGCGTCAGGATAAAAGGGTTGCTCTTTAGCGAACTTCTCTTTCTGATCGGCAATCTGTCCAATTGTGTGACGTTGATTGTAAATCTCATTCTCTTCTCGTTCAAGCTGCATGAGTTGAGGTCCTACACCAATAATTTGAAGAAGAGTATTCGCCTTTTCTTTGTTAGATGAATCAATAAACTTTGGTAAATCGATGGCCAACTCTTCTACAAATCCATTAAGCAATT
Organism: Enterococcus sp. 4G2_DIV0659; assembly: GCF_002140715.2. Taxonomy (NCBI): domain Bacteria; kingdom Bacillati; phylum Bacillota; class Bacilli; order Lactobacillales; family Enterococcaceae; genus Enterococcus; species Candidatus Enterococcus mansonii. The sequence goes on along the minus strand of NZ_NGLE02000001.1, from coordinate 2,537,759 downwards.
GTTGACCAGCTTTTTCGCCGTTCGGATCAATTACTTTCAACGTACTATTTTTGCCTTTACGTTCAACGATCAATCCATTACTCATGACGATGTGAATATTCGGTGGTGTCACTGAGCCTTCACGATGCGCTTTGCTTGGTTTGTAACGATCACCACCCAATGCCCATGCAATAGAATCTAAAATACTTGTTTTCCCTTGACTATTAGGACCGCCTATCACTGTCAAACCGTTCTGAGTGGGTTCAACTATTACAGCTTTTACTCGTTTTACATTTTCGATTTCTAATTTATTTATTTTTACCGAACACATGTGTATATTTCACTTCTCTTTCTTGTTATAATTTCCTTAAAGGAGGTGTATTTATGCCAAAAATTAAAGTATATTTTGCAGATGGATCTGTGCAAACTTTTCACGAAGAGCAAACTTTCAAAACTCTTTCTAGTAAAGATTCAGATTGGCAAAACATAGATGGTTTGAAAAACCAAGTAATTACTATTCGAGATAACATCGGACTTCGTTCTCAAAACAACGCTGGTTTAAGAGATAGTTTTTTCGAGATACTAGCGAACTCAGATTACTTTTTCGATGTAGAAAACCCGAATACTATCTACTCTAAAAATGCAGTAGTAAAATTTGAAATCCTTTAGTCCTTATTGATGCAGTTACTTAATCGTGATTGCATCAATTTCTTTTTCTAGCAGTTCTCTTGCTTTTCTAACTACAAACCCGAACGAATCATTTGTAGGTAACGCCCCTAATACTTTACGTATATTTCCAAATGAGGTATTTTCTTCCTTAAGTTCACTCAACAGCTTAACTGCCTCATTTTCGATAAAGACATCACATTGAATCATTTTCTTTTTGACTTTTTCAAATTGCATTTTAAAATCATCCCTTCTTTTTTAATTAATCCCACGCTCCTGGTAAATCGTTAGCTTCTTGATAAATCGTGTTGCCCTCTTCAGTGTTGAGAAAAGCCTCTGCTTTGTTCATGTGATCAATACGTTTGACAACGCCTATATCTTTTAATAGATAGACGTCAATCTTCTTCGCTTCTGTCACATCACCCTCCAAGTTGGTTGCTTTGGTGTAGTATATTTGCACATTCCCTCTAGATACATAGCCAGTAATCTCGATTTTTTTATAGAGCAATTAACTTTCACATCCTTTCTGTGTTATAATTTTTATAAGAATAATTTATTTAATGGCTTGTATCGCTGGCAGACGATGCAGGCTCTTGTTTTTCGTACTGATAAATCGGAATGATGTTTCCTCTACACAATGGACATTTCCCGTCTTTTGGGTCATACCACCATTTTTCTTTGCACGTTGTACAGATATAATAATCACCCATCTCATATCCCCCTCTCGTGAATAACATCTAGTATCAAATTGTACTGATGATACATTTCGGTTAACTGATCCGTTTTCTTAATATCCTGATCCTTTAACGGTTTAGCATTTTCATTCCTGATTAACACTGCATAGTTATCTTTTTTGTCTTTGATGGCTTGGACAACTAGCTTATTCTGTTCTGGATTTAGCAATTGAATTATCCTCCTTAGCCGTAAATGTGAATAGATCGTTAATCGTTACGTCAAATACTTTAGCAATATCATGAGCAACTAACAAAGATGGATTGTACCTGTTTCGCTCTAATTGAATAATCGTTTGCCTTGATACCTCGACTAAATCAGCTAACTCTTGCTGAGTCATACGTTTTCTGGCTCTCCATACATGAATACAACTTTCAAATGTTGTCCCTACTTTTGATACCGGCATGATACATCTCTCCTAATTTACATTTTTTCTTGGTCGCTTATTTACCCAAGTAATTTCTGGTAACTCAAATACTTTGTTGATGACATAGACAACAATCATCAGTAACCCAGCAGTAAGAGATAGCCACGAGACAAAAGCTAGTAATACTGCGAACGGTGTGTCTAGTAGTGCGTTAATTAGTTTGTTTTTCATGTTCATACCATCCTCCCGCGATTAAATTACCTGTGATCACAATTTTTTCGTGAATCCAGTCCAGCTCAGTTTGTTCCTCATTGGTTAGTAATCGATGACCATTCAACATTTGATCAATAATGTCACACTTTCGTTTATGCATATTACCTACATATTTCATTACTACCGTTGGGTTCATTCACCATCTTCCTTTCTCATTCTGACTAAAACACTCCCCACCCACATCACCGCTAAAAATATACATCCTTGCACCGTCTCGCCTGTCGCGAAGCATATAATCGATACTGTTAGCAGGATTAAGTTTGCTGTTATTACCAATAAATCACACTCCTTAAAAATTATCGTGAACAAACTGTAAAAATTCAGGATGCTTATAATTCCATTGTCCACCTTGTTTTTTGATAAGTTTTTTCTCGATGAATAATTGATTCTTCGTAAATTTCTTAATAACCCATTCTTCTGTGTAACCTAGAATTTCGGCTACATCTGCTGTAAAGATCCACGGCCTGTGGTCTATCGTCTGGATTGGCTGTTGCAGTTCTTCAAGCTTCTTTTCAACGATTTTTTCTATTTCTTTTTCTAAGCTCATTTCATCGACCTCATAATGTTTTGGCTAACATTTTTTTAATTTTTAATTGCTTCAAGCGATTCAATTGCTGCTTTTATTTCCGGAATTTTGCTTTCGGGACTTCTACGACCTTTCATAATATCTGACATATAAGGTTTTGAAATTCCAATCTGTCGCGCTAACCAAGCCTGAGACTTGCCATGCTTAGCTAGTTGAACTCTGATACTTGTGATAAACTCCTGTGACATACAATCACTTCCTTCTGATTTATTTTAGTAAGCTAACTTAATTAGCTAATTTCATAAAAAATATTGACACTTTCTAAACAATAGTTTAATATCTAGTTATAGCTAAATAAGACTATAAAAAGCCTACAAAATAACATTTCACGCGTTCCCCAACGAATTAATGTATTTTATTTGAGGTTTTATTTGTCAAATAGTTAGCTAACTAAATTAGCTTACGAACATAGTTTATTATACTTAAGTTTAAAAGTCAAACTTTTTTTAAACAATAGTTTTATTTGTTCTGTAATTGCTTGAAAGGATATTGCTATGACAGCTTTTGACAGGTTAAAAAAACTGTGTGATCAACAAGGGATTTCAGTTAATACATTAGAAGAAAGAATTGGACTTGGCAAAAACACATTATACGCTTGGAAGAAAAAAGTTCCTGGTGGTGTCAACTTACAAAAGGTTGCTGATTATTTTAACGTTACAACTGACTACCTTCTTGGAAGAACCGACAATCCAACCACTTCTGATGAACTTGGTGATGAAGATTTAATCACTTTCTTTAGATTAAACACTCAGGATCTGTCTGATGAAGATAAAGAAAAATTGAAAGAAGAACTAAAAGATTATCTTGAATTTATGAAGAAAAAACTAGAGAAGTGATTGGATGATGCTGAATGAACCTAGACTACGACACTTATTTTGAATACCATGATCAAAGTTATCAAGTTATTGAAAAAGTTGCTAATTACTACGGACTTGAACTAAAAGATTTACGGTGGGATCATTATAGAGATTACGCAATAGATGTGGAAAATATCAAGATCGTTCCATATGGGTTTGGTCACATTTCATCCAAGTTACTCTCTGCAAATATATTAAAAATGGGCGATGCTGTCGGCATAAGTTACAACACATCAATGGTTGATGGTAGACAGCGTTTTTCTATTTTACATGAAATTGGCCATTTCTTTTTTGATCTAAACCAGGAGGAATATAGGCAAGGATTTTCGGAATTGTTAAATGGTAGTGGTTATTCAGAAGAGGATATGCCAAGAGAGCAAAGAGCCAATGTATTTGCATCACTAGCGATGGCTAACAATGAGGCAATAAAAGATTGCCTAAAAAGTGGAATGAGTTTCTCAAAAATGTGCAACGAATTCCAGCTAAGCAATGCTGCTCTCTATGTCCGGCTATTTGATTTTTTGACAAAGTTATTTATGCTTAACCCCAACATCGCAAGACAAACATTAAATAATTATAGATATGCTGGTGACAATTCAAAAATTATCGAAATTATAAGAATGGGCTTATAAAAATTGAAAAGTGAGGAATTGAAATGAAAAAAATTATTATTTTTAGTTTGTTAAGCGGATTATTTTTAGTTGGCTGCGGATCTAACAGCGAGAAAAAAGAAACATCTGATAGCAAAGTTGATCAATTAGAAACTAGAGTAAAGGACTTGGAAAGTTCATCTAGTTCAGAGGCTAAGGAAAGTAAACAAGATAAAACTTCTGTAACATCAAGTTTATCATCAGATATAAACAAAAAAATTGCAGAAGCTTTTCTTAACAATGACTTAAAAATGTACAATTCATCAGAAAATTTCTTTGATCAAGAGAACTGGACTAATGATTCACCAATACCTGAGAGTGAATTAGTTTTTGTTGTAAAAGATAAAAGTGAAGAAGTAAAAGACTATATTAATATAGTTAACTATCAAAATGATGATCAAATTTCTGAAAGTAAAATTTTTTATGAAAGTAACCTAACATACAAGGTTAATGTTAGCGAGAACAAAAATATTAAATCTTTATTGTATGCTAGTACAGAAATGGATCAAGACGTTTTCAACAAATATAAAAAAGTATTTGAAAATATAAAATAACCAAATGACGCACTTGAAAGGAGTGATGCAAAAAAAGCCCGTATATCTACCCTCATAATGTTTTGGCTAACTTACTTGGAAGGAACAGATATAATGGCTAAACCAAAAAAATTAAAAAACGGTATGTATTCATATAGATTTAAAGTAAAGAGTCCTATTAGTGGTAAATGGATTGATAAATATACAACGCAATTCACTGCTCAACAATGTTATGACATTGAGATTAAAGCAAAAAATGATGCGTTAATGGGGATATCACCAGAAAAAATGTTACTAATTCCTTTCTTTGATCTTTGGGTTGACACTTTCAAAAAAGGGACGGTAGGCTATGAACACCTTGGTAAAATAAAAGCTACTAGAAAATCATTAGTAGAATTTTTTGGTCTTGAAATATCTCTTAAAGCAATTGATCGAATTAAATATCAACGTTGGCTTAATCACATGGGGATAGAATTGAATCTTGCTAAAAAAACAGTTTCTGATAAGCATAAAATAGCAAAAGCTATGTTTACTGAAGCTATTGATTCTGGCTATCTTTTCCAAAATCCAGCTAATAAAGCAAAAGTTGTAGGACGTGATACTACTGGAGAAAGAAAGAAAACTTTAACTCCCGATGAATGGCTGACTTTGAAAGAGGTTATACTCACATCGGAGGACAGCGCGTCTAAGTATATTTCATTGGTTATGATGTATTTGGGAACAAGATTTCAAGAAACTACAGGTCTTACTAAAAATGATTTTGATTTCAAAAACCATGTGCTATCAGTTGATAAAGCTTTTGATTACAAGAGGACGAAAAAAAACACAACAACAAAAACTGTGAATTCTGTTCGAATGGTAGACTTACCATCTGACTTAGAAACGATTATAAAAGATTATATTGCTAAATCAGAACAATCAAAAAAGGTCGTTAACTTACACAGTGCAAAACAGGAATATCTTTTTACAAATGAATTCGGAGTCCCTATCACGAATAAAGCACTAAATAAATATCTTGAAAAAAAATGCAAAATCGCTGGTATTCCAAAAATTACCTCTCATGCTTTTCGACATGCTAGAGTAGATTTACTAGTTCTTGCCGGAAGTGACATGATCTATACACAAAAACAGTTAGGTCATAAAGATGCTTCTGTCACATTGCAATATTACAGTACATTAAATAAAGAAATCAGAGAAAAGAATAAACGAATTACAGAGGAATTTTTCAAAAATATCGAAAGTGGCTCGTAGGTGTATTTTAGGTGTAAGAGAAAACAAAAGAGCTGCATTCCTTACTTGATAAGAGTTACAGCTCTCAGGTTTATTTCGCTCTTGGCGTATTACTAAATATGAGGCATAGTCCTCTTCAAGAAAGAAAACGAGTCCGCTTTTGATTCACAATGTCAAAAGCAGACTCGTTTTTACTAATATACACACTTTTCTCAGCCACAGATTTCGTTAATTTTTTCAAATTTAAGCCCAAAGTAAACGACCGAAAACCAGCTCTACATGCTTCACATTCACAAACTTTGAAATCTCAAGCAAGGCCTTCGACTGTATGTCTTGAATATTACTAGAGGTTTCGCTAAACAAGTTTATCTATTATCCCTCGCTCAAATTATTATACTAAAAAAATTTTACAATCGTTTAAATAATTTGCTTAAGACAAAATCTACAAATAACTAACTCGTAAAAAACGATACAGCTTTAGCTAATTCAAAAAAACGCCAAATTGAAGATTTCTGTGTATTGCACTAAATAATTAAAAACTGAAATTATTTCCCTCAAAACATATTGTATAGTAAGGGTAAAATTAAAAAAACTTGTGTTTGATGATAATTCTCCATTTAAAATACTTTAAATCTTAATCCAACCCAACAATTGTCAAATTGGGGTTTCTACCATTTACTTTATTAATCATACTACTATCCATAATAATCCTAACGCTTAATTTATCCCCTTTTGCTAGCTTAACTAAACTTGAACCTGAGCCTGATAACATAAATCCTTGAGGGCTTGAAAGTGCAGCAGCTGAAACCAAACTATCATTTCTATATAATCTAACATCAGCCCAACCACCTACAGTTTCAAAATGGACAGACGCCATGTATCCAACAAGAGCAGTAATATTTTCATTTACAGTCACGTCATATGAATTCAAAGTACAAAAATTAAATACACTTGAAGTAGAGGTGCTACCTAATGGTAATTTATTACTAGCAGCTGTCAAAGTCCATTTCCCAGTATGACTTAACCCAAAGTAGTCAGCCTTTGTAGCAACTTCTTTACTTCCACTCTGCAAACCATCTTTAAAATTTTTAACCCCACCAATCGTCTCATTTCCACTTTTCTTCACTACAGTTTCTTCAAGTCTATCAATTGCATCTACATGCGTTTTGGGATAAAGCAAATTCCCTTTTTCTTCTAATTGTACGATATCTGCCATTATACTGATCCCACCTTATTGAAAGTTATTGTTGGTAATGTATCTAATTTTTTCTTATCTGCAGCACTCATTAATCCATTAGCTGTTTGAGTTGCTGCTGTAGTCGTTGTCGCATTCAGTCCAGCTGGTCCTTGTGGTCCTGTTGCACCTGTCGATCCTTTTACGCCTTGCGGTCCAGTTGCTCCTGTCGCTCCCTTTGGACCAACCGGCCCTGCTGGTCCTGTGTCTCCTTTTTCACCTTTGATTGTTGTTAATCCTTCCACTGCATTCGCATGTGTTTTTGGATAAACAAGGACGCCATCACTTTTTAATTCAACGATATCTATCATACTGTTCCCACCTTTTCTATTGTTATTCCTGTTCCTTGTACACCTAAATCTTTAGCTGTTAGTGTAATATCTCCTGTTTTTCCATTGATTGAGGTTACACCTGTTCCTAATGTTTCGATTTTATCTAATCCGATAATTGCACTTGCATGGGTTTCTGGAAAGACTTGACGTTGTACACCAGATTCGTCTGTTTCCATTACTTTTTTTACCTCTACTTCATGTGCCATCTATATCGATCCCACCTTTCGTAAAAAGAAGGTATTTTGTTTTTGACTGTCGATTTCTGCAACTACTAAAGCGGATGCTTCTTTTTCATGTGTAACAGTTCCTAGTTTAGTCACAGTATGATTCAAGCTAAATTTATCATCACGAATCGTTCTAAGAACACCTACTTCTCCGCTCTTCAGAGTAAAGTGAGCTTTCTTTAATTCTTCAAGCAGATTCAGCAGTTTCCCCGCTGCATTTTCATCTAAGATTTCTTTAATCGAAGCAAACCATTGATCGAATTCTGCTCGTTGAACCGTAGTCCATTGATCATAACACTCTTGATTTGTTTTAATCCACCCTTGAAACTCTGTAATAATCCGTTGTAACTCTTCTTGTGCTGCTAAATACCAGTCATCATAAACTTCCTGACAAGTTTTCACCCATTCAGTAAAATAACGTAAAATTTCTTCAAATGTCCAAATATAGTTGCTATCTTTGATTCCATCCTCATAAATACTTTCTTTTACTTGATAAGTAAAGTCCCTTGTTGAAAATTGTTGGCGCCAACTTAAGTCTTTTTGAAGTTCTCTAAAACTAAAGTAAGCTGTATTTTCTCCAACATTTTGCATATCATAATTTGTTAATGTATATTGAAACTTCCCTTTTTTCGCATCAATGATTTTAGTAACTTTTTGTTCTGAAATACCTAAGCCTGTGTGATGCCCTTGCTTAACACAGAAAAAAGGGGTCAAATTGGACATGTCTTTTGGTTTCCCATGTTCTGTCACTGTCACATCCAACACTTGTGTTCCTTCGTCAAATTGACGAATCATAAGTGTTGGAATATTATCATTTGGTTGTGTTGTTGATAAAAAAATTGGATAGATAATTGACATTTGTTTCACTCCTTTCTAAAAATTGATTATTTAGGTGGTATAACAATTGAACTGATTTCACTTGATCCAATCCATAGACGTTCATATTTTCCAACCACTTGTCCTAAACCGATATTTTGTTCATAGGTTTGAAAACCACCATTTGTTATACCTCGAATGACTCCTGTATGACCATAAGTATAATCAACATTAAAGCCACCTATATTTCCTCCACGTTTCCAGTTAATGATTGCACCAGAAACTAGCTGTTCATATGTCGGATTAAAAATTACTTTCCATCCAACTGCCGCCCAATCATAAGCACTACCTATTTCAGCTGCCGCTTCTGTATCGCCAATATTGTGATTTAAGGGATATCCTGTACCTGCACCTAAGCCACAACCACCCAAAAATCCAGAATATTCCGCTGATACTGCATAGCATTGCCCGTTTCCCAAAGGTTGTTTATACAATGTTTCTAAATGAGCCAATCCAGCCGCTCCAGTTGCCGTTCCAGGTTTCAAATTTTTTAACTTGTCATACCAATATTGGGCTTGCTGTGCTCTAGCCGGTTGATAAGGGTTTTCTGGATGTTCGTACAATGCAATAAAACATTCTGCAGCATGCGCAACATCAGCAAGTTTCGTAAAATCTCTAAAAGATATATAATCGATATCTGGACGTAAAGAATTATAAAACCACTGAACATTGTTTTCCATTTCCCATTGTATGCGTCGACATTGAGAATCCAACGTTCGATAATCTAGCCCATTTTCATTGCACCAATTAACCAGTTTAGATTTTGGTGTCCATTGGGTTAGTCCATAACCACCGCCACCACTTATTTCATCAATATCTGGTATAATGCCTGATTCCGATTGGATATTCCCTAACATTCCAGCTATAGATTGCTCTGTCCATCCTTTATTTTTAAAGAATTGCCAGATTACCCATGCATTTTTTTCTTGATCAGTTGTGAGTTCTGGCGGTGGAGTTGGCGGAGTACCACCAGATCCACCACTACCATTACCTGTAATTTCTTTTCCATTTATGAATAACTTACCTGTAATGTGCAAATCACCATTATGTTTCCATAGTGCTCGTGAATTTAACTTAGGTTCTTCCATGGTGCTTGCTTTTGGTATTTGAATAACATAGTTAGACGTATTTTCTTTATCTTTACTTCCAGAATTCAACGAAAAAATAAACCCTGGCTGTTGAATAACCGCAAATCCATTTACTTTCCCATTACTCAATGTTGCGCTTATAGACCCTAATCTTTTCTTTACTTTTTTGTCACTAAAAATAATAGTTCCATCTAAAATCTTTATTTGAAATGTATCGTCTAGTGTTCTAAATTCGCAACCTTCTATCATTCGACCTCGAATCGTTCCTGCTTGAATAAAATCAGCATTGAACTTTCCATCAATGGTCCAAGCTGTTTTATACTTCCCTTTATTAAAATCTCCGTCAATAAAACCAATGCCTTCACTATTTGCTACTAGAAAATGATCGCTTGTTTCCAAAGAATCTTTATTCATCCATACCATTTGATACGGCTCACGACTATTAGATTTTCCTGTTTCAATCCCGTTCATCAATTTTATAGAACCGCCTCTGGCCCCTCGAATAATGTCATCTTGCCACTTAGAAATTTCTTCCGAATCATAAAAAGTCATTTTTTTCTCTTCTAAAGAATTTACATTTCCTTTTAGCTCTGAAGTTGCTTTTGAGATACTTTTCGTTATATTATCACCTAAACCTGCTTCAACTTTTCCAGTTAAACGATCGATTTTCACTTTAAAAATTCGGGTTTTATAATGATAATTTCGGTCATGTCGATGAATGGTCACTGTATTTCCGATTGTATCTCCGCCTAAAATCTCTGTTTTAAATTGCGTTAACGGACGAGAATATTCGATAAGAGACTCATACGTGTGCTGTAATAATGTAGCTGGATCGTCATCTTCATCAAAAACAATCACTTTTTCACGTTTCCTCATTCCACCATTTTTTAAAGGAATACCATATTGTTTCGTCATTGCAGGGAACTCTAGCCAATTTTGCCCTTTCGGTTTATCTAATGGCTTGCCGTTTGCTTTTTTCCATTCAATATCGGTAAATTCAATCCGCTTCCCTTTACCATCACCAACATCTTCTCCACGACCACGACCAATCAAACTTGTGTAGACTTGATTTCGATCTTGTTCTTTTACAATACTTAAAGCTTTCTCGCCATAAGTAAAACGTTGATTGCTAGGTTTGCCGATTTCACGATAGACTTCTAGCCATTTATCCGTGATGCCAATACCGTCAATTTTATATTTAAATAAAATTTCACACCCATGAGCTTGAATAGTTTTTAACGCATCCCTTACAGAAAGAAAACTGAAATCATCTGTTATTGAAGGTAAATTTACGTCGATTTTTCCTACTCGCCATTCTGTTTCAGCTAGTATTTTCTGCAAGGTAGTCTTAATTGTTTCATTTTTCACCTGTACATTTTTGACCACATAGGAATCTAGCTCATCTGGTGCGAAACTAATGCCTACAAAAGATAAACTATTTTCTGATTCACTATCTAAAATAATTCTATACAGACTGTACGAAGAGGCATTTTCTTTAACAGCCATATACGCTGCTTGATTTAATTCTTCATCATAAACAGTCGATACATTTAACGTATCCTTCATTAATTCATCTTTGTTTGACGTGATTTCTTTTTCTTGCACAACTTCTATCAATTCATTTTCTTTAACCAGTCGAATTAAATGCTGATGCTCATCAAAAAAATAAACACTTTCTGTCATAATTGCACCTCCCGGTAGGAAATAACCATTTCTCCATTATTACAACGAATTGTTTGTCCTGTTTGGAGGGTGAAATTTTCAAAATCACTTTCTAAATCAAGTAAAAAAGTCTGATCTACAGTATTCACAAAAACTTTTCCTTTTATGAAATCAAAGACAATCTGATCCCCTTCACTTAAATTATAGCTAGTAATTTTAATTTTTTTTTCTCCATTTGTAATTGTTAATGAACCAAATTTTGCAATGGTTACCTCAATTTTTTCAGGTATTGTCTGATAAGGAAGATAGGTAGTAATCTCACCATCTGTTTTTAATAACACTGAATATTTTTTTGGATTTGTACAAAGAATATCAAAACTTGAAATAATGCTATTGGTATCTCCACGAACATCGTCAGTTGTTGTATATTGTCCATAATAATGATAATCCAGCTCATCTTTAAAGCGAATTTCCACATCCGATTCTTTATACAGTATTTGCATCAGATGATGGTATTTTTTTTGCACATCTTTTGCATCTTTTCCGATGAGTTGATAGGTTACTTTGATTGTTCGAGCAGGTAATTTTTGATTTAATTTGATACTTCCGACTTGGGTTTCTTGTGTTTGTACATCAAGTGACAACATTTCTCTTCCTGTGACTGCTAATGTTCGATAACCTTCTATCCTTTTTTCGATATAAAAACCGTCATACATCATTGCTGAAGAAGGAAGGATCAACTCATCTTTATGGACTTTTTTGGTTGTGTCTTCAAAATAATACATGTTTTCCCTCCTTCTAAAATGCTAGGTTAATAGCAGAGTCTTGTCCCATTGCTTCAGAAATGTCTGAAACGAAGGCTTTGAATTGCTGATTGCCAAGTTTGATGTTGAATGTTGCTGGTTGTTTTGTTTGGGGCATTATTTGCTTGCTACTATATTGTACTGAAACGTCTTTTACTGTTTTTAAATGCTGATCTAGAGTGTCTAAACTAGGTAACATAATTTGAGAAGCTAAGTTGTCCATTGGCTTATCAACTACATGAGCGTTTCTTTCGATACCAATGGCTAAACCTGCTGGTAACATCGCTCCGATTTCATCACGCATCCATCGAGATGGTGAATGAATTTTGAAAAGACCTTTGAATGTATCTCCAATACTTTTACCAATATCCATAACTGCATCTAACGCTGCTTTAGCCATACTTCCGATACCATCTATTAATCCCTGAATTAGATTCATTCCTGCGTCTTTTAAATCTGGTACAGCTTTTATTACTGTTTCCAAAAGTTTTACCATAATTTTAGCCCCTGCAGCAATAACTTTCGGGATACTTTCACCAATTCCTCTTACTATTGCTAAAATCAATTCGACAGCTGCAGCTAAAATTTGTGGTAAATTTGCAAGTAATCCTTCACAAAGTTTTCCGACTATTTCTACCGCCGCATCTAATAATTTCGGTAAATTTTCAGATAGTGTTCTAACTAAAGTAGTAATAGCTTGTAAAGCTACTGGAATTAAGGCTGGCAAGACAGAAGCAATTCCTTCAGCTAGTTTGGTTAGAATTTCTATTCCTTTACCAATGATTAACGGTAAATTATTCGTTATATTTGTAGTGAATGATTCAATTATTTTCGTTACTGTACTAATGATTTGATCCTTATTAGCTAAAATCCCATCAACTAAAGCAATTAACAAATCTAACCCTGTCAATAACAACTGGGGAGCTGCCGATAACAAGCTTGTGGCTAATGATTCAATCAGCATCAAAGCAGCAGGAATCAATGTCGGTAAACTTTCGATCACTCCTTGAACTAACGCATTAATTAAATCAACCGCACTCTGCATAATTACAGGTAAGTTTACAGCGATTGCTTCAGCAAACCCTACAATTAATTGTGTACCCGAAGTCATTAAATCTGGTAATTTCGAAATAATGCCATTTACAAATCCTTTGATTACTTCTGGTCCTTTTTCAATGGCAGTAGTAATCATGCCACCAAGTTGATCACCGAATTGGCTGTTCATCAATCCTAAACCTACAAGAGCCACGCCCAGAATTGCTGCTGGTCCCAACGCTTTCAAAGCCACTCCAAAAACAGAAGTTAATCCTTGTATCATCGTCGTCATAGCTGTGGTCCCTACTCCAGCAGATTTTTGTATTCCTTGACCAATACCGCCAAAAGCCTTGGTAATTAGTGGTACTTCTCCAGCTAATTTTTTCGATCCTAAAGAAATATTTTCAAAAAAACCAGCCACGTTCAATGCACCTGAACCCATTTTGTCCATAGCTTTTTCTACTCCTATTTCTAAAGACAACATTCCGTAGGCCATCTGCGGAGCTAGACTAGTCACTGTTTTCGATAAATTTTTAGTAAAACCTGTTACTTTAGAATCTAAAGAGATGAATGGATCTAACATTTTCATAGGTAAATCTTTAAACGGTGACTGCATTTTACTAAAACTAGTAGAAACAATACCACTCAATCCTTGCGTTTTTTTACCTAATAAATTAAATGCATCTCCTGCTCTGCCTAATTGACTAGTCGCCTGTGAGCCAAAATTTGTAAACATTGACTCAATAGGAGGTAACCCAAAATTACCTAAAATGGTTTCCAACTCTTTGAAGGAGTCTTTTACGCCATTAAACGCTGTTTTCACATCACTAGAATCAGAAACAGATGAAAATAGTTGATTAATTTGTGTTTCCAATTGAGCAGCACTTTCAGTTATTTGCGCTATTGATCCATTCAATCCTCCATCTACGGCGGTTAGAATAGTCTTTACATTAATTTTATATTCCACTTTTTCCCTCCTTTCTTATGAATTAAAATTCGCAATCCAATTTTGAAGTTTTTCTTTATCAGGAGAAACTCTTTTTTTCATACCCAGGATTTTTTCTTCTGCTTTTTGATAATCAAAGAATTTATCAAAGGTTCTAAAAACGGGTTTGCCTTTTCGAGTTTGGCCTGCCATGACTGTCGCCCATGCCTGCATATGAATTTCATATTGTCGATCTAATTGCTTTAATTGATAGGCTTTCATACGTAACTCGTAATCAGGAATTGTCAATCGGTCGATTTCATCAAAATTTTCAATTTTCAAAAAACGCAAACAATTTAAGCGTACTTGTTCATAAACTTCATCAAAATCTATATTTTTTACGCTTGTGCTTCTTCCAACATCTTGTTGGTCATCATCCCGGTATATTCTGACTTTTTTAGCTCATTGATCACATCTTCAAACAATCCTTTTGTACCATTCTGTTCAACGTAATCTTCTAAAAATTTGACCGTCATTCGAGGTTTTTCTGTCATATTGGCAATCAGTAAGACTTCAAATAATGTATCCACATCAGATAATAGAAGATTTGAAACAATTGCTCCAACTCCTAGTTTTAACTGCATGCCGCCACGTTCTACTGAATAACGTTTGTTGATTTCTTTTAAGAATCCGTAACCAAATCTACAATCAAATGTTTTTTCGTTCATTGCTAATTCCATGTCTATTCCTCCTGATTTTGAAAGAGGTTAGTAATACTAACCTCTTGAATTGTGTGCTTTCATAAAAATAATTATGGCGTTGCTTCCACTTTCACAGTATCTTTAAACTCATAATCTCCGCCTTCAGAAGTATCAAGTTCTAATGAAGCAAAACCATTCTTACCAGCGCCTTCAATCGCCCATTCTAGCGAGTATTCCACTTTATTTTCTGCTGAATCCGTTTCTTCAAACGAGGTAAAGAAGCCTTCAAAGTATTTCGCTTTAAACTTGCCTTCATTTGCTCCTGTGCCAACTTCTTTTGTGTTGATGCGCCAAATTTGGACACGTTTATTTTCATCCATAGCTGTTTCTAATTTATCGATTTGTGTGGAACCAATTTTATATAATGTTGTTGCTGTAACCGTTGTTTCTGTTGCTCCTGGCGTAACTACGCTGCCATCTTTTGTAACAGTTGATTCGCTTTCTTTCGATTTTGAATACCCATTTTCTGTGCTGTAGGCTAAGCCCCACGCACGTTCATTTCCTTCGTCTTCTGCTAAACGAAAACGCCATACTACATCTACTCCACTTAATGCTGTCATCTTTTTTCCCCCTCAGATAATTTACCGCTGTTTTGATTGTTTACTTGGTTGTACGATCGTTTTAATTGAGATGCCAGTTGATTTTTTTGTCGTTGTTCTGTTTTCACTCTTTTTTGCAGCTTTTTGATAACCTTTAATTGTTTTTGGATCGCCTTATCATGCTGCTCAATCGTTACATACTTATTTGAAATATCGATCATTTATCTTTTGACATCTCCTCTCATTTAAAGTCACGGGCGACTATAGTTAGTCAAATCTAAGCAGCGATATGACTTGATGAACCTAGTATACAAGGAATCCACATGTTAAAACTCCCAGCTTCCTTTCAATTATGTCCCAAATTTCTGTCACATTTCTTGCACTAGACGAATTTCCCTAATCATTCCTTGTTCCTATGGTAAAATAATGACAGAAGTATCTGTCATGAAAGGGTGTGGTGTCATGTTTTTACAAAAATATACCAATGATTTTGCAGAGTTGATTCATCACTATCAATTAACTGAGGAACAACTGCTTTACACTGGAACACCAGAAATGCCGATTAAAATTGCTCAGACAAACCATTTTATTCATCCTGTTTTAGCCATAGAACAAGGACAATTGACGAATTTTTTTGTTTTAGATCAAAAAAAAGATGTTGCTTTGTATACAACAAATGAGCGTGCATTGTTACTTAGAACCTTTTCAACAGACCAACGCTACCAAGGTCAAGGCCATGCAAAAGAAGCATTACGTCTATTACCAGATTTCATTCAACTTCATTTTCCAAAAGCAAATGAAGTTATCCTTGCTGTCAATACACAAAATAAACCTGCTCAAAGACTTTATGAAAAAGCTGGCTTTCACTATTTAGATAAAACGGTTCAAGGAGAATTCGGACCATTATATATTATGAGTAAGAAAATCAATCAAAAAAGGGAAGGTGATGATTTAAATGAAAAAAATCATCGAAAATGAACGCCTCTACTTGCGGGAATTGACGCTTGATGATTTCGAAGATTTATGCTTGATTTTACAAGATGAAGAAACAATGTATGCTTATGAATCCGCATTTACAAAAGAAAAAGTCGAAGATTGGTTACGTTGGAATATGGAAAGTTATCGAAAGAACAGGTTTGGGCTATGGGCTATTATTGATAAACATACTTCAGCGTTTATCGGTCAATGCGGCATCGTTTTATCAGACGTTGAGGGAGAATCATTATTAGAAGTTGGTTACTTGGTCAATAAACATTATTGGAACCTCGGCTATGCGACTAGTGCAAGTCAACTGTGTATTCGTTATGCTAAAAACAAACTACATGCAAAGAAAATTTGTTCTATCATCCGAAATACAAATCGTTCCTCGCAAAAAGTAGCAGAAAAAAATGACATGACCATTATTCAACAATTTGATAAAGATTATTCTGGACAGCCAGTTAGACATTTTGTGTATAGTCTTGATTTAACGAAGAAAATAGTAGGAGGAAGTAGATGCCGATTTTAAAAACAAAAAGTGCGACTATCTATTATGAATCGCAAGGAAGCGGACCCCATATCTTATTAATTCATGCTGGCATCGCGGATTCACGAATGTGGTCCTACGAATTTCAAGCCTTAGCTACACAGTTTCACGTGACTAGATTTGATCTTCCAGGCTTTGGTCAAAGTTCATTTACAGGGGAAGTTTTTTCTTATACAATGATGATTAATGAGTTATTGGATCATTTAGCTATTGACCAAACATACCTTTTTGCAGCGTCATTCGGCGGAAAACTAGCATTAGATTTTGCTATTGAAATGCCTAATCGTACGCTAGGTATGACTCTTCAATCACCAGCAATCGGTGATTGGGCTTTTTCAGATGAATTACAGCAATATGATGCTCAAGAAGAAGAACTATTAAATCAAAAATCATATGAACAAGCTGCTCAGTTAAACTATGAAACGTGGATTCTTAGAAACCGCCAACCTGATACGATTGATAGTCAATTAAAGGCATTAATTATCAATATGCAAATGACTGCTTTTACTAAGCTGGAAATAGAGTTGCCCGTTGAAGAGACACCAGATTCATCGAAACGCTCATCTTGTTTGGATCAACTATGTGTTCCTACATTGGTTCTGATCGGAAGTGAAGACGTTCCGGATTTTCAACAAATAGCCGATTTTCTTCATAAAACAATTCCTTTAGCAGAAAAAATCATTGTTCCTCATGCAGCACATTTAGCCAATTTGGAAGCACCTGTATTTGTTGAACACTCAGTGATTCCCTTTTTTTCCAAGCTAATTGATAATCATTAATTTTTTAAGAAAGTAGTGAATTACTTGTTATTCTTAGACCATAGTCCAGATTTAAGTCCCATTGATTTAGACATTTATAAATATATCGCATCTCATATTGATGAAGTCGTTTATATGAGAATTCGTGAGTTAGCCAAGGAAACTCATAGCAGTACAGCTAGTATTTTACGTTTTTGCCGTAAATTCGGTTGCGAAGGTTTTTCTGAATTTAAAATAAAATTGAATATCTATCGCAAATCTTTAACAGAACCACTCACAACTCACGCTGTAGATGAAACTTCATTCACTAATTTTATTCAACGATCTACAGAAACATTTTACCAAGAACGAATGCAAGCGGCTGCGAAGTTATTAGCAGAAAAAGAGTTGGTGCTATTTATCGGGACAGGTTCGTCAAAAATCATTGCAGAATATGGAGCATTATATTTTTCTTCTATTTTTAGTATGGCTTTTCATATTGAAGATCCAATCAATCATCCTGTAAATTTCTTCAATAAAAGTATCGCAAAAAATGTGTGTGTAATTGCTCTTTCTGTTAGCGGTGAAAATGAAGCTATTATTCACTATTTAAATCACTTTATTAGTAATGACTGTTCGATCATTTCGATTACGAATAGTGAAAAATCTCCGATTGCATCGCTTTCAGATGTAAATATTCCTTATTATATTTCGACTGAACGGATTGGTGATAGTGATATTACTTCCCAGGTTCCAGCACTTTATACTGTGGAATATTTAGCAAAAGAAGTCCAAAATCTGCAAGTAAACTGACAATCGCTTATAGGGAGGGTAGTAGAACTAATCAGTTGTTCTACTACCCTCCCTATAGATTTTATTTTGCAATTAATTTGAATAATACGTATATGGGTAAA
The DNA here is from genome assembly GCF_002140715.2 of Enterococcus sp. 4G2_DIV0659. Taxonomy (NCBI): domain Bacteria; kingdom Bacillati; phylum Bacillota; class Bacilli; order Lactobacillales; family Enterococcaceae; genus Enterococcus; species Candidatus Enterococcus mansonii. The sequence goes on along the minus strand of NZ_NGLE02000001.1, from coordinate 2,519,231 downwards.
CTTTACTACCAAAAGTGATTAATATCGTTTGGTATACTTTCTCCAAGTACAAAGACATTGCCATGCACTTTAACAGATTGATACGTGTCCTCTAAATTTCCTTTTATTTCATGCTTACCCACTTTAGTAAAACAAAGTCTCATTTCACCCTTATTTATTACTAAATAATCACTTTAAAAAGTGGAGACACCATTTCATACTTTACTGATTTCATGTATTTCTAACACTTACTATACTTACTTCACAGGAATCGTATAATATACACTCGTTTGGTTAGGGAATGGCTTTCCAATTTGATTATTCAGAGAACCAATAGAAGTAACGTTAAGTTTAACTTCTTTGATATCACTTGGTAAGTTTTCCCAAACCACTTTATTGCCTGTTTGAGTATAACCTGGTGTTGTCTTACCTCCATATAAATCATCTACAACCGTAAATGGTTTATTATCGATATCTAGTCCTGGCATAGTAACTTCTAAACGACCATTGACAATAGGCTGTGCTGCCATCTTAACTTTTTGTCCATGAGGTCTCCAAACGGATTCATGGTTATTCATTTGTAAACCAAACCACTCCAATCCTCCCCAAAAACCTGACTTTCTTATATTAGAGAAATCATCAATATGATTAGCCATCAGTTCCAAGTGTAAAATATGTCTGAATTCTCGTTTGTTATCTCTAAGAATCGCTATTGCGTTATTATCCAACTCATTGGCTGATAGCAACAAATGACACATCACTGTGGGACTATACTTTCCAAGTTCGATCAATGGTGAAATATCCTTGATTTTGTTGTGCTGTAATTGAAGATTGTCAGTATAACGATTTGTCTTCATTCTAGCAAACGGTGTTAAATCTTCAATTTCATTTGACTGCAAGAAAATAATTTTTGGCTGTAGATATTCAATACCTGTTATATCTTTAACGCCTTTGCCTTGCGCTTCCAGCATATAATTTTTTACAGCCAACTCTTCTTCCGTTACAAAAGATTCAACGGTTCGCCCACCACCTAAATAACCAGCAACTACTTGAGCTAAGTTAGGATCTGGGAAATAATCTTTGATTCTTTTTTGTTCAACTACATTGACAGGGAAACTAACTAATTCATTGCCATTTTCATCATAAGTTACAATGTTTACTTCTGCTCCACTATAAATATTGCCTTCGCCTAATATAGAGAATTTACCTGTTTCATCAATCTGTACTTCAGTACTATCGTCAACAATAGTGTCTACTTCTAATCGAGCATATTTTACCTTGGCTAAACCTTTTCCTGTAAAGGTTCCTGTAACTTCTTTATCTTTGTTTAAAACAAACGGCTTGATATCAGCTTTTAAATCAAATGCTACAACAGGAAGTTTTTCGCCAACAGCTCCTTTACGATTCCCTTTATAAGGAATAATTTTAACGTTTGCCGTCTCATCATAAATAGTGTACATATCTATAGGTACTTTGATTTCACCATTTACAACAGGGGTTTTTGGTACTAAGCTCTGTGTTTGCAACACACCATTTCCGTCTACATATTCCTCAACAACTTCGATAGCGGTCACCGTACCAATTACTTTTCCAGTGATTACATCATCAAACAACATATATGAGTCCAAATTCCATTGCACTGAGAACACTTTCAACGTTACCAATACACGTTCTCTCACCTTTTCACCTTTAACATTTATAGCTTGTATCTCTACTTTATCTGTTTCTTTGATTGTTAAATCATCAGTTGGCACTTCAAATCTTCGTATTGTTTTAATTGGAGCCTCTTTTTTTAATTCATCATTGACAAAAAGTTGAACTGTCGCTATTTCATCAAACTCCTTAGGATTAGTTACACTTTCAATTGCTCCTTGAATAGCCGTATCTAGTCCTACCTCGTAAGTTTGCGGCTTAAGACGAACAAACGGACTAATCGCTCTTCCTTGTATTTCCTTCGTTTCCTCTGATATCTTATTCTCCTCTGCATACACTTGTTCACCTGAGTGAAAAAGTAATAGTGCACTAAAACAAACCATACTACCCAAAATAACTTTCTTTAATTTCATCACTTTCTCTCCTTCTTCTAGTTTTGATTGAATCTCATCCAATCATCTAAATAGTAATATATAAATGATTTTAAATCAACATTTTTATCTAAAAGAAAAAAATATTTTTCTTAATATCTAAAATAAAGGAAATTTTCACAAAATAAAATTAAAGAGTACAACTTTTTAAAACTAGTAACATTTTCTTTTATTCAATGAAATTCGCATACTCTAACGGAATTTCCAACAATGATAATACTAGACATCATTTAAGAATTCTGGAATAAGAAGCAATTTTTCTTCTAAATTGTTTTCAACCTATGCCTAGATAATCTAATAACTGCACGAAACAATATTAATTTGAGCACATTTTTCATAAACTTCTTCTATGACTAAAAACTATTATGCCCTTCCACTTTTGTAACAGTTAATAACAAAAATGCAGAGAAAAAATAAAATTTTCTCTCTGCATAGATATAGTTTATTTAAAAAAATTTGGTAAATACGCTTTATGTGCTTCCAACAATTCATCCATGACTTCTTTAGCGACATCTCCACTTGTAATCAACGGATTCATCGTGAAGGATTGCAATAAAGTCCCATAATCACCAGTTACAGCTGCTTCAATGGTTAATTCTTCCATTGATTTCATTACTTGTAATAAACCACGCTGTTGTGGTTTAAAGCTGCCAAAGTTATAAGGAACTGGTCCTTTACCAGTAATCGTACAGGTTACTTCTACAGCACTTTCAGCTGGTAAATCAGTGATGGTTCCATTATTTCTAGTGCTGACCGTCATTGTTGTGCGTTTATCATTATAGATAGAATTAATGATTTCACACGCAGCATCACTATAACGGGCACCACCTCGTTCTGCTAATTGTTTAGGTTTGTAATCTAAATTAGGATCTTTGTATAGTTCAAACAATTCATGTTCAATCTCTTTTACTTTTTCAGCACGTGTGCCGTTGTTTTTGAAGTCTTCTAATTCTTCAGCTAACATTTTATCTGTATAGTAGTAATAATTATGATATGGACATGGAACCATGTGTAGGTTTTCCACCTGTTCCCAAATCAAATTATTGTCTTTAATATTCGCTACAATTGATTTGGCATCCTCTTGTCCATACATCACTTTAATCAGCTCATCTGTGCGGTCGTTTCCATTTTTATCTGTAATGGTGTGCCAGTGCAGATGATTGATCCCAGCAAATTGGAAAAATAGATCTCGATTATTTTCGCCTAATAATTCTGCTTCTTCAAAAACAGCATTGACTGGAATATTGCATAAACCAACAACTTTATCCCAGTTACCATAACGTAAAACAGCTTCTGTAACCATCCCTGCTGGATTTGTAAAGTTAATCAACCACGCATTTGGACACAACTCTTTCATATCTTCCACGATATCTAAAATTACTGGAACTGTTCTTAATGCTTTAAAAATACCGCCTGCTCCATTAGTTTCTTGACCAATCATGCCATGGCTTAATGGGATTCGTTCATCCAAAATACGTGCATCCAAAAGCCCTACACGTAATTGTGTTGTGACAAAATCAGCATCTTTTAACGCTTCACGACGATCCAAGGTTAAGTGAACTTCACAATCTACTCCTGCAGCTTTAACCATGCGTTTCGCCATTTCACCAACAATTTCCAATTTTTCTTTTCCTGCTTCAATATCGACTAGCCATAACTCACGAATAGGTAATTCATCATAGCGTTTGATAAACCCTTCTACGAGTTCAGGTGTATAACTTGATCCTCCACCAATTGTAACGATTTTAATTCCCTTTGACATTTTATTTTCCTCCTATGCATGTTTCTTTGACTTAAGTATATCGACTGACTCACTTAATGTATATGGCTTTTCAATCGCTTGTTACATATAAAAAAAAGTGTAACTCGTTTCAAACTAGTTACACCTTGTTACAATTCTATTTGGATGTCTGAAAATTTCACGAGTATCTAGCGTAATTTCTTTCGTTTTTTAACAATGTAAATTGTTAAAATTGCTGCTAAAATTAATGCCCCTAGTATTTGTAATAAACGTTTGCTTTGTTCACCGAGTAAAGGGATTGATTTTGATTTTTCAGTTTGTGTAGGATTGGTTACAGAAGTAAATTCTTGTTTAATATAAATACATTTCACCACTTGATCATCTCCAGAGAAATTGCCTGAATGCTCATCTTTGATTTCTTTCAAGGCGTATAACGGTATTTCTTTAACATCAACGGTATATGTTTGTCCGAATAAACCATTTTTAATCATTGGCTCAGCTAATTCATTTCCATTCTCGTCTATATAATAAATTGTAACTTTTGAATCCAATGTCTTATTTGAATTGGAATTGGAATTTGAGGTGCCATTTGAATTAGATGTATCTTTGTCTATCGGTTTATATGTGTAAACAATTGATTGATTTTCTAGTTTGAAAGCTCCTTTTGGTTCGCCTTGTATATTGAGAAGTTTGTATCCATTAATTTCTTTTGGTTCAAATTGGTATTCTTCACCGAATGCTCCTTGTTTAATTATCGGCTCTTCTAGATCATTACCATCCTCATCCTGATAATAAGCCGTAGCGACGCCATTTTCCTCAGTATTTTTAGAATAGATAAAACGTACTTCTTTTGGTTCATTGGTGAATTGCCCTGAGGCCTCTCCCTGGACTTCTTTCAAGGTATAGCCATCAATCTCCTTTTGAGGAATAGAGTACGATTCTCCAACCTGTCCTGTAATGACGTCATTTTCTAAGAGTGGCTGCTCATCTTCAGAAAGATAGCGAGCTGTTACAGAAGAATCTACAGGATCAGGAATTTCTTCTATCCCATCATTATCTAGTAAATGTCCTAACTTAAAATAGGCATTTTCACGCATTTTTACATCAAAATGAACCGTAATGACATATGTAGTATCTTCTTCTGGAATAATTGTTTTTTTGTACTCTTTATCATACGGATAGGGTTCCATTTCTGAGTAAATTGTCTCACCGTTGAAATCAATCCATCCTCTTTGGGCTACATTATATTTCATCGCATAGATTAAATCTATCGTATATTTACGCCCTTTTTTCATCGGAATGGCTTTTGTCGCAGTAAATTTTGCGTCTCCGATATTAGCAACATTAGAGATAATCATTTTTTGGTTAATATCTTTATTTATGTGATTTTCGCTGAATACAGAATCTACACCAACCTGCGGAAGATTTGTACTAAAGTCAACTGTCCAACCACTCGTCAATTCAAAGTCCTTACCATTTTTCTGTTCCTCAGCATAACTGATTGAACCTATCGTTAAAAAAAAGGAAAGGATCATCAGTGAAAAGAACACAAAGCTATTTTTCCTCATCTGTTCTATCTCCTATCATATCTATTTTGGTTTCACTAATTTTTTCAGCTTCACTTGATTTTAAGATCTGAGATAAAACAATACATCTTGCTTTATCCCAGATCTCCAAGTTAGATTATTATAAAATTTATTATTGGTTTATGTTTATTTAAAATGAGAAGACACCTTGATAAGCTGTTTCTGATTCCATACCTAGGTCTTCAAATACAGATTTGATTTCTACGGAATCGCCAATCTCTAATTTAAATGGCTTGCCTTCATCATCTTTCAGCTCAATGATAAAGTCACCAGCTTCATCAGAGACTACTTCAAATTGGTATTCTTCTTCACCATGATGAAGAGTTGCTAGGATTTTAGCATTAGGATCTGCGCTTCCTTTTACAAAGTCTTGACCTGCTTGAAGAGATGAAATAGTCGGAACTCTAGGTGCTACAATTGTTTCTGCGGTTTTATTTTGTCCATACTCATCGACTACTTTAGCAGTTATTTTTGTTCCTACAGGATATTCACGTGTTAAGTCTACAGTAAATTGTCCATTTTCATCTGATGTCACTTTGTAAATTCTCGAATTGATTTTGATTTCAACATCGATATTTCCTCTTGTTGTTTCACCAGTTAATTGTGTATCTGAACTTGTAATGGTATCGGTAAATTTAACGTTTAATTCATTCGCATAAACAACACTTGTTGTAGCTGCTTCACTTACATTACCTGCTAAATCTGTAGCAGTCGCTGAAACTTTTGTTCCGAAATCATATTTTTTTTCTAAAAAGATCGTGAAATTTCCTTTTGCATCTGCATGTTCTTGATACGTGTCAGAATCCATTGTCACATTCACCAATGCATTTGCCTCGGCCTTTCCATGGACTTCCTTACTTTCAGTTGTTATTTTTTCTAAGGTTGGAGCTTCTGGAGCAATCGTATCAATCACTTTTGTTTCTGCCTCTTCACTGCGGAGACCTTCTTCTGTGATTTGTGTTCCTTTAATAACTTCATCGTAAATGAATGGACGTTTCGCTGTGACTGAAAAATCCCCATCTTTATTTACTTTACTTGTACCTAAAACTGTATCTGAAGAATCTTTAATTTCAACAGTATTCCCTGATTGTCCTTTGCCAGTGATGACTTTTTGATTCGCTTCAGGTGCGTCCAATAAAGGGGCTTTCAAATCAGCTTTTTCTACAATACCACCTTCGCCTTCTGTATCAAAGGCTAATTTTAAATAGACATTAGAAACTTTCGGAACTTTGTAATCAATAGTAATCACATAATCCATGTCTTTATCTGGGGTAACTGTTTTTGTATATAAATGATCTTTTGCGTCATTTCCGTTTGGATCTGTGCTAGAAACTTTGTCACCATTAAAATCAATTGATCCTGTGCCCGTTTTAGTAAACTTCATTGCGTAGATTAAATTAATTTTGTATTCATGTCCTTTTTTCATAGGAATTTTTTTTGTTGCGTGTAGTGTTGCCTCACCTATATTTGCAGCATTGTTAATTAGCATTTTTTGGTGTATCGTGTCATTGATTCTTCCTTCAAGAAATATGTCTTCTACATGAATGTTTGGCAAACTACTTTCAAATTCAATATCCCAGCCAATCGTTACATCAAATGGATCATTGATTCTATTTTTTTGTAATAGATTAGTATTGCTTGACTGAGTGTCTATTGCTGAAACTTCAGTTGTATTTAATAAAAATACTCCTAAAAGTACTGCAATGGGTATTGTCGTTTGTACTGCTTTTTTCTTCATAAAACACCTCTAATTTTATAGTTATTACTGTACTGTAATCGTGATGACATCGCTATCTATTCCATTACTGGTTTGATACACAGATAGAATATCTCCTTGTTTTAGTCCGCGAACTGGAAGTCTGAAGTTCCCTGATGCGTCTGCTTCTCCTATAAAATATAGACCGTTACTGGAAGATACTTTGATTGTCGCATTCGGATCAGCTGTTCCTGTCAATTCTCTAGAAAGTTCATTAATTGTATTTACAGATGGAATTTTGGGGTAGACAATGACTTTCTTACTCTTTTTTGTGCCGTCAGGGAAAAAGACTGTTACTTCTACTTGGGTTGCTGCAGGATATGTTTTCCCGTTCATATCTATAACAAAATCACCTTTAGAATCCGAGGTTCCCTCATAGATTCGTGCGCGCATGTTTTCAATGCTAACTTCTATTTTGGCATTGGGAATTGTTTTTCCTGTTATGATTGAATCTGATGTATAAATAGGATTAATGCCTATCTCATCATTTGCTGATTTTACAATTGTTTTGGTGCTTTCACTTTTATTTCCTTTTTCATCGGTAATAAACGCTTCTACACCAGTACCAGCCGGATATGATTGGTCTAAGGTAATGGAGAATGTTCCATCACTTCTGACTTTTTCACGGTATTTATCAATCCCCATGATCAAATCGATTTGGGTATTTGGTTCAGCGCTGCCTGTAACAACTGTATCTTTATCTGTAATTTCATTTATTACAGGTTTTTTTAATTCAGTTTGAACAGGTTGAACTTTACTGTAAACAGACTCGCTGCGATTTCCTTGCTCATTTTCTACAAAAGCTTCAATTGATGTACCTGCTGGATAAGCTCTTTCCAATTGAATCGAAAATTTTCCAGATTCAGAAACTGTATTTCGATATTTTTCCTGACCAATAATTATATTAATGGAGGTATTTGGAACAGCTGTACCAGTAACAAGAGTATCTTTTTCCGTCACTGTATCAATAGTTGGCTTTTCTAAGTGTTCAGCTTCTGGTTTAAAAACAGTCACATTAATCGTTTTAGTCGTTGTTAGATTGTTTTTATCTGTTACCGAATATGTGACTAAATAATTACCTTCTTGTGACGTATTGACCATCCCTGAATAGCTGATCAAATTAGAAATATCTTCCCCAGTTTCGTCATAAGCGGAGACACCTTCCATGTAATCAAATGGCGTATTTAAGGGAACTTTGCGATCTGCAGCTTCAATTGTTGGAGGCGTATGTGTTTGTCCGTCTGACACTTGAAAATAGCCTAAAGGATAGCTGTCGGCAATAATTCCAGTAAGCAACCAACGTTCATTTACGCCAAGTAAATAAGTCGTATTTGGTTTTAAACTCCCTGGTTTTAATGTAATATAGGTTTCTTTACCGTGGACATTGATTCGTCCACTGGCATAGTTAATTTTTCCACTCTCATCTAAAATAATCACATCTACATAGCGATCCCAATAACTAGTCTGTTTTGTTACACGAATAGTCGTTGTTCTAATTGATATTTTTCCATCATTCAAAAGATCGCCTTCAAATGTACCGTACTTATACCTATCCCAATTTGCTGATTTTTGAATGTAGGCTTCAGACATACTCGATTTTTCAGATGTTCCTAAGTCAGGTTTTAATCCCATTGAATCGGTAAAATTTTCTTGTTCGTTGATTGTTTCTGCACTTGCTTTCTCTGCTATACTACCGCTTACAAAAAAAGAAATAAATAAAAAACAAAAAACAAAAGTTTTCGTTTTATTCCCTTGACTAAACATTAAACCATTTCCTTTCAAGTGTTTATTTTTAATTTAATCGTTCTTCTACGTTTCCTTCTCCACCTTTCAAACTATCTTAACAACTCATTATTTTATAGATATATAAACAACAATGGAGCTGTTACAGGCTATATTAATATAAACAAAAATAATTGATATGTTCCCTAGTAACATTATGCTACTTTTTTAATCTTATTTAAATCTATTGCTAATTTCGTTAGCTTTTTGTAAAAAATAACAATTAAATAAACAAAAATGTGTTATCTTATTGTATAAGAATGAATTCTAAATTACTTATTTAGGGAGACAAGTATGTTTATAGACGATTTATTTACTTATCACACGCACCTTAAAGAACTAAATTCTAGATTTTTTTTACAATTATCTGAAAAAGAAAAAAATACAACCTTAGTTATCAACGAACACACTAATTTTACGAATAAAATTTTACCTAATCATTTATACTATATTAAATCTGGTTACGTTAAATCCTCAGTGATAGACAAACAAGGAAATCTTAAGTCCTTTGACATATTAGGCCCTTCTGAGTTTTTAGGCTTAAACACTTTATTTCATAGTTCTAAAACAGATAATCCGTGGTTATTCATGTCTCTTGAAGATGTCACCTTAGCTGTAATCCCATTCTTTACATTAGATCCTACAGATAAAAATGTTTTTGATATACTTTATAAAAATTTTTTTCATCAGACACAGAAAATCCATCTTTCTTGGTATTTGTCTTCGTTATCTGGGTATGAACGTGTTTTTACGTCACTCATTTTGCTCGTTCAGCATCTGGGGAAGCAATCGGAAAATTATTTCATATTGCCCAAATTCGTGACTCATTCCCTTTTAGCCGAATTTTCCAATGTTTCTCGTCCTTACGTTACGAAGGTGCTTTTAAAGCTCGAGAATAAACAATTGGTTAGATATCGGCATCATATAATTAAATTTTGTAATAACGATGATATGTTAGCTAAATTCTTGGATGATTTCCTTTTCTAATCTCCTAATAAAACAAATAAACAAGCAGAAAACGTCTCATTTACAACAATTTGAGGCGTTTCCTGCTTGTTCAATTAAATCAATTGTATCCTTTATTCATCAATCATCATACTCATCAGGTGAACATCTAAAAATTCACCATCATCTGTTTTTGCTCCACGAGCCATAATGGCTTCTGTTTTAAATCCAATTTTTTCATAGACATGGACGGCACGCTGATTACGATGTTGTACAGTTAGCTCTAAGCGACGTATAACATTACTAGCTTTAGCCCAATCAATTAACTCTTCCATCATTAAGCTGCCTAGTCCAAAACCCCAGTATTCTTTTAAAATACTGATACCGATTTCGCCAATATGCTCCATTCGTTTTTTTGACGATGCCTTCACTGAAGCTGTACCAATGACTTTTTCATCTGCTAAAGCCACCATCAATACATTATTTGAAGACTCATACAGAGTAGCTAAATTCTCACCCAGCTCTTCTGGTGTCATCTCCATACCTTTTTCATCCATCACGAGATACGGTGTTTCACTACCAATGATTTGTAAAGCGTGTAAAATCTCTGCCGCATCAGCTGGAATTGCTTCTCTAATCGTAAATTCTACTTCTGTCATAGCTATTCCTCCATTTTATGCTTGATGCGTTTTAAGAATTGGTTTGATTTTTCGCCTACTGCTTGAATGGATAGTACTCTTTTTTCCATATCCTCAGAATCTTTTGAAATAGTGATATCTAAGTAATCCGTTGGCAAAAATTCGCCTAATTGTTTTCCCCACTCTACAACAGACAATCCATCCCCTTCAAAATACTCATCTAAACCTAGATCATCTGCACCGTCTTCAATACGATAAACGTCCATATGGTACAAGGGTATACGTCCTTGTTGGTATTCACGAATAATTGTATATGTTGGACTTTTAATCATTTGATCAATGCCTAAACCTAGAGCAATTCCTTTAGTCATGGTGGTCTTTCCAGCACCTAAATCTCCAGAAAGGATAATCGTGTCTCCTGCATTAGCAACTGATCCTATCATTTTTGCTATTTTTTCTGTTTCTTTAGGATTATTGATTAAAATAGTCATGTTTTCACCTACCTGCTTAAGCTTTTCATTGTTCTATGTAGTGTAGTATACCGAATTATGAAGAAAAAAACTAGGGAACCAAAACAAAACGTTTGACGTCTGGTTTTGGTTCCCTAAACATTATCATTAGTTCATTAATGTCTGCGCAGCAGTGATGATCGATAGTTTGTAAATATCTTCTTCATTCGCTCCACGAGACAAGTCAGAAACTGGTTTGTTCAAGCCTTGTAAGATCGGACCAATCGCTTCAAAGTTACCCAAACGTTGAGCAATCTTATAACCAATATTTCCTGATTGTAATTCTGGGAATACAAAGACTGTTGCTTGACCTGCAACAGGCGAATTCGGTGCTTTCAATTGAGCAACAGATGCTACATAAGAAGCATCAAATTGTAATTCTCCATCAATTTCAAGTTCTGGTGCTAAGCTTTTAGCAATTTTTGTTGCTTCAACGACTTTATCAACTTCAGGTGCTTTGGCAGAACCTTTAGTTGAGAAACTCATCATCGCTACTTTAGGTTCAATGTCAAACAATTCAGCTGTTTTCGCACTATCCACAGCAATTTCAGCTAATTCTTGTGCTGTTGGATTTACATTAATTGCACAATCTGCAAAAATGTATTTTTCTTGGTCACGTCCACGAACCATGATCATCGCACCACTTGTACGGCTGATACCTGGTTTTGTTTTGATAATTTGTAACGCAGGACGAACGGTATCTCCAGTTGAGTGGATTGCACCACTTACCATACCATCAGCAATGCCCATATAAGTAAGCATTGTACCAAAGTAATTTACATCTTTTAAAATTTTACGTGCGTCTTCATCTGTGACTTTTCCATTACGACGTTCAACAAATGCTGCAACCATCTCTTCCCATCCATCGTAATTGTCCGGGTCAATGATTGTAAAGTTAGAAGCTTTGATTCCACGAGCATGCGCCGCTTCTATAATTGCTTCTTGTTTACCAATCAAAATTGGTTCCATTAATTCTTCTGCCTTCAAGCGAGCTGCAGCACCAAGAATACGAGGATCTGTTGCTTCTGGAAAAACAATTTTGATGTTACGGCGAATGACTTTAAATTTTAAGCTATCGAATAATTCCACGATATACCCTCCAATGATTATTTATACAATCTAATCATACACCATTCCACAAGAAAATAACAGTTATTTATGGCTGTATTAGTGTAAAAAATGCTGATTCTGATATTGTTTTCACAAACCTGCATTACTGCACTATAACAGAATGTTCTGTTTTATGACACTGTATCAGGCAATTGCCAATTAATCGGTGTTTCTCCCAATTGTTCTAATGCTTGATTTGTTTTTGAGAACGGTTTTGAACCAAAAAAACCACGATGAGCTGCTAAAGGACTAGGGTGTGGTGACTTAATGATGATATGTTTATTTGTGTCGATCATTTTTATTTTTTCTTGTGCTGGCTTGCCCCATAGAATAAATACAATCGGTTTGTCACGTTCATTTAGTTTTTTGATGATCGCATCTGTTAAATTCTCCCATCCTTGCCCACGGTGAGAATATGCCTGACCATTTCGAACAGTCAACACTGTATTCAGTAATAAAACGCCTTGCTTAGCCCAGCTTTCTAAAAATCCATGTGAAACAGGCGGATAACCTAAGTCCTCTTGAAGCTCTTTATAAATGTTCATCAACGATGGTGGTGTACGAACTCCTGGCTGCACAGAAAAGCTTAATCCATGTGCTTGATTTGGACCATGATAGGGATCTTGTCCTAAAATCACGACCTTCACCTCTTCATAGGGTGTAAGCTCTAATGCAGAGTAAATATGGTACATATCTGGATAAATCGTTTGTTGACTGTATTCTCGTTTTAAAAATTCCCGTAAGTTCAGATAATATTCTTTTGTAAACTCTTCTTCTAATACTTCTTGCCAACTATTATGAATAATTTCTTTCATTAGTCGACCTCCTTTGATTTGATAACTGTACTATTTTCCAGCTATTTACTATTAAAACTTCTATTCTGACACTTTTTTTTAACACTTTTAGCATATCGGATTTTTTAGGAAGTGACAAGAGAATTTTTCTGCACTGAAAAGGAAAAAACATGGTAAACTATAAATAAGTTAAATAAACGAGGTGTAGAAAATTTTATGATTAAATTGATTGCTTCAGATATGGATGGAACTTTACTAGATTCAAAAATGGGTATCTCAAAGGACAATGCTTCTGCTATCAGAGAAGCTGAACGCCTTGGTATCGAATTCATGGTCGCTACAGGACGGGCGTATACAGAAGCAAAACCTGCTCTAGACGATGCGGGTATCGACTGTGCGATGATTACACTAAACGGAGCCAAAGTTTTTGATAAAACTGGGCGTACACTTTTTACAGCTGGTATCGAAAAAGAAGTCACACTGCGCATATTAGATATTCTGGATGCTCATAATATTTATTTTGAAGTGTCAACAAACAAAGGGATTTACTCTGAAAAACAAGAAAAAAGAATTGAAAATTTTGCATCACATATTGCAACAACCATGCCTCATTTGACCTATAAAGTGGCAATTGCTATGGCTGCTGCTCATTTATCACTATTAGATATTACTTATATAGACGATATGCGTGAACAAATTAAACAAGACGATATTGAAGTCTTAAAAATCATCGGTTTTAGCATGGATGGTCCAAAAGTTTTAGGTCCTGCCAGCACCCAAATTAGACAGCTACCTGATTTAGCTGTAACTTCTTCCGCTCAAAATAATATTGAAGTCAACCATAGAAACGCTCAAAAAGGAATTGCAGTCGCACAGGTTGCAAAAGATCGTGTTATTTCAGCAAAAGAAGTAATGACTATTGGAGACAATTTCAATGACGTCAGTATGCTTCAATGGGCTGGTGTTAGTTTTGCTATGGGGAATGCGGAATTAGAAGTTAAAGACCATGCCAAATATATCACTTCAACTAATTTAGAAAATGGTGTTGGTGAAGCTATTTTACGGGCAATCAGAGAAGATTTATAATCCTTTAGACTACTGACGAAAGTAAAAACGAAAAGAGGCGATTTGCAGTGTCTGAGTTTTTTATTCAAGAGCAACAATTGAGTAATGTCACAAGAACGATTGTCAAAGATGAAAACGGCCAGTCTCTCTTCTTACTTGTCGGACGTTGGGGAACACGAGGAGATGTTTTGTCCTTATATGCGATGAATGGTGAACTTGTTGCAAGTATTAGACAAACATCTCTTGCTTTTGGTTCACGCTTTGAATTGTATAAGGGGTTTGAAAAAGTTGGTGTTTTACGAAAAGTTCTGAATTTAACGGCTGATTTTTATTATATTCGACATATGCACTGGAGCGTTTTGGGAGACATTAGAAATCATAGTTATTCTATTTATCAGGTAAATCGAAAAATCATGGAAATGAGTAAAGCTACGCTTTTTTCCGGCAATTATTTCAGCTTAGATGTTGTAAATGACGATGATGCCCCTCTATGTATTTGTGTCGCTGCTGTACTAGATTACTGGTTGTACAATAAGACCAAAAAACAGAATAACAAACCAATTGTCGGGTTTGGGACTTGTTAATGTTTCATTAATCTAAAAAATCAGCGAGTTTATTCGCTGATTTTTTTCTGCATATGATCGTACAGATGACCACTGATCATCATTTCCGCAACATCTTTAAATCCTTTGCGGCTGTATAATTTTTTAGCATTTGGATTCCCTTTATCAACACTTAAGCCGATAATTTCTTTCCCATCTCTTTTAGCCATTTGCGGTAAGGCATCTAACAGTTTAGAGCCGATGCCTAAACCGCGATATTTTTCGTCAACAGAAATTGAATCTAAATACCACTCATTCGGTAATGTTTCAGGATCAATAAATAATCTGATTTCTTCATCTAAATTATGTTTACGAAGTACTTTTTTTAGCGGTTCATCGATCGTTGCCTCATCTTCATCTGGATAACCAAAGGCGATTCCCGCTACTTGACCATCGTGTTCATAGACCAAACCTCGCTTATATCCATAACGATAGTCCGGATCTGCCACAGATTCAGCCAAAACCGCTAGAAGGGTTTCTTCTGATACCATTTCCAATAAAGGCAATTCCATATCTTTTAAAATAACTAAAATTAACGGAGCAATCGCTTGCCCGTCTTCTTTTGTTGCAAAACGAATCATTGTTATTCCTCTCTTTCTGTAATGAGTGTATCATTTATTATTACTGACTGCATTACATTCCTCTTTTTTTTAATCTGTTTTAATAATTTGTAGCAGAACAAACGGTATTTGTCAAAAACGACTAATTTTATTTTCAAAAAAAGACACTCAACTGAGTGTCTCTTAGTCTTTTATTGAATTACAACTCGTACATTATTTCTACGTCCCCAAGTCAAACATTGATCCACGGTTGGGAAGTGAACGTCAATAATATTACCTTTAATAGCGCCACCAGTATCTCCGGCAACTGCAAAGCCATATCCATCAACTTGCACAAGAGAACCTAAGGGAATCACGCTTGGATCAACTGCGATCACATTGCTTTGTGAGCGTAAATCGATTCCTGTTGCTGTGATAAATCCTGATCCAGCTTCTCTCCATGAATAAGCAGTAGATTGCATGTAAAGCACTCGTCCATTTGCTCCACCATTGCCAGCTTCTTCACCAGTGCTTGGTACTTCTGGTTGTGATGGCGGTGTAACAATTGGATGCTCTTCAGCACTTGAGCTTGAACTGCTGCTTGATTCACTGCTTGATGATGAATTACTGCTTGAACTTGAAGCTGCTACAGCTTGCTTACGTGCTTCTTCAGCCGCTTTTTGCTTTTGAAGTTCGGCAGCTTTTTTCTCATCAGAGATTCGTTTTTCTTCTGTTTGTTTTTGGCTGGCAATTTGTTGTAGTACTTCTTGATTCTCAGATAATTGCTGTTTTAATGCTACAACTTGCTCATCCATAACTGTTGCTTCACTCTGTAATTTCGATTCGTTGGTTTGTAATTCTTCTTGTTTTGATTTTACAGTTTCTTGAAGCTCAGAAAGCTTTTCTTTATCTTTAGATAAACGATCAATTTTTTCTCGTTCCGCATTTTGTAAAATAGTCATCGCATACGCTTTATTAAAGAAATCTGATACACTTTCAGCATCTAATAATACTTGCCATGTACGCTGTTCCCCACTCAGTTGGATATCTTTCATACGATTTCCAACGACCTCTTTACGGCGTGCAATGCTTTGTTCTGTTGCTGTAATTTCAGCTTCAGAGTTTTTGATTGCTTCTTCAGCTTTTGAAATATCTACTTTGAGTTTTTCAATTTCAGCGTATTTTTCATTAACATCATTCAAAGCTGTAGTGATATCTTCGCTTAGTGCTTCTCCAGTCTGGGCTGCTTGTGACTCTTTTTGTTTCAGCTCATCTAAAGATTCTGCTGCTGCACCGATCGGAAGAGCAACATTTACTAGCATGATAGCAGCTAAAAATGGTATCAATTTTTTTACTTTCACTGAATCCAACACCTTTCCTAACTAAATCCAACTCCACCTATTATACTAATCTATAGGGGCTATATTATTTCAATAACGTTACAATTTATTACATTTTAGAGAAAACACCCTTTTTTCTGTAACATTGTTTCATTTTATTCCTTCTATTCTACATACTTATATAGCAGGAAAATCCTTTTATATAGGCTTTCCCCGCTATTATAAAACACATAAAAATACTGTTATACTAGATAAAAAATCATTTTGGCTTTTTCTCGTTTTTATTAATAATTTGTTGTATTTCGATGGAATTTTTCACATCTTTTAATTTAAAGCGCGGATAATTTTGTATCCAACGCTTTTGATTAGCACTCATACGGGCTAATAATTTTTTCATGGCTGGAGATTCTTTTAACTCTTCTAGCCAAATAGTTCGATCCGCTGTTTTCAATTTTTTGTGCTCGCTAATTTCCTCTGACACTGTATTTTTTAATTCAGAAAGGCTATTGGATAATTCATCCCGCTTTTCGTTTAAGGTCAGAGCTAACTCTTGTTTACGTTCTTCAATAGCTACATTTATTTGTGAGATTACTTTTTTGAATGATTGCATGTTGATTAATGTGTAGATCAAATCACTACCAATCATAAGAAGCAAGATACAAGGCAAAATAAGTCCGAATTTATCTGCTAAAAAATGTTCGAGCACTAGAACTTTCGGATGAATCACCCGCACAATCAGTACACAAGCAATCCCCCAAAATAAGGATACAGGTAAGGCAACTCGCCCATTCAGATTTAATGGAACATCCGTATAATCCCACCATGATGCATGGAATAACTTTTCCAAACCATAACTAGTGATATATTCTAAAACAGTCACTAAAATGGTAGATAACACATATAAAAAGGCTATATTTTGTTTAACTGGTTCTAAAAAATAAAGAACACTCAAAATGCCAAATCCGTAAATAGGACAATAAGGTCCTACTAAAAAGCCTCGATAGACAAATTTTCTTGCTTTTAAAGAACAATAGATTGTTTCCCATAACCAACCGATAAACGAATAAATAAAAAATAACAATACAATCTTGATAAATTCATTCATGTCTTTTCTCCTTCTTAAATAAGCTTCACTCACCATTGTAACAAATAACCCTGGTTGTATGCGAGCAACTTTCTTTGTATGGACGATTGATATACAATAGGTAGAGAATTAACCAATTTTTAGAACTTGTTCTTTTGAAAACAAATATGTGGACTGCTTTTATTTAGCTTCATGAGCTTGCTCTTCGGAAAAAAGATAATAGAGTATCGTGGCTAAGAACGCCTCAATTCTTTTTTCCTATTTTTCTGTCAGAGCAGAACGAGCTTTTTGTACTTTAATTATCTAGCTTCATGGGCTTGCTCTTCGGAAAAAAGATAATAGAGTATCGTGGCTAAGAACGCCTCAATTCTCTTTTCCTATTTTTCTGTCTGAGCAGAACGAGCCTTTTGTACTTTAGTTATCTAGCTTCATGGGCTTGCTCTTCGGAAAAAAGATAATAGAGAATCGTGGCTAAGAACGCCACAATTCTCTTTTCCTATTTTTCTGTCTGAGCAGAACGAGCTTTTTGTACTTTAGTTATCCAGCTTCATGGGCTTGCTCTTCGGAAAAAAGATAAAAGGGTATCGTGGCTAAGTGCGCCACAATTCTCTTTTCCTATTTTTCTGTCAGAGCAGAACGAGCCCATTCAGCTTTTATGTTTAGGAGGAGAGTTATGATTAGTTTGCTTAAATATGCAAAGAATTATCGTAAACAAATTATTTTGGGGCCGTTTTTTAAATTTTTAGAGGCTTGTTTTGAACTTATTTTACCCTTATTGATGGCCCGTTTAGTGGATCAGGGGATTCGGCGGAATGATCAAGGATATGTATTACAAATGGCTGGTTGGATGTTTTTGATGTCAGTTGTGGGGTTGGTTTGTGTCTTGATTTGTCAATATTATTCTTCTATCGCCTCACAAGGCTTCGGCACAGAATTAAGAAATCAGTTGATGAAAAAAATTAATCAGCTTTCTCATGCTGAATTAAATAGTTTTGGAACAGATACCTTAATTACACGGATGACAAATGATATCAATCAATTGCAGCTTGCTTTAGCCATGTTGATTCGTCTTGTTATTCGTGCCCCGTTTTTAAGTATTGGTTCTGTGATTATGGCTTTTTATATTAATGTTCAAATGGGCTTTATTTTCTTATTGATGTTGCCGTTGTTTTGTATTGTTCTTTATTTCATCATAAAGACAACTGTTCCTTTGTATAAAAGAGTCCAAGAAAAGTTAGACTTATTAAATCGGCAAATCAGTCAAAATTTAAGTGGTGTACGCGTTATCCGTGCATTTGCTAGAAAGAAAACGGAAGAAAAGCAAGTCAATAAAGTAACGGATGATCTTTCCACTGTTTATATTCGTGTGAGCAATATTTCTGCTTTATTGACTCCTGCTACAACTTTAATCATGAACTTTGGTATCTTAGCGCTACTGTATCTTGGTGGAATCAAAGTCGAGTTTGGCGGATTACAACAAGGGGAAGTTTTGGCTTTAATTAATTACATGAACCAAATGTTGCTTGCTTTGATCGTTGTTTCAAATCTAGTCATCATTTTTACCCGCGCTTCAGCGTCTGCTTCTAGAGTGAATGAAGTTTTATCTGTGATCCCTACGATTTCATCAGAGCACATGGAAATGACTGAGACAGATCAAGGAGAGGGAATTGTATTCGATCATGTCTCTTTCCGTTATCAACCGACAGCAGGACTATCCTTGAATGATATTTGCTTAACCATTCCGGCTCGTTCTACTCTTGGCATCACAGGACCGACTGGTGGTGGAAAAAGTACTTTAACGCAACTGATTCCTCGTTTTTATGATGCAAGTGAAGGAACTGTTTTCGTCAATGGCGTAAATGTTCGTGACTGGTCTATGGATCGACTGCGCAAAAAAATCGCTATTGTCCCTCAAACTGCCGTATTGCTTACAGGGACTATTCGTGAAAATCTCCAATGGGGGAAAGAAAATGCAACAGACGCTGAGTGTTGGCAAGCTTTAGAAACGGCTCAGTGTAAAGAGTTTGTCGAACATTTAAGTGACGGACTCGATACTCTTGTATATGAAGGCGGGAAAAATTTTTCTGGTGGACAAAAGCAACGCTTAACCATTGCTCGTGCCCTTATCCATAAACCCGATATTTTGATTTTAGATGATTCGCTAAGTGCACTCGATTACCAAACAGACTTAAATCTGCGAACAGCTTTAAAACAACAGTTGAAAGACACAACCTTAATTTTGATTTCTCAACGAATCAGTTCGATTCAACAAGCCGATCAGATTTTAGTTTTATCAAGTGGGAAACAGGTTGGTTTAGGTACCCACGAAGAACTATTAAGACAGTCAACTGCCTATCAAGAGATCGTCGCTTCTCAAGAGGAGGGAAACTAATATGGAGAGGAAAAAAACATCCATGAATTCGTTTAAGCGTTTCATGCCTTATTTACTACATTATCCCAAAGAAATGCTTGCTGCGATTATCTTAGGAATCTTCAGCGGATTAACAACTGTTTTGATGACTTTTTATATAGGAAAATCTGTGGATACCATGATTGCTAAGGGGAATGTTGACTTCACTATTCTGTTGAACCTACTTACTCTTTTAGCTGGGATTTTGGTGATCACTGTTATTAGTCAGTTGCTGATTCAACGATTGGGAAATCGTGTATCCTACCTTTCTGTGGCGGAGTTAAGAAAAGATGCGTTTGTTCATTTAAACCGATTACCTTTAAATTATTATGATCAAACCTCTCACGGAAATATTGTCAGCAGGTTTACTAATGATATGGATAATATCTCTGTAGCTTGCTCTGCCGTTTTTAATCAATTGTTTTCTGGTTTGTCTGTTGTCATCATTGCTTTTTTCTTTATGCTTAAACTAAGCCCAGTATTAACAGCTGTGGTTTTGGTTGCTACTCCAATTATTTTTCTAGTCAATTGGATTGTTGCACGATCCTCTCAAAAAAACTTTGCCGCGCAGCAAAAAATCGTCGGAGAAATTTCTGGTTTTGTGACTGAAATGGTTGGAAATCAAAAAATCGTTAAAGCCTTTCAACAAGAAACGGTTTCTCAACAACGCTTTGAAACACTCAATGAACAGCTTTATATTCGAGGTCAAAAAGCACAATTTTCGTCCTCTTTAACTAATCCGCTCTCTCGCTTTATCGATCACTTGTCTTATCTTTCTATTGGGCTTGTCGGCGGTTTATTGTTATTAAATGGCAATCAAGCGATCACAGTAGGTATTATTTCAAGTTTTACCATCTATTCCAGTCAGTTTTCTAAACCATTTATTGAACTTTCTGGAATTACAACACAAATTCAAACAGCCTTAGCTGGGTTGGATCGAACGTTTGAAATCATTAATCAACCTGAAGAAAAACCAGATGGCGCCCATGCATTGACATTGACTAATGTTTCTGGAAAAGTTGTCTTTGATCACGTAGATTTTTCTTATACACCAGCAAAACCGTTGATTCAAGATTTTAATTTAACAGCTTTACCAGGCGAAACGATTGCGATTGTAGGTAAAACGGGCGCTGGAAAATCAACATTAGTCAATTTATTGATGCGTTTTTATGAAGTAAACCGTGGGCAAATTTCTATTGACGGTCATCCACTTACTCAAATTACCAGAGATAGTCTGAGAAAAAGTTTTGGCATGGTTCTACAAGATACTTGGTTATTCGACAGTACCATTCGTGATAATTTAACCTATGGAAAGCCAGATGCGACTGATGAAGAAATCGAGCGAGCTATGAAAGAAGCCTACATTTTTGACTTTGTTATGCGTTTACCCAAAGGATTAGATACGTTGATTGGTGCTAGCGGCATTAAAATTTCAGAAGGACAACGACAACTCATGACGATTGCTCGAACCATGATTAGTAATCCGCCAATGTTGATTTTAGATGAGGCGACTAGTTCAGTGGATACGTTGACAGAGAAAAAAATACAAGATGCCTTTTTACGAATGATGGAAGGACGCACAAGTTTTGTCATCGCTCATCGTTTATCAACTATTAAAAATGCAGATAAAATATTGGTTATGGATCAAGGAGCCATTGTAGAAATCGGTAGTCATGATACGTTGATTAATAAAAAAGACGGTTATTATCATGCGCTCTATGAAGCACAATTTAAAAACCAATTATAAAAAAAGAAAACTTCCTTGGGATGTAGGAAGTTTTCTTTTTTTTATTTTAATTGTGCAAATGATTTCTTCAAAAACTGTTTATATGGTACTTTATTCCCCAAATAATAAGTCATGATTACTTGTATTGGGAAGAATAAGATATTTTTGATAATTCTAGGCGCCCACCAAGCAAGATTGGAAATATCCACGCCATACATCAAGCCGAGCCACAACGGCGTTAAGAACATATGAATGATCAAAGTGACTGATAACGTTGCTAAAATCACTCGTCTCCACGTTAACTCCTTCTTAAAATAGAAAAAGCCATAAATTGCTCCTGATATAAAAGCATTTAAAGTAAACCCTGGAAAATAAGGCCCTTTAGGAAACAACAGCATACCGACTGTATCAGCTACTGCGCTACCTATTCCCGTCCAAAAAGGACCAAAAAGAATCCCCATCAGTGATTCGGGAATAAACGTCAAACTAATACGTAAAAACTGGGTCTCAAACGAAATAAACCGCGTGAAAACCACCATTAACGCAATCAATAAACTCATCAGCGTAATGGTTCGAGTATCAATTCTTCTTTTCTTCATTTCTAGCATCTCCTCTAAGAGCTGCTACACAAAATATGCAGCGAATGCGAAAACAAAACCGCGTATGATTAGAAAAGCGGAACGAACTGATTAGCTCTGACTGAAAAATAGGACATCATTATTGTGACGCTTTTTGGCACGAGAATGATTTTTCTTTTTTCCGAAGAGCTGGTTCGTGCAGCTGGATCACAGAAAAGCGGAACGAACTTGATTAGCTCTGACTGAAAAATAGGACATCATTATTGTGACGCTTTTTGGCACGAGAATGATTTTTCTTTTTTCCGAAGAGCTGGTTCGTGCAGCTGGATCACAGAAAAGCGGAACGAACTTGATTAGCTCTGACCGAAAAATAGGAAATCATTATTGTGACGCTTTTTGGCACGAGAATGAGTTATCTTTTTTCCGAAGAGTTAGTTCGTGTTTCTTTTACTTCATACTTCGTCCGAAAGGCAACATCCCATCCTTTCAGCACTTGACGCTTTATTTTCTACTCTGATTTATTTAGGCCTAAGCCTAAGTGCAATATAGCATATTCCCATTTCTACTGCAACAAACAGCAACTAAAAGGATAGTGGTTTTTCCTCTAACTCATGTACAACATTTCTAAAATCCGCAAAACCAGCTTGCAGGCCTCTCAACAATATTTCAGCAGTCCCAATGTTAGTCGCCAAAGGAATCTCATAGACATCACACAAACGAATCAATGCGGTCACATCTGGTTCATGAGGCTGAGCCGCAAGAGGGTCTCGTAAAAAAATCACCATATCTAACTTATCTTCTGATATCATTGCGCCAATTTGTTGATCCCCACCTAAAGGTCCTGATTTAAAACGATGAACCGACAATCCCGTTGCTTCTGACACTTTCAATCCTGTAGTTCCAGTAGCAAATAATTCATGTTCATTTAAAATAGGTTGATAGGCTATCGCTAATTTAACCATCAGCTCTTTTTTTCGATCGTGTGCAATCAATGCAATTTTCATCCAGCATCTCTCCATTCACTTCTTTTCACCATTATAACAAAGACTGTCATTGAAAAGTTAACGGAACGTTCGGTCATCTGTCACTTTGCCGAAAAAAATGATTTTTTCTTGTGCAACCTTCCATTGAGGTTGTACAGCGCTTTCATTTATACTGTAGATACAATAAAAAAAGAAAAGAGTGACGAACATGGTAGAAATGGCGTTAAAGCATGTCTATAAAAAATATGATAATGCGGAAAATTATTCCGTGACAGATTTCAATTTGGAAATCGCAGACCGTGAATTTATTGTTTTTGTCGGACCGTCTGGCTGTGGAAAATCAACCACTTTACGTATGATTGCTGGTTTAGAAGACATTACTGAAGGTGAGCTTTCTATTGGTGACAAAGTGATGAATGATGTTGCACCAAAAGATCGTGACATTGCTATGGTTTTCCAAAACTACGCATTGTATCCTCATATGACTGTTTTTGATAATATGGCTTTCGGATTGAAACTTCGTAAATATGACAAAGCTGAAATCAAAAAACGGGTGGAAAATGCTGCTGAAATCTTAGGGTTAACTGAATACTTAAAACGCAAACCCGCCGCATTATCTGGTGGTCAACGTCAGCGTGTTGCATTAGGTCGAGCAATCGTTCGTGATGCAAAAGTATTTTTGATGGATGAACCTTTATCCAACTTAGATGCAAAATTACGGGTGGCCATGCGTGCTGAAATTGCTAAATTACACCGTCGTCTAGAAACAACAACGATCTATGTCACTCACGATCAAACAGAAGCTATGACAATGGCCGATCGCATTGTTATTATGAAAGACGGATTTATCCAACAAATCGGCTCACCCAAAGAAGTCTACAATACACCAAACAATGTTTTTGTGGCAGGTTTTATTGGCTCACCAGCGATGAACTTCTTTAATGTTACCTTGAACAATGGCGTTATTCGCGATGGACATGGATTAGAACTAAGAATTCCAGAAGGAAAAAACAAGTTACTTGTGGAAAAAGGCTATGAAGGAAAAACAATTATTTTTGGGATTAGACCTGAAGATATTCACAGTGAGCAAGTTGCCTTAGATACAATGACCGATGCTGTTGTTCGTTCCGAAGTTGTCGTTTCTGAACTACTTGGTGCTGAAACAATGCTGTATACAAAATTAGGCGACACAGAGTTCATCTCTAAAGTAGATGCACGCGATTTCCACCGTCCGACTGAAATGGTTGATCTAGCATTTAATATCAATAAAGCTCATTTCTTTGATCCTGAAACAGAACAAGTGATTAAATTACCATAAACAACTGTACTTAGTGAATGAAACAACGAAGATTTTTACGTTTGTTTCATTCACTTTTTTGAACTTTACAAAAATAACTGAGACGTAACCTTATGAGTTACATCCCAGTCCTATAAAAAAACCATAAAACACTTCTCATTCTTTGTTAGGTGTTGATTTCTTGCAGCGGAATCGTTACTTTTTCTTGCTTCGCTTTTTTCGCTTGGCTAAAGACTGGAATATCAAATTGTCTGCTTAAAGCATTTGCCACAAAGAAAGCAATGTTAAAATCAACCAAGCTGTGAATCAACCCGCCAATCCCCATCAATAAAAAGATCGAATAGATATATCCTTGTGTATAATAGGTTTCCGGTAGATTTCCCATCGTATAAAAAACGCTGACTACTGCTAACTCTGCTAAAGAATGAATAATACCGATAATTAAATTGAATAATTGAAAGCGCCCATTAAAAAGGAAAAACTTATTCTTCGATAAAACAATTGTCGGATGCTTTTGCAGGTAAAAGGCACCTATCATTGCAAATATCACATGAGACATTGCTCGCAACGCAATAATTGGTGTCGCTGACAGAAAGAACCCAAACCCCGTCCCTAAACTAACCGCTAGTGCTACGCCTGGTGAAAAAAACATCGCTAAAAATACTGGTACGTGGCTTGCTAAAGTAAAAGAAGCTGGGCCAATCGTAATTCTAGGCATGACCATAGGGATAATAATCCCCATTGCTACAAGTAATGCCGCTATTGTTAACTGTCTAACTGAACGTTTCTTCATGTTTTCCTCCAATGTGTCTTGACATATTATGACTTGTTCATTTTACGAGAAAACAAACAATGTGTCAAGACACATCGGACTCTTGTTATCTTTTTTCTAGACCACTAGAAAAAGAACTCTTTATAGCACCTTGCTTAAGAGTTCTTTTATAGAGTATTTGATTATTTTTCAATTGCTTATTAAAACAAACCGATGATTCTTCCATCTTTATCAACATCAATTTGTTCGTAAGCTGGTTTTTTCGGCAATCCCGGCATGGTCATCACAGCTCCAGTATATACAACAATAAATCCTGCTCCAGCAGAGACTTTGATATTGCTGACTGTAATCGTGAAATCAGTTGGTCGCCCTAGTTTTGTCTGATCATCAGAAAATGAATATTGTGTTTTTGCCATACAAATCGGTAAATGGCCAAAACCTAGTTTTTCAAGTTTTGTAATTTCTCTTTCTGCAAGTGGCTCATAGCGAACACCATTTCCACCATAAATTTTTTCGACAATTGCGTGAATCTTCTCTTTAATTGATAGATCATCTGGATACGTGAACGAGAAATGATTTTCTTGTTCAGATAAGCGAATCACTTCTTTGGCAAGTTCTTCCCCACCTGCACCACCATGTTCCCAAACATCAGACAACACGACATTAACATTGCGTTTTTGACATTCTGATTCAACAAGAGCAAGTTCTGCCTCTGTATCTGTAGGAAATTTATTGATAGCGACAACCGTTGGCAAGCCAAAAACAGTCGTTGTATTTTCAATGTGTTTTAATAAATTGGGTAATCCTTTTGTTAAAGCATCAATATTTTCTTTGGAAAGTTGATCTTTAGCTACACCGCCGTGCATTTTTAAAGCTCTAACTGTTGCAACAACTACTACAGCAGAAGGACGAATGCCTGATTTTCGACATTTGATATCAATAAATTTTTCAGCACCTAAATCTGCACCAAAACCACCTTCTGTTACTACATAATCCGCCAATTTTCTAGCTGTATTTGTTGCAATCACGCTATTGCATCCATGAGCGATATTCGCAAAAGGACCGCCATGAATCAACGCAGGGTTGTTTTCTAATGTTTGAACTAAATTTGGCTTAATTGCCTCTTTCAATAATGCCGTCATTGCTCCTTGAACATTTAGCTGTCTAACCGTAATCGGCTCATTATCGAAAGTAAAACCAATAATAATATTCGCTAAATTTTCCTTTAGGTCTTCTATATCATTTGATAAACACAACACAGCCATGATTTCTGATGCCACTGTAATTTCAAAGCCGTCTTCTCTTGGCACTCCGTTCACTCGAGCACCTAACCCATCAATGATATGCCTTAATTGACGATCATTCATATCAACTGCTCTCTTCCAAGTGATACGACGATTGTCAATTCCTAGCTCATTTCCTTGGAATATGTGATTATCTATCGCCGCTGCCAATAAGTTATTTGCAGCACCAATTGCATGAAAATCTCCTGTAAAATGCAAGTTGATATCTTCCATTGGTACTACTTGTGCATATCCACCACCAGCAGCTCCGCCTTTAATTCCAAAAACGGGACCTAGAGATGGTTCTCTTAGCGCGACGATGGCATTTTTACCCACTCGATTTAAGGCATCGCCTAATCCTACAACCGTAGTTGTTTTTCCCTCTCCTGCAGGTGTTGGCGTAATCGCTGTGACTAAAATGACTTTTCCATTTTTATGATCTTGGATTTTTTCAACATCGATTTTTGCTTTGTATTTTCCATAAAGTTCAAATTGTTCTTCCTCTAAACCAATTTTTTCGGCTATTTTAGCAATTGGCAACATTGTAGCTTCTTGAGCTATTTCAATATCAGTTTTACCCATTGTTTCCCTCCGTTCTATTGGGGTATTTTTTAGCTTTTTTTCAACCAAGACAGAGCGGTATCTGAATAAATTTTTGCCCCTTCTACTAAAACAGATTCATCAAAGACGATAGCAGGATTGTGTAGGTTAATTAGCTCTTCTGAAGCGACCAAAAGAACCGTGGTTGTGGGAATCAATTGACTGATTTCACCAAAATCTTCACTCCCCATTAACGGCGTTGAGACAGGGATATCCACAATACGATCTGCGCCAAATGTTTCAGTCAATGAGTGTTTTGCAAAATCCGTTACCTTAGGGTCATTGATATTTGTTGTACACCCATTCGTAAAAATCACTTCTGCTTCTGCACGAAAGGCTTTCGCAATATTTTCAGCTATAACCACCATTCGTTCTTTAATCTGTCCACGAACTTCTTCTTTCAAAGTACGCAAGGTTCCTTTCATCACAGTCGTTTCTGGAATAATGTTTGAAGCGCCTGGCGTACCGCCTATAAATTCGCCAATCGTTAGTACAAAACGTTCCTCAGAGCCAATTTCTCTAGCTGAAAGCTCTTGTAAAGCTGTATAAATATGAACAGCAACATTGATCGGGTCGATTGACGTTTCTGGTTGGGAACCATGTCCCCCACGACCTTTAACTTTGATTTCAAACCAATCCGCACTAGCCATAAAAGTACCAGCTGGCGTAGGCATGATTTGACCGACTTTAAAGCCTTTAAAAGGAAATACATGAATCATCATTCCTGCATCGACTTTTGGATTTTCTAATACATGATTTTCGATACAAACTTTTGATCCAGATAAAATTTCTTCGCCTGGTTGAAATAATAGTTTTACTTGCCCTTCTAGTTCATCTTCAAATTCTTTTAAAATTTTCGCAGCACCTAAAAGCATCGTTGTATGCATATCGTGACCACATGCATGCATATAGCCATTTTCAGATTTAAATGAAAGGTTCGTTAATTCCTTGATTGGTAGAGCATCCATGTCTCCACGCAATAAAAATGTCTTTCCGCTTTTTTTACCAGCTAATACAGTGATTCCAGATTCGCCGCATGCTTTTGGTTCATAGCCATATTCTTTTAATTTATTCTTTACAAAAGCAACTGTTTTTGGCAAGTCCATACCAATTTCAGGATTTTGATGTAAATGTCTTCTGATTTGAATCAGCTCTTCTTCTAATGAATGTGCATAGTGTTTTTGTTTTTCTGATAGCATATCGTTTTCTCCTTTTCTGTTTAGCTCGATAATTGCTGAATACCTCGTAAAAACGATCAATTGAAAACTTTACATCGTAGTCTACCAATGAAACAACCTCAGCTAACGTATATAAAATTCATAGTAGCAAAAATAATACCCATTCGTAAAGAGCCGAATTAATCTATTTATTCAATATAAGGCTTTAACCTATTTTTTCGGCATAGTATGAATCCCGTGACCGCTCAAATTTTCATAGGCTTCGCCAATTCCTTCATTATATGTTGGATGAGGGTGGATGATCGCTGATACTTGCTCCATTGTCAGCTCATTAACGATAGCTGTGGTAAATTCACTAATCATATCTGTTGCTCGATCACACATAAGTTGAGCACCAATGATTTTTTCACTATCAGCTTGCGCTATCACTTTAATAAAGCCTAATGACGTGCCTGCTATGATTGTTTTTCCATTACCAGCCATATTGTACTTACCGACTTTGATAGAAATTCCCTCTTTTTCTGCCTGTTCTTCTGTCATGCCGACGCAAGCAATTTCCGGTGTTGTATAAACGCAAGAAGGAATCACCTCTAAGTTATAGACTTCTTCTTGCTGATTCATTCCTAACACCGCATTCACACCTTGAGCAGAAGCTATATGAGCTAATTGTCCGCCCCGGCTAGCAACATCACCAATAGCGTAAATATCTTTGATTGATGTTTCAAACTGTTCATCTACCCAAATTGCCTGATTTTCTGTTTTCACGACCAATTCTTCGGTGAATAAATCGTCAAAATACGCTTTTCTGCCTGTCGCAATCAAAATCGTCTCTCCAACAACCGTTTGCTCTTTTCCTTTATAGGTAAACGTACAAGTCAGTTGTTCTTCTTTAGTAATACGGGTGACAACTGATTTTGTGTGGATCTTAATTCCTTGTTTTTTTAAGAGCATCGCCATTTTTTTTGAAATCTCAGTATCAAACTGTGGAAGTAATGTATCTGCTGTTTCAATGATTGTGACGTCACACCCAAATTCATTAAAAATCGTAGCAAATTCCACACCAATCACACCACCGCCGATGATAATCAGTTGTTTATATTCTTTTGCCTGGGTCAAAAGCTCATTACTCGTCACAACACCAGGTAAATCACTTCCTGGAATTGGTGGAATAGCAGGTCTTGACCCAGTAGCAATGATAATTTTTTCCGTTTCATATTTTGTCTCTGCAACAGAAACTAAATGAGGACTGAGAATTTTAGCATTCCCAGAAAGCAACTCGATTTTATTTGCCTTCATAAGTCCTTCGATTCCTTGAACGAGCTTATCAACTACTTGATTTTTCTTTGCATAGATTTCTTCAATGTTTACTCTGACATCACTCACATGTATTCCGTGTTCTCCCGCGTCTTTCAGCTCACGAACGGTACTGGCTGATTGTAGTAGCGATTTGGTTGGTATACATCCTCGATTTAAGCACGTACCGCCAACTCGTTCCTTTTCAACAAGGGCTACGCTCATTCCTAATTGCGCTGCTTTAATTGCGGCAACATACCCACCTGGACCTGCTCCTATTACAATTAAATCATACCTCAACTAATCCCTCCGTTCTTACTCCTCTTCAAATCTGTATCGAACAATTGGCTGTCTTGCGGCTCTTACTTCATCTACTCGATGGATTTTTGCATGTAATGGATAGTTATGGAAAGCTTCTGGATTTTCATGCGCTTCTTTGTAAAGTTTGCGATATACTTCAACTGCCTCATCTATACGTTCTTTTGATTCAGTTTCAGGAGGTTCTACCATTAATGCTTCAGGTACAGTTAATGGGAAATACATCGTCGGCGGATACATTTGATGATCTAAAATTCCTTTAGCAACATCAAGTGCTGAAACACCGGTTTCTTTTTTTAGCTGATCTAAGCTGATTACAAATTCATGCATACACGCATCGCCATATGGCACTTCAAACAAATCCTTTAATTGGTGCAGCATATAATTAGCATTCAGCACAGCACCTTTCGATGCCGAAGCAATCCCTTCTGATCCTAAAAATAAAATGTACGTCAAGGCACGTAAAAATACAGAAAATTGCCCATAAAATCCTTTTACCATACCAATCGAATACTCTGGTTTTGTAAAGGTGATTTGATCTTCTTTTTTCACTGGATAATAATTTGGTAAAAATGGTTTTAATAATGATTTACAGCCGACAGCTCCAGAACCTGGTCCACCGCCTCCATGAGGGGTTGAAAAGGTCTTATGCAAGTTTAAATGGATAATATCAAAGCCCATATCTCCTGGTCGAGCAACGCCCATGATCGCATTTAGATTCGCACCATCATAATAATTTAAACCGCCAGCATCGTGAATGATTTTAGTAATTTCTAAAATATTTTTATCAAAAATTCCTGCAGTATTAGGATTCGTCAACATTAATCCTGCTGTATCATCTCCAACAGCTTCTTTTAATGCGTCAATATCAACACAGCCATGTTCATCAGAAGGAATATTCACAGTAATCATGCCTGTCATTGCTACACTTGCTGGATTTGTTCCATGTGCTGAATCTGGTACAATAATTTTATTTCGTTGTCCTTGTCCATTTTTTTCATGATACGCTTTGATCATCAATAAACTGGTGAATTCACCGTGAGCACCAGCTGCTGGTTGGAAGGTAATGGCATCCATTCCAGTAATTTCTTTTAAGAGACTTTCTGCCATGGTGAACACTTCTAAAGAACCTTGAACGGTATGTTCTGGCTGTAACGGATGGATATTCGCAAACGCTGGAAAAGCAGCCATTTCGTCATTGATTTTAGGATTATATTTCATCGTACATGAACCAAGTGGGTAAAAGCCATCATTAATACCAAATGTTGCATTCGCTAATTCTGTGTAATGACGACTGATTTCCGGCTGTGAAAGTGACGGTAAATGCAGTTCTTTTTGTCGTTTCATCTCTTGCGGCATAGGAACAACTGGAACATCACAAGGCGCAATCATGTCATTATGATACCCTTTTACACTGCGTTCAAAAATTAATTTCATTATTTACACGCCTCCTTAACCAGTGCAACAACTTCATCCATTTGTTCTTTTGTATTCATTTCAGTTACACACCAAAGTAAGCCTTGCTTGGTCGGATACCCGCCTAAAATATCCTGTTCTTCTAATACAGCCAATACTTTTTCGTTCGATACAGGCAGCGTTGTCAAAAATTCGTGGAAAAATGGTGCATCATTTCCTAACTCTACCCCTTTAATTTGAGTTAATTGAGCAGCTAAATAATGGGCTTTACTGTAACAGTGTTCAGCTACTTCCTGAATTCCTTGTGCTCCCATTGTACTCATATATACTGCATTGGTTAACGCACACAGCGCTTGATTAGAACAAATATTGGAGGCTGCTTTTTCTCTACGAATATGTTGTTCTCTAGCTTGTAAGGTTAAAACAAAGGCACGATTATTGGCTTCATCAACTGTTTCACCAGCAATTCGACCTGGTAGTTTTCGCATCATTTTTTCCTTTGTTGCGATAAATCCAATATAAGGACCACCAAAAGCCAAAGATAAGCCAAATGGTTGTGAATCTCCTACCGCTATATCTGCGTTAACTTCACCGGCTGTTTTCAATACTGTGCTTGCTACA
The DNA here is from genome assembly GCF_002140715.2 of Enterococcus sp. 4G2_DIV0659. Classification (NCBI taxonomy): domain Bacteria; kingdom Bacillati; phylum Bacillota; class Bacilli; order Lactobacillales; family Enterococcaceae; genus Enterococcus; species Candidatus Enterococcus mansonii. The sequence continues at coordinate 2,487,202 of NZ_NGLE02000001.1, read as the reverse complement.
GGATTTACACTCATAATAAATTTGGCTTTTTTATCATGAACGATGTCTGCCATTTCTTCCACTTGCTCAATACCGCCATAATAATTCGGTTGTTGAACCACAAAACAAGCTGTGGTTTCGTCCAATTGTTCTTTTAAAACAGAGAGATCCGTTAAACCATTTTTTTCTGGAATCATCACCACATCGATTTCTCTTGAACTGAAATACGTCAGTGCCGTCTGAATAGTCATCGGATTCGTTGTTTCCGAAATCAACACTTTTAAACGCTTTTTCTCTAGACACATATTGATTGCTTCTGCTGCGGCTGTTGCACCATCATAAACGGATGCATTCGTTGCATCCATCCCTGTTATTTCACAGATCATTGTCTGATATTCAAAAATAGATTGTAACAAGCCTTGGCTGATTTCTGGCTGGTAAGGGGTATAGGAGGTAACGAATTCCTCCTTTGCCGCTATTTGTTTTACGATTGCAGGAATATAGTGATTATAAGCACCCGCTCCTCGAAATATCGCCGAAAATACTTTATTTTTTCTACCCATTGTTTCTAAAATCTGTCGTACTTCAAATTCTGACTTTCCAGCTGGAATATCAAGATTTTTCACCAACATTTCTTTTGGAATATCTTGATAAAGTTCACTCATATCTTTTAAACCAATCGCTTGTAACATGTCTTGCTGTTGTTTTTGTGTTGAGCCAAGATAATTTCCCATTAATTATTCCTCCTCAGATTCTTCACAGAAGGTTTTATATTCTTCTGCAGTCAGCAAGTCTTCGATTTCTTCTACTCCTTCCACTTCAATGATCCAAGTATCCAATGGCGCTGAGTTGATTAACTCTGGGCTGTCCATCAGTTCTTCATTGATTGCGACAACCGTTGCACTCATTGGGGAATAAACTTCTGAGACCGCTTTAACTGATTCGATATCGGCAAAAGATTCTCCTTTTGTCACTTCATCACCTTCATCTGGTAAATCAATAAAAACAATATCTCCTAACTGTTCTTGCGCATAATCAGAAAGACCTATTTTTACTTTATCTCCGTCAAAAAATACCCACTCATGAGATTTAGAAAATTTCAATTCATCTTGTTTTGCCATCGTAAACCGCTCCTTCTTCCAACTATTTTTTGATAAATGGTAGTGTTGTCACAACTGCTGCAATTTTTTTGCCTCTAACTTCCACTTCAAGAGGCGAATCAACTTCTACAATCCCTGCTTCTACTAATGCCATTGCACAGGCTTTATTGATAAACGGACACATTGTGCCAGAAGTTGTTTGACCAATTTTTTTCCCATTAAAATAAATATCTGCTCCTTCACGAACAATTCCACGTTCGGTTAATTGTAAGCCGATTCGAGTAATCGCCGGTTCACCTTTTGCTTCTAGAGCTTTTTTACCAATAAAATCAGGTTTATTCATTTTTACAGCAAAACTCAAATCCGTTTCAAAAGGGGTGATTTCTTCGTTCATTTCATGACCATATAAAGGCATACCTGCTTCTAATCGCAATGTATCTCTAGCCCCTAAACCACAGGGGATAATGCCATATTCTTTTCCTGCTTCTAAAAGAGTATTCCACAAAGTAATTCCATCTGCTGTTTGACAGTATAATTCGTACCCAAACTCACCTGTATAACCTGTTCTTGATAAGATACACTCTACACCGCCAACAACAGCATGTTCTGTAAAACTATAATATTTTTTAGGAATATCTTCTTCTGAAGTCAGTTTTTCAATAATTTCTTTTGACTTCGGTCCTTGTAAAGCAATTTGAACAAAGTTGTCGGATTGATCAGAAAATTCAACTTCTCCGAATAAATGCTGTGTCATCCAAGCGATATCTTTAGCTCTGTTTGCAGCATTGATAACCAACAAGTATTTTTCATCATTGCATTTATAAACAAGTAAGTCGTCAATCACACCGCCATGTTCATTACACATCAATGTATATCGCACACGCCCTGTTTCTAAGTTGCTGAAATCATTCGTCAATAATTGTTGTAAATTCGCTAAAGCATCTTTTCCTTCATAAACAACTTCTCCCATGTGGGAAACATCAAATAAGCCAACTTGATTGCGAACCGCTAAATGTTCTTTGATTACGCCTGTTTCTTTATATTGAACTGGCAAGCTGTAGCCAGCAAAAGAAACCATTCGTCCCTCGGCTTTCAGATGTGCATCATATAAGGGTGTTTTTAAGTCCATTTTCATACTCCTTCACTTATTTATTTTTACTACCTTTTTTAATGACACCTCCTATGTTTAAAAAGCGCTGCGGCTGCGTGTTGTTCCTTTTTTCGTAGCACGCGTTGCTGAACAATTAAAGCAAGTATATAAAAACAGAGGAATAGGCACTCTAAAAAAGTGCCTATTCCTCTGTACAAAACCTGAGAGATTCCTCTTCTTAGTGAAGAGTTGCTCCTTCGGTGCTTTCGCTTTCCAGAGTGATGTCCAAGTGCGGTCCTTTTACCTGAGATCTTCATAGTAAATGAGTTGCTTCATACTACTATTTATTCCTTCGGTGCTATTATTCAGTCTCTCCCGCAATTTTCTTCCATCAATTCTATTTTATTATTTTAAGCAGTAAAAACACGAATACTCATCAGAAAACCTTTTCAAAAAAAGGTTATTCTTCTGATTTTTGAAGCATTACATGATAGTGTTGTTGATCGTTCAATTTGAAAAACTGTGGCGTTGAATAATCTAACATGCCCTGTTCCAATGATAAGGTTTGAATCATTCGATTCGTATAAAGGTGAATATACATCTTCTTTTCTTCATTATCATAAGCACTAGTGTATTGGGTATATTGTACATCCTTTTCGTTAGTTACTTTAACGACACCTTTAGGAATGTCAAAACTATTCAGAATATGAAAGAGCTGATCAATTGCTTGATCGTCTTCGATAGATTCAGAAAAATGTTTTAAATAGGCGGCTCTAATAAATCTTGATTGTGGGGTAAAGTCGCCTGGAATCCCTCTTAAGCCCGAACCTTTTCCATTTGAAAAAACATGTAGCTCTTCCATCTGAACATCTGGCGCAATTTGATCACTTAATCCAACATAATTTTGTAAATTAGTTAAATGCCAATCAAACTTAGGACTATTCGTAAAAACACCGACGGGGTTATCATAGATTTCATAGCCGCCTTCCACAGAAGGCTCGACAACCACTGATCCTGTGTCATCTTGAAATACGTAATGTTGAGGGATGCAAAACATATTATCAGTAATCGCAATCGCTGTGTCTTGATTCGCCCTTTCTTTGATTTCTTGAACAGATGCATAATTTGTTAACGCATATGTCACAAATTCCGCACCTGCCAACGGAATTTTTCCCGCTGAACGAATCATTTCCGCTTCAATATAACGATTATAGTTTCCAAAATAAAAGGACCCGCCCATCAAACCATTTTCGTTAATGCCATCTATGAGTAAGGGATGCTCTGCAATGGATACCCCCATAGCTGCAAAACGCGTCTGGACATTTTCTAGTGAGAGCGATAGCATATAATTTCTAGGGATGATAGCTCCATCATAATCTAGTAAAAGATTGAATTCTTGCGTCCGTCCCCAGTAACACTTTCCTGCTTTAGATTTAACTGTGATACCTGTACACATTTTCTCACACCCTATTATTTTTTTCAAAATTCTACTCTATAATTTCGATTTTTTTTGTACCATTAACGTAATTGCGCCCGAAATAATAAACGAACTGGCAATAAATAAGAAAGAAGTAAAGAATCCACCTTGGGACATCTGAACCAAAGCCCCAATAATTGTTGGAGCAACAAAACCACCAGAAACCCCGATTGCATTAATCGTCGCATATTTCGCCGAAACTTCATCTGAAGGAAATAAGTTAACTGGAAGGGTCATTAACGTAGCAAAAGTCAAACTGGAACAAACCACTGCCAAGGTTAAACACAGCATACTCAAAATAAAACTACTCACAATTGAAATTAATACGGCAAAAAATCCACCGCCAATCGTCGCAAGAAAAATCACTATTTTTTCTTTACCGATAAAAAATTTGTTTACGATCAAACCACCTGCCATCGCTGCAACCATTGTGAAAAAACCGATGATTGCCGCAACATAAGCTGTTTGTGTTAGTGCTAAACCATGAGCATCTACAAGATAAGTTGCCATCCAGCCATTTAATCCGTATATCGCAGCATTGATAAAAAAAGCAGCGAAAATTAAAATCCAGACATTTCGATCCTTTAAGACCTCTTTAAAAGAAATAACAGGCTTGTTTTTCAGATGTTCTTTGACGCCACCAAACTCTTTAGGTATCACAAAGTACATCAAAACTGCAACCATCATTACAGCTATACCGAGAAAATAATAAGTTTTGTGCCAACCAATCTGGATCAATAAAGGAGCGATTAATAGCGGGCCAACAACAGCTGCAAATCCTGCTGATGCAATCATTGTAGATTGCGCAGGTCCTCGTTTTTCCGTTGGCAACTCTTGTGCAATGAACGTACTAACAGAAGATGGATAACCAGAGTGTGCAACAGCTCCTGTCATAAAACGAATCATAAGCAAGTATAAAAATGAAAAACCAAAACCAAATAATAATAGAAAAATACCTACTAAAAAAACAGAACCAATCATCATTTTTCTCGTTCCGATTTTATTGGATAAATACCCAAAAGGAATTTGAAAAATCGTATATCCTAAGAAAAATGCACTTAACACCAACCCTTTTTGTTGAGGATCAAACCCCATGTCGGTTGCAATAGTAACTAGGGACATGCCAATTGTCGTTTTATCCACATAAATACATGTGTATCCTAAAAAAATAGCAGCAAGCATCCAAAAAATATTCGTTGATTTCTCTTTTTTCATGTCATCACTCCTACTATAAAAAGAAAGCGCTTTCTATCTTTAATTATCCCTAATATTTTAAAAAAGTCAATAAGACAACTCAATTATTTTACATAAAGTAGAAACTACTTTAACTTTTTCTTAATTCAACTAAAAAATAAGCGAACAATCACAAAAATATTTTTCATTTTTTGTGTGATTATTCGCATGTTTCTATAGAGTTTCTACCACACTGCTTCTTCCAATTCCTCGTACCCCGAAGAGAAATGTCATAGCTACACTCTACTAACAACAAAGATATAAATCCTGATTATTTCTTTCGATTTTTTTCTAAGATATTACTCAAACGACCAAATTCTTCTAAAGATAATGTTTCCCCACGGCGTGAAGGATCAATTTCAGCTTCTGCTAAACTGTTTGTTAACCAAGCTTTTGTTTCTTCATCTTTTCCGTAAGAATGAAGCAAGTTATTCCACAATGTTTTACGGCGCAGCTGGAATGAAGCTTTTGTTAATTTGAAAAATTCTTTTTCATCGGTTACTTCAACAGCCGGTTTGTCTCGTTTCGTCAACTTAATGATTGCTGAATCAACGTTAGGTTGAGGAATAAATACTGTTTTTGGAACAATAAACGCAATACTTGCTTCCATAAAATACTGAACGGCAATCGACAGTGAGCCATAAGCTTTAGTAGATGGTTTTGCTGAGATTCGATCCGCCACTTCTTTTTGCATCATCACAATCATTTCCTGAACCTCTAAATCAGATTCTAGAAAATGCATCATAATCGGTGTTGTGATGTAATATGGTAAATTAGCTACCACTTTAATCGGTAATTCCTGTTCAAATACTTCTTTTGTCGTTCCAACTAAATCCGCTTTTAATACATCGTTATGAACCACAGTGACATTTTTATAGGGACTCATTGTGTCTTCTAATACTGGAATCAACCGATCATCAATTTCAAATGCCAACACTTGTGCTGCGTTTTGAGCCAGTTGTTCTGTGAGTGCACCAATCCCAGGGCCGACTTCCACTACATTAGTGTGGGAATCAATTCCTGCTGTTTCCACGATTTTACGCAAAATATTCGGTTCTGTTAAAAAGTTTTGTCCTAAGCTTTTTTTAAATGAAAAGCCATGTTTCTTCAAAATCTCTTTCGTTCTTGAAGGAGTGGCGATTTCTTTATACTCTGTCAAATTGATTCCTCCGATTTTTCATTAGGCAATATATTTAAACTTGTCATCACTTCTGTAAGTTCTTTTTCTGTAATCCGAAACATTTTCAAGCGTTTGGTTAGTTGTTTACTATTAGTATAGCCAATGCGTAGTTCATCACCTAATTTTTCACGACGTTCTTTGGCATGAGCTCCCGCTATTAAACCATATTCGATCAAGGTTTGTCTAGGGATTTCTTGGTAATCATCTGCAATATGGACTGGGGTAACAATTTTTTTCAACGCTTCTAAAATCGCTTCATCACTTGCATGTTCCACACCTAAACTACTGCCTCTTTTTTTTGGTGCAGCTAATCCCCTTGATAGAAAAGCATGTTTCGCATCTGGCACGACATCCATGATTGTTTTACGGATTTTTTCACCTGAATAATCTGGATCCGTAAAAATAATCACACCGCGCGTTTCTTGCCCATGTTCGATTTGCGCTAAAATATCGTCATTAATCGCTGAACCAATTGTTTCAATAGTATCTGCGTCAACCACTTCTTGAATCCGTCTTGTGTCATCTTTTCCTTCAACGACAATAATTTCTTCAATTCTCAGCTTCTCTGTCATTGAGCTAACCTGAATAGACGATGGGCATTATCTGTCGTTTGGTTGGCGATTTCTTCAAAAGAAGTTTCTCGTAATTCAGCAATTTTTTCAACCACATAACGAGTATAGCCAGGCTCATTACGTTTTCCACGATAAGGAACGGGAGCTAAATATGGTGCATCCGTTTCAACTAGTAAACGATCTAAGGGAACAGATTTCGCCACTTCTTGCACATCCAACGCTTTTTTAAATGTCACAACGCCGCTTAATGAAATATGCATCCCCATATCTAAGAATCTTTTCATCCACTCAGGATCACCGCTAAAACTATGCATAATCCCGCCGATATCTCGAATATCTTCTTCTTTTAAAATCTTATACGTATCTTCCATCGCTTCTCTTGTATGAATGCTGATTGGTAGATTCATCTCTTTGGCGATAGCAATTTGACGTCTAAATACACGGTCTTGAACTTCTTTTGGATCTTCCATCCAATAATAGTCTAAACCGATTTCGCCAAGTGCTACTACTTTTGGCGTAGTTAATAGCTGCTGAAGTTTTTTCTCGATCTCAGACGTATAACTTCCAGCTTCTGTCGGATGCCAGCCGATAATACTTTGGATTTCTTTATATTGTTGGCTAAGTTCTAGAGACTTTTCGATCGTTGGTGTATCAAAACCAACCACTGCCATCTCCGTTACACCTAACTCTTTTGCACGTTTAATTGTTTCTGGAATATCTTCATTAAATTGTTCTGCATTTAAATGGGTATGAGAATCAAAAATCAAATAAACCCCTCCTTTGTCTTCTATACTTTATCACATTTTAACCAAAAGCTGAATGGACAGCATCGATAAATTATCAGCTTCTTATAATTGCATTATTAAAAAAAATAGCTTATACTATTCGGTCACGGCAATTCATGTCAGGAGGAACCACTATGTCAAATGACCGCACACAAGAAACCCGTCATCTACACCAGATTTATGAAGAACTAAGTCAAGCAAGAGACACTTATCAAACCGCTATTGATGAAGTCAACGCTACAGGAAAATCAGTACTGGAGCAATTTGGCGGCGATACAAAACTAAATTTTGATAGTTACTCAGATAACTTAGAAACATTTGCCATGATGGAAATGAAAAATCGGGAAATCGATCAGCTAAACATCCAACATGGGACTGCTGAAAAACAATTAGAAAAAGTCGAACGACTGCTGAATGTAGCTTATTTCGGAAAAATCGATGTCACATTTTTAGATGAAGATTCTGATCGAGATGTTTTTTATATTGGGATGAATGACTTCACAAACTTAGAGGGTGAATCACGCATCTATGATTGGCGTTCACCGATTGCTTCTCTTTTTTATAATAATGTTTTAGGTAATAGTCGTTACCATGTCAATAAAGCAGAAATCCCAGTGACCTTGAACTTAAAAAGGCAATTGATCATTGAAGAAGATCGCTTGATTAATTTTTTCGATACTAGTCTTGCTATTCAAGATGATATTTTACTGCATTCTTTGGAGGCCGACTCCTCTCAATATATGAAAGATATCACCACAACGATCCAACAAGAACAAAATGAGATCATCCGGGATGAAAGCCATCCATTGCTTTTGGTCAATGGGATTGCAGGAAGCGGGAAAACTTCGGCGATCATGCAACGAATTGCTTATTTACTTTATAACCATCGGACCAAAATCACAGCTGATGATATCTTACTTCTTTCTCCAAATTCAACATTTATTGATTATATTTCTCAAGTCTTGCCAAATTTAGGTGAGCGGAATCCATTGAATTTAACTTTATTACAGTTCCTTAAATTTACCTTTCGCGAAAAAGCGCCGATTGAAAGTGAAACAGCTTATTTCAAACGAATCACCGCCGAACAAGTCAATGCTCAACAAAGAGTGATTCAATCACAAAAATTTGTTGATTTCATTCAGTCTTTCAAAGATACATCTTTGATTCAGCAAGCATTATTCAAACCCATTTTATTCAAACGTAAACCGATCTTTTCGGCTAAACTGATTTTTGGGTTGTATCAAGAAACACCGACTACTTTATCGATCCGAGACCGACTTTCGGCAACAAAAGAAAAACTATTAAGTTTGTGGAATCGTTATTTGATCAAACAATCAACATCAAAGCAAATGATTGATCAGATACAAGATTTGACAGAAGCGGAACAATTACGCTACTTTGACACAACTTTTGATGCAGAAGACGAGGAACAATTAGCGAAGTTTGCCCTTCAACGGCTAAAACAAAAATACCGCATAGTCATAGATAAGATCGCTGATTTTGCTTGGTTTGATCAGTGGCTACTTTTTGAAGTTTTGTATCAAAATTATCAACAAGATACATATGAAAAAACAACATCAAACTATACTGCTGATGAAGTGGTGGCATTATTACTAATCAAAGATACGTTTATTGAAGATTTATCGAACCGACACATGGCGTTTATTTTGGTTGATGAGGTTCAAGATTATACCGAAGCCCAAATTCTTTTACTACTTAAATTATTCCCAAAAGCGAACTTTACTTTGGCTGGAGATGAAAATCAGGCGATTTTTAATACGTCGATCAGTTTTATGGAATTAAAAGAGTTATTATCTGCTTCTAGCCGTTCAGTTACGTCCTACCAATTATTGAATAGCTACCGATCAAGTAAAGAGATCACTCAGCTCTTTCAGACCTTAGTAACAAATCATGAAAAGCTTAAAATTGTACCCATCCGAAAAGATGGTGAGAAACCGGCGTTTATTAAATGTGAAGATGAATCCGATTATCTTGAGACACTAACCTCACTTTTAAATTCATTGACAAAAGCAGAAGATACCGTGGTGATTACAAAAACAGCTTCAGAAGCAGAATTATTGAAACAGCAACTTCTGCAAAAAAATAGCGCGATTGATACTCAAATTCTTTCAATCGATATGGCTAAAGGACTGGAATTCGATAATGTAATCATTCATGACCCTTCAACCTTGCATTATGGAACAACTGAGCGAGAGAAAAAAATTCTCTATACAGCGATTTCTCGTGGAATGAAACAAGTCTTTTTACCTTATGTACAGACACTTTCTAAATTGTTTGCATCCTCATAATTTATAAAAACCGACTTTAGACCGATGTTTTTTCTACAATTCCGAAGTACACTTAACTCCAGTCTGATGTTCAATTCGATAGGAGTGAGTGCTTTTGAAAAATTTCTTTGAGGAATCTGACTTTCTAAAATCAGCGATCAAAAAAAACGTAACGATTCAGCGAAAACCCCAAGTCAATACGATATGGCACTGGGTATTACTGGTTCTTTTTGGCTTATTAGCTTATGGAACTATGGCACAGCAATTTCTTCTGATTGGGATTTTTGTCTTTATTGCGGCAATCGTAAAAGGACCATTGATGCTTTTGTGGGGAGCCGTTTACTCGGCTCTCATCGCCTTTTTCCCACCGATTGGCATTGTATTGTCTATTATATTTTTCTTAATCAATCTTGGCACCGTGGCAAAAAGTTGGCGAATTTCATTAACCAGCGCTTATTTTTATCTCGTGCCGTTAGTGGGTGGCATCCTCAGAGCTGTTATGAAAAACGAGCCTGCTTATGCTGTTTTTATTTTTGTTTCCCTTAGCATTATTGGGTTACATTTTTTACTTCATTGGCTCTATCAAAACAATAGTTTAAGTCGTAGTTTGGCTTGGTCGATTATTAGTGTACCCTATTCACTATTGATTATACTTTTACCTACTCGTTTCCGCAGATTTAAACCAAATAAAAAATTAAGATTTTAATCAACAGATTCGATAAAAAACGAGGTTGTGAAAGAAGGATTTAACTCCGAGATATAAGAAGGAATTTGCTTCTGCTCTACCCTTTATTCGGATACTAAGAGCCTGAAACATAACTTTTTAGTTATGTCCCAGGCTCGTTTTTACGTTATCCATTTTCTATGCTATTCGTTCTAAGTTAGACAGTCTCACCTTTTAGTGCTTTGTCTAATGCTTCATTTAATTTTTTCATTTGTTCGTCAGTAAAGATATCTTTTACCTTTTCACGGAATTCCTTTACAGATTCTTCTGTGACCATTTCTGGATTTTCTTCGATTTGTTTAATCATTTCGTTTAACTGCTCGTCAATTACTTTTTGAAGTTCTGGATTATCTTTTAAATCGTCAAAGTTCGCATAGTCATCCGCTGTGTTAAACTCATCTGAGGTTGTTTCATCTGTTTCTGCAGGAGCCATACTTGAAAAGATTTTATTTAGTTCATCTTCACTGATGATTTCTTTTTTGCTTGGTACGTTGATTTCTTTTTTATTCTTTTGCGGTGTAACAGAGATTGTCATAACCATTCCAACCGTTGAATCATCTGATTTGTTGTTTGCTGACATAGAAAGTTTTGTATCGACTGCTTTTGTTTTTTGGTTGATGCTCACTTTTAGATCCATTTTTTCGATATCTTTTTTGAATGTTTTAATTGCATCTTTTATCTCTTTTGCATTGCCTGATTTTTTGTAATCTTTGTCTTCTTTGGCAACTTCATCCATTTTTTCTAACATTTGAATGATTTCTGTTTTTGTAAAGGTATGTGTTAGCACATCTTTGTCTTTTTTAAATGATTTTTTATCAAAGCTTTCAATTAGCTTGATCAGTTCTTTACCCATTTTAGAATCTTTCACATTCGTTAATTCTTTATCTTTTAATGGATTTTTTTGATCTAATTTCCCTGAAGAAAGAGTATCTCCTGCTTCAGCAATATCAATATATTTACCTTTAAGTTTGTTCAGTTCACTTTTACTTAATTCAATTGGATAGCCAAATGAATTAGCTAAATCAAGCGCACCTGAAACAAAGCTAGTAGACATATACATCTTATCTTTTTTACTCACCAATTGGATAGGTAATTTTTCACCAAGTACATTTGCAGTAACTTCCAACTCTAAGGCTTCAGCTTTCTCATCATAAGCGTATTTTCCATCAATAGTCACATCTTTTAATTGACTGGCAAACATTTTTACATAGGCGCCGCCTTGATCTCCATCGTAAGTTAGATCATCGATCTTCATTTTAAAGCTTGCCGCATTATATTGCTCACCATTGGCATTCATCATTTCTTTAGCAAATTCTTTTCTTGGGTCTGATCCACACGCCGCCAATAAAAATATAGCGATTCCAGTAAATACAGCTAAAACATACTTTTTCATTTTCATCCTAACATTCTCCTTAATACCCTTTTATTGTGTTTCTAAGCTTTTATCATACAATAAAACTATATTTTTTAATAGCTTTTTCCAGTAAACTTTATTTTTTTTAGATTTTTATACAGAATTCATATAAAAAATAAAAAAAGCCACAGAACAAACGCTTTTCCAGCAATTTCTCTGTGACTTTTCTATAGATTTTAATTTTATTAGGCAATTCCTGCCCCATTTGGCATTTCTTTTGGCGCCTCGACGATTTGTAGTTTTCCTTCAGGTGATTCTGCTGAAAGAATCATGCCTTGGCTGATTTGTCCCCGCATTTTTCTTGGTTTTAAATTAGCAACGATCACTACTTTTTTTCCGATCAAAGCACTTGGATCAGGATAAAATTCAGCAATACCTGATAGAATTTGACGATCTTGCTTGTCTCCTGCATCTAAGCGGAACTGCAATAATTTGTCAGCACCTTTAACCTTTTTACAATCCACAACTTCTGCAACTTTTAATTCTACTTTATCGAAATCTTCGTATTTTATTTGTTTTTCTTTCGTAGAAACCAATTCTGTTTCTTCTGGATTCCACTTGATTTCTTCTGTTGTCGTTTGTTCATTTTGAGTCATTTTCTTTTGGATATAGATGACTTCTGTATCAATTTCTAAACGAGGGAAAATTGGTGTTCCTTTTGCAACAACCTTAATTCCTGTAGGAAATTCCCCAAAATGAATCTCTTCCATATTCATTGTTTCAGGATCCAGCCCTAATTGTTCAAAGATTTTTCTTGGTGTCTCTGTCATCACAGGCTGTAATAAAATGGCTACAATGCGCAAACTCTCTGCTAAATGAACCATTACACTATCTAACTCATTTTTCTTTTCTTCATCTTTAGCTAAAACCCATGGCTGTGTTTCATCAATATATTTATTCGCACGGGAAATCAAGCTCCAAATTTCAGCAATTGCCGTATTGAATTCCATTTTTTCCATTGATTGATGATATTTGCCGATTACATTTGCAGCTGTTGTTGATAATTCACTGTCAAATGGCGTCACTTTTGATCCATAAATCGGTACATGACCGTCACAATACTTATTAATCATCGCAATCGTACGGTTAAGCAAGTTCCCTAAATCATTCGCTAAATCATAATTTAAGCGAGAAACAAAGTCTTCTGGTGTGAAAACACCGTCACTACCAAAAGGAATTGCGCGTAATAGATAATAACGTAAAGCATCTAATCCGTAGCGCTCTACTAAAATTTCTGGATACACAACGTTGCCTTTAGATTTCGACATCTTACCGTCTTTCATCAATAACCAACCGTGACCAAAGATTTTCTTCGGTAGTGGTAAATCTAAAGCCATCAACATAATCGGCCAATAAATCGTATGGAAACGCACGATTTCTTTACCAACCATATGCACATCTGCCGGCCAGTATTTTTGGAACAACTGATCATCTTCTGAGCCATAGCCTAATGCTGTGATATAGTTTGATAACGCATCGATCCATACATAAACAACGTGTTTTGGATCATTTGATAGAGGAATTCCCCAAGAAAAAGTCGTACGCGATACAGCCAAATCTTCTAAGCCAGGCTTAATAAAGTTATTAATCATCTCGTTTTTACGTGATTCTGGCTGAATAAATTCTGGATGTTCATTGTAATAGTCCACTAAACGATCGGCATATTTACTCATACGGAAGAAATAAGATTCTTCTTTTACTAATTCGACTTCGTGACCACTTGGTGCTTTACCACCAATCACGTTGCCTTCTTCATCACGATAAACTTCAGCCAGTTGTGTCTCAGTGAAATACTCTTCATCTGAAACAGAGTACCAGCCTTCGTATTCGCCAAGATAGATATCGCCTTGTTCTAATAAACGATCAAAAATTTGCTGAACCGCTTTTTTATGGTAATCGTCCGTTGTACGGATAAATTTATCATAGCTGATATCAAGGGTTTTCCATAATTTTTGGACATCTGCTGCCATTTTATCCACATACTCTTTAGGTGTAACACCTAATTCTGATGCTTTGTTTTCAATTTTTTGACCATGTTCATCCACACCTGTTAAGTAAAATACGTCAAAGCCCATCAAACGTTTGTAACGAGCCATCGCATCACAGGCAATTGTCGTATAGGAATTGCCGATATGTAGTTGTCCACTTGGATAATAAATAGGGGTGGTGATATAAAATGTTTCTTTTTCTGACATGTAGAAACATCCTCCTTCTAGCATTCTCTTGAATTTACTCCTAAATAGTATACCATACTTGGCTTTATTGAACTAGAAATCCTGATATTTTCTCTATATAAAAAAAGGTTGGGATAAAAGTCGAGTAGATTCGAGTAATTGGAGTAAAAATCGAACAATACGTTTTTGTATTGCTCGATTTTTGCGGAATTGCCGAAAAACCTGACTTTTGGCCACCATTTATTAAGGTTTAGAGTGCGAAACAACACTGATTTTTAGTTTTGTCCCCGCACCCGTCTCATCTTCTTTACGCTCGAATCACACCGTCTTGAACAGCTGCTTCGGCAACTTTTTCAATAATCACATCAACTAAGTCTCGATTAAATGCAGACGGAATAATATACTCACTTGTTAATTCTTCTTCTGGAATCATTTCTGCGATTGCTTTTGCGGCAGCCAATTTCATATTTTCAGTGATTTTTGTTGCTCTTGCTACAAAAGCTCCTTTAAACAATCCGGGAAAAGCCAAGACATTATTTATTTGATTAGGATGATCAGAACGACCTGTTCCAACCACCACCGCTCCTGCATCAATTGCTTCTTGATAATCGATTTCTGATTCAGGATTCGCCATTGGAAATACAATTGCTCCTTTGTTCATTGATGCAACCATTTCTTTTGAAACTAATTTAGGCGCTGAAACACCAATAAAAACATCTGCCCCTACCATTGCCTCACCCAATGTTCCTTTGAAATTTGTTGGATTAGAAATTTCGGCAATTTCTTGCTCTAAAAAGGTCAACGGCTGGTCACTGTCTTTCCTTAATACGCCGTCTATATTAAAAGCAACAATATTTTTTACCCCAAAATGATTAAGCATTTTAATAATTGCACTGCCTGCTGCTCCTGTTCCCGAAACAACAACGCGTATTTCATCGACTTTTTTATCGACAATCTTCAACGCATTAATCAATGCTGCAATCGTAACAATCGCCGTTCCATGTTGGTCATCATGGAACACAGGAATATCCAGTTCTTCCATTAATGTACGTTCAATTTCTACACATCGAGGTGCTGAAATATCTTCTAAATTAATCCCACCAAATGTCGGTGCCATCGCTTTAATAATCGAAATAATCTCTTTTGGGTCTTTTGTATCTAAACAAATCGGAATGGCATCAATTCCGGCAAACTCTTTAAACAGTAGGGCTTTGCCTTCCATAACCGGTAATGCCGCTTTCGGTCCAATATCTCCCAAACCAAGAACAGCCGTACCGTCCGTAACAACTGCTACAGTATTGCCTTTCCAAGTATAATCATAGATTTTATTCGGCTCTTCATAGATTTTTCTACACGGCTCCGCTACACCAGGTGTATAAGCCAATGATAGGTCTTCTTTGGTTTGAACTGTAACTTTTGAATGAATATCGATTTTACCACGCCATTGTTCATGTGCTTTTAGTGCTTTTTCATAAATATTTGTCATTTTCCACATTCCTCTCCAAGCTCATTAAATCTATCTGCCTAACATCTGTTCCGGTTTGACCCAACGATCATATTCTTCTTCTTTTACTAAACCACTTGCGACTGCCGCTTCTTTCAGTGTTGTTTGTTCTTCAAATGCTTTTTTGGCAATCTTTGCTCCATTATCATAACCGATATGAGGATTTAATGCAGTAACCAGCATTAACGATTGCTCTACATACTGTTGCATTTTTATCTGCTCCGCTTTGATTCCTTTTAAGCAATTCTCATTGAAAGAGCGTAAACCATCCGTCAATAATTCAATACTTTGGATCAAATTATACGCCATCACAGGCATATAAACATTTAACTCAAAGTTTCCTTGGGAAGCCCCGATTCCAATCGTTGTATCATTGCCCATAACTTGAATTGCAATCATTGTCAACGCTTCGCATTGGGTTGGATTGATTTTTCCAGGCATAATCGAACTTCCTGGCTCATTCTCCGGAATCGTAATTTCACCTAGCCCGCTCCTAGGTCCACTTGCCATCCAACGAATATCATTAGCCATTTTCATTGCATTAGCAGCAATTGCTTTTAAAGCACCTGAGGTAAAAACGATTGCATCTTTGCTGGCAAGCCCATGAAATTTATTTGGGTCTTCTAAAAATTGATTACCTGTTGCTTCATTTAAATACTGAAGGAATACGTTTATATATTCTTTTGATGCGTTTAAACCAGTTCCTACAGCTGTTCCGCCGATCGCTAACTGTTTTAATTCCGTCAAGGTTAATTCTAACATTCGATACCCATGTGTCATCCCTGAACGCCAACCACTAATTTCTTGTGCAAATGTAATCGGTGTGGCATCTTGTAAATGCGTTCTACCGATTTTTATGATGTTTTCATTCTTAGCTTCTAATGTTTCCAACGTTTTGATTACCTCTCTCATCACGGGAAACAGCTGTTGTTCAATCAATTGTACCCCAGTTACATGCATGGCTGTAGGAAAAACATCATTTGAACTTTGAGACATATTAACATGATCATTCGGATGAACGATCACGTCCTCTTTTGCAGCTAAATGAGCGATCACTTCGTTAACGTTCATATTTGTCTGCGTCCCGCTACCTGTTTGCCACAAAGATAATGGAAAATGATCATCTACCTCGCCTGCTATGATTCTATCTGCCGCATGTTGGATCGCTTGACTGATCATCTGATCTAATTTCCCAGTACATTCATTGGCTTTTGCCGCACTTTTTTTCACTAAAGCTAAACCTTTAATCAAAGCTAGAGGCATTTTTTCCATTCCAATAGTAAAATTTTGACGACTGCGCTGGGTTTGTGCCCCCCAAAGAGCCCCTTTTGGTACACGAACTTCTCCCATAGAATCTTTTTCAATACGATCATTCATGGTGTTGCCCCTTTCCATTTCATTGTTTATTATCACTATACTGTATGACTAAGACAAATCGCAATGAAAATCTTAATTTCGTTACTAAATAAAAAAGAACCCAAACCAAAACGATAAATCTGTTTTGGTTTAAGTTCTGATGCGAATAGATGCGAGAATCCAAAGTGTCTCTTTCAGAAATTCCCATCAATCCCAACTAATTTTTAAATGATTGTTTCTCTTTTCTTTCATTACTATGCTTATATCCATAGGCAAAATAAATCAAGAAGCCTAAAACTAATGCCACAACAAAAGCTTTCCAAGTTGCCGCTTGTAATTGCAGCATCAAACCAATACTTACAATCACCAACAAAATGGGAACAAACGGAACAAATGGAATCTTAAATTCATCCGGCTTAGGATCACCTGCAATTTTTCTCAAACGAATGATTCCAATCGCCATTACGATTAAATACATCAATGTTACAATATTCGTCAATTCAGCCAATAGTTCCATTGGCACAAGTCCTGCAAAAATCATTGAGCAGAATCCTGCTACATAGGTTGCATTTTTAGGCGTACGATGTTTTTCATCAATTTTGCTCATAAATTTAGGAAGTAGTCCATCTTTACTAATCGCGTAAATAATTCGTGCCAGACTATACATCATTGAAATCGTTACTGTCAATAACGTTAAAATAGCGCCCACAGAAATCACACCTGCCACCCCATCACGTTGGACAAAACGCATCGCAAATGCCACAGGATCTTTAACACCAAGCGCATCAAAGGGTACAATCCCCGTTAGAATCAAGGTAACAATCACATATAAAACGGTGGTGATAATGATTGATCCGATGATTCCTCTTGGGATATCTTTTTGCGGATTTTTCACCTCTTCTGACGTCATGCTGACTGCATCAAAGCCTAAAAAGGCAAAAAAGACAACTGCAGCACCACTGACCACACCAGAAAAACCAAAGGGCATAAACGGCTGCCAATTATCTGGTTTAACATAAAAAATACCGACAATTAAAAACAACGCAATAATCCCGAATTTAACAAATACCATCACATTGTTTAAACGCAACGCCGTTTTCGCTTCTAATGAAACCCAAAACGTCACAGCCAACAACACCAGTACAGCAATTAAGTCAACATACGTTCCATTCGCTGGGTTGTATGCCCCACTCAAAGCTTTCGGTAAATCAATCCCTAAACTATTTAAAAACCCATGAACATAACCGGACCAACCTGAAGCAACAGATGAAACCGCTAGGAAAAATTCACAAATCACTAGCCAACCAGTCATCCATGCGACGATTTCGCCAAACACAACATACATATAAGCATATGGCCCGCCAATTGCCGGAATCCTTGAAGCGAATTCCGCATAACATAAACCAGCCAAAATAATCGCACCAGCCGCTACTAGAAAAGAAAGCGCCAAGGCTGGTCCTGCATATTGCTCAGCCGCTACGCCTGTTACCACAAAAATTCCTGTTCCAACGATCGCACCGATCCCCAGCATGATCAAATCCATTGTCTTTAATTCTTTTTTCATAGAACTCGGCTGTGCAGAAACTTCCCGAAGCTCTTTTTTTCGAAACATTGACATTTCTTTTCCTCCAATAAAATAAATCGAATAAATGCTAAAACTTTTTTCATAAAAACAAGCGTAAATGTAACATTTACGCTTTCATGTACCCTAAAAGAATACCACCTAAAATGACGAAAAGGCAACCAAAAATGACGTATTTCATTTCTTTTTTGGTCTTTTGCTCTCCAAGGATAAAAATACCACCTAGCGTGGAGATAATAATCCCCATCTGCGATAAAGAGAAACTAATGGCTAAACCGATTTGACGCATCGTTAGCAACATACAAATATTCCCTAATCCCCATAAAAGACCACAACTCATATTCAACCAAACATAACGATCTAACTTCACTTTCTTAAAAGCAAAGAAGCTAGCGCCAATCAACATCCCTATGCTTTGCGGTAAAATAATCCCCAATGGATCCAAACCAAAAGCATTGATAATAATTGTATATCCACCATATCCTACTGTCGAAGCAATCAAGGCACGAAATCCTTTAGTAAAATTTAACATTGAATTGGTGGTCTTGAGCTCACTATCATCGTCTTGTCTTGCCGTTAAATATGCCCCAAAAACTAATAATGCTAAGGCAATAAATCCTAATGTGAAATCTCGACTACCTTTCCACTCATGAAAGAAAATCGCTCCAGCAATCGTATTTACGATTAACTGCATGCCTGTTGATACCGGCAGACCTACAGATACACCTAAATATTTCATCCCATGAAATTGCTGATTTTGACCCAAACTCCAAAATAGACCAGATAAAACCCCAACTATCATCATCTGAATACTAATAACTGGCTGAACAACCAAAAAGACAACAATTGAAAAAACTAAGGCACCAACAGTCATACCTAACGTTTGCTGATTGGCACTCCCACCAATCTTCCCACTTACTAAACCGATACTGCCCCACGCAATCATCGGGATCAACGCTACTAATATATTCATATTCTGCTCCTATCCATTTCCATTATAGATGAGTTAAGTGTAACAATGAAAGCCTTTACGGTACAACTATAACATATGAAAAAATTCAATAGAGTTTCTCTCATTTTTTGGAAATAAACACGAAAACCAGAAGGACAACATAGTTATTAGGGATTAAAAATGGGCATGATAAGTTCTTAAACTATTTTGTTAACAACAATAAAAGATCAAACATCACTTAGAATGATTGATCTTTTAACTCCAGTTTCTTTCCTACTCACTTTTTTTAAATACAAAATTTTTATCCATAAAAGAAAAGTCATCACTTAAAATCTTCTTTAACTCCTTTAATGTATTTTCTTTATTAAGCTTATTGGGTAGCTCTTCAAGTGAATCTGACTGTAACAAAAAACCTGTTTCGTCTGGAAAAATGAAAAAACGGGAAATAGTAATTTGGGGATACGGACTCTTAACATACGTTAAAACATAGCCATTTTTCACTTCACCAATTTCTTGTTCAATATAAGCTTTAGAAAAAGACCTTTTATCTTCAACAAAACTTTCATTTAGACTATTAACCACATTTTCTGACATATGCAAGCTTACAGATCGTTTCAAAATTTGTCCTGAATAAAAAGAGACATATGCCGCAAAAAAAGAATTCGCATACCTATCGTTTGTTGGTAAAACCGATAGTTCTTCTCTTTCAATTTCTATTTTTGAATCCCCTAGTATTTCTAATTCATAACCTCTATTGGTTAAAAACGTGTGGTTATCAACACTTAACATAAATGGTTTGCTAAAGTCTTTCGTTCCTGTTCCTTTAATACCTGCTTCCTTTAATGGAAGAACATCTACATATTCCTGCGAGTAGTCAGAAAATAAAACTGGGAAAAGGTTCATTTCTTTTATAACAAAAAATGCGATGGCTACAACTATCACGATCAAAGCTGCTAACTTTTTCTTTAAAGAATGCTTTTTACTTTTCACCTTACTCCTTGAAAGGTTATTTTTAATCATTTTTTGCTTTTGAACATTTTTCGGCTTTAACTTGAGGATAAATTTTGTGTAGTTTTGTACACTACTCTTTTTTTTCTTTTTAAAAAGAGGCGGTTTTGAAAATAAAGTATCATATGTATCATAAAAATGTTTTTCTTTCTTATTCATTATTTTCCCTCAATTAATTTTTTAGTTAAGTAAATATCTTCTGAATCTTCTTGAATGATCTCTTCATATTCATCCGTAATACTAGCTGAAATAGAACTAATTGTTTCGATTATCATTGTTTTGGACTTTTTAATTTCTGTTGTTGAAAGCTCGGCATCTTGAATTTGAATGAATTTTTCTGTCGCTTGCACAATACTAGGTAACTTTGTGTATAGAAATTGTTCAAGTTCTGTCATCTCTTTTGGATGTTTCATTAGTTGATCAAACAGCAATTTAGAAGAATGTAATCCTTTTTCTTTTTTCTCAATTTTCATTAAAATGGTTGACTTGCTTGTCATCAATTCTAAACGTATAATTTGTTTTTTGGCTATAAACATTGTCTCTTTGAATAACTGCAACTCATCAGAGGTCAACTGATTGTTTTTCTGATATGTTTTTATTCTTTTTTTATATGTATACAGTCTCCTGAAATACTCTATTCCTTTTAGAAATACAAGAAGTACCAATAATCCTATTATTTTCACACCTATTATCTCCCATTTTTATCTACTTATATTTTGCACGAACGACAAGGAGTGTAGATACCATCTAAAACAGATTTTCTCTACACTCTAAGAATATTATTTAAATGTGCTATCACTTTTCGATCTTTTCTTCTAATAAAGACCTTATACTTTGAATATGTGAAGTATATTTATTCTCTACCTTAAGCTCTCTACCATTTTCCCACTTATCACCATAAACATGATCTAACCTGCCTATATCATCAAAAGTAAAAAACAGTCGAACCTTATTCCCATATCCTATAAATAATATTGGCTCCTCGTTTCTTGAGACTATGATATCATCCTTAACTATATATAAGTCTGTATTAGTTAAATTTTCAGGATGTTCTATCGATAATCTATCATTCACTAGTGAACGTAGATTGTCACTAAAATACTCTTCATATTCTGCTAAATGATCCTGTTTTTTGTCTGAAAATAATATATATTGAATAAAAATTTCTACCGCTTTCTCATAATCGACTATTTTAATAGGAAAATGCACATTTTCATTTAGAAAATCCCATCCATCTCCAAGTAATCCATCAATACTTGGTTTCATATCTCCAGTGTAGTATCTGATTGTACACATTGGGCTGTCTTTATAGCGAATATAAACTGTTTCTATATTTTCGGTGTCTACTTTTTCTTTTGATATAAAAGAGAAGTCTGCCATAGAACTATTTATATATCGTTCAGCTGGAACAAAATCAAGCATTTGTTTTCTTGATACGTCATCATAAATAAAACTTAACCTGAAAATATCTCTCAGTAACGGGTTATCGGTAACATAAAATGTATAAATAAACTTTTCTGCTAATGAATCTAATGGTAAATCTAATTCATCAAATTCTATTAGAGAAAGATACTCCATTCGTTTCCAGCCTTCCCCATAAATACCCCTTAACTTTTTATCAAAAATAGTCTCATCATATATATTAATAGGTTCACCTCGATAGTATATCACCGTCAATTCTTTCTTTTGAATTGAAAAATCACTTAATGATGCATTCTTAAATTTTGGATGAGCACTTAGCTGTATAGCATTTTCAATGGATACTGTATCTTCCATATTATCAATTTGAAATTGTTTCTTTTGTTCCAAATCATTTGACAGATAAAAAGTTTCAATAAACCTTCGATCTAGCTCTTCTTTACTTAAATCCTCTGCTTTATAAATCCCCTCACTCGATGAAGTGCTAGAAGTGTTTGACTGATTCGATGTGTCGTCATTGAATAATCCAACCCATACATAAAGAACGATAATAAAGAGAAAAGAAGCAAACATTATCTTAGTAGATACAGGTACTTTCACTTTCTCCTTTCCAGCTCCATCTTTAAATTTTTTGATTTTAATTTGCAGATTCGAATATTCCTGACTTTTAAAATTCGGTAACTGTTTTTTTATTTTTTTTAATGTGTCATCTAAATAAATTATTTCCTTTAACGGAAGTGTTTTAAATATATCAAATGCTAATAGATATTGATGATTGAAAAAACAGAAATACCCTGTTAATAAAACATATAACTTTTGAGGAATAACCAATTGATCTTTTTTCCATATAATTGCTTCTTGAATTTTTGGATTCGTTAAATTTCCATTCAAAGCCAAAATATAGCTTTTTAAAAATTCTGTTGTCTGATTCTCTTTTGCTCCTTCAGCGTATAGTAGGAGATTATCAATTTTTGCTATAATCAACTTGTTTTTAGGATGCCCATGATACAATTTTAAGATATTAAGAATATACATATTTAATAAATCACTATCATGAGCAACGATACGTTTTGCTTTATCTAATTTTTCCTCTATAAGATGAGTTTCTTCTTCACGTTCAAGCATACAATAAATAGAATAGCGTAGATTAAAATATTCTTCATGACGATCGTTTGGAATATCTTGAGCTATTTCAAACGCAAAAGGAGGAACCCCATAAATTTTATCTTTTAAGATTATAAAATCTTGAGATACATAGTTTTCTTGCCCAATGTAATCACGGAGATCCGATAATTCAAATGTATAAAACAGAAAATGAATAATCTCCCTTGAAATCATTGTAAAGTGATCCACGAGAAATAACTGAATACTGTATGTATTTGCCATAAATTCATCAATCGTCCACTCATCTATAGCCTCTACCAATTTTTCCCAGATATTTATATTATAGGAATAATCTTTTTCATTAACTATTAGCTGTAATTTTAGTGAAAACGGGAGCTCTACGTTAATAAAATCTTCTTCGTAATCAGTATAATTCTCATCAGCCAACTCTGAATCCACTACATTGTCGTCTTCTATAAAGATAATAGGACTTTCACTTTTTGTTTCTTTAGCCATTTTTAGTGCTGTATCAAAAGCAAGTTTTAGTTGTTGAAATGCTTCTGGTTGTTCATCAGGAATAATTGATTTCAACTTTTTAGAGTAAGCTTTCTTTATTTGGCTAACATCTGTTGTTTGTTCAATTTCTAATATTGTCCATGGATTCATAGCCACTCGTCACCTTCAAAATAGTCAATCGTTTTTTTTAGATTTGCTGTATATCGTTTAGTCAAGATTTCATCTTGTTCTTCTAGCACTTGAGTAAACTCAACGATTAACTTTTGAATCTGTTCTCTTTCTATCCCTGTCATTTCAACAAAAAGACGCTCCAACTTTGCCATCAACAATCGGTTTTCTGATCTATCTCTAGGATGTATCTTCAAACGTCTCATTTTATTCAAGCTTTCATTAATCTGTTCATCTGTTAATTTACCACTAGAGCTATCAATAATAAGTTGGCTACTTTTACCATTGTTATCTGTCACATTTACTTCAAGTAATCCATTCGAATCATAGGAAAAGCGACAATCAATCGGTGTATTTTCTTTTGATGGAGGTATCTTGATAGTTATCTCTCCAATTTTAAGATTTTCTTTTACCATAGGATATTCTCCTTGATAAATTGAAAATTCCACTTGTTTTTGATTATCTCTTAGCGTATAAAATGTTTTTCTCTTACTGACTGGGATTGTTGTATTTCGTTCGATAATAGGTACAAAAACGCCGTCAATATAACCATTTGATGTATGACTAACTGCATTAACCCCTAATGTATGTGCACAGACATCTGTTAACATCAATTCATTAACCATGGTTCGATCTTTTTTTAAAGCTCCTTGAATCCCTGCTCCTACTCCAACCGTTTCATCAGGATCAATTTGAGAAAATGGAAGCTTTTGAAATAATTTTGAAAGATAGTTTCTCACTATGGGATTCTTAGTTGCCCCACCTATTAATATTACTTGATTTATTTCATTGATGCTCATCCGAGCATCGTTTAAGACACGACTTATCGGTGCCCTCATTTTTTTTAAAAGCACCTGACATAATTCTTTGTATTCTTCTTGAGCAAGTTCGTAAGTAAATGATTTGTTATCTAGTTCTATTTTGAACGAGGCTGTTGTATTCAACGTAAGTAACTTTTTCAATGACTCTGCTTTTTTGTAAATCATGGAATGATCTTCTGCTGTTAAATCATTAAATTTCAATTCATTCTTTTTAAAGAAATCATTTAGAATCAATTTAGTGAAATCTTCTCCTCCTAAATCACTATCACCGGAAATTGCCTCCACTTGAATGATTCCATCAAACATTTCTAATAAAGAAACATCGAATGTCCCACCACCTAAATCTACAACTAATACAGATTGATCTTCTTTTTTATGAAACCCATACGCCATTGCTGCCGCTGTAGGTTCACTAATTAAATTCTTCACAACAAATCCCGATAATTCAGCTGCTTTTACTGTGGCTTCGCGCTGCAAGTTATTAAAGTAAGCTGGAACGCTAATTACAACCTCTTTGCATTCCTTTTGTAAAAATGTTTCCGCATCTTCTTTTAAACTTCTCAAAACTAAAGAAGACAATTCAACAGGAGTAAATTCATAACTGCCTAATTGATATCTTTTTTCAGTCCCCATAAAACGTTTAAATGTTGCTACTGTTAGTTCCGAATGACTGACCAATCGCTCTTTGGCAATCGAACCAACAAGAATATCACCATTATCATCTATCCCAACAACAGAAGGTGTCAAATTATCTCCAAATCGATTAGGGATGATCTGAATATTTTCCCCATCCCAAAAGGAAACTAAGCTATTTGACGTTCCTAAATCAATACCTAAAATCAAGAACCCTTCCCCCTTTTATCAAATTAATCAATAAAAATTATACCATAGGAGTAGTTTCGCTTTCGTCAATTTATTATATCTACGTAGAAATTATTGATAATAAAAGATAAGTTTATGCTTTCTACCTTTAAAAATTTTATTGTAGTAATTATGATAATAGCGTATTCAAAAAATAAAAACATCAATCGATACATGAAAATTATTTTCTTTTGTTTTCCAAGCAATTCTATCTTTTCCATCAGCTCTTAGAACCCAAACGACATTGTTTCCTTGAATATGAGGGAAATAATTTTTTTCTATTAACTCTTCAAAGAGCTTTATAAATGTAGTTATATATGCTTTTGTGACTTATAACATCATCACCCATACTTACACTCTGTCTATCAATCACAATTTCCATATTTACTCCTTATTTTATTGATTCTTTTTGATACAACTTACTAAACATTTAAAAAATAACTTTTACAAATACATCATACAGTGTATAAACAAACACCAACGCAAAGAAGAACAAAATTCCTATGACACGATTCTTCTGTTTTTTCGTGGCTATTTTAAAATTGAATTGAGTAAATATCATGCACGGAAGAATAAATAGCAAGATTCCAAGATTTACAGTTGTTGAAAGATCATCGTTGCTTGGAAAACTTTCACTTGGTATAGTTATAGTTGGCCAACCTCTATATTTAACAATGTCTAGAATTTTTTGAATAACAAACACTACAACAAAACTAATTGCTACTTGGTCAAGTGTTTTTTCCCCTTCCTTCCACAGTTTCTCTTTTTTATTTTTGTGTTGTCCCATGACAATCTCCTTTAGGTATTCTTTTTGAAAATTTTTTTTAAATGGACTATGATTGCGCTCTATGTTTATGCTACATTTATGCTATAAGCATAAAGAATACTTACATAAACAAAAACCAGTACCCAAAAATAGGCAGTTCATTTGTTGCCAAACCAAATATTGCTACCAGTATTGTTAAAATTGCTGGAAATAGAAACATACAAGGAACTATAATTGTTATTATGTTTTGCTTAACAATGATTGCCTTCTCTTTATTCATTCTTTATTTCCTCCTTTGCGATCGTTTTCGGATCTAATGCATGCAGCTATCGATCCTTTTTGGGATTTATAGATCCTCTTTATTGCCCTACAAAACAAGATTAATCACTAAAACATATACCAACATAAATGTTAAGCTAAAAAACCCGATAAACATTATTGGAATTATTGTTAAATCCCCTCCTGCAGAAGCATAATTTCCTCTTAAACTATCTGATAAGACGCCTACTATAAAAACTCCAATTGTCCAAAAAATTATACTAAGAATTCCTGTCAAATTCATGTTGAGTCTTTTAGATAATTTAATCCGTTTTTTAAATATTTTATATAATAAATAGTGCGTAGGTAATATAACCAACAAAATTATTCCGTACAGTATCATCTACATTAATTCCCCTTCTGATTGACTCTGGTATAAAAACCCTTTACTTTTTATCTGATAAATTCATTCTAGGGAAGTACTCCCATTGACCATCATCCATTTCTCCAATGTCATTTATAAGGATATCTAGATAAAAATTTACTGCATCATTATCGACACCATTATCTATAAGAGTCTTTTTTACTAGTGCCACTTGATCCATTACATTTTTCTTCGTGAACTCCATCTATTTTCTCCTTTAGTTATTGATCGTTTTTAAACACTCCCTATATTACTACAGATTTTGGAGTAATTATTTCAAGTTGATACTGAAGTAAATTGATTTTTTGTTCAAGATACTTTACATGCCCCTTCATTCAATCACCTTTTAGATCGGCAATAAAGAAAATATCCTTAAGCATCTCTAACACCTCATTCAATCCTTTTAAGGAATACTATCTAATTCTTCAACCACTTCGGATAATCGATACTCTCCTTTTTCAGCTGAAAACTATCGCCTTAAGAACTTAGTTCCACCAAAAGATCAATCACTTTTGTATTTACGTCAATTCCTTCAACATGTATTTTTATTTTTTCGCCCACTCATCTAAAAATATCTTCTAACTCTTCCGCTATAATCATTATACTCACTTCCAAAATGGTCTTCACACCAACGTTCTTCTGATAAAATTATAAAATGAGTTGAAAGTTGAAATAAAACTAAACAAATAAACAGATTCACTGACTGCATAATCAATGTACATCCAAAAAAGAATAATAAATAGCCCAAATACATTGGATTTCTCGAATACTGATAAATCCCATATACTCTAAGTGTGTTTGGCTTTTGTTTGGAAAAATCAATTGTCGAAAGTAACAGAACTATTAGCCCTATTAAATATAGTCCAACTCCTAAATAATTAATACCAGATTTAAAATGACTTCGTAAAAATATTGGTAATATAACAAGTAATATCGTTGTTATCTGATAAATATAGTAGAAAAACTTTTCAATCCCTAAAACTGGTGCAAATTTTGCTGCCTCTTTTGCGGCTACAGAGTTAATATTGTTCATTAACAAAAATCTTATTAAAAATATCGGTACCACTATAACAAATCCATTCATTGTTCATCCTCCTTTAGAGTATCTATTTAAGCAATATAAGTATTATATGTTTTAAAGAGCTTAGACCGCCAAGTGTCGGACACTTAGAAAACTTGAATTGAATGAATTCTATATTCAATAGGACTTATTCAGTTCAATCTTCTTTTATT
The DNA here is from genome assembly GCF_002140715.2 of Enterococcus sp. 4G2_DIV0659. NCBI lineage: Bacteria > Bacillati > Bacillota > Bacilli > Lactobacillales > Enterococcaceae > Enterococcus > Candidatus Enterococcus mansonii. The sequence continues at coordinate 2,459,214 of NZ_NGLE02000001.1, read as the reverse complement.
TTTTCATTATACTAACTTATATACTTATCAAACCCTTGAATAAGTCGTCTTTGCTTTCAATATCTTTTAATTAATAATAAAAGTTTTCTTCATTAGTCATCCTTTCTAATCGTTTTTGAAATATAGTCTCTGGAACACTTAAAACTGCTTCTCCTCATGCATCAATAAAGGATAAAGCAAACATCCACTTCTCCACTGAAGATCTTGTAAGAGCTATTTCCAACTCACTATCCACTATTTTTACAATTGATTCATAAAAAATATCATTATCTTCATTACTAGAAACTCCCCGTTTATTAGGTTCCCAGCGATAATAGTCACCATCTTTACCTATTAATTCTTTACTTTGTAAGTGTTCTTTTGTTTCATAAGCTGTATACATTCCATAAAAATCATCTGTAGTAACAAATGCCAATGGTTTCTAAACTAAAAGTTTCACTGCCTCTATAGTCTTTTTGTTGTTTTCAGCTAGAGTTCTTGTAATTTCTATTAAATCACTGTAGTCACTCTAGATCTCTGCTCTTTACACTTTTAAGTCTTTGATATTTTCTATACAAAGAAATAAGAGCGGAAAAAACATTTCTGTTTTCCTCGCTCTCTAAATTATTTTTTGAACAACTTTATTGAACACTTGAAAACATTTTTATAGTTTCTTTTAAAATCTGATTAATCATTTATTATTTTTTGTCACTTTGCAAAATATAACTCTACGTAGATTGTTTTCACCCGTATACATTCGTCTTTGTTCCATACGCCTTCTTTACCGTCTCTCATTAAAATAACTTAAAAACGGAAACAGTAACTTCATCGTCGTGCCTTCACCTTCAACCGATTCCACCGTTAACTGATGGCCTAATTTATCTGCTAAACTTTTAGCCAAATACAGACCCAATCCTGTTGAATGCTGCTCACTGGTGCGGCCATTTTCGCCTGTAAAGCCTTTATCAAAAATACGTCGCTGATCTTCTTTGGGAATACCTAAACCAGTATCCTTTAAAAATAACCATGCACCTTCTTTTGTCCTTGAAAAGGTTACAGTTATACTGCCACCTGCAGATGTATATTTTATTGCATTACTTACTAATTGTTTAAAGATAAATGCCACCCATTTGGCATCCGTCAATACTAATTGATCTTCGCCTTCAATCGAAAAATGTAGATTTTTCTGAATAAAATAACTTCCCTGTGTCCGAATCACAGATTGAACAATTTCTTTTAACGAATATTCTTGTATTAAATAATCTCTTGAAAAACTATCTAACCTTGCATAGTAGAGAACTTGTTCGACATATTCATCGATTTTACTCAGTTCATTTTCCACTAAATAGTACTTTTTTTCTGGAATGTCATCTTCTATTGATTGTAAAATAAGATTTACTGCTGCAAGAGGGACTTTAATTTCATGAACCCATGAGTCTATATAGTCTTTTTGATCTTGTTGATTATTGATTGCTTGTTGCATCACTTGTTGATGCTCTACTAAAAGTCCGTTGATATAATCTTGTACTAGTTTTTCTTCGGTCTTAGAAGCTTCACCTAAATAATCTTGTAAAGAAGGGGGATGCTCTGTGATATCCAAAGATTGCCACCAATGTTTTTTCAATGAATAATCAATCGTCAAAAAAAGGAATAAAAAGAGTCCTTGTAATAATACCAAATAACCAATGACTGACAGATTCACATGCATGTCAGGAGATAGCCACAAAATAAAACAAGTTAAACCAATAAAAAATAACCAGCCGATCAAGAGCAGCCAATGATCTTTTAAATACTTACAAATCGTCATTTTCGTCTCCTATCTACGGAACAATATATCCTTGTCCAACTTTTGTTTCAATATAGCCATCAAGACCTGCCTGTTCGATTTTTTTTCTTAAACGATTGATATTGACCGTCAAGGTATTATCATCTACAAAACGCTCATCTTCCCATAATGCGCGCAATAATTTCTCTCGAGTTAAAATTTTTCCATGCTTCTTAATCAAAATGTACAGCAAGCGATATTCATTTTTACTTAAATCAATGACTTCTCCATTGATTTCCATGCTGCCATTATCCACATTCAGCGTAATACCGTTATGTGACATGACTTCGCTACCGACTTCCGAGTAATTGTAAGAACGACGCAACAGCGCATTGATTTTTGCAATTAATACATCAAGTTGAAAAGGTTTAGTAACAAAGTCATCTGCTCCCATATTCATCGCCATGATCATATCCATATTTGTATTTCGGCTAGAAATAAAAATAATCGGGATTTTAGATGCTTCGCGGATTTTTTGGCACCAATAATAGCCATCAAAAACGGGCAAATTAATATCCAGTAATACTAATTGAGGATCTTCCTTTTGAAAATCTTCCAAAACATTATTAAAGTTCGTTGTACCAAACGTTTCAAACTGCCATCTTTGCAACTCTTCACTAATCAACTCACGAATCGTGGTCTCATCTTCTATAATCATGATCTTTGCCATTTCTTCTCCTCCTGTTGTTCCATCTTATTGTACCTTATCAGAAAAAATGCGTCATTCATATAGGACTTTTAGCCGAAATTTTAATTAAAAAAATAAAGAATCTGAGGTTGGGACAAAAACTTCAAACCTTAGTACTTTAACACACAGAACGTGATGGTTTTTTAAGAAATCGACAAGAAACACAACGAAGGTAGGAGTTGATATGGCTTATTACCTATGATAACTTTGAAAACTCACCCATCCTAAACTTATTTCCTCCCACAAATTAATGATTGCAGACACTCATTCCAAAACAGCAACTCCACTATCAGATATCGCTTTTCCAATAAACAAAAAGACCCCATCTAAAAGTAAAATCGTCATATTCACACCAAAAAAGATCGACAACTTTTCGATTCCTTCCATTTTTTCTTTTGTTTTAAGTACAAAATATAAAATAAAATTACTGCCGTATGTAAAAATCGTCAGCATTATTACTAATTCTATCAACATTTTTCTACCCCCACAATGAACATGTCCTTTTTTGTATACACTTACATTTTACGCTAACTAAACTTTTTTTGAAAGATAAAAATAACTGAGAGATAACTCTATCAGCAATATCTCAGTCTGACAGTCACTGTTTCGATGACCTATTATTTATCCCAACCTCTTTTCGATTTTAACAGTCCATGCATCACTACATTGACTGCCTACTATTTTCCTTAATCCCCCATTATAATGAATTTATTTTATTTTTTTGTAGATATGTTTTCAGTACATCTTTAAAACAATTTAACAATTCAAGTAATTTTTTTCAAACCCTTTATTGACCCTACAAGGGTTTTCCTATAAAATGGAGAATAGATAGAAACGAATAGAATAAAAAAAGCACTTCATAATTTAGCTACCAACTAAATCATGAAGCCCTGAACAGTCAGTGAACACCTGACCAATCAAGTTGCTTAAGCCAATATTTATACATTGACATCTTCCATTTTACTCAATTTTGAAAGAAATTTCTAGAGGTTTATACTAGTTTTTTCTGTTCTTGAAGATGTTTGTGCTTATTTGTTGAACTTACAATGGCGTTGGAATCGTGTCCGACGCCATTTTTTTGTGTATTCGTTTCTATCTGAATGAATGTCTTGCTTACTTTTTAAATTGAAATATATAAAGTCAACCAACCATTGACTATATAAAACGCTGATCCCAACCAGCCTTTTACCCATTCTCCTGGATAATTTAAAAAGTAAGCTCGCATTCTTTTACAAAGTAATAGTCACATACTACTCCCAAGTATTATGTAAGAAAACACAATGATCAAAAAACAATGTAACCTTTTTCAATACTTCCTTTATACGAATATCAAATCATTGTTTGTATTTTCTTTATTAGTGACTATTCGGCTGGAGATAAGTAATCATCTTATCTCCAGCTATTTTTTAACGTAATTTTATCTACAAGAATTGATTATTTGAGCAATTGTTTAAGTACAATTATAAAAAATAGATTGTTTTTAATTTTTCCAACTCCCAATTAGACGTCAAGTCAATAAAAAATGGTATCTGCCATTGTTGTATAACTGTCCCATGTTTGTTTAATCCCGTTACCCATGTTGGGTACACGCGAAGCGCCATTTTTCCTTGCCCCATTTCATTGCTTAATACATTATTTTTTAGCAATATATGTTTAGGAAAAATAAACTGCCCGACTTTCTCCTGATCAAAAATCGTAACAATTAGTTTATCGGGTGCACTAGAAACATCGTATGCTCTATTTTTATTTTCTTCATCTTTCTCCCAAAAAACAACAAAATAACCAGCTTTTTTAGGCGTTATTTTTGCTTTTCTACTTCGAAATGTATGATTTCCTACAGAAAATGTTGCTCCTTCATATGCTTTATTTTGTTCTTCTAACTTTAAGTTTTCCAAAGGATGCTGACTAATTTTCTGAATGATTTTCGTTAAATAGCTGATTGACTCCATGTCGCCTCCTTCTAAATCTCTTTTTTATTGTATCATTATAAAGAGGATAAATCGTTTAAATAATAAATTTTTTAAAAATTTTTATCAAAAAATAGATTGTTACAACAGTCGTGTAAATACGAACAATCATTAGATAAAAAACAAGTCTGGTACCATATCCCTTCTCAAAAAAATTCGAGTGTGGGCCAAAAGTAAAAAGCACTTTTGACTCACACTCTATAACCGAATAAGCGATGGTACAAAAACAGCTCTTGTCCCAACCTCAAACGTTTCTTATACTCACCGAAATACCTGAATTTTTCAAGATTTTATCTTCGTCTCAGATTTTACTCTTCGTACTCATCATCTTCTTCTATTTCCGGTAACTCAATTTTTTCTACTGCATTTTTGCCTATCTCACATAAATAATCTGCCAACTCATCGACGTCTTCACTAGGCGAAACCGACGCTTCAATAACCATCGCTAAGTTTAAGCCTGATATGACACGGAGATGCTGGTAGTTGTTCATTTGCATCATCGCTACATTACAAGGTGTTCCACCTTTTAAATCAGCAATAATCAAAATAGGAACATTTCCCATTTTTTCTAATATAGTAGTTAATTTTTCTACCGTTCCTGACATGCCATCTGTAGCTTCCATGGCTACCACTTCTGCTACAGCTAATTCACCTACGATCATTTTAGCTGACTGTAGTGTTTCTAGAGCCATATTACCATGACTCATTAAAATCAATTTAGGTTTCATTTATATACCTCCAAATTAAAAATACTTGCTATATAATTCTGATCTACGTTCTAAAAATACTTGATTGTTTCGTGTTGGATGAATTCGATTAGTCAACACAATAAGTGCTTCTCCTTCACACGGCTTTAAACCAATAGATGTACCAGTAAATCCAGTATGATAGAGAAACCATTGTCCCGAACTGTTCATTTTTTTCTCCCAACCAAACGTACGATTGAAATAATTTGTTGTTAGTATACTTGCATAAAGACTTTCTGAAAACATCGGCTGGCCATTAGGCAAACGATTTAGTAAAAATGCCGCAACAAACATATTCACATCATTCAAAGTAGAAAAAAGTCCTGCACTGCCGACAGGTTCAGCTAACTGCCACGCCTTGGAATCATGTACGATTCCTTGAATCATTCCTCTGTCTACTGTCTGCTCTGTCGGAACGGCGACTTCTTTTTTTTCTAAATAAAAACTTGTTTGCTTCATTTCTAATGGTTCAAAAATAAACGTTCGAAAACTTTCCTCTAAAGAACACCCATCTATTTCATTAATGACCCATCCTAATAACAGATAACCAAGATCAGAATAAAATATAGCAGATTGCTGATTTATTGAATATTGTTTAAATATTTTTTGTAATTTTGTTTGGTCGAAAGACTGCTTATCTGTTACATCTGCTGGCAGTCCTGAACGATGCAGTAATAAATCTTCAATTGTCATAGTTAGATTGGCGTAGTTAGGTAAAACCTTTGCAACACTCGTTTTTAAGTGTAACTTGCCTTCATCAATTAATTGCAAGATTCTTGTAGTTGTACCTATAACTTTTGTTAAAGACGCTAAGTCGTAATAACAAGAGGCATGTATATCTTGCTGATTAAAAGGTGGTGTGCTTCCCATTTTTCCTTTGTAATGATTTACTATGTCCGTTTGATTGATTGTTGACCACGAGGCACCAGAAATTATTTTTTGTTCCACCATCGTTTCAATCTGTTCATTTATTTTAGTCGTATTCATTTTGTATTCCTTTACTCAAGGTCTTTTAATACGTCAGAAATTCTCTGGTTATGTTTTTCCAATAGTCTCTTTGCTTCGTCCAATTCAATGTTTCCTCTAATCATGACAATGGCCTCTGCCACATGCTGTTCAGCTTTGTCGAGATATTCTTTAGCACCCAATAGATCAATGCCTGTTGCATCATGAATAATATTGATTGAGCGTTGGATTAGTTTTTCATTCGTTGGTTGAACATTGACCATTAAGTTCTGATAAACCTTCCCCGTTTTGACCATAATTCCTGTAGAAAACATATTCAGCACCATTTTTTGAGCTGTACCCGCTTTCATTCTCGTAGAACCTGTAATCACTTCCGGTCCTACAACTGGCGCAATTCCTACCGCTGCTATATTATTCATTTCACTAGAAGCATTGCAGCTAACTGAAACTGTCAATGCTCCTACTTGCTTTGCATACTCCACTGCACCAATCGCGTAAGGGGTTCTTCCGCTAGCCGCTATGGCAATCACAACATCTTCTTTTGTTAAATGGTGCTTCTTTAAGTCCGCTTCAGCTAACTCTTTTGAATCTTCGGCTCCTTCCACTGCATGGAACATCGCATCTGTGCCACCTGCAATTAGACCAAACGCTTTGTCTGGTGACACACTATACGTAGGCGTCAACTCAATTGCATCTAACGTTCCTAAACGTCCGGAAGTTCCTGCACCACAATAAATCAAACGACCACCTTTTTGATAGCGCTCTGCCGCTTGTTCAATAGCCTGAGCAATTTCTGGAAGAACTTTTTCGACAGCCAAGGCGACCTTTTGATCTTCTTGGTTCATTATTTTTACCATATCGATCGTTGATAACTGATCGATATTCATACTCGCTTGATTCCGCGATTCGGTTGTTAACTCGTCCAGTTTCATATTCCATCCCTACTTTTCCTTCAGTTTCTCTACTAATTTCCGTGTATCTAACATATTTTTTTCTATAGTTGTTTCTAGATCGTCTTGAATAGAGCCTAAATACAAAACATCTCCTACCGCCATTGTGGAAGCAATCGAAGCAATCGCACCTACTCTTAATAAATGTTCATTTGAAGGAACCCGCAGCACTTCATCACTTAAGTCCTTTATTCGTTGCTGCTCGTTTCTTGTAATGAAAATCACCTTCAATTGCTTGTGGCGAGCGATTTCACAAGCAACTAACACTTCTTTTGACATCCCACTATATGAAATAGCGATCAATACATCATTGGGCTTAGCATAATTTAAAAACTCAAATTGCATATGAACATCCTGATTAAATATCGCTCGTTTGCCCGCACGATTAAATTTATGATATAGGTCTTGTGCGGTTAGTGCAGAAGAACCGATCCCAATCAAATAAATTGATTCAGCTTTTTTTATGGATTCAATCGATCGTTCTAGTGCTTGTTTATCAATCAAGTCAAACAAATCTTCAATTGAATTATTCAATAACGTTCCAACCTTTGCACATAACGTATCAATGGAGTCATCAACTGCAATAATCGGATCAATCATTTTCGGTGCATTATCTGCTCCTTGTTTCGCTGCAATAGCTAATTTTAACTCTTCCCAACTATCAAAAGTTAGTGATTTAGAAAATCGAGTGACAGAAGCTGGTGATGTTCCGCTATTGGATGCAATTTCATTTGCCGTTAAAGAAAGAACCAAGGTTGGATCTTTCAATATATAATCAGCGATTTTCCGATTCACCTTAGAAAAATCTTTGTATTTTTGTCGAATAATCTTTATTGCATCCATCTGCCTTCAGCTCCTGTTTTTTATTTAATGAATGTTAAAATCGATTCACTTGATTCGGATGGAATCATTTGAGCAGTGATTTTAACGCCCTTTCCATCTAATTCTTTGATTGTTTGAATATCTAGTTCTGTTAAAGCTACTGATTTTTTAATTGGAGTACTGCCTTCTTTTTGAGAAATATTCCCAACGTTAAAGGCCTTCAATGGCACACCACCATTGATTAAATCTGCCATATCTTGAATATCTTTTGTAATTAGGAAGACCTTTTCATCTTCATAATTACCAGCCAAAATTTTTTCGATCGCTTTACGTTTCGATAAAATCGACAATTTTACACCAGCCGGTTTCGCCATTTTTAGCGCACCAATCTGCATTTGATCTTTCACTGCTAGATCATTTACCACCATGATTCTTTGGGCTCCTAATGTATTTGTCCAAACAGTGGCTACTTGACCATGAATTAGACGTTCATCAACGCGTGCATTTTCTATTGACATAATTATTCATCCTTTGTTTTTTAGAATTTTTTAAAATAAATTACCGATCCAAGATGTGATTCCTTGTAGATTACCTAATAGCATTCCTAGTAAAATCAAGACAAAAATCAAGCGAGTTGAATTCATCTTTTTCTTCCCTAATAACCAATAAGACAGCATAACGATAGATAGTGGAACCAGTGCTGGTAAAATTTTATCCAGCATTTCTTGGATAGATAATGTCACTTCGCCCATTTTATACGTCAACTCTAGTTTATAAGTTATGACCGAAGGAATCAATCCTCCAACAACCGTTAGTCCAAGAATAGCTGCAGCTTGTGTTAATACTTTCATTTTGTCGGCAAATTCTGTAGCGATTTTTTTTCCTTGATGATAACCGATCCAAGTAAATTTATAACGTACCCACAATACTGCAATACCTGCGATTAGTGGAATCGCTAATCCGAAAGCTTGTCCGCCTTGAGCCATATAGGCAGCAATGGAAAAGACGATTGCTCGATAAATCGCAATAAACAATGTATCTCCAACGCCGGCAAACGGCCCCATCAATCCCGTTTTCAACCCAGTAATCGCTTGGTCATCTTCAATTCCGATCTCTTCTTCTAGTGCCATATCTGCACCAATAATTAGATGAGACATCGCTGGCGTTGTATTGAAAAAGCCTAATTGCGTTTTAAGTGCTTTTTTCATTTTTTCCGGATCATCTTTATATAAACGTTTTAATGCAGGCATAATTACATATGAATAGCCGAGTCCTTGCATTTTTTCATAGTTCCAACCCCATTGTAAGCTAAACAGATTTCTTAAATAGACTTTATTAATGTCTTTTTTCGTTAATTTGTTAGTCATCAATTTCTACCTCCTCATCGTCTTCATAAACAGTTGTTCCAGTAGATGCTGCCGGGATTTTATTGCTATTCATTACGTAAATTGCAGCTAACGCCAAGCCAATCAATGCAACACCCAAAACAGAGAAGAATTCAGCACCATAAGCAAGTAAAACAAAGCCAATAATAAAATACGGCCAATACGTTTTAATCGGTAAATAACGCATCAAAATCGCAATTCCCATTGCAGGTAAAATAGCTCCTGCTGCTTTCAACCCATTCATCACCCAAACAGGAATCCACTCATTAATAACGGTTACAACTTGTTCACCAAAAGCCAATCCAATAAACACAGGAATCACACGAGAAATCGTCCAAGGAAAAATCCCTAAAATATTGCTTCGCTCTACTCCTTTATAATTTCCCTCTTCAGCATATTTATCCGCTTGATGTTGGAAAAAGGTATTCGTCATTCTGCCAAGAATATCTAATTGTGTCAATAATAATCCAATTGGTACTGCAACGCCGATCCCATATTCAGCACCTTGTCCTGAAATAATCGCATACGCTGTACCCATTACAGCGCCTGAAAGAAAATCTGGCACAGTAGCTCCACCATATGTAGCTACTCCTAGTGTCATCAATTGTAATGTTGCACCAATCATTAAACCTGTTTGAATATCTCCCAAAACCAGACCCGTAAATGTTGCAGCAAATAGTGGCGTATATGGACCGATTTGAATCGAAATTTGGTCAAGCACGCCGACAGCTGTGTAAAGACATAAAATAAGAATAATACCGATAGATATTTCCATTTTGTTCCCTCCTTGAATATAAAAGCCTAATAAGATTTGTTCAGCTCTCTCTAAAAATAGGATTGTGACATTTTTTATCACAGCTATAATTTATCTTTTCTTCTAAAATCTAGCTCATGAAACTAGATAATATAATAGCCAAACTAACTCTTTGTAAAAAAAGAATGCGCTTTCTCTTTACAAGAGAATCATACCATTTATGAAATTCAATTTCAAGTTATTATTAAAAAATATATAAAAAGAAATATAATTTCCTTCAAAAAGCGGTCTACGTCATTACTTATTCGACTTAGACCGCTTTTTTAGGTTAACTGTAATGAATAAGAGAAGTCTTACGTAAATCACAATTATCTGAAGAAATTAACTATTCTTCCTTTTATGAAGCAAAGGACAGTAGCTCTTTTAGCCGAGATTCGGGGATTCTCTTCTGTTTTTTTGATTGCACACAAATTGTGTATGATTAAAAGAGCTATTTTTGTATTCCTAGTGGAAAATTATTCTCTCCACTTTCACCGAGAATGCATAACCCGTTCTACTTTTATCAAGCTTCTCTGCTTTTTGTAAATAACTTTTTGCTTTCACAAAATATTTTTTACATATTATTATTAGGTAACAACCTTGAAAAAACAAAAAAACCTATTACGTATTTTGTGCAACGTAACTGGTTTTTTGATTGACTTCCATCATTTTAAGCTGAAGCTTATATGTAATTCGTGTTAGAACGGTTACATAATTCTTTGAGAAATCGACCATTCTTCATATTCAGGAAGGTCAAATATATACTTTTCTCTATGTGTTTTTTTGTATTCTTGCTCAATTACTTGAATCGTATTGACTGCATCGCCATCTTCCAACGCTGATCCATTAAGGATATAAAAAATAACCAATGTACATTTTTCATCGATAGCCATCAACTTAGGTAAGTTTGCAGCTAATGTATCAGGATTAATCTGCTCAACTAACTGATTGCCTTCTTCTGTCAAGTGTTGATAATACTTGATGAACTCTGGTTCTATCTCAATTGATTGATCCATCGTTGCGATATATTCTTCCAATTGAAGGTTCCATAAAAATGATTCCACAATATCCTCCTCCTATCATAACTGTTTAGGCACTTATTTCTTCAAGAAACGAAAGCACCAACTACTTCAATCTAACCTGATGTCTATACTATTTCTTTGATGGCCTAATATCTTCTAATAAGATATCACAAAACAGTCTTTTTTATCCATTAAAATGACTATATTATTTATATAAAATTAAGAATAATATCTCATTTACCTCTCGGAAAGTTGATTATCACTAGTTTTTGGCAGCTATATAATAAGAATGGATAAACATTTCCACCTCACGTAATTTTAATGATTTGATATGTTTTCTTTTAATAAAATATAAATTCCTCTTATATTCGTCACTTAATGGTTGCCAGTTGATCTTTTCTGTTAATGCCTTTTTTGAGATTAGCGATTGCCCCATTCCTTGTTCTAAGCATCGAAGAATTATTTCATTATTTTTGATCAACATTTTTTCTGGATTCATGTTATGCTCTAAAAGGTAACGTTCCGTATAATGATAAACACCAGATGTTTCTTCTCTAACAAGCCATAAAGACTTAGAAAAGTCACCTGCATGAACCAACTCATCCGTCAGAATTTTTTGTCGGATGAGTTCATTGGTTATCAATGGTTTTTCAATAAAACCAAAGTGAGCTTGATGCTTTTCGATTTTGCTCAGCACTTGTTCAGAGTTGTCCATTTCGAGAATAAACGATACCGTAGGAAATTTAACCGTCAATTGAGCCATCAGCTCTGGTAAATAATACACAGCAATTGTATTTGATGCAGCAATTGTACAAGTTTCTATTGATTGTCCTTCAACATGAAGTGCTTGAATAGCGTCTTTCCAATCATCGGATAAATTCAACAAATGATGATATAAAATATCCGCTTGTTTGGTCGTTGTAATTTCTTGACGTCCATTTCGCATAAAGAGCTCCACACCGAGTTCTTCTTCCAATTGTTTGACTTGATTTGACACAGCTGGTTGGGAAATAAATAAAAGCTCCGCAGCTTTGGAAAAATTTGTTGTTTCATAAACAACACGAAATGTTTTCAGTAATTTAAACATAGAAATCCTTTCCATTCGTTTTTGTTATAGATATCATTTTAACTATTTATTTCTCAAATGCAAATTATTTAGTTATACTACGTGTATAGATAAAACGGAAAGAAGATGAATGAGTGAGTGAAAAACAATAATACAAAACAATCTTATCCCACAGCAGTTAGAGCTATTTTACCAGGATTAGTGGTTTCTTTTAGCGTGGCTGTCATAAGTAAAATCATTGCAATTTGGCTACCTACATTAGGTGCTGCGACAATTGCTATCTTACTTGGTATTTTACTAGGAAATACTTTTTTGAAAAATCCAAGTTTAGAAAAGGGGACCAAGATCGCTGAAGGTAAATTATTAGAGTTTTCAGTTGTTTTATTGGGCGCGACTGTGACTTTTCAAACAATTGCTCAAATTGGAATCAAAGGCGGCCTGTTTATTCTTTTACAAATGGGATTAACAATCATTGCTACATATGTATTAGGAAAAAAAATGTTGTTTTCAGATAATATGTCCTTGTTAATGGCTGGAGGAAATGCCGTATGCGGTTCTTCAGCCATTGCTTCGATCGCTCCTTCCATCCACGCCAAAGAAGAAGAAAAAGGACAAATCATCACACTAGTCAATTTATTAGGTACTATTTTGATGTTGTTATTGCCCTTTATCGGTTCTTTGGTTTATGGATCGAATATTCTACAAAAAAGTGCTTTGATTGGCGGTGTGTTACAATCTGTTGGTCAAGTAGTCGCAAGTGCCAGTATGATCAACGGAGAGGTTGTAGAGCTTTCTATGCTCTTTAAAATCATGCGGATTATGCTACTGGTTGTCGTGGTTTATCTTTTTGGCAAATTTAAACAGCAAAGAACATCAGATACAGCATCATTTGACGCTGCATCAATAAAAAAGAAAAGCGGTTTACCTTGGTATGTCGTTGGATTTGTTTTATTCTGCGTATTCAATAGTTTGGTTCATTTACCAGAACAATTAAGCCAAATCGCGCACTTTTTTAGCGGCTGGTTTGAAATTACTGCTTTAGCTGCCATTGGTTTACGATTAGATTTTCAAAAATTTTTCAAAGAAGGCAAGCGATTTTTGATTTATGGTTTATCAGTTGGCCTCATCCAAGTCGTAGTAGCCATAGGTTTAATCGCTTTATTAACACTTTGAAATAAGAAGAGGCTGAATAGAAGTAGTTAACTTCCATATCAGCCTCTTCTTTTACTTATTTTAACTAAATTTTATCATCTGTCCCATGATTTTTAAATCCCGCATATGATTTATGTCCACTTAGATTCAAAATAAATAAAACAATCACTAGGAATAAAATCGATAGTGCTAATAATAATGTTTGAACGGATTCTCCATGTATTACCATTAACTGCCTTAAAATCGCCGTTATACAAATCAGAATCAAATACCTAATTGGGATATGGTGTCCTTCTTGAATATAGCGAATAACCATCATGATAAACTCAAATAACATGAAAAATGCAACGATTTCTTGCATTACAAGTGATAAATTCTTCGGTGTCATTGGTTTATCAATAAATGTAGCAATGTCAACTAATTGCCGTATCATAAAAATAAGAATAAGGACAGCAAGTAATCCTAACACAACATCCAACGTTAAGTTGACATATTTTTTCATAGTACCAAATCTTTGATCTTCTTTCATCTTTATCCTCCCTTCATTCTCCTCTTGTAGAATCCTTCTAACAATTACAAGAATTCATACTTTATAGAATTAATATAGCATTTTTTTTATACGATGTAAAAATCTAAACCTGAATCAATTGGACAACTACCAACAATAAAACAGCTTTGTGTAGCAAAACCAACTCATTTAATAGCTTTTATAACTGTGATATTATTTTTGCTATTTTAGAAGAAATTTTTTAAGGTTCATTGATTTTAGCATTTCGATAAGATAAAATTAACGTATCGCCTTTTCTTTTTTGAATTTATTATAGTTATTGCCGGGAATGAAAGGGTTTACAAAAAATGCGTTTTTTTCTAATCTTGGTTAATTAATCATCATAAAAAATGGAGTAGGAGTGAAGAAAATGAATCGTTTTTTAGACAAATTACAAGAAAAGCTAGGTCCAATCGCTTACAAGCTTGATTCAAATCGTTACCTATCAGCGATCAAAAATGGTTTTTTCGTGGCAATGCCATTATTAATTATTGGTTCCATATTCTTATTAGTCACACAATTGCCGATCGACGCATATACGAATTTTATGGAATCTATCTTGGGTAAAAATTGGATGTCGCTCTTTTTACAAGTCAACGATATGACGATGAATGTGATGACTTTATTTGTTATTTTAGGGATCTCCAGTGAACTGGCAAAGTATTATTCTGTGGACAGAAGTTCTACACAAGCCATTGCTATGGTTGCCTTTCTTGTATTAACGCCAATCACCCCAACTGATAATGGCGCATTTTTACCACTAGGAAACTTTGGCGCAGCGGGATTATTTGTTGGTATGATCACAGCTATACTAGCGACTGAAATTTTTCGTTGGGTCATTCAAAAAGGCTGGACAATCAAAATGCCTGATTCAGTTCCTTCTAATGTTGCAAAATCCTTTTCTGCACTAATTCCAGGATTCTTTGTAGTTATTATCTTCAATTTGATTCGAATTGGTTTTACCTTTACTTCTTATGAAACTGCTCAAAATTTTATTTTCGAAGTTCTTCAAACCCCTCTCCTAGCTTTAGGAAGTTCCTTACCTGCTACATTGATTATTCTACTATTTGAAGCTTTATTATGGTCTTTTGGTATTCATGGTTCAAATATTGTTGGTGCTGTAATGCAGCCAATCTGGATTGCTTTAACAGTGGAAAACGCTCAAGCCTTCGCTGCAGGCAAAACATTGCCGAATATTGTGAACTATCAGTTTTATAGTAACTTTGTAAAGCTGGGAGGCTCTAGCGCAACGATTGGTTTAGCGATTGCTTGTCTGTTTTTTGCAAAATCCGCTCAATTTAAAACGTTAGGAAAATTATCTTTTGCACCAGCGATTTTTAATATCAATGAACCTTTAGTTTTCGGTGTACCAATTGTTTTGAATCCAATGATGTTGATCCCTTTTGTGATCGCACCATTACTGATGTGTCTCTTAGCTTATACCGCCATGGCCACTGGAATTGTTCCCTTAGCTAATGGCGTAAACCTTCCTTGGACAATGCCTCCTGTAATTGCTGGTTTGATGGTCAGCGGTTGGCGAGGAGCATTGCTTCAAATAGTGCAAATTATACTAAGCTTTTGCTTATACTATCCTTTCTTTAAAATGGAAGATTTGAAAGCCTACACTATTGAAAAAACAGGAAAAGTAGAACAAAATTAAACGGTTGCAGTTGATCAAAGATGAGGCAAGTCCTCTTCATAAAAAGCTATGCCCCCGCACACAAGTGTACGGGGGTTAATTAGTCATGCAACACCTTTTTTCAATTAAATCAGACCAATAGCGATTGCAATTGCAGAAAAAATATTGTTAAAAAAATGAATGGATATGCTAACTTCAAGACGTTTTGTTTTGTAATAGGCAATAGACAAAATCAATCCCATCAATCCGTAAATTAAAAAACTAATCACGTTCGTAGGTCCATGAACTAACCCAAATAAAATCGAACTGATGGCAATTCCAACCATCGGCAAATTCTCAAACCAGAAACCAATAATAGCGCCTCTAAAAATAATTTCCTCCATAATAGGCGCAGAAATACCGATCAATAGCACGATCAGAATAGGATTTTCACCGGTAAAAATCGTTTGAATCGCAACATCATTTGCAGTTGATTCAGCTCCTTGATTGTTTAATAGCAACGTTCCACCAATAGCAATCACCCTTGCTAATAAAAAACCACCTACAATAATGACAATGTTTTTCAAGTTGATAAAATCCCATTTAAATTTAAAAAATCCTAATTTTTTTCCTAAAAATAGTAATAAATAGATATTTCCAATAGTTACAACCATCAAAAGAACTGATATAGCTAATGACAAATTAGCATTTCCCATCTCTTTAGATATCCCTTTTGCCTTAATTTTTTCTCTTATTAACGCCTCTATGGATCTACTACTTTCCCTAGCTTTACGTTGTTCTAAGTCAATTTGTTTCCTTCTTTTCCTTAAGAAATATATCTTTGATTCTCTTTATTATTCTATTTGAAAATGTATTGAATTGATGAGAAATATCTATCCAGCTTTCTATATTCGGCACTTCTTCCTTAGCCCAATAATCAACTAAATACTGATAGATAGTCTGTTTATCTAAGGATTCATTTCTAAAATGCTTCATCACACCATTAGTATATATAAAACGAATTTCTATGGGAATATTCTCATCTAAAGGACTCTGCACTTGCATATATAAACTATTCTTAATAGGTGATTCAGGTTGTAAAACTAAAAAAGAATCTTCTTCTATATTAAAATCATCGATAATTTTTTTAATTAATTGTTCGTTTATCTCTTCATCTTTATAAACGACTCCGGACCAATCCAATGTAAACGTATTAGTCATTTCTTCCTCCTTATCTCTGGTTAGTGGACAGCCTCTATCCCAATTGGATCTCATATATAATGAAAATACTAGCTCTACATATACAAGCCTCTTCAATAGTGGTAAATAAAAAACCCACCAAAAAAGTGGGTTAAAAATTCTAATAAAAGTATTTTAATTATTTTGCTAAAGCACCTTTAGCTTGGTCAGCTAATGCAGTAAATGCTGCTGCATCGTTAACAGCTAAATCAGCTAACATTTTGCGGTTGATATCAATCTCTGCCAATTTCAAACCGTGCATTAATTTAGAATAGCTTAAGCCATTCATACGAGCTGCTGCGTTGATACGAGCAATCCATAATTTACGGAAATCACGTTTTTTCTGACGACGATCTCTGTATGCATAACTATAAGATTTCATTACTTGTTCTTTTGCTGTTCTAAATAAAGTATGTTTTGATCCGTAATAGCCTTTCGCTAACTTAAGGATCTTTTTACGACGTTTACGGCTTACTACGCCACCTTTAACACGTGCCATGGTTAATTCCTCCTAAATATCTGTTGTCTCTATGAGTTATTTTAATTGCTAAGTTAGTACAAGAATCTTTTCAGCGTTCTCAATCTACCTTCATGAGCTAGCCTTTCGGAAAAAAGATAAAATCTGATTGTGGTAAAGAGCACCACTCTCATATTTTCCTATTTTTCAGTCAACGCTAATCGAGCTCATTCAGCTTTTTACTTCATTCTTGCTAATTGTTGGCGAATACGTTTGAAATCGCCTGCTGATACCATTCCTGCTTTACGCAATTGACGGCGTTGTTTTTTTGTTTTACCGTGGAAACGGTGACTTGTAAACGCACGGAATCTTTTTAACCCGCCGTTACCAGTACGTTTGAAACGTTTTGCTGATCCGCGGTGTGTTTTTTGTTTTGGCATGACTAATTTTCCTCCTACATTTTCATTTCGTATACAGTTCAACTAGCTTAGTTGAAAAAGTTGAACTAGCATCCTCAAAAAATTCATTAACTAATTATCAGCTTGTTAGCTTAATTTTCATTCTTCGGTGCCAGCGTTAGAAACATGCTGCGTCCGTCCATTTTCGCTTTTTGTTCCACTGTAGCGATATCTGCAGTTTCTTCCGCCAAGCGATCAAGAACTTTCTGACCAATTTCTTTGTGGGTAATGGCACGGCCTTTAAAACGGATCGAAGCTTTCACTTTGTCCCCTTTTTCTAAGAATTTACGTGCATTACGAAGTTTTGTATTGAAGTCATTTACGTCGATTGTTGGACTTAAACGAACTTCTTTTACGTTGATCACTTTTTGTTTCTTACGAGCTTCACGCTCTTTCTTTTGCGTCTCGAAACGGAATTTCCCGTAATCCATAATTCGCGCAACAGGAGGTTTCGCAGTAGGTGCTACTAGAACTAAATCCAAGTTTGCAGTTTCAGCAATTTGTAATGCTTCTACTTTTGTTTTTACTCCTAATTGTTCTCCGTCTTGTCCGATCAAACGTAACTCGCGTGCACGAATGCCGTCGTTCACCATCATATCCTTTGCTATGGTCATTCACCTCCAAGTTTTTTAAGAGAAAATCATTGCTTAAGCTCTTTTCCTAAACGTCCGTTAGTATAAAAATACAATAAAAAACAGGCTCTGTAATACAGACCCCGCGATTATTCGGACTTATATCAATGATATAAGGAATCCAATATCCAGCCCAGTGACAGTGTCAACTAAGGCGAGAAGCGGGTGCTTCTGCTTTCATTTCTCAACTTTATTAGTATATTCTATTTATTTAGATTTGTCAATGCTTTTTTTGACTAAAGACAGAAACCCTTTATTTTGGGAGATTGGGTTTCTGCCTTCCTTTTCCTCGTTTACATATGGAGTAGTTCTTGTATTTTCAGCAATACACCATTCTCATCATTAGATAAAATAATTTCCTGTGCAGCGACTTTGACTGTGGGTTGCCCATTACTCATAACATAGCTGTATCCTGCATGTTTTAGCATTTCAAGATCGTTTCCGCTATCGCCAAATGCTGCAACTTCATGATTTTTTATCCCCCATAATTCTTGTAATTTCATCAGTCCGTGCGCTTTATGAATACCTGGAATGATTAAATCAATATCCCCATGTCCACTGGATACAGGAATAAGCTTCCCTTCTAATCCATCCTCTAATCGGCCTAACACGTCCGCCACTTGTTCAACAGGAAAACTCAACGCAAATTTAAAAAGAGTGTCCTCTTGTACCTCAAATAAATCAGGAACTTTCTTTAATCGATGGTAATACTTACTACCGTGTTCAATAAACGATTTCGGTTCCTGCTCAGCAACATAGGCACTCTTTTTTCCACAAAGAATCGTATGACCTTCTTTAAAATCCGCTAAAATAGTCAATACTTCATGAACCGTTTCAAGATCAATCTCACCAGTAAATACTTCCTCGCCTTCGCTCACAATGTAAGCCCCATTTTCCGCCACAAATGATAATTCCGCATCAATTTCTGGAAAAAAAGATTTAAGTTGGTAATATTGATTTCCACTTGATATAACAAAACGAATTCCTTTTTGTTTCATCATTTGATACAACTGAGCAAAGGTTTCTCGATCATAATCTTGTTGACTATTTAAAAAAGTGCCATCCATGTCCACCGCAATCATTTTTACTGTCATTTTTTCGCTTCCTTTCATTTTTCATCTATAGGTGATTGACGCATGTCTCTCTTTACTTATCTATATTGTACTATACTTTTTAGGTTACAAAACAAAAAACTTCATTCTATCCTTTAAGCATCTAGTTACTTAAATCGATAAAATGAAGCAATTTTTTATTTTTCATCAACTAATAATTAGTGAACTATCACTAGTCAAACTAGTAATTTCCTAGAAAAAGATAAATGATCGAATAAACGCTATATCTATCTTATATGCCCTAGGCTATCCCTGTAGTCCCTACAGTTCTTTACTTTTTATGTTCGTATATTTTTTAATCCTTGAACTAATACTTGAATACTAGCTGCAGTCTCTGAATCATTTTGTCCTTTTTTAGCATTGATATCCTGAGTAAACATTTGACTTAGCTGTGTATTATCTGAATGTTCAGAACATTTCCCGCATGCAGAAACTTTAATTAATCGTTTGTTATACCAAGATACTTTGTATTCTAGTTTTGATACAAATAATGCCCAAGAGACATCGGAAACCCCTCGATGTAGCTTACTATTTCTAAAAAAATCATTTTGATGGATATCTTCTATGCAAATCAAATCATATTTTCTAACTAGTTCTGTTGTGATTTTATTCAAAAAATCAATACGCTGATTCATTAATTTTTCCCGCATTTTTGCTACTTTCAGTTTTTGCTTCTGATAGTTTTTTTGCTGGGTGATATCAGTTCCTTTTACTTTAGCAATTTCTTTGCGTCGTGTCAATTTTCGTTCTTCTCTAGTGATCCGCTGCTCAAATTCTTTTGTAAATTTATCATTGTCGATACGTCTACCATTAGACAATACAGCGAATTCCGAAGTACCTAAGGTGATCCCGATAGCAGAGTATGTTTTTTCCACTGTAGGTATTTCTGCTTCACACAAGATCGAAACAAAATATTTATTGCTGGGCGATAAAGAAATTGTTGCTGACTTTATTTTCCCTATTATTGGACGGTGCATTTTCATTTTTATCAATGATTTTAGTTTCGGTACTTTTAGATATTTTTCATCAATAATTTTAATCGTGCCGTTTTGATTATTTGTTGTATACGAACTAACAGCATCTTTTTTTTGTTTTAATTTTGGAAACCCCACTGATTTTTCTCTATGAAATTTTTTGAATGCCCGATCCAAATAAACTTGTGCATTTGATAATGCTAAACTATCTACTTCTTTTAAACAAGGGTGTTCTTTTTTAAATTGAGCAGGTGTCGGCATTTTCACTTTTAGTTCAGGTTGTTCTTTCAATGTTTTAAAAAGCTGAATTCTTTCCTGTAATAAAAGATTGTGCACTAGTCGAACGCAAGAAAATGTTTTTTTGATAAAGACTTCTTGCGATAAGGTAGGGTAAAGTCTGTATTTGTACGCTTTTAACACCTTCATTATTTAACCACCTTAACAATGAGCTATGTATTGTTCCCCAAAACGCTAGGCTCATTCGTTACTTCTTGCTTTTCATCCCATTTTTTAAAAAGCCTAGCTAAGAAAAAATGATTCTTTTTTCTTAGCTAGCATTTTATTTCCCAAAGGAATTATTCTTGATTCCCTTTGGCTTTTTTTTCTTCAATTTTTGCACGGTAACCTTCAACTTCATCTTCAGAACAATACACATAATGTTCTGGTGTGATTTCTCTTAGTTTACGTTCTTTATTATCTTCTGGCTGAGGTTTATAAACGATTCGTTTACGCGTACGCTCATAGTCTGGATCAGGTAAAGGAATCGCTGATAATAAACTTTCAGTATACGGATGTACACCAAAGTTATACACATCATCACTTGAACCCATCTCCAATAATCTACCACTGTGCATAACACCGATACGGTCACTGATATGTTTTACCATTGATAAATCATGGGCAATAAACAAATATGTTAGTCCCGCATCTTTTTGTAAGTCTTGCAATAAGTTGACCACTTGAGCTTGAATCGATACGTCTAAGGCTGAAATCGGCTCATCACAAATGATAAAGCGGGGATCGACAGCTAAAGCTCTCGCAATTCCGATACGTTGACGTTGTCCACCTGAAAATTCATGTGGATAACGTGTGCCGTGGCTCGGATCAAGTCCAACAACTTTTAGTAATTCATTGACCTTTGATTCACGTTCAGCAGCATCTTTGGCTAAATTGTTGATGTCGATCCCTTCAGCAATGATATCATTGACTTTCATTCTAGGGTTCAACGAAGCATAAGGATCTTGGAAAATCATTTGCACTTCACGACGAAAGGCCTGCATTGCTGATTTTGAACGAATTTTGCTAATATCGTCACCATCAAAAATGATTTCTCCATCAGTCGGATCATATAAACGGATCACACTACGACCAGTCGTTGATTTTCCACTACCAGATTCTCCAACCAACCCGAATGTTTCCCCTTCATAGATATGAAAACTAATATCGTCAACTGCTTTAACTTCATCAGGACGACCAACGTTAAAATATTGTTTTAGTCCTTTAACATCTAAAAGTACTTTTCTTTTTTCACTCATTATTTAACGCCTCCTGCAGTCGTATTATGGCGTTCAGCATAAATCGCCCAACGTCTTACAATTTCAGCTGGAGGAGTGATTTTTGGCGCTTGAGGCGCTAATAACCACGTTGCAGCTTTATGAGTCGGTGATACTTCAAAGTATGGTGGTGCTTCTTCTGCATCGATTTTCATCGCAAATTCATTACGCGGATAAAAAGCATCTCCTTTTGGTGGGTCCAATAAATCCGGAGGTGAACCAGGAATCGCATAGAGTTTGTCTTCTGTTCCTTCCATCGTCGGCATTGAACCAAGTAGGCCCCATGTATATGGATGTTGAGGATTATAGAAAA
This sequence comes from Enterococcus sp. 4G2_DIV0659, assembly GCF_002140715.2. Lineage (NCBI taxonomy): Bacteria > Bacillati > Bacillota > Bacilli > Lactobacillales > Enterococcaceae > Enterococcus > Candidatus Enterococcus mansonii. The sequence goes on along the minus strand of NZ_NGLE02000001.1, from coordinate 2,436,950 downwards.
TTTCTTCTGATGTCCCAACTTCCACAAGACGACCACCATACATTACAGCTACACGATCAGCAACGTTTGCTACTACACCTAAATCATGAGTGATAAAGATGATTGATGTGCTGATTTTTTGTTGTAAGTCTTTTAATAGTTCTAAAATTTGTGCTTGGATCGTTACATCCAAGGCTGTTGTTGGCTCATCAGCAATCAGAACTTCTGGATAACAAATCAAAGCGATCGCGATTACGATACGTTGACGTTGTCCACCTGAAAATTGGTGAGGATAGTTTTTCAAACGTTTTTCAGCGTTTGGAATTCCTACTAATTTCAATAGCTCTAATGCTTGATCCAAGCCTTCTTTTTTGACACTTTATTGTGTTTGATCAATGATTCAGCCACTTGTTTGCCGATTGGCATTGTTGGATCTAAAGATGTCATTGGATCTTGGAAAATCATTGCAATTTCTTTACCACGAATGGTTTGCATTTGTTTTTCCGATTTGTGTACAATATCTTCACCTTTAAACAGAATTTCTCCATTGTCGATGTTTGCATTGCTGCTCAATAATCGCATGATACTTCTAGTAGTTACTGATTTTCCACTACCAGACTCTCCTACGATTGCAAGAGTTTCTCCCTTATACAGATCAAAACTAACACCACGGATAGCATTTACTTTCCCAGCAAACGTATCAAAAGAAATCTGTAAGTCTTTTACTTCTAATACTTTTTCCATAGTCATTCACTCTACTCTTTCATCTTAGGATCGAAGGCATCACGTAGTCCGTCAGCTAACAAGTTGAAACAAATCATTACGACTGACAGTGTTACGGCAGGAATCCACATTAAATATGGAAGGAAACGGAACGTTTTATATCCTTCATTTAATAATGTTCCAAGTGAAGCGGTCGGCGGTCTTAATCCTAAACCGATGAAACTTAGAAACGCTTCGAAGAAAATTGCCGATGGAATACTGAACATCATTTGAACGATGATTACGCTTGAGATGTTCGGCAAAATATGTTTTACGGCGATCTTCATACGAGATTCACCTAATGTTTGAGCAGCTAACACAAACTCTTGATCTTTTAGTTTCAAGGTCTGAGCCCGCACGATTCTGGCCATTGAAATCCAGTTGGTAATAACCATCGCTAAAACGATTGATAAAATACCTGGATCAAAAACAGTCAGCATCAAGATCATAACAACTAAGTTAGGAATACCAGAAAGAACTTCTAAGACACGCTGCATCACTGTATCTACACGACCACCTAATAATCCTGAAATCAATCCATACGTTACACCGATTGTGATATCAAGCAAAGCTGCGATAAACGCAATCAATAATGAAATACGTGTTCCCATGAATAGACGACTTAATACATCGCGGCCTAAACCGTCTGTTCCTAAATAGAAATTCACATTGTCTGGAACTTTGGCTTGTGCATATTTATCTACCATTCTACCAGCAACACTGGCTGTACCGTTAAATCCATTAATACTGTCTAAAAACGGAATACGCGGCGGTAAATTAATATAAGCAACATTTTGCTGTGTCGGATCATGTGGTGACACCCAAATCGTGATAATCGAAATAAAGATGATAATTCCTAAAAACGCTAAGGAAATTACAGCCGCTTTATTCTTTTTCAATCGACGCCAAGAATCTTGTAAAAAGCTTAATGACGGTGTTGCAATACGTTCTCTTTCCTTTGTTGTCGATGTATCCAAAGGTTGGAATTCTTTTGCAGGTATTTCTTTGATTTTTTCTGGGACATTATTTAAGTCAACTGTTTCCATTAACCTTTGGCACCTCCTGAAACACGAATTCTTGGATCAATCAATCCATAAAGTAAGTCAACGATTAAAATAACGAATACTAACAAAGCTGAATAAAGAATCGTTACCGCCATAATCGTTGGATAGTCGTTTGTCATAATTGATTTTACAAACTGTTCACCGATACCTGGAATAGCGAAAATATTTTCAACAACTAATGATCCTGTCATCAAACCAACCGCAAGTGGGCCTAACAACGTAATCAAAGGAATCAAACTGTTTCTAAGTCCGTGTCTAAAAGCAACCTGCCAGCGGCTTAATCCTTTTGCACGCGCTAGCTCTACATAGTCACTATGTAAAACTTCAACCATTTCGGTTCGAATAAACCTAGCGGAATCGGCCATCGGGCTCATCGCAAGAGCAATCGTCGGAAGGATTGTATATGCAAAACCGTTCCACATTGCAATCGGTAAGACTTTTAATTTCATCGCAAATACATATTGTAGTAATACAGCAAAGACGAAGTTAGGAATCGAACGTCCTAAAATAGCCATTAACGTCGCTAATGTATCTACCCAAGTATTTTGGCGCATTGCTGCGATGATTCCTAGAAGAATCCCTACTAATGTACCAAAAATAATTGCTTGTCCACCTAATTGGACGGATGGTCCGATACGACCTGCTAGAAGTTTTGCTACTGGCTGGTTTTTGAATTGGAATGAAATCCCAAAATCACCTACCACAAGATTTTTTAAGTAAATTCCATATTGAACGATTACCGGTTTATCTAAGCCAGACTGCTTGTTCAACATAGCGATTGTTTCTGGACTAAGTTTTTCTTGGTTGGTATAAGGAGTACCTGGTAATAATTGCATTAAGAAAAACGTAATCGTTGCGATCAGCCACAATGTGATGATCATAAAGAAGACCCGTTTAAGAAAATATTTTCCAAAACTGTTCAAGAATGACACCTCCGAGATTATTTTGACTTCATCAGCTTTTTTCGATAAAGTAAGGATAGAAAATTTTAGATAAGGATGAGCACATGAAAAACTTTAAATGGCCCTTGATTACCTCAGCGGTCTCAAGCATCGGTATTTTTACTTACCTATTAATAAAACAGTCACTGACTATCCCTTTTGTATCGGATACCTTCTTCATTGTTTCATTGTTCTTTCTGATTATCGGTGTTGCCCTTTGGATTATGTCCTCAGGATTTTTTGATAATTTCCAACGTTTTATGAAAATGCATTTTCGTTTTAAAAAGAAAAATGAACCGAAAGAATTTATTCCATTTTCAGAGATTGGCAAAGCACATCAGCTTTACTGGCTTGAAACTGGTGGTATCCTGCTGATTGTTTCTTTATTATTTTACTTTTTATGAGCAAAGATAGCAAGAGAGAGAAATATAAACTCCTCTGAATCTGACTAAGCTTGCTTCTATTTTAGGTAAATGGCAAAACAGAAGCAGCTCAGTTAAAATAAGCTGAAATTCACGGAAATTGAAACCCAATTTCCGTGAATTTCTTTTTATTTCTCAGAGCTTAGCACTTCTGTTTCAGCTTCATTTATTGAAAACTATTTAGATTATTCTGAAATGTATGTCCATTTGTAATCATATTGCGCACCTGCTGGATGGAAACCAACATCTTTTACTTTTTCAGCACGTAAGTGAGCTTCTGCTTTTTGGAACAGAGGAATGACACCCATGTCGCCCATGATTGTTTTCTCTGCATCAACTAAGTTTTCCCAACGTTTTTCAGGATCGTTAGCATTTGTCGTTGAAGCTAATTTTAATAGCTTATCGTATTCAGGATTGCTGTAATGACCACGGTTATAAGGCACACCTGTTTGGAATAGATCTAAGAAACTACTTGGATCTACATAGTCAGCTCCCCATCCACCAATAACAGCTTTAAAGTCACCTTTATTTGAACGGTCTAAACGAACTGAGAATGGTACTGGACTTACTGTCACTTTTGTTCCTTCTAAGTTGTCTTGAATTGAACTTTGAACGAATTCTACTGTTTTCTTAGATGAATCAGCATCAGAAGATAAAATATCAATGTCTAATGTTTTAATACCTAATTCTTTCTTCGCTTTTTCCCAATATTCTTTTGCTTTTTCTTTATTGTATTCGATCTTGTCTCCAGCCGCTTTAGTGAAGTCTTCTTTCCCATCTGGGCTTGTTGACATGTCTGCTGGTACTAATCCTTTTGGTTCTACAGAGCCATCACCTAGGATTTTTTCAACTAAAGATTTACGGTCAATTGAATAAGCAATTGCTTTTCTTAGGTTAGCGTTTCTATAAGGTGAATCTTTATCAATTTGGTTTAATTCCATATATTGAGTTGATGCTTCTTTTTGGATAACTAATTGTGGATCGTTTGCCGCTTGTTGTGCTAACTCACCAGTTAATTGAATATCATCAGCTTGACCATCTTGGAATAAATTATATGAAGTTGGTGCTTCTTTTACTACATTTGTTTTAATGGCATCCAATTTGACAGTGTCAGCATCCCAATACTCTTTATTTTTCTTATATGTCCATTCTGTATCAGTTCCTGGTCCATCGAAATCAGCTAAAACAAATGGTCCGTTGTAAACTGCATTGTCACTGTTTGCTGCATAATCTTTACCATATTTTTCCACGATATCTTTTCTTTGCGGGAAGAATGATGGGAACGCTAATAGATAATCAAAATAAGGAGTTGCTTTTTCTAAATTGATTTCTAACTCATAATCTCCCACTGCTTTAATACCTAATTCAGCTTTGTCTTTCTTACCTGCTGCAATATCTCCGCCATTTTTTACTGATTCATAAAGGTAGGCATATTCTGAAGCTGTCGCAGGATCAACTGTCCGTTGCCATCCGTAAACATAGTCTTCTGCTTTTACAGGTTTGCCGTCTGACCATTTAGACTTTTCGTTTAATTTAATTTTGTAAGTAAGTCCATCTTCACTGACTTCTGCTTTTTCAGCAGCTCCAGCAGGTTCTGGCTTATTATCTAAATTTAAACGATAAATCCCTTCATACACATTATTTAATGCAGTAAAACTGATCTTGTCTGTCGCTACTGATAAATCAGCACTTGGCATTTCTTGCAATTCATTGATACGTAAAATTTGCTCGCCGCTTGGTTTGCCATCGGCTGCTTTTGAGCTACCTGAATCGTCTGTTTTTGTGCCTCCATTACCGCACGCTGCTAGTGATAAACTAAATAAAGTGATGAATCCAAAAGCAAATGACTTCTTTAACTTCATTCTTTTTTCCTCCCTAAAAGACCCTAAGTATTTTCTGAAAAATCAGAATTTAATAATTATTTATTGTTCTGAGGTATAGTTTACAATTTTTAGATTAAAAAATCAAGAATAATCTTATTTTTTCTTAATCCCTGCATCATTAAATTATACATTCATTAGAAGTTGTTTCTTAGAATAACATTTTGTAAAGCAGTTGTCTTCCTATAAAAAAGTATGTTAGATTAGTAGTGGTCATTGAAAAACTAAAAATGACGTCATCATCATCAATTTTTAAACCCTAATTACTTCACATTGTTTTTTACTTCTCAACAAATGTCGTTAACCCACGTTTGTTTTGGAACAACGTTTTTTTTGCAACGAATAAACATCAGAAAAAGGAGGATTTAGATGAATCATTCATCTTTTTTCAAAGAATTAATTGTATTTAATAAACCTAAAAAAGCACCATTACGCCTGATTGGTGCTGGGATCTGCATGGCCGTACCATTATTTATTGGTTACTTTTCTAACAATTTATTGATTGGAAGTTTTGGCTCACTTGGCATTTTTACATTCCTTTATTACCAAACACTTCCATTAAAGGAACTCTTGATTCATTTAAGTGCTGTTGGGGCTTTTTTATTTTGTGGTAACCTTATTGGTGTTCTTAGTACCCACATTCCTTGGATGATTCCAATTGCAATTGCTTTGGTTTCATTTTTTGCTCGGATTATTTTTCGCTTGTACAAAATTGCCAAACCTGGGGCTTTTTTTATTGTTATGGTCACCGCAATGGGGAGTGGTACTAAAATTCCATTAGCACACATTCCTATAATGATGAGCTATGTATTGTTAGGAATTGTAACTTCTCTTGTAGTTGCAGTTGTTTTATATCTGGTGGAAGGAGAAACTGCTATTCCTCAAAAGAAAATTTCTTTACAAGAGCGCCTTTATACAGATCCAGCGGCTTTACTTGATGCTTTACATTATGCAGCTATTTTATTTCTAGCAACTTATATTAGTCAGTCCTTGCACTTAACAAATGCTTACTGGATGGTTGTCTCGTGTGCTGCAGTTTTGCAAGGAGATAACTTGCGGGCAATCATGCAGCGAAATGTTCAGAGAATTTTCGGCACGATGATCGGGTTATTGATTGCGGCTTTTTTATTAAACATTTCCTTTACTTCGTTAGAAACCATTTTATTGATTTGTTTCTTTTTTATAATGGTGGAATTTTTCATCAAAAGAAATTATACAATCGCAAATTGTTTCACGACACCAATGTCCTTATTGCTTGCTAATTTGGCTCGCCCACAATATTTAGTGAGTTTGCTGAATTATCGTTTGATTGGGATCGTCTTGGGTAGTCTTTTAGGACTTTTAGGTGCTTTTGTGTTAACTACTTGTTTAACTTTTTACAACCGTGCTTACCAACTAAATGAAAATTTAGATCAAGAAACAGAATAACTTTAGCTAGTCTAGCATTATTACTTGGAGGTTTATTTATGAAAATCAAAAAACCTGTAGCACCTTTACTACCAAAACTGACCGAAACTGATTTCATTTCTATTGATGACGAAATCATTATTGAAGGATTAGCTGTAAAAGAACAAGATTTAAGTTATCAAGATGTCCGAAATCTAGTTTTTCGAGAATGTCACTTTGATAAATTAACGATGAATCGGAATCACCTAGAACGTTTTGAATGCAGTAATGTCCTCTTCGATCATTGTGATTTTTCCAATACAGAGTGGATTGGCGCCAGTTTCCATCAAGTCCATTTTCGCCAATGTAAATTAACGGGAACCAATTTTGCCGAGAGTTATTTAAGAGATTGTCTATTTGAAGATTGTTTAGCTGATTATTCTTCCTTTAGTGTAACCAATCAAAAGGTCGTTACTTTTAAGGAGACTAGTTTGAACGATACCGAATTTGTTGAAGTAAGTTGGAACAATCTGTTGTTTGAACAATGCTCACTCACAGGGAGTAATTGGTTCCATACTAAATTAGCTGGCATGGATTTCACTAAAACGACTTTTGAAAAAATTGCGTTTTCAAAAGAATTACTAAAAGGGTTGATCGTTACTCAAGAACAAGCGATAACAATTGCTGCTGGTTTAGGGTTAATTATTGAAGATTAGTCGCCATTCATTTACTACCAATGGATAAGCTGCCATTCACAAAAATTACTTTTGGATTTTTACGAATGGCGGCTTATTTTAGCGTTTTTTCATGACTAAGTTAAAAAGAAGTTAATTTTTTACTTAAACAGAATCTAAAAATTTTACTTCATGTCTTTTTTTGGTAAACTAACATAAGTTGAGAATTATTCTCAATTAGCACAACGCGTTATGGTTCTGTCTAAAAAAAGCGGTGGTGATTGCAAGAACCATTCATCCGTTCATTTTTGTTCAAACCCTACATTACGCAAAGCTTCATCATTTTAAGGAGGATTTGTCAATGAAAAAAAATCTTATTGAACTTTGGGGCGACCTAGTTGATTTAAAAGATTTGATTATAGCTATTGCTATTTGCAGCGTGACAACTATGGGGAGTTTTTTTTTAGCGCCTGCACAAGATACTACAAAACAATTGTTTTTTGGGCTGGGAGGCGCTGTTCTTGGTTTTATTATCAGTACATTTTTAATCAAGCCCAAACGAACAGTGATTGAGGAGGAGGATAACTGATGGATACTGGATTACTCTTTCAAATGCTTCTAGCTGTTTTAGGCGCAGTTGCTTTATACATTTATCGGTTTTGTTCCGGGTACCGATGAGACGTCTGTTTTGATGCCAGTTACATTAGCCGTCGTTTTAGCAGGTGTTCAACCGATTGTTGTCTTAACCTTCTTTATCTCAGCGATTATTACGTTAAACTTGATGAATGCTATTCCAACAGCCTTGGTTGGCTTGCCAGGTGGTGTAATGTCTACGCCGATGATCGAACACGCATTATATTTAAAAGAGCGAGGAATGGCGGCAATCAGTATAAAAAAAATGGCCACAGGTTCTATTATTGGAACAGCCATTGCCATACCGGTCAGCTTACTGTTAGCCAACATTTTGGCACCATTCTCAGATTCAGTAAAAGAGTATGCTCCTTTATTATTTGTTTTCGGTGCGATCTTTTTATCTTTGATCGGGAAAAATAAATTACTAGCATTAATCAGTATCATTCCTCTTGGGTTACTTTTTCAAGGTCTGCGCTATTTATACTGGGGCGTTGGAGCCGTTCCACAAGAGAAAAATGTAACCGTCTCTTTCTTTTTAGGAATCACAATTGGTCCCTTACTCGTTTCACTGCTAGGTTTATTAAATAAACAAAGTAGAGATACTCTACCTAGACAGGAAGAAAATAACATACGTTTAAATAAAGTTGATGATACACAAGCCTTGCTCCATCCATTTCAAACAATTACGAAAAAAGAAGCTAGCACAAGCGTAATCGTCTCTTTGCTTTCCAACTTTTTGTTCTTTTTAAGTCCAGTCGGTTTAACGATTTTATTTGGTGAAGCTGTCGCAAATAAAGAAAAAGATCCTGTGAAAAAAGCAAGTATGGCGATCACTTCGATGAGTGCATTATCTCATGCAACATATCTTTCCGGCGTGATCATTCCACTAATTGCTTTAGGAATCCCGTTATCACCTGTAGCTGTGGGGCCTGCAAATGCCCTGTTCAATGCGCCGCCTGTTTTTACCTTAGATCGTAATATTCATCATTTATTAAGCACTGGTGAATTTGTTTTTGCCATTCTTTTTGCAGGAATCATCGCTTCTGCTATCACTTATTTTATCGCAATGAAATATGCTCGTCAGATGACCGCTTTTGTTTTGAAAAAAATTCCACATGAAGCAATACTTGGTTTATTTATTGGGTTTATTTTATTATTAGCGTACATGGATGCTGGTTTGATCAATATTTTTGGTGTTTTGCTGGTAGGAATCGTTTGTGGTACTCTAAATAAAATGGGCGTCAATTATGGTGTTCAATTTATGATTCTCTACGCTGCACCATGGATTACAACCCATCTGATTTTTTAAAACGAAGGGCTGTTAGTAAAATGAATAAAGAAAACATCGGTCATGGTCAAGCAACAGGGAAAATCATTTTGTTAGGTGAACATTCAGTCGTGTATGGCAAACCAGCAATTGCTTTTCCTTTTCGGGCAACTGCTCTCTCAACAACGGTTGTTCCAAATTCTGTCTTGACTTTACATTGTCAATATTATTCTGGCGAGCTTGCAAAAGCTCCTCAGCGTTTAAATAGTGTCAAAGAAGTAGTTAAACAAACATTGCTGGCGCTTCAGCAAGAAAAAGTCTCTCTTGATATTACCATCACTAGCACAATTCCTGCCGAACGTGGTATGGGATCAAGTGCGGCGGTCGCAGTATCTATCGTACGTGCACTATATGATTATTTTGACGTTACCTGTCCATCAGAAACGTTGTTGTCTTTGGTAAATCGTGCGGAAAAAATTGCTCACGGTAACCCTAGCGGCATTGATGCAGCAGCTACCAGTGGACATGAACCACTATTTTTCATAAAAGGACAACCCTTAGAAAGCTTTCCGATGAATGTGTCAAATGCTTATTTGATTGTTGCTGACACAGGTATCAAAGGCCAGACTAGAGAAGCAGTTAGCGATGTCGCTCACTTATTTGAAGAAGACAAAGAAAGCACTTCACAACACATCAGTGAACTAGGTCGATTGACTGTTCTTGCTAAACAAGCGATTTTAGCAGATGATTGTCGTGCTTTAGGACAGATTATGAATCAAGCACAAGAACAGCTAGAGGCATTGACTGTTAGTAATGAACAATTGGACAATCTGATCCAAACAGCGCGAAAAAATGGCGCTTTAGGCGCAAAATTAACTGGTGGTGGACGCGGCGGTTGTATGATTGCTTTAACTGATTCTAAAAACAACGCTGAAAAAATCGCCGTATCGTTAGAATCTGCTGGTGCTGTAGCAACCTGGATTCAATCATTAGGAGTGAAAAATTAATGTACGCTGGAAAAGCACGAGCTTACACAAATATTGCTTTAATCAAATATTGGGGCAAAAAAGATGAACAATTGATACTACCAATGAATAGTAGTCTTTCTTTAACCTTAGATGCGTTTTACACTGAAACAAGTGTCTATTTCGGTGAAGCACTGACTGAAGATACATTTTTTTTAGATGGAAAAAAGCAAGACCTTAAACAGACAGCTAAAATTTCTAAATTTTTAGATCTTGTTCGTCAGCAACAAAATATATCACTCTTCGCTAAAGTTGAGAGCCAAAATTTTGTACCAACCGCAGCTGGTCTGGCTTCTTCTGCTAGTGGTTTAGCTGCTTTAGCTGGTGCATGTAGTGTAGCTTTAAATTTGCACTTGAGCAAAACAGAGCTCTCTCGCTTAGCAAGACGGGGTTCGGGCTCTGCTTGCCGTAGTATTTTTGGAGGATTTTCTGAATGGCAAAAAGGAGATTCCAATCAGAACTCATTTGCTCAACAGATTCCTTCCAATAAATGGGAAGACGAATTAGCGATGGTATTTGTTCTAGTTGATGATGGCGTAAAAGATATTTCCAGTCGAGATGGTATGAGGCGCACCGTTGAAACATCGAGCTTTTACTCAGGTTGGCTTGAAACAATTGACACTGATCTGGAAACAGCAAAACAAGCTATCTTAGAAAAAGATTTCATAAGATTAGGAGAAGTTACCGAAGCGAATGGGCTTCGCATGCACGGAACTACATTAGCTGCTGTGCCGCCATTTACTTATTGGTCACCTGAAAGCTTGAACGTCATGCAATTAGTGCGTACAGCTCGCCAACAAGGTCTGCCCTGCTACTTTACAATGGATGCAGGTCCAAATGTTAAAATTTTAGTAGAAAAGAAAAATGTAACTGCGTTAACGCAGTTTTTAGCAGAGCATCTATCTGAAAAACAACTAATCACAGCTTATGCAGGACCAGAAATTGCGTTGATTCCTCTAGAAAGGTTGGAAGAAAAATGATAGAAGTTTCCACACCAGGTAAACTGTTTATCGCTGGCGAATATGCCGTTGTCGAACCTGGACATCCAGCAATTATTGTTGCTGTAGATCAATTTGTGACTGTCACACTTGAATCCGCAGAAAATGTGGGCAGCATTCAATCTGCTCAATTCAGCTCGTTGCCGGTACACTGGACAAGACGAAATAATAAACTCGTTCTAGATATTCGAGAAAATCCCTTTCACTATGTACTGGCTGCCATTCGTCTAACTGAACTATATGCTCAAGAACAGCACAAAGAACTATCTTTTTATCACTTGAAAGTTACCAGCGAGCTGGACAATTCAACGGGGCGAAAATACGGGTTAGGTTCCAGTGGTGCTGTGACAGTTGCAACCGTCAGAGCATTAAGTCTTTTTTATGATTTAAAGATAAAAGAAGAAGAAATATTCAAACTATCTGCATTAGCTCATTTAGAAGTGCAAGGAAATGGTTCTTGTGGAGATATCGCAGCAAGTTGCTATGGCGGTTGGATTGCTTTTTCGACCTTCGATCATCAATGGGTCAAGGAACAAGTTCAAAAACAAGCCTTGACAGCTTTACTGCAAGCAACTTGGCCAAATTTAATGATCCAGCCATTACCTGTTCCTAAAAAACTACGGCTATTGATTGGTTGGACGGGCAGTCCAGCTTCTACCTCTGATTTAGTGGATCAAGTTCACCAATCAAGAGACAGCCAAGAAACCGCCTATCAAGAATTTCTTCAACAAAGCAAACACTGCGTTGAAACAATGATTTCAGGGTTTTATACAGACAATATCTCTTTAATCCAAACACAAATTCAAAAAAATCGCCAACTACTCCAACAATTAACATCAATTACTGGTGTTATAATCGAAACGCCTGCATTGAAAAAACTATGTAATTTAGCTGAGCAATATGGCGGTTCAGCTAAGTCCTCTGGTGCAGGTGGTGGCGATTGCGGTATTGTTTTATTCAAACAAAAATCGGGCATTTTGCCTTTAATGAGCTCTTGGGAAAAAGAAGGAATCACGCCTTTACCATTACATGTATATTTTTACGGAAAGCAGGAACAAGATGAATCGAAAAGATGAACACCTCTCTTTAGCAAAAGCCTTTCATAAAGAAAAGACTAATGACTTTGATCAAATCCGTTTTGTTCACCATTCATTTTCGGAAATAGCCACAGAAGAGGTCGATATCTCTACTTCTTTTCTTAATTTCACCTTTAAACAACCATTTTATATCAATGCTATGACTGGTGGTAGCGCACGTGCAAAAGACATCAATCAACAATTGGGAATCATTGCTAGAGAAACCGGTGTAATGGTGGCAACTGGCTCGGTCAATGCAGCGTTAAAAGATTCTGATTTAGCTGAAACCTACCAAATCATGCGGAAAGAAAATCCAAATGGGATCATCTTAACCAATATAGGCGCTGGTCTTTCTTTGGAAGAAGCTAAAAGAGCTGTTGACCTTTTTCAAGCCGATGGACTACAAATTCATGTGAATATTCCGCAAGAGTTAGTGATGCCAGAAGGAGATCGTGATTTTCATGGCTGGTTGGATACTATTGAAGATATTGTCGCTCACTTATCTGTTCCTGTAATCGTTAAAGAAGTTGGTTTTGGCATGAGCAGTGAAACGATTGAACAATTAATCCAGCGTGGTGTAAAAGCTGTTGATGTCAGCGGTCAAGGCGGCACAAGTTTTACTCAAATTGAAAATGCTCGTCGGAAGAAAAGAGAATTGGACTTTTTAACTGATTGGGGACAATCAACGGTGATTTCACTCTTAGAATCGATGAATTGGCAGCGTGATTTGACGGTTTTAGCTTCTGGCGGCGTGCGACAATCACTGGATATCGTCAAAGCACTTAGTTTAGGAGCTAAAAGTGTGGGAATTGCTGGCACTATTTTAAATCATTTGATGACAAACGGGGTAGATGAAACAATCGAACTTTTTCGCCAATGGGAAGAGGAACTTCAAATGTTGTACACATTGCTCGGGAAGAAAACAACGGCTGAACTTACGACAACAGATATTATTTTTTCTGGCGAGATTATTCATTGGTGTGAAAGCCGTGGGATTGCTTATCAGCGATTTGCTAAGAGAAGTAAATAAAAACGGCTAGGACAGAAGCGTTCAGTCCCAAGAAAGGGAGCGCTTCTGCTCTAGCCGTTTATTCGATTTGTGGGGGTCTAAGATATAATTTTTAGCGCTATGTCCTAGGCCCCTATAAAATAGGTTTCTGTCCTAACCTATCCTTCATACGCTTTCCTCAAAGCAGCTATATCAATCCGTTTCATCTTATACAATTCCTGCATCACACGATATGCTCGATCTGGATCCGAATTATCAAGTAGTTCCTCCATATCCGTTGTAACAGTTTGCCAGCAAACACCATACTCATCTTCCATCCAACCACACGGCCATTCTTTCCCTTTTACAGTGACTGCATCCCACAATCGATCAATTTCTGATTGATCTTTGCAATAGACATAAAAAGACGTCGCCATCGTAAAGGTGAAATCATGTGCCTCACCACTATCCATCACCCGAAATGGCTGACCATGCATTGTAAATAATGCTTGGGCGACAGTACCATCTGGATTTTTTTGGACATATTCTACATTGCCGTCACCAAAAATGTCGATCCACTGATTCATCGCTTCTTCTGCTTTGCCAAATTGGTTTCCAGTAAATAAAAAGCTAGGCGCAATTGACTGTGGTTTATCGCCTAAAACTAATTGCCATGAGACACCATATTGATCATTCAACCACCCATATTTTTTACTGAATGGATATTCCCCAAATTCCATCAATACTTCTCCATTATGACTTAAGGTTTCCCACAACTTGTTAATTTGTTCTTCTGTTTCACATTCTACAAAGAAAGAAATTGCTGGCGTAAACGCAAACTCTGGTCCGCCATTTAACAAAATAATTTCTTGTCCTGCAAGTGTTAGCGAAACCGTCAATACAGAGCCTTTGGGTTGATGCTCACTATCGACATAGTAATCAACTTTATTGATTTTGCCTTGTTCAAACGCATTTACATAAAACTCTGCTGCTTCTTCTACTTTTCCGTCAAACCATAAACATGGAGAAAATTTAGACATCTTTGACCATCCTTTCTTGAGAAAACGACTTTTTTAAGCATCCTTCAATTCCATTGTTCTCTCTTTATTATATAGAGAGTGCGGTAGTTTTAAAACTATTCACCCTTTGAAATTGTAAAGTGGTCGAATCACTTCTCGAATGTCCATTGTGTCTTTTACATCTTCCATTAATTGTTTCATCGGTTTATACGCTTTTGGTGCTTCATCGATTGTTTTCTTTGAAACTGAAGTCGTCCAAACGTGCTTCATGGCATATTGATAACTTTCAAGACTAATTCTTGCTTTCGCTTGGGAGCGACTTAATAATCTCCCTGCACCATGTGGTCCTGACTGATTCCAATCTAAATTTCCCTTTCCTATCGCTAGAATACTGCCATCTTTCATGTTTAAAGGAACAATGATTTTTTCACCAAGCTTAGCTGAAACGGCTCCTTTTCTTAACAGGTTATTTTCTAAATCAATATAATTGTGCGGGCAATCAAATGATTCAATCATCGCTTTCTTCCACTTCATTCCTTTGATGATGGTTTCAGCCATCACTTTGCGGTTCATAGCGGCATATGCTTGAGCGATTTTCATGTCATTTAAATAATTTGTTAACTCATCACCCGTAACATAAGATAATTCATATGGAATTTTGACTAACTCTCGTTTTTGAGTTAGTTTCTCAGCATCTTGAATATTCCCCATTTTCTTGGCAGATGTTGCAGATTGCTTTAAATTTTTTCTTAATTGAGACAATTTTTGATAGGCTACTTCTTGATGATATTCAGCAATCTCTTTACCCAAAATTCGACTACCACTATGAATGACTAAATACAAGCCGTCTGTTCCTTCATTCACTTCAATAAAATGATTTCCTCCACCAAGAGTCCCTAAACTCCTTAGTGCCCAACCTTTATGAATGGGCGCATTGATTTTTCCTAATTCAAAAAAATGCTGGCTTTTCTCATGTGTATGCGAACCACTTGGTATTCTCGTTCGAATAATTCGATCTAGCTTATCAAAATTTGTTTTGATTGATTTATTTAATTTGACTACATGCAATCCACAACCGATATCCACCCCAACTAAATTAGGCACGACTTTATCTTGGATGGTCATCGTTGTTCCAATCACACATCCTGAGCCAGTATGTGTATCTGGCATAATTCTGATTTGACTTTCTTTGGCAAATTCTTGATTGCATAAAGACATGATTTGTCCGATTGTACTCTCTTCTAACATGTCAGTAAAAACTTGTGCTTCGTTGTATTTTCCTTTAATTGTTAACATTCTGATTCCTCGTTCTTTTTTTATTCGGAATGCAAAATGACGGCTGCATTCCTTAGCCGGTTTGTTTTTCTCCTTTTGTTCCACTCATTGGACTCACCTCCATAAAATTTCAAAAAAACCGCCGATCAAAAAATGATCGACGGCTTATCTTTTTAAGAACTCTACTTGATTGGTTCTATACACTGAAAGAGAGAGCAAAAACACATGATTTTTGCACTTGTCTTACGATAAGATAACACTCTACAACCCATTTTTGACAATGACTAGCTGTGAATTGATTCATTTTCATTTTGCTCCCTCCTTTCTTCTTTGTTATTTTTCTATGGTATCATTTTATAATTTATTTTGTCAATATACAATTTTATTCTTTACGATTGCTATTTTTACCCCTCTTAATCAAATAATTTTCTGAAATTCACTTGATTTTTTACTCTTTTATAGCCTTGATGTTCATAAAATTTGTGCGCTTCGGTTCTTTCTACACCTGAATTTAGCCGAATGCCTTTTACACCGGCTTCTTTTGCCCATTGTTCGGCGTGATTAAGCAAAGATTTTCCTAGCCCTTGTCCATGTAACGTTTCATCTACTACTAGAGCCATGACATTCATCAACTTCGGTCCATAAGTACAGACGTATTCACTTAGTTGGATGTAGCCAACTACTTTTCCTTCTGCTTCTTGTACAAATAATTTATTGACAGGTGATGAAAGTATATAACTCAACTGTTCTTTAGCCTCTTCAAATCGATACTCATGATTTAATAGATACGTGTTTAATTGATTGATTGCTTCGATATCTTCTATTTTCGCTTCCCTAATCATCATTATCTATTCCTCCAACTTTGATTACCATCATTATACTCCTTTTCATAAAAAAGAAGTATAACTTTTTAACTACTCTTCTCACTTTATGCAATTAACCATTAGTTTTTGTTATCTTTGAAGCATTTCCCCTCCGAATAGTGTTAATTTTTTATGTTAAAAAGATTTTGGGACAATCGTCCTTTCTCAAAACAAAATCGAACTCGTTTTTGCTATTACGCATAGGTTTCTCTCCATGTATTTAGCTAAATTCCTCAAATTTAGTACCATGAACGCTAAATCAATGGCAACCGTCATTCCCAGTTGACCTCGCAAGTGGAAACAATGGAACGCCAATTGAGTCTTTGTATGATGAACCACACAAGTCATTCTCCCAATCGAAGTAAGAGCATTAAACACTAGCTTATAATTCAATAAACGCTACTATGCGTACTCACTCTTTTTTACTTCTTAATCTCTTATTATGATTACGGCTCTTAAATGTCAAGGATACACACCCAATTCCCAAAAGATAATCGCTTTATATCCCCCTTTTTTAAGAACTTCATATGCGCCTGTTTCCAATTTAAGCCCTTCTTTTCCATCCGACCAATGACGACTAATTTCAAATTCTCCCATTTCTTTAGTATCATTTTTGTAGATAATTATCTGTTGTTCCCCTAAAATTTCTTCTATATCATCACTTTTTTTGTAACGAATAGCCTGTGGTAAGACAATAGATGAATCTTCTTCATGAGTAAGCTTTTGTGTTAATTTCACATTTAACGCCCAATTTGTACGCCGAGAACGTTGATCAGCAACAATCAATGGTGCTGATAATAAAGGCATTTCTACCCTCGTTTTATTTCCAACTGTATGCACCCCGAAATCGATATCTGCGGGAAGTGATGTGATTTCTAAAGCTCCTTGTTTATAGATAAATGTCACTTCTTGAATCAATTCTGTAAATTTACCTGCTGTATTCCCTTGCGCTTCTTGAAAAAAGTAATCGTCGATTTCAGGGGGAGTTACTTGCCAAGAATCTCCTAAATTACCTGTTAATTCTGTAGAATTTTTGATTTTGTTCCCCTTGATATCTTTGTAATGAATAGTAACCGGTTCTCCTTGAGCGATTAATGCATTGAGCGTTAACGTTACATCCATCTGATTTTGATCACGAAGCAAATAATTGTACGTCAACTGCTTCGGTGGTTCACTGTAGGTTCCTGAAATACTAGCTTTTCCAGTAATCTTATCGTATTGCCAGCCAGACTCCTCAATATTTACATTTCCAGCTACTAGCTTAGAAAACTGAGTAAAGTCAATAAACCACCTTCCTTTTTCGTAATATATATCAGCTGTTGCAGCCTGATTGTGAAAATCTGAACTTTTAAAATCAAGTAGTGAATTGTTTGTCACATCTATGCTAGTTAAATGGTTGAACTGAACATAGAGTGAAGACAGTTTAGGATTATTTGTGACATCAAGAACATTTAATTGATTGCTATTTGCTCGCAAATACAATAATTCAGCTTGATTAGTTACATCTAACTCTGTCAAAAAATTCATTCCACAATTAAGTGTTTTTAAAAGTGGTAAATGTTGAATATTAAGTTTCTTTAATTTATTACTATCAACATGCAAGCTACTTAATTGTTTATTATTTTGAGTATCTAGTTCTGTTAATCCATTTCTTCCAACAGTAAGTTCCGACAATTTCGGATTATTAGTAGTATCTAGTTTCATTAACTTATTGTTATCAGCAGTCAATGTAAGTAGCTCCGTGTTATATTTAATATCTAGTTCACTCAAATCATTATTTCCAATTTCTAGTATTTGTAGCTTTAAATTTTGACTTAAATCAATCGTTGTCAGCTTATTTGATCCAACAGACAAGTGTTGAAGTTCAGGATTTTGTGTAACATCAAGCTTTGTTAAACTAATATTTCCAGCTACGAAAGTCTTCAATTTGGGATTTTGTCTTACATCGATTGATTTTATTTTAGTTTTCGTAAGATAAAGTTGAAACAATTTCGGATTGTTTGATACATCTAGTGTGATCAGTGGAGTATTATTAGCTAATATTGTCCCAATAGTAGGATTACTCTTAAGATTCAGTTCTTCTAGTGGATTCGAATCAACATACAGTGTCTGCAGTAGACTATTTTGGCTTAAATCAATCGTTTTTAAACGATTTCTTGAAAAATAAAGCCCGATGAGTTGTTTATTGTTTGATACATCAATCTCATTTATCTGATTGTCTTCAATATACAAGTTTTTTAATCGGGGATTTTGACGTACATCAATCGCAGTTAATTTATTTCCTCTGGCTTCTAGACTGTTTAGGGTTACATTTGCTCGAAGATCCAACTCAGTTAACTGGTTGTTCGAAATCTTTAAGTCTAACAAATATGTATTTTTGGAAAGATCAACTGTTGTTAACCCTAGTCCATTACAATTCAAACTTTCTAAAAACGAAAAAAATTCGATCCCTTTAATGGACTTTATTTTTAACTTACTTAAATTCAGTTCTTTAACCGTTTTGATCATCTCTTGAGTTAAGCTTTCACTGCCTTTAGCAATGGTGTTTTTTACATATTCCTGAAAAATAGGGTCAGGAAAGTTTTGGCTATCAATCGCCACTTCTCCAACAAATAAATGACCCTTGTCATTCGTTTGCGCATCTACACATAGACTGCCATATGGAGAAAAAATAAAAAAACAGCTCAAAAAAACAATCCCCATCCATTCTACTAGTCTCTTCTTCATACCAATTCCTCTTTTCTATCAATTCATACAATACATCTACTATTACTATACTACACAACACAGTTATTTTAAACAGTCTGAAACTACCTAAAAAGCTTTATAAAATAAACAAAAAACCGATATTAACATAAAAATATTAGTTATTTTAAAACAATCAAAACTATAATTTCAAAATAACAATAATAATATCTTTTAAAATACTTTAAATTGTCAAAAAAAAAATAATTGACTCAAAAATTTGAGCCAATTATTTTTCGATTTATTCACTTAACCATTGTAAGCATCAATAATGATTTGTTTCAATTCACTAATTAACGGTTCTTTTGGATTTGCTGTTGTACATTGATCTTCATAAGCAAGTTCTGCCATGTGATCAACCGTTGAGGCAAGCGTTTCTTGTGTTACACCTTGTGCTTTCAAACTCATGTCGATTCCAACAGATGTACCTAAATCGTAAACAGCTTTCGCTAATGCATCCACTAATTCTGCTGTATTTTTTCCTTTAAGACCTAAGAATTTCGCAATATCAGCGTAATCTGTGTCAGCGCGGAAGTAGTCATATTTAGGGAACATTGCATGTTTTGAAGGATCTTTGGCATTGTAACGGATAATGTGCGGTAATAAAATCGCATTGGTACGTCCATGAGGAATGCCATATTCTCCACCAATTTTATGTGCTACTGAGTGACAAATTCCCAAGAATGCATTGGCAAATGCCATACCAGCCATTGTTGATGCGTTATGCATTTTTTCACGACTTTCAGCATCTGGGCGTTTCACTGAGTTTTCTAAGTGTTCAAAGACTAATTTGATTGCTTGTAAACTTAAGCCACGCGTGTAATCAGAAGCCATTACTGAAACATAAGACTCGATGGCATGTGTTAAAACATCCATACCAGTATCAGCTGTTACAGAAGCTGGAACTGACATTACAAATTGTGGATCGATGATTGCAACATCTGGTGTCAATGCATAATCAGCTAATGGGTATTTTACATGTGTGTCGCTATCTGTAATAACCGCAAATGGTGTTACTTCTGAACCTGTACCTGATGTTGTTGGAATACATACAAATTGTGTTTTAACTGCTTTTTCAATTTTATACGTACGTTTACGGATATCTAAGAATTTTTGTTTAGCACCAAAGAACTCTGTATCTGGGTGTTCATAGAACATCCACATGCCTTTAGCTGCATCCATTGCAGATCCCCCACCTAAAGCGATGATTGTATCTGGTTCAAAATCAACCATGACTTTTGTTCCAGCGTACACTGTATTTGTAGATGGATTTGGTTCTACTGCTGAGAATACTTCGATTTGCACGTCGTTTTTACGTTTTTGTAACTCTTTACGAACCGTATCAGCATAACCGAATTGAACCATTCCTGGATCACAAACGATCATCACACGTTCAACGTTTTCCATTTTTTGTAAATATTGTAATGAATTTTTTTCAAAGAAAATTTTTGGTGGTAATTTAAACCATTGCATATTATTTCTCCGTTTCGCTACAGTTTTGACGTTGATCAAGTTAACAGCAGATACGTTTTTAGATACTGAATTTTTACCGTAAGACCCGCAGCCTAATGTTAATGATGGAATCATTTCATTGTAGATATTACCGATTCCACCTTCCGCAGATGGAGAGTTTACTAAAATACGGCACGCTTTCATGCGTAGACCAAATTTCACTTGTAAATCTTCGTCTTCTGTATGGATTACAGCCGTATGTCCTAATCCACCTAATTCAAGCATTGCTTCACATAGGTCGAAGGCATGATCTGTATTTTTTGCTTTCATCATTGCTAATACTGGAGATAATTTTTCACGTGAAAGTGGATATTCAGCACCTGCACCTTCGATTTCAGCAACTAAGATTTTTGTTCCCTTTGGTACTTTGATTCCTGCTAAATCAGCGATATGTTCTGCTGAGTAACCAACAATTGCTGGATTTACGGCATATTTGCCTTCATTCATAACAGCATCTTCTAGTTTTTGTAATTCGTTTGGTTTCACAAAGTACACTTGATGTGCTTCAAATTCAGCTTTTACTGCTGCATAAACTTCTTTGTCTACGATCACCGCTTGTTCAGAGGCACAAATCATCCCGTTATCAAACGATTTAGACACGATCAAGTCATTAACAGCACGTTTGATTTTTGCTGTTTTTTCAATATATGAAGGAACGTTTCCTGGCCCAACGCCTAACGCTGGTTTACCCGTTGAGTATGCTGATTTCACCATACCCGCACCACCAGTGGCTAAAACGATGGCGATTCCAGGGTGATTCATCAAACCTGATGTTGCTTCTAATGAAGGTTGTTCGATCCATTGAACACAGTTTTCAGGAGCTCCTGCTTTAATTGCGGCATCACGGACGATGCGAGCAGCTTCAGCGGAACATTTTTGCGCACTTGGATGGAAAGCAAAGACGATCGGGTTACGTGTTTTGATTGCGATCAATGCTTTAAAGATTGTTGTTGATGTTGGGTTCGTTGTTGGTGTAACACCGCAAACTACACCCACGGGCTCAGCAATTTCGATTAAACCTGTTTGGTCATCTTGATTAATGACACCAACTGTTTTATCGTGTTTGATGCTATTCCAAATATATTCAGAAGCGTACATGTTTTTGATCGCTTTATCTTCGTAAATTCCACGGCCAGTTTCTTCTACAGCCATTTTTGCTAGAGGCATATGTTGATCTAAAGCCGCCATTGCCATTTGGTGCACAATATGGTCAACTTTTTCTTGATCGAAGTCTTCCATTTCTTTTAAAGCAACATTTGCTTTTCTTGCCAACTCATCGATCATCACTGATACATCAGTTATTTTGGTATCTTCTTTCTTCATTGTTTTAGCCATTGTAATCCTCCTAGAAAAATAAATGATTTATTTTTTGTTTGTTAACTATTTCACATGAACATCATACAACAATATTTTTTGCTTGTAAATAGTTTTTTGTGATTTTTTTCACATTTAATAGAAAAAAATTTTTATACATAAAAGAAGCTAAACACATCGGATATGAACCGATAGATTTAGCTTTTTATGATGTATTATGAGCAGCCCTATTATTTTTTGATAAGCTATGGATATTGAACTTATCATTTATATGAGTTTTTTCTTTACATAAAAATACCGCCCCCTGTTAGAATCGGTATTTTTATGGCAAATGAATAATTTAACATAGTACAGTTGGAAACTTATTAGTAGCAAGATTCTTTATCAAATCCTCTTTTGAATCATTTAGGACTCCATCACTCAGTTCTTTTTCTAGTTGTTTATATCTTTCTACTCTATTCTTTCTCGATTGCTCTTTATATATGATGATATTTTCCTTTTCAGAGAATTTTTGAATTGCAATCTTATACGATCCTAAAAAACTTAACTTATCAATAGATTCTAAAAGTGCCTTAGTATCTTCAAGCGATATTAATAAAACTTCCTTATTTCTAGCTATTTCTTCTGCTGCTTTTTTTAGCCTAGTTACTTCATCTTTCTTCAAAGAAAAATGTTGCATCAAATCTTCATCTTTTTTTCTGATAATCTTTTTCATATCTGACCTAATCATACCGCTTATAAATCTTGCAGAATCTAGAATTCTTTTTTCTTAGAAACGAAAAAAGCAATACGAATTTCATTAAAAAATATAATCGCACTCATTTCTAAATCATCTACATACAAAAATGTCACCAAAAATAATAAAATAAAGAAAGTTACAAACATGAATAGCACTGCACCAAAAAATACAAATATAAACATGAAATCACTCCTCTTCAATTTTTGGTTTTAAACGTAAACCTATTTTATCATAAAGACCTATAGTAAGGACAACGAAATGAAAAACAATCGCACAATTATATAAAAACTCACTATCATCTAAATTTTTAAAATTCATTATCAAGAATAAAAGGAACGCTACCGAGATAATGAAAAAAACAAGTACAATTTTAGTGACCATCCAAAAGGCAACCCCTCGAAACTTACTCAAAGTATTGAAAAAATCAAAGCGAATAAAATGCCTTATTAGAATAGGCGCAGAAAAAACAATTAAAAAATATCCTGTATCTAATGTATTAGTGGACAAGTTATGATCGAAAGCACTAATTTTTAACATAGAACTAGTAAACGTCAATACAAACCACAAACATTCGAAATAAAATATCTTGTTTTCCGACCTAGATTTATCACTGAAATAATAGTGTTCTTTACTAATTGATATAATAGGATTAATAATTAAAGTTTTTTCTTTTTCCAAATCGACCAAACACTCCTAACAACTCTTACGTAATAATCATACCATATATTTCCAATATTTAAAATATAATTATTACATTTAGACTAATCGTTAGAATATTTTAATTATATTACAGAACAAAACATTAAGACAATCAATGCTCTCCCAGTTTTCTCCCATTATTTTAGTGAATGCTTCTCAATAACTCGTGGGTGTGGTTGTTTTGCCAACACAAGAATCATATTGAATAAAACAACAACCATATTATATAATACAAAAATAGCTAAAAAAGTATGAAGTAAAATCTATTTCAATTTATGCAACTAAATTAGAATAAATCCGTTAAATCATGCCAATCTTTAATTGTTAAACTACTTGTTTGCGCAATCAATTGTTGGTAATCAAAAAATTCGTTTGGTTCAATATGTAAAATATCCTCTTTACAAGCTTTGATGGAGGATGGAGATTTCTTTTTCCAACGGTAGGAAACAAGATAGTTCATCAATTCGTTTTCATTAACGGATGAATAACCTAGTTGCTGAAAAGATTGGCATTTGGCTTTTAATTCTTTTTTTAGTAAGAACTTTTGATGCCAGGATAGCTTTTCGATGGTTCTCTCCTTCTTTCTAAAAAATAATCTATGTATTTAGGGATACCAGAAAGAAAAAATCCCAGCAAGCTGGAATTTACTCTTTCGTTTCGTCATTTTCAGAAGTCTCTGTTGCAGCTGGTTCTTCTACAACTGATTCTTCTTTCGTTTCAACAACTGTTACGTCGCTGTCATTTGCAACCACAGTACCTGGTTTTACTGTTTTAATCGCCGCGCGATCAAATTCAAGGATAATTCCTTCACAGTCGATCAGTACCGTTCTCTTTTCATTGTCAATTTCAGAAATTACACCGTGTAATCCGCCGATTGTAACAACTTCATCGCCCACTTTCATTGCATCTAAAAGTGTTTGACGTTCATTTTGCTGTTTCTTTTGTGAACGAGTCATAAAAAACATCATTCCTGCTAAAAGAATTAATGGTAAAATAAACGAAATTCCTCCGCCCATTATCTATTCACCTCTCTATCGTATAATCACTAGTTTACTGTAACAAAATTTCTGATACAACACTAGTCTTTTGATCATTTTTTTAGAAACTTTTCGCATTCTCTTTGTTAAAGCCATATTCTTCAAAAAAGGCTTGTCTAAATTCCAATAAATTATCATCCATAATCGCTTGACGGACTTGTTTCATCACGTTCAATAGGAAGTATAAATTGTGGTAAGACGTTAAACGAATCCCGAAGGTTTCATCTGCTTTAATCAAATGACGGATATAGGCACGTGTGTAGTTCTTACATGTATAGCAATCACATTTCTCATCCAACGGACGGAAATCTCTTGCGTATTGCGCATTCTTCACCACTAAACGACCTTTAGAAGTCATACAAGTCCCATTTCTGGCAATTCTAGTCGGCAATACACAGTCAAACATATCAATACCACGAATCACACCATCAATCAGTGAATCTGCTGTTCCTACGCCCATTAGGTATCTTGGTTTGTTATCAGGAATCAAAGGCGTTGTAAAATCTAACACACGGTTCATTTCAGCTTTTGGCTCACCAACAGATAAACCACCAATAGAATACCCTGGAAAGTCCATGCTGATCAAATCTTTCGCACTTTGACGACGTAAATCTTCAAAGCCTGCACCTTGAATGATGCCAAATAGACCTTGACGGTCTGGATTAGCATGAGCTTTCAAGCCGCGTTCAGCCCATCGAGAGGTACGTTCAATCGATTTTTTCACATAATCATAGCTTTCATCAAATGGTGGACATTCATCAAAGCTCATCATGATGTCAGAGCCTAGATTATTTTGAATGTTGATCGCTTTTTCTGGTGAAAGGAATAATTTAGATCCATTTAAATGATGTCTAAAATGAACGCCTTCTTCGGTGATTTTACGCATATCACTCAGTGAGAATACTTGAAAGCCGCCAGAATCGGTCAAAATCGGTTGATCCCAATTCATAAATTTATGTAAGCCGCCTGCTTCTGCAATCAAATCATCTCCAGGGCGAAGCCATAAATGATACGTATTGCTTAAAATTACACCTGCCCCCATCTCTTTTAAATCTTCTGGTGACATTGTTTTAACTGTCGCTAACGTTCCTACAGGCATAAACATTGGTGTTGGGAAAGTACCATGAGGCGTGATTATTTCTCCTAAACGAGCACCTGTATGTTTTTCTTTCTTTATTAAACGATAACGAATGGCTGGTTCTGTCATTCATTCTCCTACTTTCTTTTGTAAATTTACAC
Source organism: Enterococcus sp. 4G2_DIV0659 (assembly GCF_002140715.2). Taxonomy (NCBI): domain Bacteria; kingdom Bacillati; phylum Bacillota; class Bacilli; order Lactobacillales; family Enterococcaceae; genus Enterococcus; species Candidatus Enterococcus mansonii. The sequence goes on along the minus strand of NZ_NGLE02000001.1, from coordinate 2,411,413 downwards.
TTTCCTCATCATACTTTTTTTTGTCCGTATTTGCAAGGTTTTACAGGCTTTCTTTAGGATATCCTTAGACAATAAAACCAGAGACAAGGTAAAAAATCCTTTGTCTCCAGTTCTTTTCATTTTTTCAACTTCACTTATTTGTTACTCATGGCTGTTTCAAGTTCCATCATGGCTGTTTTGACAACTTCTGGCGTAATCGTTTCTTTCATATAATGAATGGTTTCATGAGATTCTGCAGCACGTTTCGCCACTCGGTTATACTCCTCTTGCGACAAATACATCTTCATCTCTTTTAAGGAAATCGGTAAATCAAGACTGTGATAAAACGGAATAAGTTGTTCAATTTCTGACCATTTATTTTCAATTACTAACTGAACTAAAACACCATAAGCAACTTTATTACCATGTAACTGTTGATGACTCTCAGGTAAAATGGTCAGCGCATCATGTATAGAATGAGCTCCTGCCGTGCGGCCATAATCATCACCAAAGCCACCCACCATTCCGCCAAGTAAGATATTCGTCTCTACTACATTTAAAAAGGCTTGATTCATTTCTTGTTCTCTCATAGCATTAAGCGCTTCTTGACTATCTGTAAGCAAAACATCACGACATTTTTTTGCTGCAAATGCAGAGACTTGAATTTCAATTGGCTGTACCGCTAATTGAGAGATCATTGCATCTGCTTCGTACCATTTAGCCAAAGTATCGCCGATTCCTGCGATCATCAGTTCAATCGGTGAAGCCAGTATAACGTTAGGCTCAATCAAAACTAAGGCATTACTCTGTGGAAATACATCATAACGATCCATAGAACCGTCTGTTTTATATATCACACTTAGTGGAGTATACGCAGCACAAGTGGCAGCTAAGGTTGGTAAAATCAAGATAGGGGTATTACATTGATTGGCTACTGCTTTCCCTAAATCTGCAATCTTTCCACCGCCAACCGCTATGATTCCCTCTAGCTCTTTTTGGTCAAAGATCTTTTTCAATTCTGACGTCTTCTCATCTGTACATTCTCCACCATAATCAATAAAATATGCATCTATATTCATTAAAGTAGGAAAATAAGGTTGGGCTGCTTCCCATGACTCTTTCCCATGTAAAATCATCACACGCGTAATCTTTCTTCTACTTAAATGTTCTTCTAAATCATTCCAGGCACCTACTCGACATTCATATTCTTGTGGTGCGCCCCTTACAATCAGCGATTGATTCATTCATCTCAACCTTTCATTTTTACTAATTTTTATGCAAAAGTGAATTTTTGTAAATTCTTTGATAGAATCCACTTTTCCTTTCCCTAAATCTATGATATGATAAAACACATCTAAAAACAATAAATTTTTATACACTTATTCACGTTTTTTAGAATATTTATTGAAAAACACTAGGATAACTCATGGAATCAGAAGAAATCCCTTTACAAATAAGCTTCTGTCTCCATCTCACAACCTATCATAAAGGAGAGAAACAAATGAACATTTGCAAAAAAACATTCGCACTTATCATGCCCTTCCTGCTGGTACTACTCACTTTTCTTCCAGTAAACACTGCACTCGCTGAAGAAAAAGATCCTGTCTATGACAGCATTATGAAACGAGGAGAACTGATCGTTGGTCTATCTGCCGATTATGCACCTTATGAATTTCATGCAGATGTTGACGGAAAAGACAAAATCGTTGGTTTTGATATTTCTATCGCACAAAAAATCGCAGATGATTTAGGTGTGAAATTAAAAATCGAAGAATTGGGTTTTGATGCATTATTAGGTGCTTTGAAAACAGGAAAGATTGATTTAATCATCTCTGGTATGGCACCCACACCAGAACGTCTACAAGAAGTGAATTTTTCTCATCCATACATGACAGTTAAACAAAAAGTTATTGTTAGAAAAGATGACAAAGAGAAATTCAAGTCCACAAAAGATTTCGACGGTGTGAAAGTCGGTGTTCAAAAACAGACGACACAAGAAGAATTAGCGAAGACTGAACTTGTCGGTTCGATTCCAACTTCTTTACAAAAAGTACCAGACATCATTATGAACTTAAAAAATAAAAAAGTAGATGCAGCAGTTTTAGAAGGACCAGTTGCTGAAGCTTATGTTGATCGTGATAAAGAGTTAACGTTCGCTGATGTGACGTTTGAACAAGGAGAAAAAGATGCGGCGGTTGCCATTCCTAAAAATGCAACGATTTTAGAAAAAAAAGTCAATGCGTCCATCCAAACGATCAATGACAATAATTTGCTGGATGGTTATAAAAAAGAAGCGGGTAAACTGATGTTTACTGATGATCAAAGTTTCCTTGGTAAATATGGTAAATTTTACATCAGCGGTGCTGGATACACAATTTTCTTAGCCTTTATGGGCGTATTATTCGGTGCAATTTTAGGTGGTTTGTTAGCCTTAATGAAATTGTCTAAATCAAAAATTTTACGTGGTATTGCAATAGCTTACATCGAATATGTCCGTGGTACACCATTGTTAGTTCAGATTTTCATTGTTTACTTTGGTACAGGAGTTTTAGGTTTGGATTTATCGAAAATCGCTGCTGGTTGTATCGCTCTTTCTCTAAATAGTGGTGCTTATGTAGCTGAAATCGTTCGTGCAGGGATTAATGCTGTTAATAAAGGACAACTAGAAGCAGCACGTTCTCTTGGTATGAATCAACCGCAAGCAATGCGTTATATTATCTTACCTCAAGCAATCAAAAATATTTTACCTGCATTAGGAAATGAATTTGTAACAGTCATCAAAGAATCGTCTGTTGTTTCTGTTATCGGAGTTTCTGAACTGATTTTCCAAGCTGGGAATGTTCAAGGAGCCAGCTTTAAACCATTCTTACCTTATTTAGTGGTATCATTGATTTACTTTGTTTTAACCTTTACGATCTCTCGCCTATTAGGTGTTGCTGAAAGGAGAATGAGCACTAGTGATTAATATTAAAAATTTACACAAAACCTTTGGAAAAAATACGGTCTTAAAAGGCATTGACCTTGATGTAAAAGCAGGTGAAGTAGTTGTAATTATCGGCCCTTCTGGTAGTGGTAAAAGTACTTTTCTTCGTTGTTTAAATTTATTAGAACAACCAACCGATGGAACAATTGAGTTTGAAGGAAAAAATTTATTGGATAAAGAAACGAATATCGATGCTCTTCGTCAAAAAATGGGCATGGTATTCCAAAATTTCAATCTATTCCCTCATAAAACAGTTTTAGATAATCTGACAATCAGCCCCATCAAAGTCAAAAAAGAAGCAGCCGATGTTGCTAAAGAAAAAGCCCTATCATTATTAGAACAAGTTGGGCTAAAGGAGAAAGCCACTAGCTATCCTTCAAGCCTTTCTGGCGGACAACAACAACGGGTGGCAATCGCTCGTGCCTTAGCAATGAATCCTGATGTTATGTTATTCGATGAACCAACTTCTGCCCTTGATCCAGAAATGGTAGGAGAAGTCTTGGCAGTTATGAAAGCTTTAGCAGTTGAAGGGATGACAATGGTGGTTGTTACTCATGAAATGGGCTTTGCTCGTGAAGTTGCCGATCGTGTAATCTTCATGGATGCCGGTATCATTCAAGAAGAAGGCACGCCAGAAGAAATTTTCGGACAACCAAAAAATCCACGAACGCAAGATTTTTTAAGAAAAGTATTGTAAAACGAAGACAACAGACCTACTTTCGAAAAAAATAAGCCACCATTCACGAAAATTGTTTTGCAGATTTTTGTGAATGGTGGCTTATTTCAAAAGTCGATACTTCTTCACCACTAAAAAATAGTATAATAAAAGAAGACAACAAAATACTGGGGGAAAACATATGGATCGTTCAACTATTGCAAAACAGCATCAGCACCCTGCTGAAAATATCTTAATGGACATTGCTACCTTAGCTAAGCAAGTCCCAGATTTATTGGATCTATCCATCGGTGATCCTGATTTGATCACTGATGAAAGCATCATCGAATCAGCATTTACAGATGTAAAAAATGGTCACACAAAATACACGGCATCTGGCGGCAGTCAAGCGTTTATTGACATAGTCATTGACTTTTACCAGAAACAATACGGACTTTCATTTAACCAAACTCAGGTTCGTGCTACAGTAGGTGCTTTACATGGCATGTATTTAACTTTACAAGTGATTCTTGATCCAGAAGATGAAGTTATTATTCATGAACCTTATTTTTCGCCTTACAAGGATCAAGTCCTTTTAGCTGGAGGCAAGCCTGTATTTATCCCAACCTATGAAAAAGACGATTTTCAAATCAATATTGATGTATTAAAATCAGCCATCACAGATAAAACGAAAGCAATTATCATTAATTCACCAAACAATCCAACAGGAGCTGTTTTTTCAAAAGAAACCTTCAAAGCCATTGCCGATTTGGCGATTGAACATGAGTTTTATATTCTTTCTGATGAAGTGTATGAAGCCTTTTGTTTCTACGACGAATTTGTTCCTATGGCGACTTTTGCACCTGAAAATACCATTACGTTTAGTAGTTTTTCCAAAGCCTTTGCCATGACTGGTTGGCGAATAGGTTATATGATTGCTCCTGATTATATCAACGAGGCAGTCAAACTAATCAACGAAAGTATTACCTATTCTGCACCAAGCCCTTCACAGCAGGCAGGAATCTATGCGTTACATCACGCGACAGCCTTAGTGCCGCCTATCGTATCTATTTTTAAAGAACGTTTGGAATATGTTGCTGCACGAGTTGAAGTGATCCCTTTTCTTTCACTCCACCCAGTCAAAGGAAGTATGTATGCTTTTATCAATATTTCTAAAACTGGCTTGACCTCTGTTCCATTTGTGGAAAAAGTCTTGAAAGAAACAAATGTCTTGATGATTCCAGGAAAAGCATTTGGCGAAACAACTGGTGATGACTATGTCCGCTTAGCTGCTACACAAGATATTCATGTATTAAAAGAAGCCTTCGATCGAATTGAGAAGATGAGCTTTTAGATTGAAAAAGAAAGCTAAAGGGTTCAAGCCATAACTCTACAAGTTATATCTTGAACCCCTAAAAATCGAATAAACGCTTCTTTCCCATCTTTTCTTTACAAACTTTCACGCCTGAAACAGACTTCTCGTTGCTTCTCTAATTTTTTGTGCTACATAAGGATTATTCATTGTATACAAATGAATCCCAGCTGCACCTTGTGCTACTAGATCCACGATTTGGTTGATTGCATAAGCGATTCCTGCATCCCGAATGGCTTCGGGGCTATGCTCATAGCGTTCCATCATTTTTAAAAATTTAAGCGGTAACGTCACATTGGACATTTTGACCATCCGTTCGATTTGTTTTTTGTTGACAACTGGCATAATTCCAGCTTGAATCGGCACATCAATATTGGCAATGTCACATTTTTCTTTAAATGTGTAGAAGTACTGATTGTCAAAAAATAGTTGGGTGATTAGCTGATTGGTTCCCGCATCAACCTTTCGTTTTAGATTTTTGATATCCTCTACTGAACTAGCTGCATCCCCATGGGTTTCAGGATAACAAGCACCGATAATATTGAAGCCGCCTTGCTCGTGAATAAATGCAACTAAATCATTCGCGTAGGCAAAATCTTTCTTAGGTTCTTTATCTGGCAAAATGTCTCCTCGTAACGCAAGAATATTTTCAACCTTCTTTTGTTTTAATTCTTTTAAAATTGCCAAAATTTCTTCTTTGGAAAAATTAACAGCTGGTAAATGAGCGACACTTGGAAGAAACTGTTCATCTTGGATTTTTTGGGCAATATCCGCTGTACTTAAATTATTTCCAGCGCCGCCTGCTCCCAATGTAACACTGATAAAATCCGGTTGCTGACCCTTCAAGCGATCCAATGTGTGATAGATCGTATCGATTGGCGCTGTTCGTTTTGGTGGGAAAATTTCATAGGAAAAAACGGTTTTTTCCTTAAATAACGTGTCTGTTCTCATTTAAATCCCTCCACGTACCTTTTTCGCTGCAATGACTAAATTCTTCAAACTTGCTTGAGTTTCTGGTACACCCCGTGTTTTTAAACCACAATCTGGATTGACCCAGACTTTTTCGATTGGAATTTTTTTCAAGATACGATCAATTGTTGTTTCGATTTCTGCTACTGCTGGCACGCGTGGTGAGTGAATATCATAAACACCAGGACCAACTTGGGTTTGAAAATTAATGGCTTTTAAAGCATCTAAAATCTCTAAATTTGAGCGAGAGGCTTCAAAAGAGATCACATCAGCATCCATGTTCTCAATATCTTGGATAATATCTGCGAATTCGCTATAGCACATATGCGTGTGAATTTGCGTTGTCGGTTGTACTTTACTGTGAACAAGACGAAACGCTGGAATCGCCCAATCTAAATATTCACGATGCCAATCGGTTTGACGTAACGGTAATTTTTCGCGTAACGCAGCTTCATCAATCTGGATAATCTCAATGCCACTAGCTTCTAAATCCAACACTTCTTCTTGAATCGCTAAGGCTAGTTGTAGCGTAGACTCTCTTAAACTAATATCTTCACGAGGGAATGACCAGTTTAAAATCGTTACTGGACCTGTCAACATTCCTTTCATCGGCTTGTCTGTTAAGGTTTGGGCATATGTTGAGTAAGCTACTGTGATCGGTTTAGCTCGCGCAACATCTCCCCAAATGATCGGTGGTTTTACACAACGTGTTCCATAAGATTGTACCCAAGCTTTCTCTGTAAATAGATATCCATCTAAGCTTTCACCAAAATACTCTACCATATCATTTCGCTCAAATTCACCATGCACTAAAACATCTAAGCCAATTTCTTCTTGAAATGCCACGCACTCAGCGATTTTGCCTTGATTAAATGCTGTATAGTCTGATTCTGTGATTTCACCTTTTTTAAATTTTGCTCGATTTTGTTTGACTTCTTTTGTTTGCGGAAATGAACCAATCGTAGTGGTGGGTAAAATCGGTAACTTTAGTTTATCTTTTTGAATAGCTGCACGCTTTTCTAAGCTAGGGAAGCGGACAAAATCTTGTTCAGTTAATGCGTGAACTTTTTTGGCTACTTGCTCATTGCGAGAGAAACGACCCTGCTTAAACAACGCGTCATTGGTCGCCAACAGCTCATAGCTTTCTTCTTTATTTGAAAGGATTTTTTTCAACTCATTCAACTCAGTTAATTTTTCAGTCGCAAAAGAAAAATAGCTAGTTACGTCTTCTGTTAACTCAGTCTCGTTTGCTAAAGTATATGGTACATGTAGCAATGAGCAGGACGTATTTAACACGACTTCACCTAATGATTGAAGTTTTTCTACCACTCTTAGTGTTTCTTGATAATTATTTTTCCAGATATTTTTACCATTAACAATCCCTGCAAATAATACTTTATCTTTTGGAAAACCGTGTTCTTCAAGTAAGGTTCCTGTTTTTCGACCTTCAACAAAGTCTAAACCAATACCGTCAAATGGCAATTTAACTATTTCTTGATACCCATCTCGAACGTCTCCGAAATACGTTTGTAATAAGATCTTTAGATTACCTTTTTTCCTTAATAATTTTTGATACAATGTGCTAAATTGTTGGACTTGAACAGGAGATAAATCTAAAACTAATGCTGGTTCGTCGATTTGCAGCCACTCGCAGTCTAATGCTGCGAAGCGATCAAAAATTTGCCCATAGGCTGTGATCACTGCTTCGTAAAAATCTTCTGCTTTTTTTGCGCCATGATAAGTTGCTAATTTTAATAAAGTGAATGGTCCTAAAATGGTTGGTCGCGTAACAATTCCTGCTTCTTTGGCTTCTTTAAACTCCGTAAATAGTTTCTCACCAACGAGTTGAATTTTTGTGTTATCATCGATTTCTGGAACCATGTAATGATAATTAGTATTAAACCATTTTTTCATAGCTAAAGCAGTAACGTCTCCTGACTCGCCTTGATAGCCTCTTGCTAAAGCAAAATAGGTTTCTAATGAGGACAACTGTAACTCTTGATACTTTTTAGGTACAATATTCAATAAAACAGCTGTATCTAACGTCGTATCAAAAAAAGAAAAATCCCCACTTGGAATAAAATCAATCCCTTGATCGTCCAGTAATTGCCAGTGTTTTACTCTTAATTCTTTCCCAATAGCAAGTAAGTCTTCCTCTGTGATTTCTTTGCGGAAATACTTTTCCGTGGCAAATTTTAATTCTCTTAATTCTCCCACTCGTGGGAACCCGATAATTGATGTTTTCATACTTTTCCTCCTTCTGGATAAGTGTTTCAACTACTTTACCACGGTCTATGAATATAGGATAATACTTATTTATACCGTTTTGACATAGTTTTAAACTATAACAAAAAAGATGACTGGACCATCACTCGTAACGTGATAACCCAGCCACCTGAAAACAGAAACAAAAGCGACTCCTATACTCTGTTTCGATCCCATCGAATTTTAACTGTTTTCTTGATCAGCTAAAAATGCTTTTGCCTCTTTGTTTACAGTTTTCATATCAACGCCTTGCTTGGTAGCGGCAAACATACACCCGCAGTAGCATTGACGATAAACATCATATTCCTTACACAATTCGATAGAGCGTTTGTAGCCATTATTCTTCTTAAAATCACTTGGCAAATAATTCGTTGCATAAAACTTTTGAATATCGATACCTATTTCATTGATTAACTGACTATTTTTCTTTGGCGACAAGGTTAATGCGCTGCCGAAATAATCATAGCCTAATTCTTGGGCTTTTTCAGCTACGATATCCAATCGCATTTGAAAGCAAGCAGAACAACGTTTTCCGCCTTCTGGTTCTTCTGTCAATCCTTTTTCTTGTACCATCTGAATAAACGCATTTGGTTCATACGGTGCTGCTAAAAATTGCACTTGGTTATTTGTACGTTCATTAAACGCTTCTACGAATTTCTGCTGCACGATTTCACGTCGTTGGTATTCTGCGCGCGGATGAATATTTGAATTAGCAAAAAAAATCGTCACATCTGCATATTGTGTTAAATATTCCAATGTATACGTACTACATGGTGCACAGCAGCTATGTAGTAAAATCGTTGGACGTACATCTAACTTTTCCCATTCTGAAATGACTTTTTGCAGCACACGATCGTAATTGATTTTTTGGTTTGGAGACATCTTCTCCGTTATTTCTGTTAAGTTGATCAATGAACATCCTCCATCTATTTACATTATTTATTCTTTAATGGCAGTGTTGATAATGCCTCTTTGATGATTTTGACAGAATGCGTCCATGATTCTTGTTCTCGTTCAGTTAGCGGACATTCTACCATTGACTCTACACCAGTGCCTCCGATTACTGCGGGTTGACCAACATACACATTAGAGGATGGATCATATGCTGAAACAGGGACAATTGTTTTTGAATCAGTTAAGATCATTCGAATTAAGCGTGCCCCACATGTGGCAATGCCATAACTAGTATATCCTTTTCCTGCAAAAGCATTCCAACCGCCTTCACGGACTTTTTCATCTAGCTCTTGTAACTCAATATTTTTCGTCCATTCTAAAAGAGGTCGCTCGCCCACCGTTACCGTAGACCACGCAACAAATTGTGAATCTCCATGTTCCCCATATACGTAACCACCAATATTTCGACTATCAACAGAAAGCGTTCGGCCCACAGCTTGCTTCATACGGGCTGTATCCAACATTGTTCCAGTACCAAAGACTTTATTGGTAGGGAATCCTGTGAGTTGCTGCATATAAGCTGCAATTACATCACAAGGATTTGTAATGGTGATTAAAACGCCTTTAAATCCTGATTGTTTAATCTTTGGTGCGACCTCTTCTACCATTCGACTCGTAAGTACTAGTTCTTTAAATCGATCCCCGTCATCTCCCAAGGCGCTGATTTTTCCTGCACAAAAAACAAGCACGTCCGCATCACACAACGCTTGGTAATCTTGAATAATGAGTTTCGTTTTTCCTGTTAAATAAACTTGGGCATCTAGTAAATCATATTCCTCAGACACAGCAATTTTTTCTTCTTTATCAATCAAGACAAGCTCATCAACCAATCCTTCCATTACTAATGTATAGGCAAGAGTTGCTCCTACATGTCCTAATCCGATAATCCCTACTTTGCGCATTTCACCACTCCTTTTTTTCATTTTTTCTTAATCCTAGCTGAATTAAACTTTCCCGTCAATCTTATTTTAAGCATCTATTGATAAATCTTTTATAAACACAAAAGGCGAGAAAAAAGCAACTTCTTCCTTTTCAAGAAATTGCTTTTTTCTTGCCCTTTGTTTGTTTTTTCCGTTCTATTACCTTACATCTACATTCATTATTTATCACTCTTTGTTACTTTAAAATAATCAATATGCGCATGTTCATAATCCATCACTTCAAACGTAAACTCATCAACCATGATCTGATCTCCAACAACAATTTGATTATTCTGTTGTTCGACAATAAACCCAGCTAAGGTTGACATTGCCGATTCTTCAAATACAGGAATTTTAAGTTTAAAGTAGCGTTGAAAGTCATCTAAAGTAATTTTCCCAGAAACGATGTAGGTGTGATCTGCCTCTTTAGCAATCAGCGCATTTTCCAAATCCGTCTCATCTCTGATGTCACCAACTAGCTCTTCTAAAATATCTTCGATTGTTACCATGCCAGTTGTACCGCCATACTCATCTTTTAATATCGCAATATGCTTTCGTTCTTTTCTCATCATGGTTAGTAATGTTTTGATCGGTACCGTCGCTAAAACAATAATTGGCTCTTCGACTAATTCACTGACTTTTTTCTGATCATTCACAAAGGATTCTTTGATCAGTGCTGGCAATGTGACATAACCAAGTACGTTGTCTTTGGATTCCTGAATGATCGGATAGCGTGAATGTCCTTGTTTTAAGGAATGCTGAATGGCCTGTTCAACGGTTTCATCTGCTTCAAAAACCTTCATAGATGTTCTATCTACTTGAATATCTTTTGCTAATGTATCATCAAATTCAAACACATTTTCTAGGTATTGATATTCTTCTTTTGTTAATTCACCTTTTTTATAAGAATCGTCTGCCACATATAACAATTCTTCTTGAGTCAATGTCTCTTCGCCTTCTGAAACTAATTGAATCCCAAATAATTGTCCTAATTTAGCGGCTGAATGGTTTAACAGCCAAATAAATGGATACATCACTTTATAAAAATAATGCAATGGTTTAACGATAGCCAAGACAACCTTTTCTGGTTTTGCAATACTGTAACTTTTAGGGAATAATTCTCCTACAACCACGACAACGTATGTGACAATCACAAAACCTAAAACAACAGAAATCGTACTACTTAAGGCACCACTAATAGGCAAATCACCTAATAACGGATGCAGTAATGCTGCCACTGAGCCTTCTCCTACCCAACCAATAATCAACCCTGTCAATGTAATCCCTAGCTGACTCGTTGACAGATAAGCATCTAAATGATGTGTCACATGAATCGCTAAATCTGCGTTTTTTACACCTTCTTTTTTCAACTGCTCTAATCGCGACATTCGAATCTTCACTAATGCAAATTCACTAGCTACAAAGAACGCAGTGATTACAATCATTAAAAGTAATATTAAAAAATTTATTGCAAGCATTTCTTACACCTCTTTTTATTTTTATATGCTATTTACCATTATACTTGTCTGTTATAAATAGTGCGAATAAGAGCGATCGTTTAAACAGAAAATCTCCAAGCCGCTTAATCGACTCAGAGATTTTCTACTCTATAATGCTACTTTTCTTTCCTTTAATCTCGTTTTCCTTGTATCACCAATGATTAATGGAACAGATTCATATTTTACTTCGCTATATTCTAAACCAAACCAGTTTTCTGGAGACGTCGTTCTTTTTTTGATAGCCAATTTTAATTGCATAATTTGACGATCCCATTTTTTCAATTCTGTCACTTTTGATAGCTCTTCACGAATAATGATAAATTGGAAATCTCCTACTTCACGACCTGGTGTCAACGAATATTTTTGCGGCTGTTTTGGTAGACGTCCTTCTTTCATAAGATCATGAACGATTTGACGAATATAAACATTGACTTCTTGGGCTACATGGAAACCAAGATATAATTGTACTTGGACAATAAAATCTGTCCCCATCATATCTACAGTATATTCTTTTGTAAATGGTTCATCTGTTACCTCAACATTTACAAACCAGTAAACATTTGCTCTTTTTGGTTGTTTATCTAAAATCGAATAAATAATTTGACGACCAATTTCATCTCCAATTTTATCTGGTGTCATAAAAACAACGTTTGTTTGCGATTTTGGAACGGTTGGATCATCTTTTAACATCCGTAATTGTTCCACATATTGTTTAAGTGGAACAGTATCCGATGTTTTCTCTTTGATAATATTGCCCCATTCCCAAATCGTCATAACGGTCAAAATCAACAATGCAATCCCAACAGCAACATAGCCACCATGGAAGAATTTTGCAATACTTGAAACAAAAAAGATCGACTCAATACTTCCAAAGAATAATGTTACTAAGTAAGCTACCCCACGTGGTGCTCCTTTTTGTAGCAAGTAAAACATAAGTAAAATCGTTGTCATCAACATAGTTACTGTAATTGAAAGACCGTATGCAGCCTCCATATGAGTAGATGTTCTAAAGGTAATAACGATCAATGAACACACGATCCAAAGCATCATATTAACCGCTGGAATATACATCTGACCAATATTTGCACCAGGATAGATGATTTTCAATCTTGGTAATAATTTTAATTTAATGGCTTCAGATACTAACGTGAATGAACCTGAAATCAACGCTTGAGAAGCAATCACTGCTGCAACTGTTGCGAAAACAACACCAATCAGCATGATACTATTTGGCATCATTTGGAAAAATGGATTCAAATTATCCATTGCTAAAACAGATGGGTCATTTTTCGCACTCAAAATCCATGCTGCTTGTCCTAAATAATTTAAAACTAAACAAATTTTGATATATGGCCAACTTGCACGAATATTGTGTTTGCCCACATGACCCAAATCAGAATACAACGCTTCTGCCCCGGTAGTTGCTAAGAAGACATTTCCTAATACAAAAAGCCCCAATTTATTTTCCGGACTAGTCAGAAGGTGAAGTGCATAATAAGGATTTAGCGCGCGAATTACAGTCCAATCTTGTCCAAAATTGATCAATCCCATTACACCTAAAAAAGTAAACCATGCAAACATGATCGGCCCAAAAGCTTTACCAACAGCATCAGTTCCAAATCGTTGAACAGAAAATAAAATCAGTATAATTGCCAATGTAATTAGAACAATAATGTTTTGATCACTACCAAACCGATCAAAGAAAACAGGAATTCCTCGTAATCCTTCAATCGCAGTTGTAACCGTTACTGCTGGAGTCAATACACCATCAGCTAGCAGAGCCGCACCACCGATCATTGCTGGAATAATCAAATATTTCCCTTTTTTGCGTACAAGTGTGAATAAAGAAAAAATACCACCTTCACCATGATTGTCCGCATTCAAAGCAATCACAACATATTTGATCGTTGTTAAAATCGTTAACGTCCAAAAAATCAATGATACCGCACCAATAATAAAATTCTCAGAAACATTTTGAAGACCACCATTGTCTCCAACGATCGCTTTCATCACATAAAGCGGACTCGTTCCGATATCTCCATAAACGACACCCATTGCTACCAAAAGACCAGCAGCGGTCAATTTCTGATGATGCGAAACTTTTGAATTCTCTACCACAAGATTCTCCTCCTAAATTTAAAAGCGTAACGGGCTCGATTAGCTCTGACAGAAAAATAGGATACGCCGATTGTGACGCTCCTTGTCACAAACTGAGTTTATCTTTTTTCCGAAGAGCTAGCCCTCAAATGTAAAACAAGAGACCTAAGTGAAACGACACTCGGCCCTTACACTTAGGTCTCGCAATTTCATTCTTAGACCAGTGTCGTAACACTTGCTGTTGATCTAAAAACATAGGTAAACTATGCTGCTACTCCCCTAAGATCTTTACTCGGAAGCCCAAGCAAAAATATCTGGTATTTATAATTAAAATAAAAAAATATCAGTTAGTCACTTTAAAACAACTGATTTCGATAACAACTATAATACTCCTTCACCATTTTAGCAAGTCTTTTATGTAAATAAATTCAATAGTCTTTTCATACAATCTTTTCATTTTGTAGAACAACAAAAAAACAGAACGCCAAAATGCTGAAAAGCCGAGCATTTTGATGTTCTGTTTTCGATTTATTTTAGTCTTCCTCTTCTTCTGGTGAATAATGGAATTTAATCATTTCATTGACAAAAATCGGGATAATCGATAATCCCATCACTAATAACCAGTGATTGATACCGATTGGGACTAAACCGAATAATTCTTGTGTGAATGGCAATAATGCAATCACTGTTGTAATGATAATCGCAAGTACAGCCATTTCAAAAAGAGATTTATTCGTTGATAACTTCACTCTAAAAATCGATTGCGTACTTCTCACGTTAAACACATGCAAAATAGATGAATACGCTAATATTAAAAAGGCGACCGTTTGACCAATTTCATAACTAGCCTCGAAAAAGTAAGAAACAGAATCAACATTCGCTCCTAAATAAAAACCAAATAAGGTGATAACTGTGAATACAAATGCATTAATTCCAACTTTTTGCCATAATCCACGAGCAAAAATCCCTTCGTTTCTAGGAATTGGCGGTTCATCCATAATGCCGTGTTCCGCCGGTTCTTTTCCTAATGCAAATCCTGGAAGTCCATCTGCCACCACATTAACGAACAATAGCTGAACCGCTGTAAATGGTGCGCCCCAACCTAATAACATAGCAATCAGAACGATAAAAATTTCTGAAATATTACAGCTTAATAAAAAGTTCACAGCTTTACGAATATTTCGATACACCGCTCGTCCTTGTGCAACAGCATCGACGATTGTTGCAAAATTATCGTCTGTCAAAATCATATCAGCTGCACCTTGCGCCACATCGGTACCTGTAATTCCCATCGCACACCCTACATCACTTGCTTTCAAAGCAGGAGCATCATTCACTCCATCACCTGTCATAGCAACTACAGCTCCTGTACGTTGCCATGATTTAACAATTCGAATCTTATCTTCTGGTGTCACACGGGCATAAACAGATAGTGACTTCACTCTTGAATCTAGTTCCTCGTCTGACATTTTTTGTAGTTCTGATCCAGTCAAAGCTTCATTTTTGTCTGTTAGAATCCCTAACTCTTTGGCAATCGCTCCGGCTGTCACCACATGGTCACCTGTAATCATGACCGTTTTAATACCAGCTTTCTTAGCTCTGGCAATAGCACCTTTACTTTCTGGTCTTGGCGGATCGATCATTCCAATCAGCCCTAATAGGCGTAGATTCTTCTCTAGAGCTGCTGAAGTGATTTCCTTAGGTTCTTCATCATAAATCGCATAACCGACGGCAATCACGCGTAAAGCGCGTTTTCCGAAACGATCATTCACTACTGCTGCCTGCTCCACATCACCAAAACGAAAGCGAGTTAACAATACATCAAAAGCACCTTTGGTCACTGAAATATATTTTTTCCCCATTTTGTGAACGGTTGTCATCATCTTACGCTCTGAGTCAAAAGGAATTTCTCCGATTCTCGGATATTTTTCTTCAAGTTCTGCTTTCGTATGATAATTTTCTTCTACCGCGCGAACAATCGCAGCTTCCGTGGGATTTCCTTGAATGACCAGATCATCCCCCTCTTTATCAACGATTACATCCGTACAAAGCGAAGCCATCTTTAAAACTTCCATCGCTTCGTCTGTCATAGCATCTTCTGTATCTGTTACTTCATCCCCACGCGACCAGACACGTCTAACACGCATTTTATTTTGTGTTAGTGTTCCTGTCTTATCAGAACAGATCACATTCGCTGTTCCAAGTGTTTCAACAGCGGGTAATCGACGAATGATTGCATGCTTTTTGGCCATTTTCTGCACACCATAGGCAAGGGTCAATGTAACAATAACCATCAATGTTTCAGGTACCGCCGCTACAGCTAGCGACACAGCTGTCATAAACATCTCCAACAGTGGCTCCCCTTGTAATTGACCAATGACAAATACTAACGCCGCAGCAGCTAAAGCAAACAAGCTAATGCGTTTTCCTAATTGATTCAGGCGCTTTTGCAGTGGTGTCTGCTGATTGACATCATCATTCAACAAGCCGGCTATTTTCCCCATCTCAGTTTGCATTCCTATAGCGGTAACAATTGCGCGACCTCGTCCATTAGACACTGTACAGCCTTTAAAAACCATATTAATTTGATCCCCAAGCGCTTGATCTTGGCTTGCTATGTACTCAGAATCTTTCTCCACAGGCTCACTTTCTCCCGTTAACGCTGATTCCTCTACTCTAAGCTGGCTTGATTGAATGATACGAGCATCTGCTGTAATCATCGATCCAGATTCTAAAATAAGTATGTCTCCAACAACAACCTTTTCTGCGTCAATAGTCTCAACCTTGCCATCACGTAAAACTGAACTACTTTGTTTATTCATATCCTGTAAAGCTGATAATGACTTTTCAGCATTGCCTTCTTGAACGATAGCTAAAACAGCATTGATAATCACAATAGCGATAATTAGAATTCCTTCAAAATAATCTCCGTGATCTGTAGCAATCGCTGTATAAAACGAAATAGCTGCGGCAACTAATAAAATAATTGTCGTAAAATCAGACAAACTATGAAGAAACTTCTTTAAGACAGAGTCTTTTTTAGCCTCTTTAAATTTATTTGCTCCATGTTGTTCTAGTCTTTTTTTTACCTCTTGTTCTGTTAATCCAACTTCTTTATTCGTTTTTACTTCCTCAATAATTGTTTCGATAGGCTTTTTGTATGCTTCCATCCTATCCCCCCATTCTTAAATTTTTCCTTCTATTAATATAGTATCTATATTCACTATACCATGTTTTTTTTTCAAACTTCAATAAAAATGGCTATTTTTTCATTTTTTCTTTCTATATTTTAGCCATTTAATAGCATTTTGATAGATTATTAATAAATCAAAAAACTTGCAAGCGTTTACAAAATATGCTAATATACAGTTAGAAGGAAGGAGGTACCATCAGTTGTATTGAAGAATTTCTCGAAGCATGAAGATAATAAACACAAAATTGTTAGCAAAACAAGATTCACCTTTCAAAAGAAGGATATCTGTAAAGTAAAAAAATCATAAAAACATCTTTACAAATAGTGAATATGTGTAAAAAAATTGGATGATTTTATCCCAATAAAACAAAAAACACGTATAAAGATAGTTTGATTAGAAAAATTTTAAATAATGAAATGTAGAAAATGTAATGAGAACAAAATTTGGTTTATGAACAAGAAATTCAACTATTTACTTTGCATCCATATCCAAAAGTAATAAAAATATGATTCAATACACTGATTCCTTCCGGTAATCAAAGCCAAGCTAGTCGAGAAGCTTGGCTTTTTATCTGCAAGTTATTTGTAAGTGAAAGTAAGATATGGTATAGTGACTATGCGCTTTTTATTTGATACATAACTTAGACTATTGGAGGGATTTGCATTGCCAAAAAAGAAGAACTCATCTTTCGAGAGTTCCATTCACGTCTACAGAGCCATGAAACGCATGACCCAACAGGAACTTGCTGATAAGGTAGGGGTATCTAGACAAACAATCATTCAGTTAGAAAGAAATAGGTACAATCCTTCCCTTTTACTGGCTCACGACATAGCTGACGTTTTTGAAGTGCCGATTGAACAAATTTTCACTTTCAAAAAATTAACAGACGACGAGCAAACAAGCGAAGAAACTGACTAACGGAAGGAAAGGATAAATTATGACCGAATCACTTAAATCTTTTTTTGATAGCTTGCCTGTAAATCATTGGTCTAGCTTTTTAATTATTGGACTTTCGTTGATATTTATTATTTACTCAGTCTACTTTTTCTTTAGCAAAGAAGGAAAAGATGAACGAGGAAAGAAAATTATATCAACAGCAAGCTTTATTTCATTTATCGTAACTATGCTAACTATTTTTATTTTAGGCAATTTCTTCTATGATGTTGCTTCTAGTAGTGTTCTTGCTTATTCTTGGCTACTGAACTTTATGCTAGTAATTATTTCTGGATCTAATGTGCTTAGCATCCTTATTTTAAGAAAACTAAATTAAAAAGAATGGGATAAATTTTCTTATCCCATTCTTTTTCTTATGCTTAGAAACAAATAAGACGAGTCCAACCATTTACCGTATTAGCAACGATTGTTTCTGATCTATCTACAGTGTCTTCAGAATTTTTACTTCTTTCAAAAGAAGCACCTACCACAGCATCCACTTTTTTCAAATCTTTTGTTACTTCCATTTTCTCAATTGATAATTTTCTCATGATAATTTTTTCCCCCTTGCGTTAATAATTAAATTATAAGATGTTAGCTCCAATAAGTAAAGTTCTTTTTTCAAGTCGTTTCACTTGAAAAACAACAAGGATTGTATATCGGTAGGATCATAAGCTCTTAGAAGTTGATATCCAATGCCGGACAAACCATTGAAAAGACTGATTGGAAGGCAATCTGGATCACTTTTCAGAAAAAGAGTTTTTTTAACTAATATAAAATTATCACCTAAATAATTATCTACATTTCCATAATATCCATGGCATAAACAATCCTCTTTTTCCGCTTTATACGTCGTTCGACTTTTATCTTTTGGTGATTTTTCTGCTATTAATCGACAAACTTCTTCGATTCCAGTTGTTCCTCGACACCATGATGCATTTGGTAGCTCTTTTGTTTCAAGGAGTTCTTCAAATCTTTTTTGATACCAAGTAATTTTTTCTTCAATCGTTTTATCTTTCAGTACCTGGTTTGCTTGAATCAATCCATACAAGACACCGGCATATCCATGAGCAAAACTGTTATCTTCCATTTTCTGACATTCTATCCGTTGTGCATACTGCCAAAGGAGATCATAGGCTTCTTGTTTTTGATATTTCTGATATACATCCGCTAAAATTGCCAGTAAACTAGCTTTTCCATAAAGCCATTCTTGTTGATTGTTTTCTGATATGGGAGCTGACCCAAGTTCTCTTAAGCTCTCTTGTAAATAGGAATGGTGTTGTTCATCTTTCAATCGCCTAGTCACATAATACGCTGTTGTAAGACGCATACCTTCTCCAAAAAATGCGCTTTCGTATATGTTTTTTTCCTCTTTGGCATAGAAGATTTCTTTTTCCAATAAAAGGATGACTTCTTGGTACTTTTCTTTAGGAACCAATTGATTCAAGTAAACTAAAAATAGATATACACCTGCATTTCCACCGTAAAGATCCGTTTCAGGATAAATAATTGCTACGTCTTCATCCCCTTCTGGCATAACAGACATCCAGTTCACTTCACCAACTGCTTGATTCACAGCTATTTGATCAATAATCATATCTCCAATATCAGCAGCTTTTTGTAGGATATCGGAACCAACTGTTTCGTTTTTAGAAGGAATCGTTATCTCTTGAGTGCTATATTCTAATGTTCCTAAACTTTCCTTTAGTAAAAGATACGAAAAATTACTCGTTGTTTCTGTTATCTGCTCCATATGTGCAATCGTATCTTCAAGAGGTGTATTTTGCAGTAAGTGTGGGAGTTTATGCCCATTTATACATACAGTTGTTGACGATGCATTTGCTGTAACGAGTGGAATATCATGTGTCAACATCGATTCAACTTCAAAAGGAATCAATTTTTCTGGAATAATTTGATTTCCCCATAAATTTTCAATGATTTTTTCTCGTTCAATATAGTTAGACATACACTCTGGATGCAAGGTAAAATTCAATAAATTTCCATAATCCTGTGTGTCTCTGTAAATCAACCGAATCGTGGTATCTGTAAATAATTCTTTGACTTTCTCAATAAATGCAGATTTATTTTTTAATAGCAGCTGATTCATGTCTTTAAAGGCTGTTTGAATTGTTTGACGGTAGAATTGATAATCCACTTCTTCTCCTGCTAAACGAGGAATATTTTGCGCACCATCCATGTAAGCTTCCTCAAGTTGAAAAGCAATATCACTGGAATGATCATTTCGTAGTCTTCTAACTTTTTTTGGTAGCTTTTGTTTTGTTCCAGATAATGCATCCATCTCCAATTCACGTTTCCACTGTTTTTTTTGTGGTAATAAACCTGAAACAATCACTGATTGTTTTTCGATTCGAGTTTGCCTGGATAATTTTTTAGTGAAATGAAACATTTCAGGTCGAATCAACGTTTCTACATCAATCAAGACTGGATGTGCTCCACTAGCAATCAAATTTTCCATATGTAAATCGGTCCCACCTAACCAATAAACAATCGCCAAAAGCTGCCCGTAGCGTCGATAGAACGTACTAACGTCTGTTTCGTCCATACATTCTTGGTACATTACTTTTTCTTCAACCGTAAAAGCTGGCTGAATCATTCGTTTGATTTTATAAAAAGAAAGAGAAGGATTCAGCTCCTCTACGTAAGCCAACAACTCATTAAAACGTTCACCGATTGCTAGATTTTTAAACTTAAAAATCAACGCTTTTTTTTCAGCCTGAAACTGAATAACTGTTTTCCCACGATCATGACTATCACCTTGTCCCAACTTTATTTGGGTAATGTTGATTGGAATAACTAAATCAAATTTTTCCATTAATTGCTCTGCGGAATCATTTATGGAGTGAAAAAACGCTTCTATCATTTCACAAGCAAAGATTAATCTAACTGCAAGAACTCTAGCAAGTGTTGGGTATTCTCCATAAAATAAATACGTACGTTGCTTATCTCCGAGAAACTCTTCAATATACTTAGCGAATTCCTCTTCTTTTGTTTCAGCTTGCAATTGATACTCTTCAATCATTTGGTGGACATCCCAAACCAATGTTTTTTGTGCTATAAAAAAGAACTCCTCTGATAATTGCTCAACTAGTTCATCAATTCCTTTTTTTGGCAATTGAATCAATGGGAATTTTTTTAAAAGGTTTAGAATATGTGTTTCATAATAATGCAAATGAAAACGTAAAGCGGCTTTTAATCCCTGTTCTTTGATTGGAATTTCATTTAAAAATAGAGAATTATGTAATCGAAACCACTCACTCGTTTTAATCATCGGAAGTAATAAGTGCGCCCGTTCCTCGGTAAAGGGTAATAATGCACGACTAAATGCTTTTGGCTCTAAATGATACGATCGAAACATTTTCTCATAATCTGCTGATTTTAATAAACTTTTACGAGCTTGCCATTGATTTAACAGATTATTTGTTTCATTATTGATGTTTTTCCAGCACTGAATTCTTTCCGAAATCGTTGCAGCATAGCTATATGTCAACTCTTCATTCATCGTTTCCACTCCTTGTTTGTTATTCCTCTCTTTATAATAATAAAAAAATAGTAAAAATACTATGTAAATTTTATTCCGATGTGTGCCTTATAAAAAAAGCCTCTATTAAATTTACAAGTAAGATTTTTTGGGGGTAATTCCGATGACTGCATTTTAGTATTCCTTAACTCTGTAATCCTCACACGAAAATAACTTTACTACAACAAATTAATAACATAACAAAGTTTTTTTATTATTTCCGATTACTATCATCCTTTAATCTGCAAAAATAACGATAGTTTGTGAATTTCCAGTTATTTCTATCAATACATAGAAATAAACAGCTATTTTGTAAGCATTTATTTTGTGAATTTTTTACTTTTGGTATATTATAGTTATTAAGAGGTATGTACCAATATTTTCGAAAGGATATGAAAAAATATGTTGAAATTATATACAACAAATAGCTGTACATCATGCAGAAAAGCAAGAAAATGGCTAATTGACCATGATATTCCATTTGAAGAAAAAAACTTTGGAAATACTCCTATCACATTAGATGAACTAAAAAATATATTGATTCTTACTGAAGAAGGAACAGAAGATATTATTTCCATCCGTTCTAAAGTCTTTCAAAAACTAAAAATAGATATCAATGAATTGCCTTTACACGCTTTATTAGAATTAGTAAAAGACAATCCTGGATTACTACGCCGCCCAATTATGATTGATGAGAAACGTTTGCAAATTGGATTTAATGAAGATGAGATTCGTTGCTTCTTACCAAGAGCTGTACGTAAAAGAGAATTATCACAAACATTGCTATTAAGCGGATTATAAATGTTACTACCTCGAATCTAAAAAAATACGAAGAAAAAACTCATTCAATCAAAAAAGAATGAGTTTTTTTATGTTAGAGTCTCTTTATGTCACTTTACGAACATCGCATCTCCAAAACTGAAAAAGCGATAACGCTCCTCAATGGCATGATGATAGGCCGCCAGAGTTAAATCTCTTCCTGCAAAGGCACTCACCAACATCACTAAAGTTGATTTTGGTAAATGAAAGTTTGTTGAAAAAGCTTGAACCACTTTAAATTCATATCCAGGCGTAATAAAAATATCTGTCCAGCCACTATCCGCTTTGATTGCACCATTAAATTTTGTTCCAATCGTTTCCAATGTACGAATAGACGTTGTTCCAACAGCAATGATTCTTCCACCTGCTTGTCGAACGTCGTTTAGTTGTTTCGCTGCTTTTTCTGTTAAACGATAAAATTCACTATGCATTTGGTGTTCAGCGATGTTTTCTACACTGACAGGTCTAAATGTTCCTAAACCGACATGTAAGGTCAAATAAACCAGCTCTACGCCCTTTTCTTTGATCTTAGCAAGTAATTCTTCTGTGAAGTGTAAACCGGCTGTAGGCGCTGCTGCAGAACCATTTTCTTTTGCATAAACCGTTTGGTAGCGATCGGGATCTTCCAAACGCTCTTTAATATATGGTGGTAGCGGCATTTCACCAAGTGATTCTAAAATTTCCAAGAAAATCCCTTCATAATCAAATGTGACAATTCGACCACCATGTTCTAATTCTTCAATAACAGTCGCTGTTAAGCGACCATCCCCAAAGCTAATCTTTGTGCCAATTTTAGCTCTTTTCGCAGGTTTTATTAACGTCTCCCACGTATCTCCTTGTGTGTTGGTTAAAAGGAGAACTTCCAAATGACCACCTGTTTCTGGTTTTTCGCCATATAGACGAGCTGGCAACACTCTTGTATCATTCATTACTAATGCATCACCTGCATTTAATTCATCAATAATTTCGTGGAAATGTCGGTCTTCTATTTCTTTTGTTTCACGGTTCAAAATTAAAAGTCGTGAACTGGTTCGATCTTTCAATGGCGTTTGAGCAATTAGCTCTTCAGGTAAATCAAAGTCAAAATCTTCTGTACTAAGCATATCTGTCACTCTTTCTACTTGATTTGTCTTGGCTATTCTAACATTTTTTATTCTTTCTGGCTATGAAGAAACGAGCTAAATTCTAAAAGCCAACCTATTTGCACCTTTTTGGCAAATAAAAACTAAAAACTGAAACAAGAGAATGGATCTGATAAATAGTTCTATGCTCGCTGGATCGCTAGCGTAAACTATTTCCACTCTCTTATTTCAGCTTGTTTTAAAGAGCGATCAATTAAATAAACTTTCCAAACACTGTGTGCTCTATCTCCAATTAAAATACCTTAAAAAGTATTTTAGTTGAAACTATTTCACATAGGATGGTAAAATCTAATTAGTTTTTCTCACTCTTTTTTTTTGAAGTATCAAAGACTACTTTAGATCAACAGAACATTACCTTTTCAACAATTCTAAATTAATCTAGTTCATCTTTGATCCTTCCAAAATCTCAAAGAGCGTATCTCTTGCGCTTTAGACTGTCGGCTTCAGTCGTTCACTAACAAGAGCACCGTTCTTTGCTATTTTTAGATAGAAACAAAATAAAAAAATGGTGCTGGTAGACTACACCAACACCATTGCATGTTCAATAAATAGGCATCACATTATCCATCTCAAATTCGCAAGAAGAAAGTTCTAGATATTTCTTCAAAAATTGAGTAAAATGGAATATGTCGATGTTACGCATTGACATGGGCAACTTGATTGGTCAGCTTTCTCTGACTTCTCAGGGCTTCATAAATCAGCGCCAACTGATTTGTGAAGTGCCTTTTTATTTTATTCGTTTCTATCTAATACTCATTTTAAAGAAAAACAATTTCATAGTCAACAAAGTGTAAGAAGATTTTTTATTTCTCCTTCTTTATTATTCAGAAAAACGCTTCTCTTTCTACTAATTTGTTATCAAATAAACTCTTTATTTATTAAAATATTTAAAATAAAAATGATTATATGAATTTCCACATCCATACAATCATTTTTTTACTTTTATACAATTGTAGTTTCTAAATAATCCTCATACGACCAATAATCATCTTCTTTTATTTCTTCAGCTGAAGTTCCGTTAGTCTCTTTGTTCTTAGAGGATAGAATTGCTTGATGATCATGATTTTCATCCTCAATTAGGAAGGTCCATGTTTTTCCATCTTTTGTCTGAATAATATTCGTATGATCAATCATATTCTTTTGTAGCCATTTCTGTTTATTTTTTTCGTTTTTTAGCTCTGCATGGAATAATTCTTTTTCCAACAAGACTAATTTTGCTGAAAAATCCATTCCAGCTGCCATTTGATACAAGTTATCTGCTTCTTTAAAGCACAGTGCTTCCTGATAAATATCACCAAGAAAAACCAACGCTCTAAAACAATCGTTTCGTTGAATACCACCATATTTAACACTTGTTTCAACAACTAATTTAAAAAAGTAAACAGCTTGTTGGTAATCCTTTTGGCTCCAAGCTTGTTGACCGAATTTGAACCACTTTTTTATTTTCCTTTTATTAAACATTTTTTCTCCTTATATTCCTTTGTAAAAAAAGAACGTAAGATTGGGATCAAAAAAACCTAGATTATATGTACCAAACAAAATAAGGTCGCCTGTTATTCTATCGTTTAATTACTTCCCAACCCTTCCCTTATTATTAAATAATGAACATACTTCTTTCAAGAAATAATTTTCTTGTGTTTTTTAATCTACTTTTTCAAGAATTTTTATATCACCTGTTTTTGATGAAACATTAATTTTATATTTTTCATCATCAGACGCTTCTGAAAAATCATTTTTGATTTCTCCAGTTCCTGTGCTTGCTTTGATTTTTACAGCCTGGCTCGGGTCTTGCAACCATTTGATGAATCCTGATTGACTAGAAACCATTGCATTTACTTTGCTCTCTTGAATAGCAATCGTAGGTCCTGAACTATTTCTCAATTCCAGCTTCCCTTGATTTTCTTCTGAAACGATTTTTCCTTCTTCGTTAATCAGTCTAAGATCACCTTTTGTCCGCTTAACAATCACTTGACCATCCGTTGCCGTTGCTGTGAGTTTTTTCGCTTCAGAGTCTTCTAAAATCATACGTCCAGAATGATTATTTAAGGTTACTTGATCTGAGCGTAAGAATTTTAAGATAGACAAACCTTGTTCTCCATCGATTGTCAAATTACCCAGCATACCGGTGATAACTGTTTTTCCAGAAATGCTTTTAACTTTTAAATTCATCGCTGACTCTTCGATGATTACATCCCCAGATTTACTATCAATACGCCCTTCATCAGCAATGATATTTTTGGCGTAGACATCTCCTGTCGTTAAGTCTAAATCAAAATTCTTAGTCTGAATATCTAATAACCTTAAATCCCCTTGACTCAATCCTAGATGGAAATTATCCAGTATCGTTCCTTTGGGAATAAAGAAAATCACTTCCGAGCGCCCTGTTCTGGTAAAAGTATCGAAAATATTTTCTTCATCCAAAGATAAATCTACTTTATTTTTATAAGAACTATTCTCGATTTTTTGAATATCACTCTCTTTAAACCTTCCTTTAAGCATCAAGCTTGGTTTTTCTGTGCTGGATACTTCTACGGTTGTGATTTCAACATCCGCATCGGAATCAAAACTAAATGCCGCATGTTTGCTTGATGCAAGACTAATCTCTTTATAATAGTGTCTACCTGTATACATCAATTTTCCTGTTACAGAAAAAAATACGAACAACGCAGTCGCTGTAGCTACCAAACCAATTGTGACACCTGTAATCAATCGTTTTTTTCGAACTAGCCACCCTTTTATTAATTGTAAAATCACTGCGAGTAATACTAAACATAGAATTGTTGGTATTGCAGCTAAATTTCGTTCTTCGTTCAACTCTTTTACTGTATACGTAAAGAAAAAAGCAAATAGAATAAAAAATGCCAACAATAATAATGGTTTTAATACTTTATAGGTCGTTTTGGCAAATTTTTGCATTCTCTTTTTCTGGGATTGGATAAATACATTTTGAATTTCTTCTCTAGGAACAACTGAAGTCTTTGCATTGATCGCTGCATCTAAACTTAGATCTGCATAATAGTCTGCAGCTATTTCTTCTGGAGGAGCCAATCTTTCAATCACTTCTTGCTCTGTTTGACCTTCTTCCAAACAAATCGCTAATTGTTCCAATAAGTCTTCCTTCAACTCATTAAAATACTCAATATCTTCTTCAGCAAAAGCAGCCTTTAGTTGGTTTAAATATTCTTCCATTGTGTTCACTAATCTGCCTCCCTCAGTTTACTAACTTGCTCAACGAATTCATCCCAATCACGTTCTAAAAGCGCCAAATATTCTTTGCCTTTATCAGTCATTTGGTAATACTTTCTTGAAGGTCCGTCTGGAGATTCTTTCGTATAAATGATACAATACGATTCCTTCACTAATCGACGCAGAACTGGGTAAAGCGCCCCTTCCGTAATTGGTATATACTGATTTACTCGTTGCGTTAATTCATAGCCGTATCGATCTTCTTTTTGAATAAAATGAAGTACACACATTTCTAAAGCACCTTTTTTAAATTGGCTAGAAGCCCTCATCGCTCAATCCCCTTATCACAGTTTTGATTGACAAATTACCCACTTTCTCAACAGAAACATTTGAGAACACAATACACGAATCAGGGAAAAGCAGTTACTTTGATGCTTTTTTAAGAGCATTCTAGCAGAAAATCCCAGCTAAAAAATAAAGTCCTTTATCTAAAAGCGTCTTAATCAGCTACACTCCAAATTTTGTATGTTGAAATAAAAAGCTGCTTGTTCCTTTATTCAGTGATTGTTGCGGTAGTAATTCTTTTTCTCTTGAATGATACCTTGACGCTCTTCTGGTGTCAAATTAGGATCGCGTAATCGCTCTCCCCATTCTTGTCCCTTTTGTTTTCTTTCCTGCCAATTACTTGATGCCCCAGAGACAGCATCTGCTCCTTGATCATTACTTGGTGCTTGTTGTTGCTCTTCTGGTACAGCGGTATTTGGCGCATCTTCTTGATTCTCCGTCACTGTATTTGGCGCTGTTTCATGTTCAGCTTTAGCTTCAGCTGCTTTCTCTTCTGCTTCTTTTTTTTCTGTCGCTTTTTTCTCTTCTTCTTTTTGCTTTTGTACTTTTTTTGCTTCTTGTTCTTTTAATTTTGTTTTGATTGACTGTTCGACATGGGCAATTTTTTTGGATACAATTTCAGCCAGTCGTTCTTTTTTTAGCGCAAACCTTGCTTTGACTACCTCGTCTTTGGAAAAAGCTGCATCTGCTGTATCCACTGTTCGGGTGGTTCCAATCCCAATCATTAAAAGAGCAATGCAAAATACTATAAATTTTTTCATTCTAACTTCTCCTTAATCAACATATTTCTTTACTGTACTTATCCTTGAAAAGCATTTAATAATTCAGTAAATCTTTCTTCTTCATCAATAATTTTCCAGTATTTTTTTTCTTTTTTATCTGGTTCTAATTCCAAATGAATCGTTTTGGATTCATTTGAAGCTTTCAGTTCTTTCATTGCTTTTTTTAACGCTTCAAATTGGATTTGATTAAGGTCTTTATCAGTTAGTGCATTCAATTCTTTTAAGATGTTGTTTAGTTGTTGCTCATCAGAAATTTTATCGATGTCATCTAATTGATTTATCGAATCATATCCTTTATTTTTTAAATATTGAACGAGTTCTTCATCTGCTTTTTTATCCAGATTCTGATCAAATGTTTTTTGATCTAACCCTGTGACAAGAATGTCAACTTTCTGTCTTTTTTTATCACTGTCTTTTATTTTTACCGAGAACTTCGTTTCTTTTTCAAGTCTTTCTTGATAAATTAACACTAACTCTTTTGCTTGCTCTTTTGATAATTCAAAAAGCTCAGAAAAATCCTCAATCAGTTCTGCTTGACCAGGTGCATCTAATTGATAAAAATACGTTTCAGCTTTTTCATGATCTTTATCATAAATTATGTTGTTAACAAATACTGCAGCAACATCTTTGGGATCAGCATTTTTTTGGCAACCCGCAAAAATGACAACTGCAAAAGCTAACATAATAATTATTCTCTTATTTTTCATACGTCTAATTGGCTCCTTTTATGACAATAACTGTTGATTTTTTTGTGCATCTTTTCTATTTTTAAAGATGCGTTTCAAAATCGTGTAAAATTTTACTCTGATTGAATGAATATCGCCGATACCATATGTCGTATCTGAATAAATCAGACCCAACCAACGATAGTGATTCTTTCGAGAGAACCTTTTTATCTTAAATGTAATTTCAATTTTTCCTTCTACAGTAATAATACGCGAACGAATCATTTTCACATTTTTTATTTTCTCAAAAGAAAGTAAACTTTCTCCTTGATTTAGTAATAAACTCAAGTATGGATCTTTTTGATCAGTAGTAATGATCACACCTCGTTCTCCCAAATAGCTAATTTGAACAGGAACATACTGATTATCTTTCACGAGTTTGCCTTGATAGTCGACAGGTATATTCATCGGTAAACGAGGGCGTTCATATGCTACGCTTACAGCTACTGTCAAACTGACAATATTATATAAAAGCCAGTAAAGGTTGATAGAAAAAATATTCCACCACTGTAACTGGTTCATATCCAGCTGAAAAATGTAATAGCCTAATGCAAAGCAGTTTGCTCCCAACAAAGCCAACTGAACCTTACAATTCCGCCAATCAAAATAGCCTTTTGAGCCTTGAATTCCTTTGATCGTCACATGAAATTTTTTGTTCTTTTTAGGACTAAACAATGTTTCCTTCCAAACCGCCCAAGAAACTTGAGGGGCGGTCACTAATTCATAAATATTACTGATAAACGAATTGTATTTTTTCCTAGCAACTGACTTATACATTAGACTACCTGATATAAAAGCTGGCAGCCAAAATACCACAAGTTGAGGCAATGTTGTTTTCAAGCTTGAAATATCGAAGACTAGATACAAAAACGGACAAAGTAAATAAATCAATTTATACATCCCCGCATACCAGTACATCACACCATCAATATAAAACCATTTTTGAATAAATGTTAAATTTTTCAATTTTTTTAAAGAATATTTCTTGATTACTTGTACATTTCCGCGTCCCCAACGATCACGTTGTTTTACATAATCTGCCAGCGTTTCTGGTGAAAGACCTGAAGCCAATGCTTCGTTAACAAAGACTCCTTGCCAACCATTATTTTGCAGCAACAATCCTGTTGCCATATCTTCTGTAATCACTCCTGTAGTAAACCCGCCAATCGAATCTAGCGCTTCACGCTTGAATAAAGCATTACTGCCCACATAAAGCACAGCATTAAAACGATCTTTTCCTTCTTCTAAGCTACGCATAAAAAAGTCTTGCTCATTGTTTACTTCCTCATCTAAATACAAGTTATGCTGGAAGATATCCGAATTGAAGAAGGTTTGCGGCGTTTGAATAAAGCCAACTTTTTCTTCTGCAAAATGACCAAGCGTTCGTTGTAGAAACTCTCTTTTTGGCACCATATCAGCATCTTGAGTGACTATAATTTTTCCACTCGTTTTAGTCAGCGCGTAATTTAAATTTCCCGCTTTAGCATGTTCATGCGTTGGTCGAGCGATAAATTTAACTCCGTGTTTTTCGGCTAGTCTTCTAACCATAGGACGATCTCCGTCATCACAAAGATAAATGTTCAATAATTCTTTGGGATAATCAATCGACAAACAACCAATTACCGTTCTTTCCAATATGTCAATATTCTCATTATATGTTGCAACTAAAATATCAACAGTAGGCAATTCACTTAAGTCAGCTAATGATTTTTCAACCCGTTTGTACGGCTTCCAAAATAAAAATACTAAAGTAAATGCCTGAACAAAGCCCATAAATTCAGCAAGATACAACAGACTTCCTGCTATCAGTTCAATAATGCTCCCCTTTGGAATAGTATACAGAATCCGCCAAACCAAATAGACAGCTTGAATGACAACAAAACCAGATAACACAAATTTTCGATAGGTTTCTTGCTTTTTTGAAACAAAGTAAAACAAAAATAAATAACTTAAACTAAATACCAAGTATCCAAACCCAATTTTTTCCATTTCGCTCTCCTTTCTACTTTCTATTATTCATAAAATAGTAGTAGCTATCCAACAATATACTAAGGTTTTCTACTATTGTCAATAGAATAATAGTCAAGAATTTAACCTCTCGCCTATTTCATGATCGTTGTGTTTTTTTGTCCCTTCAACATTTCGACTCTCAGCCTTTTTACTGCCTAAAAAAGAACATCCCATTTGTCCTAAACATCATTTTGTAGCATACTAGTAGTAGGAACGTTTCATTGAAAAGGGTATAGCTCAGGAAACTAGACAAAGAAAAAAAGAATTTGGGGTGAGAAAGTTGATCGAATTTCAACATGTTTCAAAAATTTACAAAGGTGGAAAAATCGCTGTAGATGACGTCAATCTGTCTTTTGATAAAGGTGAATTTATCTGCTTTATCGGAACCAGCGGTAGTGGAAAAACTACTTCTATGCGGATGATCAATCGGATGACGGATCCATCAAAAGGAAAAATTTTAATCAATGGCGAAGATATTCAAGCCATCAATCCTGTTGAGTTACGTAGAAAAATCGGCTACGTAATCCAAAATATCGGCTTAATGCCGCATATGACCATCAGAGAAAATATCGTACTTGTACCAAAACTTTTAAAAGTCGACCTAGAAGAACGAAATAAAATTGCCGAAAAAATGATCGATCTTGTTGAACTACCTAGAGAAATGCTTGATCGTTATCCAAATGAACTTTCTGGTGGACAACAACAACGGATTGGTGTGGTCAGAGCATTAGCTGCTGATCAAGATATTATCTTGATGGATGAACCTTTTGGTGCCTTAGATCCGATCACTAGGGACTCTCTACAAGATTTAGTGAAAGATTTGCAAGAACGCTTAGGCAAAACAATTGTTTTTGTCACTCACGATATGGATGAAGCACTAAAATTAGCTAACCGAATTGCCATTATGAGCGAAGGTAAAGTCATTCAGTTTGACACACCAGACAATATTTTACGTCATCCTGTGAACGAGTTTGTTGAAGAATTGATTGGAGAAGATCGTTTAATTCAGGCTAAACCAGATATTACTACCGTTGGTGAAGTGATGCTGAACAATGCTATCACAATCACGCCAGAAAAATCATTATCTGAAGCAATCAGACTGATGAGAGAAAAACGTGTAGATACACTATTAGTTGTTGATGGCTCAGGCGTTTTGAAAGGCTTTATTGATGTTGAAACCCTTGACCGCCGTAGAAACACCGCAACTAGTGTGAGTGATATTATGAATCCTAAAGTGTTCTTCGTAAAAAAATCTTCCTTATTACGAGATACCTTACAACGTATTTTAAAACGCGGATTAAAATATGTTCCAGTAGTCGACGATCATCAAAAAGTCGTTGGGATTTTAACTCGAGCTTCCCTAGTAGACATTGTTTACGACGTTATCTGGGGTGAAGAGGAAGAAGCTACCGCTATAAGTGAAATAGAATCAACTGATGTCAAACAGCCTCAAGCGGAGGTGTAGAAAAATGAATCAGTTTCTTTTAGAAAGAGGAAATGAACTTGTTACAAAAATTGGTGAGCATATATTTATTTCTGGTGTTGCCCTTGCTTTAGGTATACTTTTTGCCGTACCCATTGGGATTTTGTTAACCAGAACCAAAAGAACTGCTGTAATTATCATTGGTTTGACTAGTGCATTACAGACTGTCCCTTCATTGGCTTTACTAGCGTTGATGATCCCTATTTTTGGTGTAGGAAAAATTCCTGCGATAATTGCTTTATTTATCTACTCCTTATTGCCAATTTTACGAAACACTTATATCGGAATCAAAGAGGTCAGTTCTGATTACAAAGACGCTGCCAAAGGAATGGGCATGACCAATATCCAATCAATTTTTATGGTTGAACTGCCGATTGCAATGCCAACTATTATGGCGGGAATTCGACTATCTGCTGTATATGTGATTGCATGGGCGACCTTAGCTTCTTACATTGGTGCTGGTGGTTTAGGAGACTTTATTTTCAGCGGATTAAACAATTATCAACCTGATTTGATTTTTGCTGGAACAATTCCTGTTACTATTTTGGCTTTAGCCGCAGATTTATTACTCGGTTTGTTGGAGAAAAAATTGACTCCTAAAGCATTAAGGGAGGCAGAATAATGAAACGAACAGTAAAATTATTTCTCATCGCGTTTAGTAGTGTCTTATTATTAGCAGGTTGTTCCTTGCCAGGCTTATCTTCAAATTCCGATGATTCCACCATTTCAATTACAGGAGGAATTACGTCGGAAGCACAAATTTTGGCCAGTTTGGTTGCAGGAATGATTGAGCATTATACCGATGAAAAAACAACAATCATCAATAATTTGGCGACAACAACCATCAATCATCAAGCAATGATGAATGGCGACGCACAAATTTCGGCTGCCCGTTATACAGGAACCGATTTGACGACTACATTAAATATGGAACCAATCAAAGATCCTAAAAAAGCGTTTAAAGCTGTTCAGACAGAATTTGAAAAACGATTTCAGCAACAATGGTTTAATTCTTATGGCTTTGCCAATACCTATGCATTTATGGTCACACAAGAAACAGCTAAAAAATATAATTTAAAAACTATCAGCGATTTAAAAAAAGTCGGTGATCAATTAACTGCCGGTGTGGATACTTCTTGGATTGATCGTAAAGGGGACGGATACAAAGGTTTTACAGAGACATATGGATTTGATTTTAAACGTGTCTTCCCGATGCAAATCGGTTTAGTGTATGATGCTGTAGCAGCCGGAAAAATGGATGTTGTGCTAGGGTATTCTACAGATGGACGAATTGGTAGCTACGATTTGGTCATCTTAGAAGATGATCTACATTTCTTCCCACCTTATGATGCATGCACAGTTGCAACGGATGCTGTGTTAAAAAAATACCCAGAGCTAAAAGGGGTCCTTAGCAAACTAGATGGAAAAATCTCAACAGAAACCATGCAAAAATTAAACTATCAAGCTG
Organism: Enterococcus sp. 4G2_DIV0659; assembly: GCF_002140715.2. Classification (NCBI taxonomy): domain Bacteria; kingdom Bacillati; phylum Bacillota; class Bacilli; order Lactobacillales; family Enterococcaceae; genus Enterococcus; species Candidatus Enterococcus mansonii. The sequence continues at coordinate 2,378,095 of NZ_NGLE02000001.1, read as the reverse complement.
ATAATGACCTGATGGAACCAGAAACAGTGGCTGAGAACTTCTTGAAAGAACACCATTTCTTTGAAAATGAAGGAGGTGGGAAATAATGCAGAATTTACAAGAGATGAATTTGTTGCAGCAGTTTTTCTATTACTTTGAACAAAATGGCAGCTACGTGCTGAGCCAATTCGTTCAACACTTTCTGATTTCTATTTATGGTGTGTTATTTGCCGCAATTGTTGGTATACCAATTGGCATTTTTATTGCTCGGCGTAGAAAACTAGCTGGCTGGATCATCAGTATCGCCAACTTGATTCAAACGGTTCCTTCCTTAGCCATGCTGTCGATTTTAATGTTAGGGCTAGGTTTAGGAGTAAATACGGTTATAGTAACTGTGTTTCTCTATTCTCTGTTACCAATCATCAAAAATACCTATACTGGCATGATTCAGGTAGACAAAAATATTTTAGATGTCGGAAAAGGTATGGGTATGACAAAATGGCAACGCCTTTACATGGTAGAATTGCCCCTTTCTGTGTCCGTTATTATGGCAGGTATTCGAAATGCCTTGGTGGTCGCTATCGGAATCACAGCTATCGGCGCTTTCGTTGGGGCTGGCGGCTTAGGAGATATCATTATACGAGGAACCAATGCAACTGACGGAACAGCCATCATCCTTGTTGGCGCATTACCTACAGCTTTAATGGCTATCATTACAGACTGGATTTTAGGTATGATTGAACGCCGTTTAGACCCGGCGAGTAAACATTCATAGAAAAGAAAATAAGAGCCTGAGATATAACTCCAAAGTTATGTTTCAGGCTCTTATTTTCTGAATAAACGGTACTACTACGCTTCGCTTCGATCACACCAACCTCTAAATGCAACTAAATCATTCATTCTTAAACTAAAATACCGATCAAATAAAAAACAGGATAGCCAAACATCAACATTGACATGCCTTTAAGTACAAGAGGAAAGGTTTGTTTTTTTATTTGCTGTTGAAAGTAAGGCCGTAATATTATCAAGGTTATTGGTAACAATACTAACAGCCATAAAGTCATCGGTGGTGCTTGCTTAAAGTAGACGGCCACTGGAATCGCTACATAACTTAACACCGTGAAAAAAATAAGCAAATATACACTATTCTTCTTCCCTATATAATAGACAAGCGTTCTCCGCCCATTTTTGATATCTTCTTCAAGATCACAGGTATTATTTGCCAGTAAGTTGTTGAACATACAAAAAAACATTGGCATAAAACCAATCAACATCACCCCAAGTGTTTGGCTCGTCATCTTGATTTCACCGTAATTTGCCAGATAAGCACTTATTATTGGAATCATAAAACCACTTAACATAGCTGGAATCGTTTCAGCTATCGGTAAACTATTGATAGGTCTGCGTCCATAAGAATACCCAAATCCAACATAATAACCCAAAATCCCCAATAAAAAAATCAATAGATCTGTTGAAAAAACTAAAATCATCCCAAAAAATAAAGAACAAATCAGAAAAAATAAAAAGACCTTTTTCACTGTTTTTAAGGAAAGGTTCCATTTACTGATAGTACTTATATGCACTTTATATTGTTCATCCAATGCATTTTTGTAATCCATATAATTGTTAAAAATATTCATCGTAATATGATATAAAAATAAAATAATCAAGAAAATAAGAATACGCCAATTAAAAAAATTTCCATATGAATAAGCGCCATAAGCCATCCCTAACAAAACTAAAAACCAATCTAACGGTGTTGTATAAACCTCTCCTAATTCCCATAAAATTTTAAGTGACATCTTTTTCTCCTATCTGGTTTCGCATTATTTAATGTCAATTATACCTTCTTTTTAGAAAGAAGAATAATATTATCACTTTACAGAACTCCCGATACAATTGGTTACATCAGAGAAAATACCTTATCGATCACTTTAAAAAAGGTATGGGCATAACTCTTGGAGTTACATCCCATACCCTAAACGATGAGAGCAGAAGCCTCGTCCCACGCACGTCTTTTTTCTTATTTTTTCAAATGATAACTATACGTTGCAACCACGATGTTCTCCCGCCAAGATAACCGCAAACGCAAGCGTAGACTCGTCTGATTATGCAAAATATTTTGCCAACGACGATTCGGAACAAATTGTGGAATCAAAACAGTAGTCGTATAATTTCTTTTAGCTGAATTTTTCCCTACCAGATCGACATAGCGGAGAATCGGATTAGTGATCGAACGATAGGAAGAATGGACGACCGAAAAACGAACATCTGGAAAATGTTTTCTGAATTCCTCCTCGATTTCTTTTTCCTTCGCTATATTTTCATCTAAGGATACATGCATCGCAACTACATAATCGCCGATCGATCGAGCATAGTTAATCGCTCCGACATTTGCCTGAGTAGCATTCCCTACCAGAACAATCACTGTATTGCCGTCAAATTCTTGTTGTTGAACGGTCGCTTCTATACGCAACTGTTCCGCAACATTTTGATAATGAGCATGAATACTGTAAAAAATGAAAATCAAGATAGGCATAATAATAAAAAATGGCCAAATATCTCCTAATCGATAGATAAATAAAATAACAATAATTGCATAAGAAATAAACGCTCCGACAATATTGGCAATGGATTTTGACAACCATTTCTTCGTCTCTTTACGCCATTTTACTACCATTCCTGTTTGAGATAAGGCAAACGGAATAAAAACACCAATCGAATACAGTGGAATTAAGCGTTCTGTTGATCCTTGAAAAATCAGCAGCAACACTACTGAACCGCCAGCCAAAGTCAAAATCCCATTAGAATACCCCAAACGGTCTCCCCGATCCATATACATATGAGGCATAAATTTATCTTTGGCTAAATTATACGCTAAAACTGGAAACGCTGAAAAACCAGTATTCGCAGCTACAGCCAAAATCAAAGCAGTTGTAAATTGAAGCACATAATACATCACGTTTTGACCAAAAACAGCTTGACCAATTTGAGCTAGCACTGTCATTTCTGTTTTCGGAACAATTCCATACCAGTAATTGATAAAAGTAATTCCTACAAAAAAGAAACCTAAAATCACTGCCATCAATGCTAGAGTACCTGCTGCATTTTTTGCTCTAGGCTTTTTAAAAAAAGGCACCGCATTACTGATTGCTTCAACTCCAGTTAATGAAGAAGAACCAGATGAAAATGCACGTAAAATCAACGCGATCGTAATTCCAGGGACAACAGTTCCTGGTATCGCTGTCGCATGTAGAGGTACAGCTCCGGTAATAATTTTAAACACTCCTGTGACAATCAAAAGAGTAATCACTGCAATAAAACTGTAAACAGGAAACATCAGAAAACTAGCAGACTCTCTTAGTCCCCTCAAATTCATCAGCATGATCAACAAAACAATCCCAATTGAAATGCCTACTTGATGACCATATAAAGCTGGGATTGCTGAAATAATTGCTTGTGCCCCAGCAGAAACAGAAACAGCTACAGTCAACATATAGTCCACTAATAATGAACCTCCAGCAACTAAACCAGCATTTTTCCCTAAATTCTCACTGCTGACGACGTAAGCCCCACCGCCATGAGGATAGGCATGTATAATTTGACGATAAGATAGCGTTAATGAAATAAGTAAAATAATAACAAAAGCAGCGATTGGCAATGAATACCAGATGGCAGCAGCGGATAACGTTACAAGTACAACAACGATTTGTTCTGTCCCATATGCAATTGAAGATAACGCATCCGATGACAATAAAGCCAACGCTGCAAAACGGCTTAATTTATGTTCATCATTTTCAGCCGATTTTAGGGGTTTTCCGATAAACAATCGTTTTAAATAGTCCACTTTTTCATCTCTCCTTTTCAATTATATTTCAGAAAAAAATAGTTTTTTTCTATAAACAATCACATATGCTACGCCTCTAGACTATTATTGTCAATTATTTACCTATGAAACTATTGAAATATTCATTCCTTCCTCTTCAACAATTAAAGAAATTCTCAACTCATTAACTTTCTAACGATTACTAAAAAAAATAAGGATTTAGCAGAAGTGTTCTTGTCACTAAACATTTCTGTTAAATCCTTACTGTTGCTTACTCTAATTTTTTCCACGTACGGTATTCATCAAAATAGGCAGCTTCTTTCTTTGCTTGTTCCACCACACTTTTTGGGTAATTTAGAACATGTAATAGTTCAATAGCATTCCTTGTTACAGACGGCCCTTGTCTTAAGCAGTAATCGAATGTTACACCGTTTTCCTTCGTTACTTGTTCTTCAAAATGGACGTTGGTACAAGAATCTTTCAAAATTTCAGTCAATTCGATATCGTGAGTCGCAACAAACGCTAAAGATGGATAATCCCCTAACCAGTGAACCATGCTTGATGAAGCCGCGATTCGTTCGATTGTATTTGTTCCTTTCAATATTTCATCAATGAAACATAGGCAAGGAACTTTAGTCTCTGTTAAATCAAGTACTCGTTTGACTGATTTTATTTCTGCTACAAAATAACTGTCGCCTTCAAAAATATCATCTTCCACCGCCATTGAAGTCAAAATATGACCAAAAGGCAATTGAAATTTCGTGGCTAAAGCCGTATGAATCGTCGTAGAAAGAAGGCAACTAATTGCTACACTTTTAACATAAGTTGACTTTCCAGAAGCATTGGAGCCTGTAACCAATGTATTCTCGGTCCAGTTCACATCATTTGGCACAGGTTTTGCTAATAAAGGATGGTATACTTGTTCACCAATCACTTCCACTTGTTTTGAAAAAACAGGTTGGCTAGTATCAGGCATTATTTCACGAAAATTCAAGACCGCAGCCCCAACTTCTAATTCCCCTAATAAACGCCATAGTTCCTTTGCCTGCGCTTCATGTTTGGCTAATTTTTTTAATACAAAATTATACGAAATAAATGGCAACATAAAAATCATTGCCAAATAATCAAACATCAATTCCACCTCACTATTGGTTTTCACTCGAAAAGAAATACCAAAAATAGTCATAGAAGCAAGCGGCTTTAGATTCGATGCTATTTCACGTTGAAGCGGGGTTTCTATTTTAGCTAGTTTTTGAGCACACGCTATCGTTTGAACCAAATACCCCATACACGATAACTCTCGTTCTAACTTTTCTTTCTTCACTAAATAGTAAATAACGTTAAATAAAACGGAAGCTAAAAGCAAAGTGATTGTCCATTTTGTTGGAAACACCATAAATAAAATCACCTCTAAAACAGGTAAAAGACTGCAAAATAGGTAAAATTTTCCATTCGCTAATTCCTGCTCTCTCGTTTCAGTCAAATAGCTTTCTACGTAATTATTGTCTTTTTTTCCTAAACAAGCGAATTGATATTGGATTTTTTCTCTAATTTTTGGATTTTCCTTATAAAATCCAATTAATTTTTCAAGTCGTTCATGACTTTCTGTTGAAAAATGAACGTTTCGTAATCGCTGATATAATGCCTCAGAACCAATACTTGAATAGGTTGCATTGATTTGTTGAAATAAAGAGAAACCATCTAGGTCATACCAGGTAATCTCATCAATCTCACTATCATAAGCTCTATACTCTTTCGCCTTTTTCCAAGCCTTTTTTAAACTGTCTTCTTTATCTAAAAAACGATTAGTAGGTAACGTTGCCCAGTTCCTTTTAATTTTTGCTTTTAGTTTTAAGCGGTTATTCATTTCTATTGCAATAATTACTAACATAATACAACCAATAAACCCTAACACAATCCATTGTATACTCATTCAACATGCCTCCTTTTCTTTTTAGTATATGACTTTGAGTGTGAAGCTTCAATACAAACATTTATTCACTCAACAAAAAAACTGACTAGAACGTCTTTCAACAGCCCCGTCAGTTTCTATGATTATACTTCGTAATAATTTTCCTGCATACTCTTTATATTATCTAAATGCCATTCTTGTGCTCCATCTTCTTCCAGAAAAGAACCCGCAGAATATTCTAACCGTTTAGAATATTGGGTATTAGAAGTTAACATATGGGCAATCGTTTCATCTTGCATCTTTATTATATGTTTTAAACGGACACGCTCCAACTTTAAGTTTGTAATTTCCTCTTGTTGCATATCTTTTTTAGCGAGTAAATGCCTTAAAAATTGTTTATCCCTCACCATAACCAACGCTAAAACAACAATCACAACCACTAGAAAATATAGAATAATTAATAAATTTGTTCCCATTTTATAATTCCTCCTAACAATTCATCCTAATGATAACATGTTAGGAAAGGAATTTTTTTCATTTTTTTAGCAAAAACAACTGAATTAATAGATATTTTTGATAAACCCAACTAAATTAATCTTTTTTTAAAATTATTTTAGATATAATTAGAGTAAATAGTTATGATCAAAGATGATTTCAATACTAAATTCTCCCATCTTTCTATACACCTGTTCCTGGATTCGAATCTTTAATTCTTGATCTGACGCCTTGAAGTGATTTGGAACAACTAAATCAAATAAAATACGCGGCTTGTCCCCATGATCAATAAAACGAATATCATGAGCCTTTAATTTACTATTGATTCCTTTAATAATTTTTTTCAGTTCTTGATGGACAAATTGCTGCATCTGATCATGTAAATTGACCGGATCAATATGACAAACCAAGTCCACGCCAAGTTGTTCTTTAAATTGTTTTTCAATTCCATCAATGGTTTCATGTGCATGATTTAAATCCCACCGATCATCTATTTCGATATGCACTGAAGCAAACGTTTTATTGGGTCCATATTGATGGATCAACAAATCATGGTAACCGACTATTTCTGGAACAGATGATAAATACCCCTTCATTTCATCAATCGCTTCCTGATCCGGTCTTAGCCCCATCAATTCATTGACAAATTCTCGAATCAATTGTAATCCGCTAAAAATAATATAACAAGCAATCAACAATCCCACAAAACCATCGATTTTCAAACCAGTAATCCCTTCAACGGTTGCTGAAACTAATACTGCAATCGTTGTGTATACATCGTTTAAACTATCTTTAGCTGTTGCAACCAATGTGTTAGAATCAATTTTTTTAGCTACTCGTTGATAAAAAACACCTTGCCAAATTTTGATCAAAATAGAAACCAATAACACAACCAAAATAATCGGAGTTACATTGATACTTTGCGGATACTTGATTCGATCAATCGAAGTCATGAAAAACTGAAATCCCACAAAGGTAATCAACAACGAAACCAACATCCCACTAATGTATTCAAAGCGCTCATGTCCATAAGGATGTTCTTCATCTGCTGGTTTTCCAGCGATATGAAATCCGACTAATGTCAAAATAGAAGAAATCGTATCTGATAAATTGTTCATCGCATCTGCCATAATTGAGACACTCCCAGACACCAAACCAATCAATAATTTACTAATAAAAAGAACTAAATTCGACAATAATCCGATGATTCCTGCAAACACACCAAAAGCTGTCCTACTATCTGCTTTTCGCCGTTGTTTTCTTTCAAAACGATCAATTAAAAAATTTATCATAATAATCCCTACCTCGTTTTCAGCATATCCTAACACTATAAAATGATTTCAAGTATTTGTATAGTAAAATACTGCTTTTTTTAGCGAGTTTTTATTGTTTAGAATGTCCCAATTTGATTGATGGGGGCTCTTTGTTTTTTTGTTAGGGATGCCTTGAACGATAGAATAAACTCAAAAAGTGGCTGAGACACAACTCTACGAGTCATATCCCAGCCACCTGAAAAAACAATAAACGGTGGGAGCAAAAGTAACTACTACACTTTGCTTTGATCACATAAATTTCTAAGTGTTAAAGTACCAAGAGTTGAATACTTTGTAAATACGCTTTTGTTCCTACCTAGTTTAACAATCCATTATTTTAATGGAAGATATGACTTTCATGAGAAACTTTTGCTAATTTCTTCGTTTTCTCCTCAATATAAGGGTACAAGAATATCCCTAATAGACAGAAAACAATAGTGATCCCTAGCATAATAAGAATTGCTTTCCAAGCATTCGGCCAGAAAATTCCGCCCGCTGATTCTCGTAACAGATTAACCGCGTGCGTGAATGGTAAAAATGGATTAATAAATTGGAAAAATTTTCCAGACACTTGGATTGGATAATTCCCTCCACCTCCAGATATGGAGAGTACCAAGATAATAATCGCAGCACCTTTACCAACATTGCCAAATAATGCTACTAATACATACACCATCATCATAAAGGCTAAGGCGATCAATAACGCAAACAGCACACTATAAAATGGTTGTCTAACGTCAACTCCCAGAAGATAATAATTTCCTAAAGTAACAATCAATGCTTGCGCCAATCCCATTACTAAGAATGTCAACATTCGTGCAGAGAATTGTTCTCGTTTAGTATATTTCCCGCGATCCTTTTCGTCTAAATAGTAATCAGTTGTTGCAACGCTTGAAAATAATACTGCACCAACCCATAAACAAAGAGCTGTATAAAATGGTGTACTGGCAGAACCATTATTAGCAATTGGGTAAATCTGATTTTCTGAGATTTCTATTGGTTTAGTGAAGAAGTCACTTTCTGCGTTAGCATCCAATTTAAGCAATTTTATAACTTGTCCAAGGTCAACATCCTTTTCACCTTTTCGAATCGCTTCAGCGGCCTTATGCAGCCCTGTTTTGATATTCGGCCAGTCGTTTTGAATTAAATCATTCGCTTTATTCAACGCCGCTTCAAGATCTGGCATTTTTTTATTGACTGTATCTAAGGTATTTGTGATGTTGTTTTTAATTCCAGGGTAATCATTTTGGATAAAAGCAGCCGCCAATCCAAGTTTTTCTTCTACAACAGGCAATTCATTTGTATATAAATCGGCACCTTTGTTGATGCCATTTACGATTGTATCCATGTGACTATTCAACATAACGTTCGCATCATGAATTTCTTGCTTAATTGCAGGTAATTCTGCTTGGTATTTTTCCAAAATGCCAATTGCATTGGACACAGTTGCTTCAGTTGCGCTTAACAATGCAGCAAAATCAATTTGTTTCGCTTGATTAAGCAAGCCTTGAGCTGTTGAGATGGTATTGATCAGTTTAGTTAAAATATCATTGACCATTGCTGACACTGCATCTACATCGATACTTCCAGCTGTTGCCGCAATTTGATTGGCTCCATCTTGAATCGCTTGTAGATCAGCATCAGTAATCGCATTGACATCTAAACTATCTACTTTATTTTTCAACGTGGAGATTAGCTGATTTACGGTTGTCAGTTTATCAATCGTTGGTTGTAGCTCTTGATTTCCAGCAGCTTCTTGAATTTGAGTCAAGGTTTGGATCAATTGTTCAATCACTGCTTGTTGACGACCTAAACTTTCGGATAATTGTTGTTTTAACATTTCGCGTTCAGCAGGTGTTAATCGATTGTCTCTGAGTTGCTCAACAACTGATGCTACACTTGAGCTGATTGTTTGAATTGCTTGTAATGTTACTTTCATACTGCTGGTGATTCCAGGCAGTGCTTCTTGTAATTTTGCAGCACCCTCAGAAGTTGCTGTTGCTAAACTATCTGCTTGATCACCTAATTTTTGGATCTCTGGCAATGCTGTTTGAACGCCTTGAATAATTGTCAATCCTTGTTTTGCTTCATTGATTCCTTCATTCATTGTTTGTTCCACAGAAGCAAAATCTTCATCAATCATTGCTAATTGTTTACCAGCATTTTGGATTTCTGGAATTTTTTGTTGCAAAGTTAAAATAACTTTGGCTTGTTCTTTGATAGTCGGCATTTTATCATTTAGCTCAACCAATTTTGTTCCAAGCGCATCTACTTGAGGCAAATACTCTACAAATTCATTTGCTTTAGCTAGTTTTGTTTTCAACTCTGGCATTTTGCCATGAAGTGCGACTACCTCTTGTGTATATTTATCAATTTGATCAATATTTTCATCAGTTGAAAGAATCATATTTTTTACCTTAGTGATGCTAACTAAATTAGAATCTAGATTATAGCCAATCTCATTAAACACTTTGATCAATGTACTACTAGCTGTTTTGGTAAATTGATCTGTGATTTGTGCTTGTAAAGAGGTTGCTCCTTTATCCGCAATTTTTGGCGCAATCGCATTGATTTTTTCATTAATCGAATACTCTATTTTGGGTTTGGTGATTTCTCCTGTCGTAAAGCTTAATAGATCTTTAGAAAAATCTTTCGGCAAATAAATTCCTGCATAATACTTACCAGACTTTACCCCTTTGTCTAATTCTTGTTTTGAATCAACGAATTTCCAGCCTAATTGCTTGTTTTCATGAAGGTTTTTAAGCACTTCATCGCCAATGTTCACTTCTTTGTCTTTGAAACTCGCAGCCTTATCATCGCTATAAACTGCAATGGGTAACTCTCCTGTATTTGCATAAGGATCCCACAGTGCCTTGATATTAAACCATGCATAAAGTGATGGAATAATCATCAGTGCAATAATCAAAAATGTAGCGATTGGGTTTTTAAAAATGCGTTGCCAATCTAATTTAAATAAGTTTAATGTATTTTTTATATGTTTCATCCTGCTCACCTACTCTTTTTAATGACTGATATACTTTAGCATAATTTTTTTATCAATAACAAATGAAAAAATCCGTTTTTGTCTATTTCTACGACAAGTTCTTTGAACTGTCGCACAGATTCACCAGATTTATTTCTTTTACACCTAAAAAAAGACAAACTCATCCAAATGAATCAGCTTGTCTCTCGTCTGTTTCCTTATAGTTTTGCTGAAAACTCTGATACTACTTTTTTCACTTCGTTTACTGAATCAGGATCTAAATAAGAAAGTGCTCTTGGAACCACGCTCATAAGATACATCTTATCAAGTTTATCCGTTGCTCTTCTTTCCATCAATTCTGCCAGCAAATGTTTCATGTCTTCTTGATGAGCAGCGGTAGTCCGATCCATAATGAAGTCATAAAATTGCTTTTCTTCTGCTTTCATTCGCTTTGCCTCCTAGAATTTTATTCTATTATAAGCTTAAATGGAAATAAGTAGAAGTAATTTGCATTTATAAAAAAATAATAACATTTAATCAACATTATACCTATTACTTAGTCTTACGATGTTGTTTTACTTTATACTTTTCAATCAAAAATTCGTAGGCTGTTCGACTGATAATCCCCATAGGTTGATTGATGCTTGGATTAAAATAAAAGTCCATAGTAACCAGTTCTTCTAACGTTGTTCCTTTGTCAATCGCAAGTGACAACGTATTGATTGACTGGGTAATATCTCTTTCAGACATCAGTTGACCACCTACCAATTTATGGCTTCCTTTTTCAAAAACCATCTTGATATATACTTCTTCTTGCAACTCAAGATAGGGCAATTGACAGGGTAACTTCAAAAAAATCCCTTCTACATCGATCCCTTCAAATTTTGCTTCAACTTCAGTTAGTCCTGTACTAGCAACATAATAGCCAAAAATTTTGGTGGCTGTTGTTTTTTGAGTCATATGATAGTTCATCTGATGCCCCACTACATTCATCGCAGCAACTGTCGCACTTCGTACAACGTTATTGACTAAAGGAATAAATGATTTGCGATAACTGTTACGTACAGGGTATGAAATGACATCTCCTATCGCAAAAATATCTGGATCACTTGTCTGCATCTGTTTATTCACTCTAATCGTACCATTCGTATTTAAATCTAAAAAGTCTTTGACAAGCGCAGTATCTGGTCGAGCATTGACCGCAAGGATGACATAATCATTCCTAATTTTTTCACTTGTTGTCTGTGTTATGAACGTTTCTTCTTCCACATCAGAAAAGCCAATTACACTTTCGTTAAGATGGAGGTGCACACCAGAATCCTTAATTTTTTGTTCTATGATTGAAGACATTTCCTTACCTATATACCGAAATAGGAGCGAATCTGCACTTTCGATTAAATGAATTTCTTTGCCTTGTTTTTTTAATGCATCACACAATTCCACACCAATATAGCCTCCACCTACAATTGAAATAGATGCTGACTCTTCCAAACGCTTTAACACTTCTTGTGAGCTAGGATAACTTTTGAACACAGTCACTTTTTCTTTGTCCGGTAAAGTTAAATTAGTAAGAAATTGATTGGATCCAGTTGCAAGCACTAGTTTTTCATAAGTTAATTCATGCTCAAGCTCTTGACTATCCTTATAAACAATTTTTTTCTTGTCTGGATCAACTGCCGTTACTGTTGCATCAAGCAATACAGTGATATCTTTATCGTTTAGCTCCTCCATCGTAATATATCTAGCATGATCTAATTCATTGACCAATTGATTCATTTTCAAAATAATTCCACTTGAAACAAAACTGATCTCACTTCTTTTTTCGATTAAAACAACCTCAATTTGAGGATTTAATTTTTTTATCGTTAATGCCGCATGAAGCCCTCCGTGTGAAGCACCTATAATAATCACTCTCACTGAGGTTCTCCTCCTTTCAATCAATTAAACGAACCGATATCTCGTATATTTCTAAATAAAAAACAGCATTCTTATTTGTTATACATATAATTATAGTTTTTTTAAATATTAATACGTAATAAATTTCTTTTTATAAGTTGCGTATTGCCATTTTGATGTGAATCAAGTATCCTTAAAGTGAGGTGTCTATTATGCTGAAACGAGATTTTTTAGAAAAGCCCTTTGATTATATGAATGATATCTTATTATTTTTATATAACAATCAAGGCAGTGCAACAAAAAACGAGCTAGTTAGTGAATTTCAGATTAGTTTACCAACTTTAAATGAATATTTGTCTTTTCTACAAAGTTTTCTAGAAGAAAATGACGTAGAGGATCAAGTAGAGATAACGCTGCAAGGCGAAAACATTTATTTAAAAAAGCAGCCAACATTTCCATTAAAAAAAATTGTTGTCCTTTTTTTGGAAAAATCAATCAAATTTCAAATGGTCAATCAACTATTTAACAAAGGTGAGCTAAGTTGTGATTATTTTCAGTTGAACTACGCTATTAGTTCAGCAACTTACTATCGTAAGATTACAGAGTTAAATGAATTACTCAAAGAGTTTCGCCTTCAAATAAAACGTGGAAAACTGGTTGGAGAAGAAAAACAAGTCCGCTATTTTTTCTTTAATTTCTTTTGGTTTCTATTTGAAGATAAGTCGAATCTTGAAAAAGAAACGGCGAATCAATATCTTGGTTTTGTAGATATTTTAAAAGAATCCCTTAATTTGACCTTTGATCCAACAGAAGTACTTCAAATTAAATTGTGGATGAAAATCTCTTTTCGACGGCTGACAAATGAATACAACCCAGTCATCAGTCCAAATTACGATTATCCAGATCGACCATTGTTTGAAGAAATCAATTTAGCCTTACATACATATATGAAAAAAATCGACCGTCCATATACTATTTACGAAGCGTACATGTTTTATGACTTCTTTTGTTCCATGCATAATTTTTCACCTAATTCTTCTTTTGCCTTTAGGCTAGCTGAAAAACAACGCAGGGAAAGTTCTTACTTAAATTATATGAATAAAGTGATTTTAAAGTATCTTAAACAACAAGGTTATTTGTCTAGTTATGCTTCATCCGCACGTTTACTATACATTGAAAATTTATTATTCCAACTTCATTCCCAACTTTATTACTTTGATGGTTTTATCTTGCCTTTTGACAGTTGGACGATTAAGTCGATTGTTAATGCGCACCGACATCCATTTTCTGGTAACGAAGTATTTGAATTAATGGATATTGCAACTAAGAAATTTGATCAAGATGGTGAAACAGGGAATTACAAAAATAAATTCACTGAGATTCACTACACAATCATTTTAAATCATATTGCTGAACTGAATGAAGAAAAAATCGCTATAGGTGTCTATCATTCACTAAATCCATTCGTTGGTGAGCTTGTCATACAACATTTAACAAATGTTTTGGGGCATAAATACCCTATTAAAGCCGAAGCGTTCAAAGAAGATAGTCACTACGACATCCTTCTTTCCAATATCTATAGCGAGATAATTTCTGAGAAGCAAGAATTTATCTACATCTTTTCAGATATTGGTAATAGTTATGACATGACAGAAATCGAAAAACTCATTATCGAACTTATTGAAAATAGATAAGAAAAAATCATTCAGTTATCACTAATTGAAATTATAACAGAGAATGCTTCCATCGTGTTCTCTGTTTTCTTTGTCTTTATTAAATTTAATGAGAATATTCATTTATTCCACTAAAAAAAAATCTAAATTCTTTTATTTTTATTCTCCATAATTGTAAAAAAAACAAAGGGAATTGTTAATAAAAAAAGAGTGACTGGGACATAACTCTACGAGTTACACCCCAGTCACATGGAATTGGAATAAACATTGTCTGGTAAAACAACTTCTTTTTAATCTCTTCTCTTACTTTATCCAGCCTATTTGATTAAACGGGGCATAGCGCGCAGAAACGACCCCTTCAATCGCTTTTCCATCAACTAAACCAAATGTTCTACTATCACTTGAATTATTACGATTATCGCCTAAAACAAAATAATGGCCTTTAGGAATTTTTTTCAATTGGGACATTTGAGCTAAACTATCTGCAGAAACATTTATTTTAATCGTTCCATCAGGTAATTCACTCGCCGCTGAAAGTTCAGATGCTTTCGGTAATGATTCCGCTTGAGGGTTTATGAACAAATAATTGTCTTCTGTCCAAACCAAATCCCCTGGCATCCCTATTACACGCTTGACATACTGAAATTCACTCTTTACTGGTGGCTTAAATGTAATAACTTCATATCTTTTAGGCTCTTTTGTTCGCCTAACTATTACTCTGTCCCCATTTTTTAGTGTGGGATTCATAGAATCTCCGTCCACCATATGAGGAGATGTTTTTAAAATAAAGAAAAACACAAAAATAGCAAATAAAACGATAGGAAACATAAATTTGATTATTTCAACAACATTTTCTTTTCTTTTTTTCTTTTTTCTTTTTTCAAATTCTTCTTTTGTTAGTTTCCTTTTTTTCTTTTTTTTGTTCACTAGATCTGTTTTTGGGGCGACTGTCACTTGTGGTCTTGGTCTTTTTTTCCTTTTTTCTTCGACTTGTATCGCTCGTTCTTTTGGGTGGGGACGTTTCTTTTTGGAAACAGATTTTTGTGTTTGTTTATTTCTATTTTTCGATTTTTTAGGTTGATCTAACTTTCTCTTTAACTGTCTTTTTAATCGTCTAAAATATTTTTTTAGTTCATCCATGACACACCTCAATTATACCGATTATGCTCTTAATTAAGAATAACAGACTACTATACATTTTGCCATAGAAAAACAACGTGAATTATCCGTCTGTTTCTTTGTATTTAACTTACTTCGTTTAATCAAAAAAAGTGAGCGAAGCAAAACTAAACAACGTTTTGCTCCCCCCACCTAAATACCACTTTTTGTTACTTATCAAATACTAATTCTTGTCCTTCAACAATGACGCTATTACTAAGTTGATTTTTATTCATTAATGCCTGGATTGATAATCCTGTATCTTGAGCGATTTCCCATAGTGTCTGACCGCTTTTTACGATGTAGACTTCTTTAGGTACCTCATTTTTCTGACTTTCAGTGTTACGCTCAGGTGTTGTTGCATCTGTTTTAGAGTCAGCATCTGTTTTTTGAACATCTGGCGCTGATTCAGGTGTCGACTGTTCTATAACGCTACTTGGCGGAGGCGTTGAAACTACACCACCACCTGCCGATGCGCCTAAAATCAATGAATCAGACATAAAGTAAATAGCAGTACTAAACAATATTACAGAATAAATCAATAACTTAGGCGTTTTTCCATTGATTTGTTTTTTCATATTGTTCTTCCCTTCATTATTTCTTTGATGGATTAGTTTCCTGTTTTATCTAAGCGAGATAATTTGCTTAAGCGTTCTTCCAACTCGCGGTAAATAGTCATTACTTCATTCTTAGACTCTTCAACTTCGTTAGAAATGTTTTTCGCACGATTTCCGATATTTAACATTTCTAGTTCTGCTGAATTGATCATATGTTTCGCTTCTACTTGTGCTTCACTGATAATTCTATTGGCTTCTTTCTTAGCAGAAACCATTACTTCACCAATCTCTTGTTGTGATTTTAACGCTTCTTCTTGCAATGATTGGTTTTTCAGCAATAGATCATTAATTTGTTGTTTTGCTTGCAACAACTCAGCTAATTGATCTCCTTTAGCTTCGCCGGTAGCAGACATGTTACGCATTGTTTCTAGTTCAGCGTTCAATGTTTCTAATTCTTCTTCTTTTTCTTTATAGATGCTTCTTAAACCTGCCAATTCAGATTCAAAGACATTCTTTTGAATAGAGTATTTGTCGTTTAAGCCTTGAATGCGTCCAAGATTTGCTTCTAGCTCACTCTTATCTTTTAGTACATTTTCTAATTCTTTTTTCAATTCCTCAACGCGACCATTATCAACAGAAGAGTCACTGCTTGTTGCTAATGTAATTTCTTTCTCTTTTAGTTCTTGGTTTTCTTTTTGTAATAAGCGCATTTGTTCTTGAAGATCAGCAAGTTTTTGTGTCAACTCTTGTTTTTCTTTATCAGTAGTTTGAAGTGTTTCCTTCAATGATTCTAATTCCATCTTCACCGTCTCCAATGCTTCTTCTTTTTCTCCGATATTTCCTCGGGTAGCTAAATCAGCTTTCAACTGTTGAATCTCTTTGTCTTTTTCAATAATTTGCGTTGTTAATAATTGATCTTTTTCAACGAGCGCTTTCTCTAGGTGAGCAATTTGTTCTTGTCTACTGATCGTTTCTTTTTTCAGTGTTTCGATTTGTGCATTTAATCGAGCGATTTCTTCATCAGATGCAGCAGCTTCATGTGCATCTTCTAATTCAAAAATCTCTGTCTCTTTTTGGTTAAGTTGTGTTGCTAATTCATCGTTTTTCTCTTTTAATAACTCAAGCTCGCTTTGACTGCTTTCAACTTTAATTACCAATTGTTTGTTTTGTTGAGATAAACGGAAATTTTCTTCTTTATTTTGTTCAAAATCAGATTCTTGCAATCTGTATTCTTCAATTAGTTCTCTTAAACGTTTAATCTCTTGTTCTTGTTCTGCAACTAAGCTATTATTATTCGTTGTTGTCTCTGCAACTTTAGGTCGTTCATTTTCCGAACTGAAATCTACATCTTGTGATAATTCTTCTTCGGAAACCTCGTTAATTTTCTTAATTAACCGTCTCTTTGCCATATGTTTTACACCCCGTCTTTTATTTCTCTACTCTATTTTTCTAGTGTTACTTTTTCTAAGTTACCGTCTTTCGGCTCTCTTGAGTAAACGATTGATTGCTTAGATAATTTATTCGTTTCATCTCGATATGTAAAGTTAAAATCCATCATGGTAATTTCTTTTACTGGTTGCAACTCTTTAATAAAGATGTCAATATTTTTTTCAGCTGTCTTAAAATCTTTGAAAGTTAAAGCGGTAGGAAAAGCTGAAACGGTTAGTGTTCCAGTTTTCTGACTGATTATGATCGCTACATTCGCTTCACCAAAAAAGGGTTGCCAATCTCTTAGCAGTTGTAGTTCGTAATTGTCCAATGCTTTTGGATCGCGACTCTCTACGACTTTTTTCCAAGGAAATTCGGCTAGTTTCAATGTGTTTTCTTTATAGCTTTCAATTTCAGTCCCAGCAACTCCTCCTTTGGCATCTTTAATCTCTTCTATCTTCAACTCTAAATCTTTATTATCTTTTCTCAAAGTATCTTGATTGTAAAGTATCCCAAAAAGAATTAAGCAAAAAATAATTGCTGCAATCATTAAAAATAGTAATGATCGGTTGTTTTCTTGGTACTTATAAAAATTAATCTTGCGTTTCATTTTTGGACTGTCAGAATCTAAGCTCTCCAGCTGGAATCGTACATACAACTGATAACTGAAAAAAAGAAACAGTATTACTACTAATACAAACATGAAAATCGTCATCAAATATAAACTCCTTTATCCCTTAATAAAAAAACACTAAATATAGCTATTTTTTGAAAGTTATCCACTTTCCACCCAATTATACATAGTTTATTGTAACATTATGCCGCGCTATTGCCAACTTTTTTTTATAAATACGAATAAAAGTCAATAAAAATAGCCATTAGCAGGATGATTTTTAGTATTTTTTATTATTTTATTCAATCAAAATAATTGATTGATTCTTATTTTTGACGTTATTTTCTTATTATCTTCCTTTTTTTCCATCCATTATTAAAAATTCAAAATAACAGATAGAACATACTTTTGATGCTAAACAAGCAACGTATTTAGAAGATATACTTTATGTTTTTATTAGTAGTATCTGAGTCTTTTAACGATATGTACCTAGATTTTCTTCTTCTAGTTCAGCTTCAAAAATTCCTACACTGACGCCTAATGCCCGATCAACAGAATCCATGATCTCCATGCTTAAATGACAAACTTTCTCCTTCAAACGGATCTTATCAATTGTGCGGATCTGTTCCAATAAAATGACAGAATCACGTTCAATTCCTGTTTCTTCGGAATTAATACCTATATGTGTCGGCAATTTAGGCTTAGCCATTTTTGCTGTGATTGCTGCTACAATAATGGTTGGACTAAAATGATTTCCTAAATTATTTTGCACGACTAGTACTGGACGTACGCCCCCTTGTTCGGATCCTACAACAGGGGATAAGTCTGCAAAATATATGTCACCCCTTTTGACCATTTGGAACCTCCTCTTTTATTTATACTCTCTTGGCATACGTTGTGAGAAAGTACATGCTACTTCATAATGAATCGTCTCTAACTTATCTGCCACCATCTGCATCGAGATTTCTGTGCCCTGTTCCTGACCAATGAGTGTCACTTTTGTTCCTACAGCAGTTTCCTCTGGTAGACGAATCATACACTGATCCATACAAATTCTACCGACAATTTCACATTTTTTGCCATTCACTAATACTGAAAATCCTTGTAAATGACGCAACCAACCATCTGCATAACCGATGGGTACTGTACCAATCCATTCTGTTTCAGTTGTAGTATAAGTATTTCCATAGCCGATTCCTTCATTAGCAGGAAGTTCTTTTACCTGAATCAACTTAGACTCTAAACTTAAAGCTGGTTTTAATGGATATACTTCTGGCAAATGGTTCCCTGATGGATTCAGCCCATACATTGCTATACCGAATCGAATCATGTTTCCTATACTGTCAGGGTGCCAAAGTGCTGCAGCGCTATTGCTTACATGAACATATTTTGGTAGTTCAGCAAATTCTGCTACGACCTCTTTAAATCGACTGTTTTGTTTCTCAAAATAGCGATCATCTTTTTCATCCGCTGTGGAAAAGTGGGTAAACAGACCTTCCCAAATTAATCCCTCAGTTGATTGCACTAATGCAACTGCTTGCTTCGTAGCTATCGGAGTAGTAAAGCCAATTCGTCCCATACCTGTATCAACTTTTATATGTATTTTTAATGGTAATTCTGCTTTTATAACACTTAATTGCTTAATTGCTTTTTCTAACCATTCTTGAGTTGCGGCTGTTACTGATAAGTCATATTTAAGCAGCAAATCTATGTAAGAAACATCTACAACACTCAAAATCAAGATTGGTTCGACAATCCCAGCTTCACGTAGCTCTATCGCTTCATCTAACATAGCTACACAAAAACCTGTCGCTCCTGCCATACGAGCTGCTTTTGCCGTCTGAACTGCTCCGTGTCCGTAACCATTTGCTTTTACGACCGCAAATAGTTCCGTTCCTTGGGGCATTCGTTTTATTTCATTAGAAACGTTATCCATAATTGCCTGTGTGTCAATTACTAACTTCGTGGGACGATGCCATCCTACAGCCATATAATACAGATCCTTCTTTCTTTTAAGGCTCAGACAAAAATATGCTATTTTCTTCTTTATTTGTTACTACTTCATGGTTTGTTACTTTTAATTTTATTGATGAGTAATCCCATAGAGTTATAATAGTTATTTCTGTTTTGCCTGTTATTAGAATTTAATAGATAAAACACTTCTATTTCCTTCTATTTTAGTTAACTTCCAAGATGATTTGAGCCACTGCAAAAGTATCTGTATGAGAAATCGATACAAATACAGTACCATTGTGAGGTGATTTAGTCACTTTTGGTGCCCCAGTATCTTCCTTCAAAATTTCAACATCTTGTAACCCAAGACTACCAATCCCGGTTCCCCAGGCTTTAGAAAAAGCTTCTTTACAAGCGAAACGTCCAGCTAAAAACTCTACTTGTCGTTTATGTGGCAATTGTTCGAATAGAGAATACTCTTTATCTGTAAGTACTCTTTCTACAAAAGAAGACTTATTTAAAATAATTTTTTCAATTCTTGAAAGTTCTACCATATCTATACCAATTCCTTTGATCATTCTTCCAAGCCCTCTTTTTTTTATTTTATAAATTACTCTTATTCTATCAAATTTTAGCAATTTTTCCACATAATAATTGAAAAATTAATAAAAAGGAGGAGGAATTTGTTCCATCCCAATTCAAACATGCATAA
Organism: Enterococcus sp. 4G2_DIV0659; assembly: GCF_002140715.2. NCBI lineage: Bacteria > Bacillati > Bacillota > Bacilli > Lactobacillales > Enterococcaceae > Enterococcus > Candidatus Enterococcus mansonii. The sequence goes on along the minus strand of NZ_NGLE02000001.1, from coordinate 2,357,597 downwards.
AATGTGCCTTTTATGTCATTTAGGCTTAACTTTTTCTAAACGATTCCTTCATGAAATCGAAGACTACATAAAAAAGAAGCGTCTGAGAGACAACTCTTTGAGTATCTCCCTAGACTCTTCTTAAAATCCAGATATTCAGTAGACTTGAAACAACGCTTTTAATGAATGAATTGTTTCTTCCTTCTGTTATTTATCGCTAGTGATTAGTTTGAGTTGTCTCTAATAACGAAACTACGTTTTTTATCGTTATGACGTTTTGCTGAACGATTATCTTTATTTTTGTTATAGCCGCCGTTTCCAGAACCGCCGCTTTTATTATTTTTGTTTCCGCGGTAAGAGCCTCCGCCATTTTTATTACGGTTACGGTTGTTCCCACCACCGCCGCCTCGATTGTTTTTGTTAAAGCCTTTTTTAGTAGACGGTAACGGACGTTCTGGTGTGATTTTAACTGGAACAGCATCGGATGGATCTTTAGAGATTGTTTTTAATAAGAGAGCAGCTAAATCTTCAGCAGAGTATTTTTCCAAAAGACTTTCAGCAGATGGTAAGTAGTTTTCTAAGCCATTTTCTGCTAATTTTTCTTCAACTGTTTCGATTGCAGCACCTAATTGTCCTTTGAACGCTTCTTTTTCACTTGGTGGACGTAGTGGTGTCATACGTTTTTTCGTTAATTCTTCAATGACATGTAAATAACCCATTTCATTTGGTGTAACGAAAGTCACTGACATTCCACCTTTACCGGCACGACCAGTACGGCCAATACGGTGAACATAGCTTTCAGGATCTTGTGGGATATCGTAGTTATATACGTGGGTCACACCTGAAATATCTAAGCCACGTGCAGCGACGTCTGTTGCAACTAAAATGTCTAAGTTGCCATTTTTAAATGAACGTAATACGCTCATACGTTTTTGTTGTGATAAATCTCCGTGAATACCTTCAGCTTTATAGCCACGAGCTTCTAACCCACGAGCTAATTCGTCTACACGACGTTTCGTACGTCCAAAGACAATGGTTAATTCTGGTGTTTGAACATCTAATAAACGAGTCATGATATCGAATTTTTCGAAATCTTTCGAGCGCACGTAATATTGATCAATCAAATCAGCCGTCATTTCTTTTGCTTTGATTTTCACGTGTTCAGGGTCTTTCATGAATTTCACGCCGATATTTTTGATTGCTGGCGGCATTGTTGCTGAAAATAGTAATGTTTGACGTTTAGCTGGTATTTTAGAAATGATTTTTTCAATGTCTTCTAAAAAGCCCATATTTAACATTTCATCTGCTTCGTCTAAAACCAGTGTTTCAATTGTCTCTAATTTTAGTGTGCGACGGTTGATATGATCTAGTAAACGTCCTGGTGTACCTACAACGATATGTGGGTTTTCTTTTAGTCCACGAATTTGGCGACCAATATCTGCCCCACCATATACTGCTTGTACACGGATTTTTTTATCACGGCCTAAACGGTATAATTCTTCTTGTGTTTGAATCGCCAACTCACGAGTTGGTGCAATAACGATTCCTTGCAATACACGGTTTGATGTATCGATTTTTTGTAGCATAGGTAGCCCAAAAGCAGCTGTTTTACCAGTCCCTGTTTGTGCTTGTCCGATGACGTCTTTACCTTCTAATGCTAGAGGAATTGTTTCCTCTTGAATGGGTGTTGCTTCTTCAAATCCTGAACGCTCGATCGATGCCAATAATTCTGTTTCTAAGCCAAGTTCTTTAAATTTCAAATGATATCCTCCTAAATAATGTTTGTTGCAGAAGAAACGATTTCCTCTTAGTTGTGTTACAGGTGATTTGACTTTCACTAACGTTAAAAATGTTCATGGAATCTTCAGACCCTCAACATGGGTCTGTTTTATTTTCTAGTTAGTGTTACCGAAAAATCCACCTTATGAAGCTACAGGCACTAGAAAAGCCAAACGAGTTCGTTCAGCTTTTTTAATCTTTATATGATAGAAAAGTATCTTCAATAGGTACTTTTGTTATATCTACTTCGATCTTTCGGCAATTAGGTTATTTTAGCATAGTTTTATATTTTCAGCAAGTTTTATGAAAGCTTGCTACATTTCAAGTAGTTTAGTGACTACTTCATTTAAGCCCATCCCGTTACTCGCTTTTAAAACAACCATATCCTCTGGTTTAAGGATTGCTTGGAGCTCACTGATTAGTAATGATTTTTCTTCTTTGGCAAAATGATGAATTTGTGATTTTGGATAGTTCTCCTTTAATACTGTATACAATGCCGCCATTTCTTCTCCATAAAGAAAAACTTCTTCAACTTCTTTTGGATTTAGATGATTCTTCACTGATGCGTGCATTTTTGCAGAATCAGGTCCTAACTCAAGCATATCTCCTAAAACAGCTACCCGTTTACCTTTTGTAGGCATTTGGCTAAAACTATCTAAAACTAGATTCATAGCCGTCGGGTTTGCATTGTAGACGTCACTTAAAATTTCCACACCGTCATCTGTTTTCAGCCATTCCGTACGATTCTTCGTCAACTTAAAATCAGCTAAACCAATGCTTATTTGCTCTTTTGAAAGGCCAAGAAACTGACCAATACTAATAGCAATCAATGCATTGCCGACATTGTAATTGCCAGGAACAGGAATTGTAAATACCGTATCTGAGCCATTGATTTTAAATAAGGTTTGTTCTTTTTGGTTTTCAATAATCGTTGCTTGGCAATCGGCATGGTTCATACCAAATGTTTTGACCGTTTGGGTAAGCTTGGCAGTTAAAGGCGGCAATAGTGGCTCTTCTGCTGGAATCAACAATATTCCTTTATCAGCTAAGCCTGAAGTGATTTCCATCTTTGCTTTAGCAATTCCTTCTCTTGAGCCTAAATTTTCAATATGCGCTTCACCAATCATCGTGATTGCAGCAATTTGAGGTTGAGCAAGTTTTGATAAAAAGGCAATTTCACCCGCATGATCCATGCCCATTTCTAAGATCAATTTTTCTGTTTCATCCGGCATATGCAAAATCGTATAAGGCAAACCAATGTCATTATTATAGTTTCCTTGAGTCTTATAAGTCTTAAATTGTTGAGCTAATACTGATTCAGTCATGTCTTTTGTGGTCGTTTTGCCATTGCTTCCTGTAATTGCAATTACTGTTGGGGTCATTTTTTGTAAGTAATAGGACGCTAAAGTTTGCATAGCTGTCAAAGTATCTGTTACGTGTAGGGTGGGAAAATTATCTGGTGTTGCCGTAGACGAGCTCCAAAAAGCTGCACTCGCACCATTTTTCATTGCGCTTTCGATAAATGAATGGCCATCATTTTCTCCCTTTAGTGGAACAAACAGATTATTTTTTTGGATCAAACGACTATCAAATTCAATCCCAGTCAAATCAAAATCCGGCCATTTTTTCCAATTATTCGTGGCTTTCGTCGCTTCTGCTACTTCCCAAAAAGTTAATTTCATCGATTTTCTCCTTCTTAACCGTAGTATCAATTCTTGTTTTTCTAGCGCATCCAACATCATAAAAGGGCTGAGACAAAACGGATATCATTTTGTCTCCTCCCTTTTTTTATCTATCAAAAAAACTTTGTCTTTGTTTGAAACGATTTAATGCTAATTGGATCAATTCTTCAATTAAATCACTATATTTTAACCCCATATTTTCCCACAAGAGCGGATACATACTGAATTGAGTAAAACCAGGCATCGTGTTTAACTCATTTAAAAAGAGTTCATTCTTACTGGTTAAAAAGAAATCACATCGGCTCAATCCGCTACCGTCTAGTATCGTATAGGCTTTTTTAGCATATTCTTGGGCCTTTTGGTGGACTTCATCAGGTACTTCTGCTGGAATTTGCATGGTAATTTGGTTATCAATATATTTTGAGTTGTAGTCATAAAAATCTACATCTTTGACGATTTCACCAGGTTGAGTTGTACGGACATCTTCATTGCCTAAAATCGCCACTTCGATCTCACGAGCTTCAATTCCTTGTTCAACGATTGCTCTAGAATCATAACGATAGGCTTCTTCCAAAGCATTTTGTAATTCTTCACGATTTTCCGCTTTGCTGATCCCAACACTTGAACCCATGTTAGCTGGTTTGACAAAGACTGGATAAATCAACGAGCCTTCACACTGTTCAAAAACTTTTTTAGGGTTTTCTTTCCAATTGCTTTTCAAGACAGGAACGTAAGGTACTTGAGGAATACCTGCAGTTTGAAGCAGATATTTGGTCATGATTTTATCCATTGCATTCGCACTAGCTAATACCCCTGCTCCAACATAGGGCATACCGATCGTTTCTAAAAAGCCTTGGATTGTTCCATCTTCACCATTTGGTCCATGCAAGACAGGAAAAACAATCGTATCTTCTTCTTGAATATCACATGGCTGAATCACTTTCCCGGTAAATTCGCCCCATTTATCTATTTCACCATCATCAGACCACGTTAAGTTAAGGATATCCTTACTTTCAGGTTTTTCCGACAATAGTGGTCCTTTAACCCATTGTCCATCTTTACTAATAAAGACTAACTGCACTTGATAGTAGTTATAATAAATCGCATTTAAAACAGAATAGGCAGATAATATCGAAACATCGTGTTCTTCACTTCTCCCACCATATAGCAAAGTAATCTTCAAATGCTTTTCCTCCTAATTTTTAAAGCTAAATAGATTTGCCTAGCAGATACAGAATCAAAGAAAATATGGACGCAAGTATTTTACTGCAATCAAATTGAACTTTTTTCTGAGTAGCTAGTCTATAAAGCCAACTAATTTTTAAAGTAGAATGAGCTCATTTATATTTCTCAATCGAAATTAGCCCATGAAACTAAATCGTACAGCGGTATTCTTGTTATGTTCAACAAAGAAATTCAAAATAGCTCTTCCATATTTTAGCATAAAAGCGTTAGTCCGAATAGAAACAAATCGCCAATTTAAGGAAAAAGTTTTGTATCACTGTTCTATCAAAGCAGAATCTAATTTTTTAACCGCTAAATCTCAATAAAAATAAACGGTTTAAAACTACAAAAGAGTCTTAATCCGTTTTTTTTACTTTTGTATTCTATCTCCAAAAATTGTATTACATACTTTCTTCAATTAGCGAAATAAGTTTTTCCCTAAATTTTTCTCGATCAGCTTCAGTAAAGGGTTTCGGTCCTTTTGTGTGTCCACCGCTTTTTCGTACTTTTGCACTAAAATAACGTTGTTCCAACAAACCATCAATCGTTTCACTTGTGTACTCATACCCAAGTTGATGCAACACACGAACCCCTTTTGGCAACACCAACGAAGCTAAGCCGTAATCTTGCGTTATTAAAAAATCCCCCGTTTTGATTAGTTGAACGATTTTATAATCCGCAGCATCTGCTCCTTTATCAACATATACAAAAGAAACGTTGTTTGGATATTCTTTTAAAGAATAATGGTCAATGCTAGTAACGATCACAACCTCAAGGGAATACGATAAGGCAACATCAATCGTTGTCTCTTTTACTGGTGAGCCATCACCATCGATAAAAATAGTCATAATCAGTCCCTTTCAACTCTCTAAAGTTAATTTGAATACCAAGACGGATGGCGTTTCAAAAAGATTGAAACATCATCAAAAACGGCTTTTTTCACAATTTTATACAGCTCTGGATTTCTAATTTTCTTTTTAATAGCGCCTGTATACCTAGGGCGTTTGACTTTGATAGAAAGCACAATATCAAAACGCTCAGAAAAATTCTCTGTGGTTAAATACTTTAAGCGATTGGTCTCTTCTAAAAATTGATTAATGGCGTCTACTGTCCCTTGTACAAAGCCATCTAAATGTGTTCCGCCATCTGCCGGCAAGTGCCCGTTCACAAAGCTATCTTTGATACTAGTAGAACCATTTTTAGAAATTACCGCTTGAATAGTCACGCCCTCACTGATCGTATTGATTACTAATGGTTGACCAATGCGAGTAATACTATCATCTTTTTGTAGAATATATTCCACAAGCCCTTGCTCATAATGAAAATAATTTTTCTGCTTGTTTCCATCTGTCAACGAAATAGTCAATCCGCTGTTTAACATCGCTAGTTCCTGACAACGATTAAATAAAATAAAATAAGATAATGGCTGTTGACCAAATAAAGTCTGGTCAGGTGTAAATGCTAACTCGATACGCTGCCCTTCATCTTCTGAGGGAATAAAAGCTTTTTTATTCAATTGCCCGTCTTGATAAATTTGAATAATTCGTTTGCCTTGTTTCTCCACACCAAAACCTAACTGTTCTGATAATGCATTCACTACTGACAAAAAAAGATACGGTGGAGTGTACTGATCTTCTTGTTGTTTATCTAAATACAATCCTTTTTTACTAAAGAAAGAAAAAATAAATTGTTTCTCTGAAAGTTCAATTGAAAGTTCGGTCTGTTTTATGTCAACGGCTAACTGTAACAAGTGATCAAGTACTTGCAAGACCATGCTTTCCAATCCAGTTGGACCAATCGCCCCAATGTACATACTTGGTCGTTTTCGAATACTATCTTTCAAAACATCATCATCTAGCGCTTTCCAAATATTTTCATCGGTCATGTTGATCTCCTCCTATTTAAACAGACTTTTTTCTCTATTATAAAAATAACGAATAATGTCATTTGTGTTCTTTCCTAAGCATAACAATTTATCTCACTTACGTAAATGGTTTAGCCTAAATCCCTGCATTTGTTTTCTCTTTTATTATAGTGAAAAAAAGAGGAGAACGAAAGTATGTTTGTATTGAAAGTTGGTTGATTTACAAAAGTTCGGCAAAATGGTCGAAAAAAACGGTATTAGTGATTCCTTACGCACTAATACCTTACACAGTAACTTTATATTATCACCTGAATTTATTGCACATTTTAAAAGACTAGAAAAGTCCGTTGATGCTTTGTATAATATATACAGTTAGATTTTTGATAGCTAGTAGCAACTTGAATAGTGAGTTTAGACCTTACTAGTCAAGGATTAGGATTTGTCATTTTATTGATTATTCTGGATCTTGCTCTGTTGTTTTTTTCATGTAGTCATGATAGGGATCTTCTATATTATCCCCAACATCTTCAATAGCATCCCTTATTTCTTCAAGTATTTCTGAAGATATATTTGTAGTATCTTTAATAGATTCTTTCATTTTATTGTAAGTCTTTTTTAACCCTAAATTTATTAGTAATGATGTAATTATATCTACATCATCATAATTTTCTGTATTCCATAAACTGCATAAAACATTATCTAGTTCACTTCTTAGAGGTTCTTTTAAATTTTCGTAAGTATCTCCTTGTCTCATCATCAATTCGTCTAAAATATCAAAAAATTCTTTCTTAGTTAATTTTTTGTTTTTAAAGTCCGCAATAGCTTGCTCAAATAATAAATATAATTTATCTGCAGACTGCCATGGTAGTTCAGAATAATCTTCTTTTTTCATAACTTTTTCCATTCTATTACCTCCCTTGAATTGGAACATGAACTTCATTAGTTTTGCTTTTTTGTCCATAATCCGTCAATAGTCACTTGTTTATTTCCTATCTTAATTTGAGCAGTCCATCTTGAACCTGATGCCGAATCTGGAAATTTGGCTGCTGCAATTGGGTCAGGTTCATGCCATCTAACAATAGCTTTCGGACTGTCAGATAATTGGAATTCATGTTTCGCACCATTTTTCATTGTTTCTGTAGTCTTAAAAGTGTTTGGAGTACCTTCTGGAATCATATTTTGTAAATCTTTCAAGCTTATTGCTCCGTTGTCTAAAAGATTTTCAACTAATATTCTAGTTTGGTCTCTATTTAAAGTTTCTACAGAATGTTTTCCAATCTCTGTTCCAGCCTCACGAGCTTTCTCGGTGCTGAAGACTGACTCCCAATAAGTACAGAAAAAGAAACGATAGAGTTAAATCGTTCCTTTTTCGATATTGAATTTTTGTACAATAAATACAGTTAGCTTTTTGTTAGCTATTGGCAACTTGATTAGTGAGTGCATCCTTACTATTCAAGGCTTTATCACTTGATTACCAGTCTCGTGATAAAGTGCCTTTTTTCTATGAATAATCTTTATTTACTAAAATCTTTCTTAATATCTTCTAAACCTTTCATTAGAGCATCTTGTATAACATCAACAGTCGTTTGATACTTAGAATCTTTAGACTTAACGATGTTGACAAACTCTTTTAGCATACCATCTATCATAATTGTAACACCTTCAACTTTTTCTCCGGTTTGCTCATTTTCAAATTCTTCTGTCATTATTGAAATAGTTTTTTTCATTTTAAAACATTCCTTCCTAACTAATCATTAAATAAATTGTCACCAGCATGACTAAGCCAATATTTTTTCGAACTCGGGAATTCATTTTCAAAATCCTTATATTTAGAATCCCAAAATTCAGGAGCATAGTCTTCATATGAAGATGGTTCCGAGTAATTTGAATACAACATTTTTTTGTCAAAATCTACATACAAACTAGGTCTATAATCATATTTCCAGCTATCATCTACATTACAATAAAGGTTCTCTTAATTCTTCAACAGTTGCTATATTTTCTTTTATTAAGTTAAGAACAGCCAAAGCATTAGAAGTATCTAAAACCAAGTTATTTTTTCTACTTTCATCAATATAGTCAGTATTAATACTATATCCTTTATTTTTAAATGCTTCAATACGTTTCTGATAATCTAAGAACCAAATTTCTTTATCAGAAACATACCATAACAAATTTCCTTCTAAAACAACTGCTACAATTATATTTTCCGTATAGTCTGGCATCAAATTCATTATTTCCCACCTTTTATTACTTTAACACTAATAGCATGTTCTTCAATTCATTCAGACCACAGTGGAGGAAACTCAACGCTTACTCCTGGAGTAGTTGGGTCAGTTAGTTTTGGTGCAGTTCCTCCTTGATTTGCTGGATTAGTTTTTGAACCAGCTTGAGGAATCATATTTTCTTGTACAAAGTCATCAAACCACTTTGGCACCTCAATCTCTATCAAGTCTGCACCTGGTCTATTGTTTTCAATAAAATGTTTCGCATGTTCTCCACTATCAATACTTATATTTAAATCTCTGTCTTTTTTGTTGATAAAAATATTTCCATCTACATCTACAACAATTCTATCTTGACTAGATTTAGTCCCTTGTCCACCTTGAGCCCTACGATAAGTAACTGTTTCTTCTGCTACATCAAGTCCACTGGCTTTCTTTGGGCGGAGAACCTATCTTTTTTATGTAGGTAAAACATTGCTACAACAACATTTTACCATCTTTCCTTAATTACTCCATTTCTCTCTCTTCGTATTCCAGTGCATCTTTTTTATTCTTCAGTAAAAAAATAAAATCTTCAAGTGAAAATTCTATTCGAGTAGAGTCCTTGTCCACTCCGTGTTCTTCACTAATTGAGTCAATTATCATAACTTCATGATTGGAGCTAGAAATCAAATATTGATTTCCTTCTATAAATAAACCTGAATACCTTTCACCATCATACATAATATCTTGGAACTTACTCTTTTTTTCTTGATTACTACTTTTTACAAAATCAATTGTTTCTTCTATATTGTCTGAATCTATTTCAGATAATAGAAAATCTTTAATTTTAACCACTTGTTGTATGTTGTATTTAGACATGATACTGTCTATATTATTCATTTTAATTTCCGCCTTCTTTATGGTGCAGGAACTGGGTATACAGTCCACACATTATTTAATTCGTCATATACAATTTTAATATGAGTCTCACCTTTTGTTCCGACAACTTTTCCCGTATCTATTATTGCAGAATGAGATTTTTGTCCTTGACTTCCTATACCATTATCGTCAATTTTTTTGACTTTACCATTTTTTAATGCATCTTGAACTATTAAATTAGCTTCTTCTGGCGTATCTACATCAAACTTTCTTGCACGTTTTGCTGTAGAATTACGTAAATGCTTGTTTTTCACTACAAAATCTTTAATATTAATATTCTTCAGAAAATCAAGTCCACTGGCTTTCTTACGCTTTAAATTCCCCTTACTCTTATTCTTATCTAGCGTATAATTCTTTCCACCTTTACTCCCTTTTAAAACAGTCTGCTTCGGTGTTTCTCCTGCTTTGGCCACAAATCCATTTTTACCATAATACGCACCTACTGCTAATACGGCGATTGCACTTGCTACAGCCGACCAACGTTGGGCTTTTTCTAAAGCCGTTAATGGTTTGCCCGTCTTTTGATTGATCCCTGTTCGTAATTCTTCTGCCATTGTTTTAAAATAATCATCAGCGAAGTTTTCTTCTGGTTTCATCAGGATTGCTAAGTAGTCTTTGTACGTTTGATTAAATTGAAAATCGGCTTGCGTTACTTTTGTGGGATCTTTTACCCACATCCATTCGTAGGCTCCTGTTGCTAGTTGAACCCGACAATATTGCCGTCCCTTCATCCCTTTAGCAAATTCCTCTGAGCGTTTGTTTTCAAGCTGTTTTGCTCGGTCTTCCCATCGGTCATTTATCGAGGTTGCCCAGGTCATATCTAATTTTCCTAAATCAAATGTTCCTGTCGCCCCATTCCAAGCTTTACAGCCAGTTACTTGGGCTATGCCACGAGCTAATTCTTGTTCACAAGATTGGTATTCTGAAAAGAAGTTTGCAGAAGAGCTATTATAGTTTCTCAGTTTCTCCAAGAGTTCTTTTCTTTTAGCGATACAATCGCAGGCGTTACGATGCCGACGTTCTAAACTTGGTCGTAAGTCTTTCGATGCTTCTATCTGGTGCTCTAACTGCTGCTTCAATTGTTCAAGGCGGTTAAGCTGACTCTGAATTTGGTCTTCATCTGTATCTGTACTTGAAACAGAACTTTGGTATTCACTGATTAATCGCTTGTGTCCTCTTGCCATCGCCTCTCCTGTCATAATAACAGAACGACAGATTGGTGTATAGACTACACTAAAATAACGCTTGGCCGAGTTATAGGCTTGACCAGATAAGGGGGCAAGTAAGAATTGTGCAATGCTTTTTTCCAGCGAAGCAATTGCTTGGCTGGCTTCTTGGTTCATTCGTGAAGCGGCATTTGCTTGTGCTTGTATTTCACCAACATAAAATTTCAACCCCATTTATTCCTTCTCCTTTTCTTTCTCCCGTAGAGCATTTCGGTGCTTTTGATAGGTTTCTTCTTCCGCTTCCAGCAATTGTTTTTTTGTTTTCATTAATGCGGCTTCTTGTTCTGCTAAAATGTGCTGGGCTTTTCTCCCTTGTTCTAAGCTATCAAGTTCTCTATCTTGAAAAAAAGTGCGTTCTTCTGGTGGGGATGTGGCAATTATTTCTGAATACAGCCGTTGTTCTTCTTGATTTAGATAGAAAATTGCTTCTTGTTGTTCCTCAATTGAACGCAGTTCTGATTTTACTAAATCTTGTTCTGTTTGAATGGTTCTGAGTGTTTCTTGGTAATTTGCTTCTGTCATTTGAACCACCTGTCCATTGGTGAAGCGTTCAGTTGAAATTGTTTGGCCGCGTTTAAATCAATTTCTGAAAAATCTTTTGCGACAGAGTGGATATTTTTACCGGCTGAAACAATGCTGGTTGCGAGTTGTTTTAGATCTTTTTCAAATGTCGTTACGGTTTCTTTCGCTATCTCATTACCAGAGACATTGGTTCTAGTAGCAATATTCGTTGCTCTTTTTACATTATTTAAAGCATTAGCGGATTGACTAAAAGATGTGGAGACATTTCCAGCGACAGACAGACTGCTCTTTACGCCCATAGTGTTTCTCCTCTCGTTATTATATTTTTATTCTATAAAAGTATAACAAATCAAACACTTAGAGACAATTGTATTTTTCACATTAAGTTTATTTTATAAAAATATACTTTCTTTATTCACTAGAATCTAGCAAAAATAAAGCATAAAGCAAAACGGTTTTTCGTTTTGCTTTATGCTTTATGACAAATAAAATAGTTGAACTAATCGTTCTTGTATTAACGAATCAAATTGACTGTTGGCTGTTCTATGATGTGCTTGACTTGTTTACGCGTAGTTAGTGGAACATCGCCTTGAATTGTATGCGCTAAAACACCATTTACAGTAGCGAATTCTACTGTTTCACTCAAAGACCACTTTTCAATAAATCCAAGTAAAACCCCTGCGGCGTAACCATCACCTGCGCCGATTCGATCTAACTGAATGATTTCTCTTGGAGCCGCTTGAACGCAAGACACAGCATCACATAAAAAGCCTGTCAAATACGACTTTTCTTTTTCTGTTTGCCGAATCGTTCCGGCAAACAATTCTAGACTATATTCCTTCATAAAACGGTGCACCAATTCATCAAACTGCTTCGTCGACTCAAGTGTTTCATCTAGCGTCATCCCTAATAAATCAGTCAAATCCCGCTGACTTCCAAAGACCAAATCGCAATAAGGTAATATTTTTTGGTATTGTTCACGCATAAATGTATCACTATGCTCTTCGTTTAAACTCGGACGAAAATTAAAATCAAAACAGACTTTTTTCCCATGTTTATGCGCTTTTTCAGCTAAAGAAAAAGCGGCATCACGCGTTGCATCTGTCAGGCTCAATGAAATCCCACAAATATGCACCAAATCAACCTCATCTAAAAAACGATCGAACTCATAATTTGATGCATCACTTACACCAAACGAACTACTGCGACGATTTTGATAAGTCACTTGCGTAGGTCTTGGTCCAAACCCCATTTCAGCAAAGTAAGAACCGATATGATTGCCTTTGGTTCCAATCCAACGGTCTTGAATACCTAGTTGACGAACGCTTGCTTTGGCCGCTTCACCTAAACGATTATCAGGAAGATTCGTTATCATGGTTGTTTCATGGCCAAAATGCGCTAAATTGCTTAAAATATTAACCCCTGTACCTGTAAAATCTAAACGTACTTCCTTCGTTTGTTCCAGCAGTAGATATTCCGGTGGAGTCAAACGCATCATAATTTCACCAAAAGCTGCAATTCTCATCTTGATCCCTGCCTATTTTCTTGCTTCTCGAACATCGAATTCGATCTGCTTTATTTGTTCTAGCTTCTCGAGCTTGCACTTCGGAAAAAAGATAAAACCTGAAAGAGGCAAAAAACGCCTCTGTCATGTTTTCCTATTTTTCTGTCTGTGCTAAACGAGCTCGGTCAGCTTTATTTATTCCAGCTTCTCGAGCTTGCACTTCGGAAAAAAGATAAAACCTGAAAGAGGCAAAAAACGCCTCAATCATGTTTTCCTATTTTTCTGTCTGTGCTAAACGAGCTCGAGAGGCTTTATTTATTCAAAGTATTTTTCATCATATCAAGTAATATTTTCACATCTTCTGGTTTTGTATCGCCTGTTGTTGAATCAATAATTGAGCTGTATACATGAGGAATAATTTTTTTCACGCCAGCATCAACAGCGATTTGAACGATTTCTTCAAAGTTTTCTAAATCAATGCCACCTGTAGGTTCTAGATAAAAATCATATTTCGCACAAGCTTCAGCTACTGCTTTGTACTCATCAAGATGGGCTAACCCTTTCATCGGGAAAAATTTGATTGAGCTACCGCCCATATCTTGTAGTAAACGAATGGCTGTTTCTATCGTTACTTCTCCAACTGGCGCTTTAGAACTTAGCGGACCTGTTGCGATGTTAACGATTCCTACTTTTCCTGTCGGTGATACTAAGCCATTGACAATGGTTTCATCTTGTCCTAATAAAGCACGAGATGTACCAACGCCTGTAAATACTTGGTTTACGTGTTGTGGCTGTAACTCTTTTGAAATTCTTGAAACCATTTGGCTTTGGTTGGGATCTCCTGCACCCAAACCTACAGACAACGCATTGTTCGTTGCTGCCGCATATTTTTTCATATCTTCGATCGCTGCTTCATCTGTTGGATAATTTTTAGATAGCACACCTAACACAATGTGACCTTCAGCCGCTTCGTAGCACTCTTTTGCGTTTTCTACTGAGTTTGCTAAAACATTTAAACAAATACGATTTTCTAAATAGTTTGGTGTTAATGACATAATTTTTTCACTCCTGTTTATTGTTTTTTTTAGTTCATGATTGCAGTTAAACGAGTCACAATTTTATTCATTTCAACTTCATTTACCGAACGGATATCAAATTCGATAATGCCATTGTTGGCTTGATATTCTCTGGTGTAGATTGCTGGGCTTTCAGCTTTTAATTCTTTGATTACTTCTTTTGCTGATTTCCCTCCGCTGACTTTGATGCTCGCTCGGTAGATGTCTCTGCCCGCACCATCTTGCACGATTTTAGCTTCGATCCTTGGAATCTTATTTAATCCATCAATAAAGGATGCTAAACGTTGTTGCATCGACTCCCCAGACTCACTGCCATTTTTCACGTAATCTTCCACAGCTTGTGTAAATCCTAGAATATTGTCTTTGCCAATCTTCATTGCACGACCAATTCCTTTACCTTGAAGACGAATCCATTCAACATATTCCTTTTTACCAATTACAAGGCCTGCACTTGGACCTTCAATCGCTTTAGCGCCACTGTATATGACTAGGTCAGCACCTGCTTCAATATACTGGAATAAGTCCTCTTCCGCTGCTGCATCAACAATTAACGGTATATTGTGCGCTTTTGCTACAGCTGAGGCTTCTGCTACGCTTAACATACTTTTTTGAACGGTATGATGGCTTTTAATATACAAAATGGCTGCTGTTTGATCTGTAATCATCATTTCAATATGTTCTGGTGAACACATATTGGCGTATCCTGCTTCGACGATTTTTCCTCCGCCTTGTTCTACCATCACTTCAACGGGTGTACCGTAATCGACATTATGGCCTTTTGGCAAGATAATTTCACGTTTGCTGATTTTATCTGTGTACGGATGGTACGCATGATACACAGAACCTTCTCCAATTAACGCCGCAACACTTTGAGCAATTCCTGCCGATGCACTAGAGACGATTTGGGCATCTTCAACCTTAAGTAATTTTGCTAAATAGGCACCTGTCTGAATGCTTAATTCACTCATTTCAAAGAAATGTTCACCGCCGAATTTTTGAGCAGCTAAAACATTTTCTGACACTTTTGATACACCTAAAATGGTCATTCTACCTGAGGCATTGATGACTTCTTTTAAGTTGAATTTTTCATAGCTAATTGTCATAAACAATTCCTCCTATAATGGTTTTAACAGGTTTTATCACTTCTTTTGCTTCTCTGGTAAAACCGTTTGAGTCAGTCAATGTCTTTTGTCCTGCCTCAATTTGAAAAATGGTGATATCTCCATCATAGCCTTCTTTCAACTGTCCTTTTGTTTTAAAATGGAAATTTTCAGCAGGAGCAACGGTCACTTTGTCGATGATCTCAGCCCATTCATAGCCTACCACACGTAATTTTTCCATTGTTGTGGCCAAATCATGAACAGGGCCTTTTTCACGGTTACGAATATAAATATCTGTGCTGATCGAGGTTGCTTTCATTCCTTCTTTCAGCGCTGTTTCAGCAACCTGAAAGTTAAAGCTATCCGTCCCGTGACCAATATCAAACACAACCCCTTTATCATAGGCAGCCCAGACAAAATCTTTAATCTGATTAGTGTCTTTATTCAAAATACCATTAGGTTTACCATTAAAACAATGGGTTAACACATCTCCTTTAGACATGTGTGCCAAAATCTCGTCTAATTCAGGAGGTGCCGAACCGATATGCACCATCAATGGCAGATCGTTATTTTCTTTTTGAATTTTTTTGGCCATCTCTAATGGTGTAATACCATTTTCTCCAATTACCGTCTTACTCATACGTGCTTTGATTCCCACCACAAAATCTGGTAATTCAGTCAAGGCTTGATGCACTAATTCTTCTTTGACTTTACTTAAATCAGCAAGCTCATCTTGCTCAACAATTCCCCATTTTGAAATATTCACTAATGCGTAAACATTTGTTTTGGCTTGTTTCGCTAATGCATAAAATTCGTGGATATTTTCAGCACCTGTTGTGCCCGCATCAATAACTGTGGTTACGCCTTTTTTCACACCAATTTCATCTGGAAAATCATAGTAAAGTGTCATTTTTTCAAAACAATGAACATGATCGTCGATCCAACCAGCAGATACATAAGTACCCGCGTCCAGCTCAATCAACTGTTTGCTACTTGCTTCAATTTTATCTGAAATTTCTACAATTTTGCCAGCTTTGATTGCTACTTCTATTGGCTTACCTTCAATGGTTTGTCCATTTTTTATAATTAAGTCGTAACTCATTTTATCCCCTACTTTTCTTTAAATCTAAATTTTGTCCAGGGTTTTACAAAATCTAACAACAACAACTCTTTCTCTGTTATTTGACCTACCTTGTTTTTACGGTCATCTGTATGCGGCTGTAAAACAATTTGTAGCTCATTTTTGTATTTCCCAAACGCATCGTTGCCGATCACAACATCACCGACTTGAAATGGTTCTGTATTATCATGTGCTGGATTGGCTTCATTTTTATATTTTTTACGAACTTCGGTTGAACGAACGACTTGGTCTGTGATATCACCACGACGGAAGTGCTGTTCAGTTAAAGCAATTTCTTTTTCAACCTCGCTTGCCTCTTTTGTAAATTCAATCCCTAGTTCTAATTGGTAACGATTCAACTGCCCTAATAACTCTAACTCTTCGTCGGATGCATACGCATTCCCTATGATTACATCATCAATCAACCCTGTAGCAAACAAATGTTTCGCTTGTACAGCCACAGGCAAATGACGATGCATTTCCAGTGTAGGTAATCCATCATTCACATCCCAAGGTCCAATTATCCCTGCTTGTGAATTGATAAATGCTGCTGTGCGAATGCCATGTTTTTTAAACCGAACACTACAACGTTCAAAAAAATCATACGGAAGTGCGGTGCCTTCTTGAGGATAAAAGTTGTGACAGCCATACAAAAACGGAACGTTTGCTTCATACGTCAAAATATTATCCAAATAGGCCACATCATTGCTCATATTTAACTCAATCGCTAAATCAAATGGATTAAAGGTCAACTTCGCTTCTTTATTCCCATCAAAACCAGCATCTAAACGGATTCCATCAGCACCTGTTTCATAGAAGAATGTTAAATCATCATATGAAATTTGCAACTCATCAAAAATATTTGGCGCTACATCTAAAATCGTTTCAAACCCTAACTCTTTCGCATAAGCGATTAGCGATTTGAACTTCTCTTTGACAACGTCTTTTCCTTCTGTTACCTCTAACATGCTCATAAAAATTCTTGAAAAACCACATTCACTGGCTTTTTTCAAATACGCCTTATCTTTTTCTATATCACTATGATCGGGATAAACGGATACTCCTAATGCTCTTTTCATTGATTTTGCCCTCGCTTTATATGATCAAATTTGTTTCTATATTTCCATGAGATGACTGAACTGCAAAAAATTGTTACACTTCCTACTATAAATAGAGGTTGTTTGATTAAAATGCCCACTATAATTGCTAAAGTGATCAGACCAATCGAAACAACACATAGATGGAACAATCGCAAATCAAGAAATGTTCTCGGCACCCAGTTTTTTTCAATCCCTACTTGACTAACAATAAAAACTACTATAAACCAAATCAACATCTTCCTAATCACCAAAGAGGATAGTAACCTTACTACCCTCCCTCTCTTTTCTTAATTAAGCTACATCTGCTGTTTTTTGTTCAGCGGCTAATTCTTCTGCTTCTTTGTCTAGTTGTTGTTTTTCATACACTTTGAAGAACGGGTAGTAGATCGCCAAAGTAATCAAGAAATTCACACAGACAAGCAATGCTGCTGGAACACTCCAGTTTGTACTCATCCAAGCAGCGACTGGCGCTGGTATGGCAAATGGTAAGCGAGCAGCCATCATAGGTATCACATTTGTAACTGTTAAGAAATAAGAAAATGTTGTTGTAATCAGCGGCGCAACAATAAATGGAATCCCTAAGATTGGATTCATTACAATCGGTGCACCAAAAATCACAGGTTCATTAATATTAAATAGTCCAGGTAGGAAAGACAAACGCCCTAAACTTTTCAAGTAAGTTGATTTAGAAAACATCATTAAAACGACTAAAGCTAAAGTAGTTCCGGCACCGCCGATCCAGATAAACCATTGTAAAAATTGCTCAGTAAAAATATTTGGTAAATTGTGAACATTTGCTCCTTCTTGAAACGCCAACGTGTTTTCAGCAATCGACATATCCCAAAACGGTCTGATAACAGGCCCCATAATAGCAGGTCCATGAATTCCCAAAACCCAGAAGAAACAGATTAAGAAGACTGTTAATAATCCACCAAACAAACTATTTCCTGCCAATGTATCTTTCAACGGCATCAATAACGTACTCAAGAAACCATTTAAATCAAATCCAATAACATGGCGAATCACCCAAAATAGTAATAAAATCACCGCACCTGGAATCAACGCAATAAATGAGTTTGAAACCTCAGGCGGAACGCCATCCGGCATTTTTATTGTAATATCTTTTTGAATAAAGAAACGATAAATCTCTACAGAAACTAAGGCTGTAACAATTGCGCCGAATAAAGAAGCTGAGCCAATATTAGCCAAATTGATATAACGCCCTGCGCCAATAACATCTTTTACATCTTCAAACACTCTTGTAGGAGGAGCCGCTGTGACTAAAAAAGCCATGACTGCTAAAATCCCACAGGTTAAAGAGTCTAGTTTATAGCTAGTTGCCAAAGAAGAGGCAATACCAAACGTTGCATATAAAGCTAAAATCCCCATTGTATAACGTGATGGAATATCCAAAACTGCCTGATAAGGTTCAATAAACTTCGTATAGGCATCAATTGGGATATTCTGAAAAACGGTGAAAAAGGCTCCGACAATTGTTAAAGGCATAGTCGCAATAAGTCCCTTTCTAATCGCCGTCATATGTCTTTGCGAGCCAAATTTATTGGCAACAGGCATCAATTTTACTTCCATCCACTGCACAAAACCATTCATTTCTTTTGTCCTCCGTTCAAAAAGTTAGTATGAATAAATACGAAATATTTCCAATTCATAATAACATAGTAACATTATAATGTAAACGTTTTTCAAAAGAATAGTGCAATTAAAAGTTCTGTTATTGAGGTAAATCCACTGGGAATATTGCACCAAAGATCATCGCGCCTAAAATAGCTCCTCCAGCAATAGGTTTTTTCCATACATAGAAAATCACTGCGCCGATGATAGAACCAATCCCAATAGGAGCAGAAGCACCACATGCACTAATAATAATCAACGGACCTAAGAATCGACCAGAAGCATTCCCAGCCCCCATCATTACATCCGCACCAAAAGTCGAATTTGACTGATTGATTGTAAACTTACGAATCATAATAATGATTCCGCCAATAATCAGTCCAAGAATCATCCCAGTCACTAAAGACAGACCAAAGTTTTCAACAGGTGCTGTAATGCCCATACTCAAAAGAATTGCAGGAACACCAATTCCTACTCCCGTTAAAATCGCACCACCGATGTCCAAAATCCCAACCAATGAACCTTCTAAAATACGAGCGAATAAGAAACTAGCTCCAAAAGCTGCTGCAGCACCATAGGAACCGCCATCCATTCCAGCTTTTAACATTGCAACGATCGCTACCTCATTAAACGCTCCTACACCATGTTCAAAATACATATGTGTTCCAGCAAAAACGCCCGCTGACAACAGCCCAACTAAAATCGGAAATGACCAGTCAGCAAACCAAAAATTCTTTTTTTCTAACTCTACGATTTCATCCATTCCAATACCCTCTCTTTCTATTTACCAACACTGAAAACATCATGCATGTTTTGTAGCCAACCAGGAATTTGTAAACGGAAACTTTCGATCATTTGTAAGTCAAATCCGCGGAAAAAGGCACTGAATACAAATAATAAAATTACTGCTGCCATCATACTTTTAGTCACTTTATTCCAACCGATTTCATCTACGCCTTTACCAATCAAAATTCCTAAAACAACACCAGGAACGGCATTACCCATAATCATTGTTGCAAGACCTCCAAAAATCGTTGCCCAAAGACCTGAACGTTTCCCCGCATCAATTGCAGCTAACCAGAATAATACTGGCATTACTGTATTGATCAATAAATTTGCTGCCGGTACTAACACAGCAACTGCTGTTACTTGCAATGACTCAGGGATTGCTGAGGCGGTTGTGTTTAGAAAAGCAACCACTAACATACCGACAAGTGCTCCTGAGATACCCATTTTCTTAGGATTATGCATGGTTTCCGCAACGTTTTTATTTTTTACTAATAGCGCTGCTGCTGCCCAGTTAGGAATTACTCGGTGATCGACATCTTGTGTAAATG
This sequence comes from Enterococcus sp. 4G2_DIV0659, assembly GCF_002140715.2. Taxonomy (NCBI): domain Bacteria; kingdom Bacillati; phylum Bacillota; class Bacilli; order Lactobacillales; family Enterococcaceae; genus Enterococcus; species Candidatus Enterococcus mansonii. Next base: position 2,337,306 of record NZ_NGLE02000001.1, on the reverse strand, counting down.
CTCCAGCTCCAACCGTTGACGCCCAAGCATTAAAGAAAAAACCTAATCCAAATGAAAAGTGACTAGCTGCATCTCCTTCACAAGCATTCATTTCTCCTAAGGTTCTAAACGCACCTAACCCTTGTGTACTTGGCGCATGGAACATTCTTGCTGCTCCAGCTCCTGCTGCAAAGCCAACAATTCCCCCAATCAATAAAGACTTGAGTAAAACTACTACTACATCCATTTAATTTGCCTCCTTCTGTATTCTTTTTTTCCGACCAAACGGAAGAAGAAAACCATTTGGATCGGTTACTTTTTTCTCAACAAATGCGATTGAGTCCATCTCAATGAGTGTAATTTCCACTTCAACATCCAATAAGACACGAAAATCAGCACGTGTACGCGGTAAAAAGAAAAATAAGAATCGTTCAGTAAATGTTTCTTGCTCTGCTTTAACCACCTGAATATCCAATGGTTCAATACGTACGATTACGTCACTTTTTTCTTTTAATACGCGATTATGAATTTGATTCAATGCATTAGCAAACGCCAGATTTTTTTCTTTTCCGGTACCTTCAACTTGAATGACCTGGCGTTGCTTCGTTGTTCCTGTTTCCATTAGATTTTCCTCCCCGTAATTTAAAAGCTGAATGGGCGCGTTTAGACTCGAATGAAAAATAGAAAAACATGACTGTGACGCTTTTCGTCTCATTCAGGTTTTATCTTTTTTCCGAGAGACTCGCCCATGAAGCTAGCTACCTTAAAAGCTGAATGGGCGCGTTTAGGCTCGAATGAAAAATAGAAAAACATAACTGTGACGCTTTTCATCTCATTCAGGTTTTATCTTTTTTCCGAGAGACTCGCCCATGAAGCTAGCTACCTTAAAAGCTGAATGGGCGCGTTTAGACCCGAATGAAAAATAGAAAAACATGACTGTGACGCTTTTCGTCTCATTCAGGTTTTATCTTTTTTCCGAGAGACTCGCCCATGAAGCTAGCTACCTTAAAAGCTGAATGGGCGCGTTTAGGCTCGAATGAAAAATAGAAAAACATAACTGTGACGCTTTTCGTCTCATTCAGGTTTTATCTTTTTTCCGAGAGACTCGCCCATGAAGCTAGATATTAACCGTTTTTTTTCATATAAGCTTCAACAATGCGTTTGCCTAATTCTTCTTGATCCATAAAACCAAAGCCTAAAACTGTTTTCCCATCGTTGATTGCAGTAACGCCTTCATCAATTGAGCGCATACCATGACGTTCTGGGTAGCCATATTTAGTAGCAGCCGTTAATGCCCCTGCACCACCACTTCCGCAAAATGAAATACCTAGATCCGCATTTTCCTGTTGCATCACATCACCTAAGCGCATATCCGCCCCCATACCTGGAACTACAACAGCTTTTCCTCCTGCTGCTTCTACTCCTTTTGCGACATTTTGTCCTTTACCTAAACGATCTGCGATTACTACTGTTACCATAAATAATTCCTCCAATTTTTTATTTAAAAGCTGATAATTAAAGTTTCAGCTTCTCTTTCTTACACTTCATTTTGTCTCGCTGCTTCAAAATGAATCGACAAAACATACATCTCATCTTGCGGTAAATTGCCAATATGTTGAACAACTTTGTCCGCAATTGTTAAGGCTTCTTTCGATACCTCTTCAAACATCACTGGATCAACACCAGACATTTTTTCTCCAGCCTTCGATCGTTTAATCATTTCATTGACATGATTGATCAAGATAGTCCATTGTAATTCTGTTGGTACAATGGCTTGTTCTGTTAACAACGCTGTGATTTTTTCCAATGAAGCTTCTAATTCAACTTTATTTGGACTCTCGTCAATTATTTTTAGAGCATCATCATTTAACTTCATATGTGCTCCCCCTCTCTTATATAATTCAATAAAGCAGTGATTTCTGCTTGATTAACCATTAAATCGTTTTTGGCAAAAATCTGTTCGATTTTCTCCACTAACTCATGTTGGGTCAATAACGTCTCTTTTACGATATTTCCTTCATTCTCATATTGACTATCAAACGTAATCCGATGAACCATCAACATCACATGCAACAAAAATGCTTCTTTATATTCCTTAGTCAGCTTTTCAGCAAATGCTTTAAGTAACTCTTCATAGATTACATAGGTGCGCACAAGAATATCTCGACTTTCTGTTTCAATTCCTTGTTTCTCTTTGATTTGCTGTCGAGGGACTAATCGAGGAACTTTTCCTGTTTTAGTATGAGATAAAATTTTATTCACTTCTTCTTGAACACTATGAAGATCGGCTTCAGTCGGTAGCGGATTCACTTTGATAAAAGGACGATTCACTATTTCAATAGGAAAAATGCTCAAAACCAAATCTGGATTCTTCTCCTCTATGACATCAGCTGCATTCAAAACAGAGGCAAATCCCGCAATTTCAACATTAGAAACTTCCTCCATGATTTTTTGTTCAATCAAACTAGTCACGCCAAGACCTGTCGAACAAACATAAACAATCCTAACCACATTAACTTCATGTAAATTTTTTTCGTAAGCAACTAAAAAATGTAAGGCAATATATGCAATAAACGAATCATTAATCAACAATGCCGAGCCAACAATATCGCTTTGGCTGGCAAGTTGAATCGCAGAAAACAATTGTGGATACTTCGCCTTGATATCATCAACAAACGGATTATACTCATTGATAAAAAGATGTTTTTTCGTTAAACGCAATGACAAATGAGCAAAAAGATTCGTAAATAACTGTCGATCTCGATAAAATGGAAAGCTGATTTCTTCTGATACATCTTTGATCAACTCTTCTGTCAATCCGACAATATCTTGTTGATTGTTTGCGACAAATACATCGCTATAGATATAGAAGTATTCGTCTGCTAAAAGAGGCAGTTCATAATGATCAAACACTTTTTTCATTAATAAAAACGGCAACTCTTGTTTTTGTTCCAATACTTTTTGGTTGGTCAGCATTTTGTAAGCTCCCACAGTATGATGCAATTGCATTCTAGAAGCCGCAATAGCAACACGTAAGGTAATCGATAGAATCTCAGCATAATTAAATTGATCAAATAATGAAGGATCTAAAAGACTTGTCATTTCTTTTAAAGCTACTTGATAAATAGTTTGAAAAATCGTATTGACACCAACATGAACTTCTTGCATTTTTTTCTGCTGACCAGATTGAACAAAATAGCTCATGATCTGATAAATATCGTATTCCGTTATTTCTTTTTGTGTGATGTATTCCATCAATAAGCGAATCTTATTTTCTTCGCCGTTAATTGAGAACCCTTGACGGCTTTGTCGGTTCAATGTAAGACCGTACGTTTGAATTAATTCATCTACACGATCTAAGTCACTGACAATGGTATTTCGACTAACTTGCAGATCATCTGCTAATTCTTGAGAAGTTAAACAGTCTGGTGCTAATAACAAACGAAAAATCAATTGATTGACTCGTAATTCTTGGTCCGGATACGTTTCGAATCGTTCCACTTCAATTATTTCATTTTTCAACGTCAAGCGTTCTGAATCTGGTATGTCCAGCCAAATCCCTTTATTACGACGTGCTTGAAGTATCACATTTTGTTCTTTGAACCACTCCCGTACATTGTCTAAATCATATTTAATCGTCCGCACACTAACCTGAAAGGTTTCTGCTAATTCTTTTGTTGTAACGCTATCTTCTAAATCCAGCAACAACAACAAGATTTTTATTTCTCTTTTTGATAAGTGCAGTGACATCCTACTCACCAACTTTCTTTCCCTTACAATGGAACTATAGCTTTATTTTTATTTCATAACAATACAAAAAAGTTGCACTTACACAAGTGCAACTTCCTTAGTATACTATTTTATTTAGAAATTTTGTATGTCGAAAGCGTTATTTTATATACCTTTTTATAAAAAAATAGCCCATAAATAGAGGCTTTACCACCAATTTTATTTAGTGCAACAAAACCGATTTATTATTAAATCACATTTGCACCAATGAGACTGTTCATTTACTTATTAGAAATATATAACAACGTAATACTCTTTATTTGTGACCATCCACCATTTTTTTGCTTCCTTGTAATATTGCCTAAGTAATTAAAAACAAAAAAGAAGACCGAAGTCTTCTTTTTTGCCACAGTATTTATTAAAAATAAATAGATAAAATCTTCTCCACAAAAATATTTATCCGACACGCCTACATCCGGTAGGTATGATTTAACATATGTGCCTCTGTTGTTTTGTCAATCACTAGCCGTCAAAACGGAACAGTCGAAACTGTCTGATTGAGTCAACTCGTCGCATGAGAATTACTTTAACACACACAGACTTTGATTGCAACCTTTACTATTTTTTAATTGTCTTCCTCCAGCCATTCTGTATATAGCTGATCAATCAGGCATACCGTATCTACTGTCCGTTCTCTTGTCATTACAGGACTCTCTATTATCCCTTTTTGAATACATTCATTGACATGATTTATCTCAAAAACAAACTCGCTCTCAAAACCACCAACTAATTTTTCTACTGTTCCTGTTTCATTATAGATAACAGCCTGCTTAGCTTTCCAAAAATAAGGAATTTCTATGCGTCCTTTTTCACCATAAATCGTCAGCTTACTCGGAATATCTAAAGCCACAGAAATAAAAATACTCCCCAATACTTGCTTGTCAAATTGCACGGCCATGTTTACTTGTGTATCTGTCTTCCCTTTTTTTCTTGTTGCGTCACCATGGTATTTTTTAATTGGTTGATCCAATAGGAATTGCATGTATTGTAAAGGATAACTGCCAGATCCATGCAATGTTCCACCACCTGCATCTAGCGAATCAAACCAACGAATATGTTCTACATTTGGATAGGTCGTAACAGACTGAATCCAATGTACTCTGCCTATTTTTTGTTGTTCAATCGCTTGTTTCACTTGTAAACTAATTGGTAAAAAAACCGATTTTTGTGCTTCCATCAAGAAACAATTATTTTGTGCCGCTAGCTCAAAAAGTTCTTTTGCATGTGGGACTTTCAATGTAAAAGGTTTCTCAACTAAAACATGCTTATGATGCATTAATGCTAACTTTGCAGCTTCATAATGCCCTTTATTATAAGTGGCAACATAAACGACATCTACCTCTTCATCTTGGCATAATTCTGTATAGCTACCATAGGCTTTTGTTATGTCCAACTCATCCGCCACACTCTCAGCCTTCTTCAAATCTCGTGATGCAATTGCTATAACTTCACCCACATCACTTTGGTTTACCCCTTCGACAAACCGAGGCACAATTTGTGCCGTGCTTAAAATGCCATAACGTACCTTCTCCATTAGTATCAGCTCCCTAATTCATTATAATAACTATAAACCTAAAAAGTGCAAAAAGCGATTTCAAAAAAAAGGAAGCCAAATAAAGTGACCGAAAGTTGCCGCTTTGAGCTTTATTCCAATCACTTAAAACTAAAAAAATATTTCTAATAAACTTATACGACACCGTTTACCTTACGTTTTTTTCTCTGATCTCATTCATAAAAGCACATCCGTAATTATCCAAACTTATAATCTACGAATATTTATGTATAGCTCTACCTATGTACTACTCCCATTTACCGAATACCAATACTTATTTTCAGTGCCTGATTAACTTTCATCATATCTTCTTCTGGCAACTGACAAATTTTATGCAAAATCCGCTCTTTATCTAGTGTTCTAATTTGTTCTAACAATACCAAAGACGGTGTCATCATCTCGTCATGAGGTATGTCTACCTTAACTTGCGTTGGTTGCATTTTTTTATTGACGTTCCTAGTAATAGGAGCAACAATCAACGTTGGGCTAAATAAATTTCCCTTGTTATTTTGAATAATCAATACAGGTCTAATTCCCCCTTGTTCAGAACCAACAACAGGCGAGAGATTTGCATAAAAGATTTCTCCCCTTCGCATCATAATACTTTATCACCCCTTAGTAACAAAAACTTATTCAGTGTAAATTATATCATGCTTTTATAGTAAAATTTTTCAATATTTTATACTTACCTATTAAAACTTTGATAATCTTACGTAAAAAGAGGATTCCATGAGAAAAAAAAACACTGTCGCTTTACTATATAAAAAACAAATATTATTAACGAATAATTGTCACTTACTTCAATAAACTTTCCATATTTTTCCCAATAAAAAAAATTGACCATTAAAATAATCGTTATCAACGTCGTAATTCCTTGTTTATTATGAAAAAAAACAGAAAAAAATAACAGATTCATCTACACTTATTTTATTATTTACATTTATCTTTATTATAATAATAAGATTTATATATGAATAAATTTAGTATAAAAAAAATTGAGCATTTTATTTCTGATTTTCCGAAAACAATTCTTCTCACCAAACTTTTATTAAAAAAGACCTTCTATTTTAGAAAAATAAGGAAATCAGCAGAAATATTCCACTGATTTCCTTATTTTTCGTAAACTCACATTACTTATTTTTTTACACTTGCTTCTTCTTCACCTTTTTCAGAAGATTTAGGGTTGAAATTTGATGCTCCCGCTAAGTTCCCTAAACTAATATCCAAATCAACCGTATATTCTAACGGGACAAATATATTATAAGCGCTCATTCCAACAACTGTCCCCTTTGGTTCTGCAGAGTCAACATACCTGACATTATACTGAATAGTTGCACCTTTTGATTGAAACTCATCATAAAATTGTTTCTGTAAGTCTCCTTCTAACGTATTTCCTCTCAAATCTTTTAAATATGGCTGACCAGCAGAGTAATACACTTTGACTTTCAGTTCATCTTTACTTGTCAACTGAGTGCCAGCTTCAACACTTTGTGAAATTAACTGACCGTAAGGAATAGTACTATTATAAACACTTTTTTATTTTTTGGGCTCCGACTCATTCCATTTTCCGTCAAAATAAAATAACAAAAAATGTTAGCTGATATGTTCTAAAAAATCGAACATATCAGCTAACATTAGAATAAACATGACTATATTTTTTTATAAATCATTCAAAATACTTGCTACTTTTGTTGTAATCAAGTCAATGGCAACATGATTTTCTCCGCCTTCTGGAACAATTACATCAGCATAGCGCTTCGTTGGCTCGATAAATTGATGATACATTGGTTTGACAACCGTCAAATATTGTTCAATAACAGAATCTAGCGTTCTACCTCTTTCTTCCATATCACGTTTGATTCTGCGAATAATGCGAATATCGTCATCTGTATCTACGTATAACTTGATATCCATCAACTCTCTTAAGCGAACATCTTCTAAAATCAAAATTCCTTCTAAAATAATGACTTCCTTTGGTTCTTGAACAACAATATCCGAGCTTCTTGTATGAGCAACATAGTCATATACAGGCTTTTCAATCGTTTTATAATTTATCAGTTGTTGTAAATGATCAATCAACAAATCCGTGTCAAACGCAAAAGGATGGTCATAGTTGGTCGTAAGCCTTTCTTCAAAACTCAAATGGCTTTGATCTTTATAATACGAATCTTGTTCCAACATCATAATAGAATGGTTAGGAAAATGATTAAATATTGCTCGACTGACACTCGTTTTACCACTGCCAGAGCCACCAGTAACACCAATGACGATCGGTTGATTGTTTTTCATTCAACGAAACCTCTTTCTTATCTGTAATAGTCATAATAACCTTTTTCTATTATAATAGAAACGAGAAAGAATGCCACCGTTTTAATCATTATTTTTTTAAAATCACTTTATTTATCTATTCTCTTCTAGAAAGGAAAATAACCCATGACGATTCAAGAAGTCTCAAATTTGCAAGCGGCACACCATGCTCTATTATTATCAGCTGACCCAGATAAGCATTTAGTTAATGATTATGTTGCACGCGGCATTTGCTTTGAATTGATTGTTAATCATCGTATAACAGGCATTTTAGTGTTACTGCCAACCCGACCCAAAACACTTGAAATCGTAAATATCTCTGTGTATGAAAGTAATCAAGGCCAAGGTTTTGGGGAAAAATTACTAATGTTTGCACTGGCATATGCTAAAAATAAGCAATATCAAACAGTTGAAATCGGTACTGGAAGTACTAGCTTTGGTCAATTGTATCTCTATCAAAAATGCGGATTTCGTATGACCCATATTGATCGTGATTTTTTTCTTCGCCACTATGAAGATGAAATCGTTGAAAATAAACTGGTGTTAAAAGATATGGTTCGTTTAAGCATCGATCTTTAAATAAAAAACAGACAAGAGTGGTTTATCCATGCCTCTTGTCTGTTCTTTTTTATCAATCTAACAATGTAAATATGTCATCCAACTGACTAATTTCATGAGTTGGTTGAATGTTCGATACATTCGTTTGTTGAGTGGGGTTTAGCCAAAGCGTTTGAATCTCAGCCTGATTCCCTCCTTGAATATCTGAAACTAACGAATCGCCAATGATCATTGTTTTTGCTCGATCAAATTCGGGAATTCGTTCAAAAACATGGTCAAAGTATTCTTTCATCGGTTTTTGATACCCTACTTCTTCTGAAACAAATATATCTTCAAAAAAAGGGGTTAATTGCGCATCATTTAATCGTTGATACTGTGTTTTGGCCACTCCATTTGTCACAATATATAACTCATAATCTGGTTGAAGTCGTTCAATGATTTCTTTACTATTTCCTAACAAGTCATGACCTTGACTTAAGTGGTATCGATAGTGTTCACCCATTCTTTTTCCATCGACTTTTCTATTGAACCGCTCAAATAATAAACGAAAACGTGTATCTGTAACCGTATGTTTATCTATTTTTCCTTGTTCAAATTCCCGCCACAAGCGGCTATTAATTTTTTTATATGCTTCTTCAATCTCTGGTGTTAAAGCTAAATCTTCTTCTTGAAAAAGAGCTTGTAGAGCCTTTTTTTCTGTTAATTGAAAATCTAATAATGTATCATCTACATCGAATAGCAATGTTTTAAATTTCATGATTCACACTCTTTCTTTTTTATGACTAACAAAATAGGGTAACAAAGATTGCAGTTCTTCTTTTTGTAACATACGATACTGTCCGACCTCAAGTGTTTTATCTAGCTGAATTGGTCCCATTGACAACCGCTTCAAATAGGTCACTTTTTTGCCAACAGATAAAAACATTTTTTTTACCTGATGAAATTTGCCTTCCGTAATATCAAGGTAAGCATGGCTACTTGTTTGGCTCGAAGCTAAAACAGTTAGTTCCGCTGATTTACACTGTTTCCCATCAGCAAACACGATTCCCTCAGCAAAGGCTTTACAATCAAGTGCTGTTAATTGTTCATTTACAAAAACTTCGTAGCGTTTCCCTACTTTTTTATGCGGCTGCAATAGCTGGTAACCCAATTGTCCATTATCCGTAATCAACAGCAAACCTTCTGTATCACGATCTAGACGTCCGATTGGATAAAGTCCAGGTCTTTGATCTTGTCTTTCAATCAAGTCAATAACCGTTTGGTGGTCACGATCTTTGACAGCAGTGACCACTCCTTGAGGTTTATTTAACATATAATAAACATGAGTCTTTTGTTTAATTTTCTGCTTGCCAACGCTAATTTCTTGTAGTGCAGCATCGACATTTTGACTTTCATCCATACAGATTACTCCGTCAATGGAGACTTGCTTGCTACGAATCAACGCTTTCACTTTTCTTCTTGAACCTAATTTTTCTTGTTCTAATAGTTTATCTAAACGCATTTCTTTTCCCCATTTCAAGTAACATTTTAGTATAAATGAAATCGAATGAAAAGCAAATCGTTTTTTCACTTTCCTTGACTTAACAAATTATTAGGGGTATGGTGAATATAGAAAGTGAATACGGTTTCTCAAAAACAGCGTAATGACCTGGGAGAGAAGTAAGGAATTTCCTAGGATAATTGTGCACAATTATTCGGGATTTTTTGTTTTTGCTGCCTGTTTTGTAGAAGCTCCTTGTTCGTTTCAATCTATGAACAGGAAAATCTTAGCTAGGTTTTAGCTTTTACATGTTTATCGTGTCAGTGTCATTCCTTTTCCACATTGTTACATTTTGCAGATAACCAAATATGAATTCACTTGATTTATTTAGCTTTATGGGTTAGTTTTCGAACAATCGAGACTTAACGAGTCCATATCGCTTTAAATCGTCTAGCTTCACGAGCTGATCTCTTGGAAAAAAGATAAACGTTCATTGTGACAAAAAACGTCACCCTTAATTTTCTCTATTTTTCATTCGAGATTAAATAAGCTTGTTCAGCGTTAAATTTAAGGAGGAATTTAGGTTATGTCAGTATCATTAGAAGTAAAAGAAAGAGCTGTCCGTCCACGTTCCCTAAGAAACCAATTACGTCACTCTGGTCAAGTTCCCGCTGTCGTTTATGGATTTGAAATGGAAAGTACTCCTGTTTCAGTTGATGAAAAAGAATTAACAAAAGTGTTGCGTGATAATGGTGTCAATGCTGTTATTACAATGTCAATTGGTGGTAAAAAAATCAACACATTGATGTCTAAAGCGCAATTAGATACGTTTACAAATAAAATAAAACACGTTGAGTTTTTAGCCGTAAATATGAAAGAAGCTACAGAAGTTGAAGCAGAAATCGTGCTTGTCGGTGAATCCGAAGGGGTGAAAGCCGGTGGTGTTTTAGCCCAAAACTTATATAATGTTTTAGTTTCAGCAACTCCAGATAAATTACCTGAACGTGTTGAAGTGGATATCACTAAATTAGCGATTGGTGATGCAATTACGATTGCTGATCTACCAAAAGCTAAAGATTACGATATAATCACGGACAGTGAAGAACAAATCGCAGCAATTGTTGAAGCCCAATCCGGCGTTGAAGAAAGTTCAGACGAAGCTGCTGAACCTACAGTGATTGGTGAAAAAACGGAATAATATGTTTAGATATATTGAATATTAGACTGTGGGAAAAAGAGTTACTTTTTCTCCCTTCTCTATTCGTTTTATAGGTGATTGGTGTGTGACTTATAGAGTCATTCTCCAATCACTTTTTTATGTAGCCTATCCATTTTTTAAGCATTATAGTTGCATTTTTCTTGAAACATGACAGAAGCGAGTTTAAAAAAAATGAGGTATACTATCTTTAGTAGATAGCTAAAGGAGGTCAAGTATATGGTTGAAAGTTTTGATAGTGAACGTAGTCGTTATGCTTCTGTTGGTGTGGTTGAACGTTTACCAGGAGCTTTAATCGACAGTATCTGGTTGATTATTGACTTGGATTTAAAAGGTGTTATTCCGTTAACCAATATGCTTTATTTTGATTTAATTGATAATGGTGGAAACGTGACAGTCCATTTCTCTCAAGAAATGAACGATGTGCAAATGGCTATTGACTTACCTATTCCATACTCAGATGACTATCCTTCCCAAGTTTTCGCATTTGATGATGGAACGAAAGAAACGATTTTGTTACCAGCGGAAATGTTGGGTTAAATAATAATGCAACTCTAAAAAAATAAAAAAAGAGCAGGTTACGACATTGCCGAAGAACCTGACTTTTGGCTATCGTTTATTAAGTTTTAGAGTGTGAAACGAAACTGTTTCACACTCTAAAACTCGAATAAACGGCGAGAAAAAGCCACTCCTTCACATTTTTCAAAGCTAATCGCTTTCGTGAGGGACATCCTCTAACGTCCAAACCAAGTCCCCTTGAAAAGAACCTATTTTCATATCTGGTGTTGCTTCGAAAAATAAACCTGTATCATTTTCAAAATTTATATTAAATTCATTTTTGTCAATTTCGGCTTGAGTGCTGCCTTTATAAACAGGAATAGCCTGATTATTCACAAGTCTCTCCATCTCAGAATCTGCATCTTTTTTAAAAAATAATCTGTCACTTAACTGATTATTTTGGGATCGATCAACAAACATTACCTTTAATTGAAAATGCTTATTAGCGCCTCTATAGTCACCGACTTGAAAAGCTTGCATTTGCTTAGGTTTCAACCATTCTTTTTTTGAAGGAATTTTAATGACACCAAACTCCGAATCTACAGGTAATGAATTAAATTTCAGCGAACCGACTACATCAATAGATAAGTTAACAACCGTTGATTTACGCCCAAATTCATCCAAAGCATATACCTTAGCGTCCAACTTACCTGCATTTATATCCGTCAATTTTACTGTCACGTCAAAATCCTTTCCTTCACTATTGGTCTCAGCGCTAACAATCTCTTGCTTGTTTTTATTATATTCTAAAAAGATTGAATATCCATAAAATTCTAGTCCATCTAATTTAACATTCCCTTTAAGATGCAATAAGCTATCGGATAGATTTACAGTGAGAGCAGTATCAGCTATCGATAGTATTGGGATATCTAATCGACGATAATTTAATGTAACTTCCGATGTTGTTTTTTCCATCAGATAGTTATCTAAATCACCTGTATTAGGTATATAAGAAACTAGTTGATATCCCTTTAATTTAGTAGGTATTTTTGTCTTTTGCGTAAGGAATTTGTTTACTACAAAGTTTGAAGTACCTGGAATCAGTTTTCCGTCTAAAGTATGCTTAGCCGTTAATTGACTATTAAAATTGACACTTACATTCGATTCTGCGGAGGTTATTACGCCATTTAAATTTCTTTTAGCACTAGTTCTCAAATGATAATAACCAGACGCATCTAATTTTGAAGGAGCAATTTCTTTTGAAAAGTCAATTTTATATTTTAGTTTAAACATATAGGCATTATCATAAAAACTGGACTTTTTCAATTCTTCACCTAGTGCAGATACACTTAATTCCGTCCCTGTTTTTTTTATATCAAATTTTTTAGAGACATCATTTCCCTCCCTATCCCTGATCTCCAACGAATCATACATCATATGGTTGTTTTCTAAAGGGATAGTAAGACTAAAATTTTTATAATAATAATTTGCGTTATATTTATATGGAACTAGTTGCATATATTCCGCCTCAGCAATTGAATTTTTATCTTCGACAGCATCTAATTTTGTATCAATACCGTCTAAGTCGCTTGTCTCAATATCTGTATCGGCAGCTCCATTATAATATACACCAACATGTCTCTGATAATTGGATGGTTTCGTTAAATCTATCGTTACAGATGTTGTTGGTTTCAACAATGCCACAAACCCATAAGCTGGATCATCTCTACTAGATGATTCTTGGCTTCCTGTAGCATATAAGCCATTTGTAATTGATTTATCATACGTTGTATATGTTGGCGTTACGGAAAGAATTTTGGACAAGGACGAATTAGGAATAAATATGCTTACATTCACATCTATATTCGTATAATTTGTGTATTGTCCAATAGCTATCGGTGTATTTGTATTAGTGATAAAATACTCATATTTAACATGAGCCACTCTATTTTTAGGCGTATCAAAAATGATATTTAAGAACGTATTCTTTTTAAATCCTATAAGAAACTCTTTAGAACTTTCACTAGTCACCGACACTTTTACATCAATTGATTTTCCCCCATAAAAGCCAACATTGGTTAGTCTGACACTTCCAGTAGATGTAATTTTTGAAAAATCAATGTACTCTCCACTAATTTTAGCACCGCCAGTCAGATCAATTGCCTTCGTATCATTCGTATGTTTCATAAAAAAATTATGTTCCTTAGGTATAGTTGTTTTACGTATGTTAGACCATTTAGGATGTTTATCTATCCACCCCAATTCAAACCTTGGTGAGCTACTAGCACTTTCTGCTATCGAAGTATTTATCTCTATTACAAAAGAGAACAATATAAGTACTATTGAAAAAAATAACTTTTTTTTGATTAACTTCACTAGAATAATCTCTCCCTTCGTTCATTTCCACAGTAATTCTTTACAAATATGATGGCTTTTGCTATCTATCATCTATACTAAGCATCCTTCTCTATGATAATTCATATTTTAATTGTCTAGTAGCACTTTTTTTATCCTTTTATTTCATTTTATTACACAAAATAAGATAATGAATCATAATATTCATTATCTTATAATCTCAAATAGTTCTATATTAATTTTCATACTAAAAAAGTGATAGAGAGTCCACTATGAAAGCTGCCTCTCTATCACCAAAAAATAGTCATTTTTAGCTATCTTTATCTGTAATTAAGCCATTCGTTTAACAATAAACGAATAGATCGCAATACAAATGATGGCTCCAATCAACGCTGAAATAATTGGAAATCCACCAATGATCGGACCAAAGTTGCCTAAAAGCATCGTACCGATCCAACTACCGATGAAACCAACAATAATATTACCGACAATACCACCTGGCACATCTTTTCCTAAAATCGCTCCAGCAATTGCTCCTAGCACACCGCCGACAATTAATGACCAAATAAAGCTTAACATACTGATCTTCCTCCTCTAAATAAATGCTGGTTACTAATTATTGTAAGGTACGTGTATTGTTTTCTTGTACTTTATCATTTTGATTCTCGTCTTTTTTCTTGTTTTCAAATTTTTCTTCGTACTGCTCTTTTGACATAACATCATCTACATTCATATTAAATTCGATGACATCTAAACCGGTCATATTTTTGACTTGATCAGATACTTTTTTTGTCGCTTCATCAAAGACTTGAGCAATATTTTTGCCATATTCTCCGATAACATCTAAATCGATTGCCACTTGTTTTGTGCCCACTTCTGCACTAATTCCTTTTGTTGGATTATTCCCATTGGTGAAACGATCGGTCAAGTTGGTAAGGGCATTTCCGCTCAATCCTAAAATACCAGGGATTTCTGAAACGGCGATACCAGCAATTTTTTTCACGACTTGATCGTCAAATGTTAATTTTGTTTTGATGCCATTTTCATTTGTTCCTTCAGTTGTGTTTCCATTTGCTTTGTTGTCCATTTTCTCTCAACCTTTCTAATTTTGATTCAATTTATTTTATCTTTCAAAAAAAGCTTGTAAAGAAGCTAAAATTGAAGAGATAGAGCGTTTTTCATCTTTCATTGTGCCAATAAAAAAGCCGATTCCAGTCATAAAAAGGATTAACATGGTCTTCCAAAAACCAATCGTCATAAACAAAATAGCGACGAAAAAGAATAGACTGGTAAAGAACCATTGATTTTTGTAAGGAGCCAACATCATGAATTTTTTCATTTTAGTTCCTCCTTTAAATCACACGTGACTCTCTTTTCGTACTTGAAAGAATAGGTGTATCTGACTTTTTCTTTTTGAAAACGATGTTGATTTTATTTGTTTTAACCATCGCCATTTGTTGTAATGAGTAGGTAATTTGTTCTTGAATTTGATGGCCACAACTTAAAAATTGTTGCTTTTCGTCAGTCACCCTTACTTCTACATTTGCTAATTGTTTTTTCGTTAACCTGACTTTTACTTGAATATCCTCTTTATTCACAATCCCTTGTAATGAAGATTTAGCAATAGCCTCCAATGTAGTTAGCGGTAAATTAATTTGCCCGACTTCTTTTTTTATGTGTATTATTTTTTGGGAGATTGGTTTGAATAGAATCACAATAAAAGCTAACAATAATAAAAACAGCACTACAAGAAGAACTCCTGGATAAAAATAAACGAAGAAATCAAATTGGCGCCACAATCCATGGAAAAAGGAGGTAACAACGCCTAAGTCTTCCATTTGAGAATATAAACCAACGATACCCAAGATTCCTGCTACCAAAACTAAAGCAATAAGAGCTTTGATCACTCGCATAGATTTCCCCTCCAACGTTGTTTTAACTTTTGCAAAAGTTTTTTCCTGTTTCTGTAATCAATGGTAAACGCATTGTTGAACAATTACAAAAGATACGCATAAGACTTTGTCCTCAATTTAAATAATTTATCTACTTTTTTAGTAATTAATAGCACTATATTCGATTTTCATACAAAAAAAGCCTAAAACAAAACGAATTTTTCGTTTTATTTTAGGCTTTAAATGCAATTAAACAAATTACTCTACATGCGCTAAGCGATAAGAGACTGTTCTTCCAAATGGAAATACTTGTAAATCTTTCAACTGGTCTGCTTTCAAGTAACCAATTGCTCCTTGGTACAGCGGCAGCACAGCCGCGTCTTTTTCAACTAATGTATTTTCTAACGAAAGTAATTCTTTCCAACGTTTTTCAGGATCGTTAGCTAATGTAATTCTTGCTTCGTTCAATCCTTTATCATAGTCTGGATTATTGTATCCCGCTGTATTCAACCCACTTTTTGAGTCATAAAACTCTAAGAAATTGATTGGATCTGCGTAATCAGGAGTCCATGTTCCAAAAACTAAATCAAAGTTTCCGGCTGTTTGAAGATCTAAACGATTTTGTAATGGTACAGATTTTAAGGTGATTTTTAACCCCGGTAAATTCTGTTGTAATTGACCTTGAACATATTCAATCGTTTTTTTCGCAAGAGCAGAATCAGCCGAAAGTAGCTCTAATTCAATTTCTTCTTTTCCTAGTTCTTTCTTAGCTGTTTCCCAGCTTTTTTGAGCAGCTTTTAAGTCATATGGAAGTAAGTTACCACTTTCTTTTCTAAAATCTTCGCCACTTTCAGGATTTTTAGCAAAATCCTTTGGCACAAAACCATTAATAGCCGTTGAACCATCACCTAAAATATCCTTAGCAAATGTCTCTTTATCAATTCCTTGCAGTATGGCTTTACGAACATTGATATTTCCAGTTACTTCACGTTTATGGTTGGGACTCAAATAACCAACCATCGCTTTAGGAACGAAATGGGCTTGGGGAGAGTCCTTATATTGTAAAGCATACGTATCGGCCAATACAGTATAATCAAGATCACCAGCATCAAAAAGGTTCGTTCCTGTCCCAATTTCTTTTACGACTTGAACATTGATTTTGTCTAATTTGACATTTTTTTGATCCCAATATCCTTTGTTTTTTGTTAGCGTCCACGTTTCTGTATTGCCATCCCAACCAGAGATCACAAATGGACCATTTCCAACAAAATTATCAGCTGATGTACCATATGCATCGCCTTTTTCTTTGACAAATTTTTCATTTTTCGGCATAAACGGTGTTCCAACTAAAACTTGCGCTAAATAAGGAATAGGATATTCCAACGTTAATTCCAGGGTTTTGTCATCAATCGCTTTCACACCAAGCTCATCTAAACTTGCTTGACCTTCACGAATTTTACGTCCATTTTTAAAAATATCCATTTGGTTACTACTACTTGAACCAAAAGCAGGATCAACTACGTTTTTAAATGCTGAAACAAAGTCGCCTGCTACAACAGGATCACCATTCGTCCATTTTGTCTCTTTTAATTTGAACGTATAAACTAAACCATCTTCACTGACAGTCGGTTCACTTTGAGCGATTGCTAATTCTGGATCTTGTTTTTTATTCATTCGATAAAGACCTTCTACTACTTGCCCGATCATATCAGAGCTGTATACATCTGTGTAATGAGCACTATCCAATGTTGACAATTCACCACCAGAAGCCACTTTGATTACTTGTTCCTGAGCATCATTTTTACTCGATTCTTTTTTCCCTGATGAATCCGTTGCACTGTTTCCCCCATTGCAGGCTGCTAAAAGCAAACTTGCTGCCAAAATAAACACACTAAGCTGTTTCTTCATTTTTCAAATCCTCCTCTTTATAATTCTTTTACAACATAACGAAAAATATCCATCTCCTGCTTTAAATGAGTATAAGCAAAATCAGGATGCCACTGCACACCAAGAAAAGTCAGCTTTTCTTGGTTACTTTCGATCCCTTCAATAATGCCGTCTTCACTGAATGCCGTTGCGCTCAAATAAGGTGCTAATTTTTTGACCGCTTGAAAATGAAAAGAATTGACACTTGCTTCTTCCCCATAAATACCACGTAATATACTGCCATCTTTTGTTTGAATTCTATGGGTAGGAATCTCTCTAGAAATTGGCACTTGCATATGAGAAACTTTCTTACCACCCAGATGACTAATTTCCTGATACAAGCTACCACCTAAAGCAACATTTGCTAGCTGCATGCCTCTGCATACGGCGAAAATTGGCTTTTCCTGTAAAAAAGCCTCGTAAATCAACGCCAATTCAAACTGATCACGCTCGTTTGCTAAAGCAGCTTCTTTAACTAAAGGTTCTTCACCGTACAAATCAGGTGCAACATTTTGTCCACCGGCTAAAATCAATTTATCGATTTGTTTCACATATTCTTTCGCAGTAATAGGTATGCCAATTGGTAATAGCATTGGCAAGCCACCAGCCTTTTGAACAGCTTTGACATAGCCAGCAGGCGTATAACTGATTGGTAAATGATACAATCGTTGACCTGCATCAGCAATCTCATTCGCTGCAATCCCAATAATTGGTCGCTTCATACCTATCACTCCTTTTTCTGATAATAATTGTACTTAGTTTATCAGATTTAAATGTGAAAAGGTAGTACAAATAAAGTTGGTGCGATAGTTTTTGGCTATCACTATCCACTTACTTTTTGATAGGAAACTACTAGTTCCAGTTTAACCTAAATTTCTCTATTCTGTAACTTTTATGCTTAAAATCTTTTTTTATTTTAAATTTTCTAATCCCATTCTATTGACAGAAGAAAATTCTGATGGTAAAGTTATGCTAATAAAAAAACAAAGAACAGAAGAGTACCTTTATTCTTTTATTTAAGAGAGTCTTTGGTTGGTGAAAAAAGACATAAAGATAAAGCGAACCACATCTGGGAGTTGACTTTTTGAATTTACATGTAGGAAAGTTCGGGAGTGCCCGTTACAGCATTAGGAGTCTATGACTTCTTGAGGTTATCATTGTGAAATGATAATAAATAAAGGTGGAACCACGATTTTACGTCCTTTGGCTAATAGCCAAAGGACTTTTTTATTGCTCATTATTTCTCTGCTTATCCATACGTACTGTTTAGTCAATAAAATAAAGAAAAAACACATAAACAGAACAAGTAATTACAGTTCATTTCCTGACAGAGACTTTTTTATTCGCTGAGAGAAAAAGCTGGAAACCTGTGATGAACACATCTGTTTTCGTCATCTTCTGAATGCAGTAAGAAGATGCGGTATTCTCCGTTATCAGAAAAAATCTTTAGCATAGTAAGGATTTTATGAGGTTAGTGCTGTGAGGCACTAACAAATTGAGGTGGAACCACGATTTTTTCGTCCTCTTGGCAATACGCCAAGAGGGCTTTTTTCTTTTAAACAATTAAATCTGTTTAAAAAGTAAAATAGCTACATCAAAAACAAATTGGAGGAAACAATATGGACTATATTTTAGAAATTTTACCCGCATTATTAGACGGGGCTATCATGACATTCAAAGTTTTTATTTTTACCCTACTAGGCTCGATTCCTTTGGGGATCTTAGTTGCTTTTGCTTTACAAACACAGTTCAAACCATTAACTTTTTTAATCAACATCTATATTTGGCTTATGCGAGGAACCCCATTATTATTGCAACTTATCTTTGTCTTTTATGGATTGCCATTGGTTGGAATTGTTTTTGAGCGTTACGACGCAGCATTATTTGCCTTTATTTTGAACTATGCTGCTTATTTTGCCGAAATCTTTCGCGGCGGGATTCAGTCAATTCCGGAAGGTCAATATGAAGCAGCCAAAGTATTACGCCTGACTAAATTTCAAACTGTCACAAGAATCATTTTACCCCAAGTGGTTAAAATCGTTTTACCTTCAATCGGAAATGAAGTAATCAACTTAGTCAAAGACACTTCATTGATCTACGTGCTTGGCCTCGGTGATTTATTACGTGCAGGAAAAATCGCCATGAGCCGAGATGTTAGTTTACTTCCGCTCGTTTTAGTTGGAATAATCTATCTACTACTAACAGCCATTTTAACTTTAGCTTCAAAGAAATTAGAAAAACACTATCAATATTACAAATAGAATCTGTTATACACCTAATGAAGCTGAACAAACCCGTTTAGCTATTACGTTACATAGCTTCACGAGCTTGGCTCTCGGAAAAAAGATAAAATATGTACGAGGCATGAAACTCCTCTCCCATATTTTCCTATTTTTCTATCGTGCCAGAATGAGCTCGCTACGCTTTTCTATTATCTAGCTTCACGAGCTTGGCTCTCGGAAAAAAGATAAAATATGTACGAGGCATGAAACCCCTCTCCCATATTTTCCTATTTTTCTATCGTGCCAGAATGAGCTCGCTACGCTTTTAAATTTAGGAGGAATAGTCATGTTAGTTATTAAAGAGTTAATGAAAAGTTTTGATGGTCGACGAATTATTGATCAATTGAATTTAGAGATAAAAGATGGGGAAATTTTAACAATCGTTGGACCTTCTGGTGGTGGGAAAACGACTTTATTACGTTGTTTGGCTGGTTTAGAAACAATTGATTCTGGTGAATTAACGATGGATGGTGTCTCTTTCAATCCTGTTGAAATGGACAATGCCGATCAAGTGGTCGGAATTGTTTTTCAGGATTTTCAATTATTTCCTCATTTATCTGTATTAGACAATGTAACATTAGCACCGATTCTTGCCTTGAAACAAACTAAAACAGAAAGTGAAGCAGAAGCGATTGATTTGCTGACGAAATTTGGTCTTGGCGGTAAGGAATATCTGTATCCCTACCAATTATCTGGTGGTCAAAAACAACGAGTGGCTCTAGCTAGAGCTCTTGCAATGAAACCCAAAATTTTAGGGTACGATGAACCTACGAGTGCCCTTGATCCTGAACTTCGTCAACAAGTTGAAGAAGTCATTTTAACACTCAAGGCGCAAGGGATGACACAAATCGTTGTCACCCATGACATGAATTTTGCTGAAAATATTGCTGATAACATACTGAAAGTAACACCTGTTCAGTAGAAAGGATTCCTTTATGAAGAAAAAAAACTACCTAATACTAACGTTTACCACTCTATTTATTTTCCTTTCAATCGCAGGTTGCGGCAGAAAAAAAAGTGATACAGATCAATGGTCTCGTATCGCTTCTGAAAAACGAGTGATTGTCGGTCTTGATGACTCATTTGTACCGATGGGCTTTCAAAACAAAGCAGGTGAGATCATTGGATTTGATGTTGATTTGGCTCGAGCTGTTTTTTCTTTATATGATATCCAAGTGGATTTTCAACCGATTGATTGGTCAATGAAAGAAAATGAGTTACAAAACCAAACGATTGATTTAATTTGGAACGGTTACTCTAAAAGCTCTGAACGTGAAGAAAAAGTCTTATTCAGTGATGAATACATGAAAAATGAACAAGTGATTGTCTCTTTGAAAAAAAATAAAATCAGTAATTTTGCTGATATGAATGGCAAAATTTTAGGTGCTCAAAATGGTTCTTCCGGCTATACTAGCTTTGAAGAACAACCCGAAATTTTAAAAAATCACGTCAAAGATCAAAAAGCTATTTTATATGATGGGTTTAATGAGGCATTTATGGATTTGAAATCAGGACGAATCGACGGATTATTAATTGACCGTGTATATGCTAATTATTACCTATCTCATGAAGATAATTTAGCCGACTATTCAATCGTTAGCGGTGACTTTGAGAGTGAAGCTTTTGCGGTTGGCTTGAGAAAAACAGATGCTGAATTGGCAGAAAAAATTAATTCTGCATTTAAACAACTAAAAAAATCGGGCAAACTCGCCGAAATCTCTAAAAAATGGTTTGGAGAAGATGTGACGAAATAAAGATACACATAACTAACAAATAAACGGCTATTCACAAAAACTTGAAAAACAATTTTTGTGAATAGCCGTTTCTCTCTCTTAGTTCATCGCTTTTACAAGCAATATCCTTAATTTAAATATTTACTTGTCACATCTACCAAGCGTTTCGTTTGATCTTGAATCGCTGCTTTAACTTCTTCAGCTTTCAACATATTTCCTTCTCCGTCAATAGATGCACTTGTTCCATAAGGATTACCGCCAGCAGCAAAAGTTGATGGGTTTACATATCCTGCTGGTACGATGATTGCACCCCAGTGTTGCATTACTGTGTAAATACCTTGGATTACTTGCTCTTGTCCTCCATTAGGATTTTGAGCGGAAGAGAACGCTGTAACAAATTTATTGGCTAATTTACCTTGAGCCCAAAGACCACCTTGCAAGTCAAAAAATTGTTTTAATTGACTAGCCATCACACCAAAACGTGATGGAGAAGAGAAGATATATGCATCTGCCCAAAGTAAATCATCACTTGTAACTTCTGGAATATCAGCTGTTTCTTCCACATTTTTACGCCAAGCAGGATTAGAATCGATCGCCACATTTGGCGCTAATTCGTGTACTTTTCTTAAACGAACCTCTGCTCCATTTGCTTCTGCCGCTTCTTTTGCCCATTTTGCCATTTGTGTCCCTGTACCAGTTGAACTGTAATAAGCAATTAATAATTTTGTTGTCATGTTTTTTTCCTCCAATAGTTGTTTATGTCTTATCTATATCTAAATACTAACAAAAAGTAAGTGAATACTCAACAGATATGCTTACTAAAAATAAGTTTTTAAAAAAAGTGTGCCACAAAACGAAAAAACAGTTTTGTGACACACTATAAACATGGGTATCTTGAAGAAATAAACGTAATTTCTTCATCTTTTACTAGCACCCTACTTTTTTATCTATTCTTTTTTTCTTCCCCATCCCAAACGGACATTCCTTCTGAAACTGAAACAACATTATACCCATAATTCTCAAGAAAAGAACAGGCATGTTCAGAACGAACACCATGTTGACAGATCACATAATGGGGCTTCTCTCGATCTATCTCTGACATCGTTTCCGTTAATGTAGATAATGGATAATTTTTGGCCGTTACAATATGCCCTTGTGCAAACTCTTCCACTTCTCTCACATCAATGATCGAAACTGGCTCATTAACAGTTAACTCGATTAATTCTTTTAATTCCTTGATCGATACTCTTTTCATCTACTCTCTATTCCTCCTGAAGCTTTTGTGTGCCTCACTAGCAGTATACACTATCGGCATTTCCAACAACAGTTTTTTATATAGATTAGATGAAAATTAAGTATCCTTTCTTCTAAAATCAACTTTTAATAAACAACTTTAGATACAAATTATCACAAATGAATGTCAGTTGCTCACTCTTTTTACTTTTGTTCCATACCGTTTGCTGCAATTATATTTTTATACCAATAAAAAGACTGCTTTCTGGAACGTTCCAACGTGCCATTTCCTTCATCATCCATATCAACATAGATAAATCCGTACCGTTTTTTCATTTCACCAGTTCCAGCACTAACCAAATCAATACAGCCCCACGGTGTGTATCCAATAAGCTCTACGCCGTCTAACTCAATTGCATCTTTCATCGCAGCAATATGCTTACTGAAGTAATCAATCCGATAATCATCTTGAATCGATCCATCTGCTTCAACCTTATCCACTGCGCCAAAACCATTTTCCACAACAAATAAGGGAATATTATAGCGATCATATAGCTTGCATAAAGAAATTCTTAAACCTAATGGATCAACCGCCCAGCCCCAGTCTGATTCTTCTAAATAAGGATTTTTCACTGCAGGCATTTGATTGCCTCCAACATATTTGACTTCATCTGGATTAGAGGCCGAAACGGTCGACATATAGTAGCTAAAACCAATATAATCAACAGTTCCTTCTTTAAGAATCTCATCATCTCCTGCTTCTTTTTCGATAAAGATATTTTCGCGCTCATATTCTTTTAGTTTATGGGCTGGATAATAGCCTTTAACTTGAACATCCATATAAAATTCTTGCTCACGATTAAATTGAACTGCCGCCATCACATCTTCTGGTTTACAACTCATAGGATAACTTGGGATATAAGCGACCATCATACCAATAGTAAATTCTGGATTGATCTCATGCCCTAATTTCACTGCTTTAGCACTAGCTACAAATAAATGATGAACAGCTTGATATTTAGCTTGTTTATCATTGCGATGAATGCCGATTTGAGTCCAACTACGCAAGAAATTTATTTCATTGAATGTCATCCAGTATTTTACTTTGTTTTTATACCGTTTAAATAGCGTTTCACAAAAGAACAAGAAGTAATCAATAACTTTACGATTCGACCAACCATCTAATTCATCCGCTAAGTACATTGGAATGTCAAAATGATTAATCGTCACAACAGGTTCAATTCCGTAACTTAAAAGCTCATCAAATACCTTGTCATAAAAGTCTAAACCTTCTTCATTAATCTCCATTGTTCCTTTTGGACAAATTCTTGACCAAGCGATCGAAAGTCTGAAACACTTAAAGCCCATTTCAGCAAATAAAGCAATATCTTCTTTATAATGATGATAAAAATCTGTTGCTACGTGACTTGGGTAATACTTATCTGGATCAACATAACCAACTGCCCCTTCTGGTAACGCATCTCCTCTACCACAAGTTTCAACTTTCCCATCTTTTGTTTTATACGTAATCATTCTAGGAACTGTATGACTGCCTCCTGTGATTGCATCTAGTGTGCTTAATCCTTTGCCTCCTGAAAGATAGCCTCCTTCATATTGATTAGCGGCAGTTGCCCCACCCCATAAAAAATTTTCTGGGAATACTGAGTTACTCATCTATCATTTCTCCTTGTCTAATAATTTCGCGGCTGCTTCATCAATAATAACAGTTAAATGCGGATGCATTTTCAAAATAGAAGCAGGAATCTCCGCAGTGATTGCGCCTTCAACAAACGCTTTCATTACTTTCGCCTTCTTTTCTCCACTAGCAAAAAGAATCAAGTGTCTTGCGCTCATCACGCTCCTAGGTCCCATTGTAACATAAAAATCGGGTGTTTCAGCACGATCTTCAAAATGCGGAGCGATCCGTTCTTTCATCACTTCATCACAACGAACTTTTGTTGTAAAATCATCAAAGTTTGTTGTGCCAGGTAAGTTTCCACAATAATGACCATCCGCACCAATGCCTAATAAAATCACATCTAAACCACCTGCTTCAGTAATTCGTTTATCTTGTTCTTTATAATTTGTTTCATCTAAAATATGAATACGTTCTTCTGGAATGGCTGTCGGTGTAAAATACATTTCTCTTAAATCACTAATTGTCACACCTTCACGAGTGCCTGATTTATAAGGAATCTCATCAAAATTATAGTAATGAACGTTATCAAAATACTGTTTCCCTTTTACTTCTGGAATCAATTTTTCATACATTCCGATCGGTGTTGTCCCAGCTGTTATCGCTAAATTCACACGTTCATGACGTTGAAACATTTCACCAATCAACATTTGTGCCGAAACTTTGCTTAATTCATCATAATCTTTTACTATAATAACTTTCATTTTATTTCCTCCTTATTTATAAAAAAACTTTTCTATTCTAATAAAATTCATTCTGCAAGCAAATCAATCGTATCTCTATCATAGGATTGTTCAGGAATAATCGTAATGATTCCTTCCCCTTTTTTTACCTCTTTTTGATCATTGATCGCTAAAACCGATAAGTAGTCATCAGAATTAGTAATGATAACGATTACACTTATATCGTACCCTAATTCGCTGATTTTTTCACAGTCAAATTTAATCAATGGCGTTCCCTTTTGAACTTGTTGATCTTGTTCACACAGCAGTTCAAAATACTGACCAGCTAGCTTTACCGTATCCAATCCTACATGAATCAAAATTTCTACTCCCTCTTTTGATTTTAAACCAATCGCATGCTTCGTTTTAAATGCAATTGTCACAGTTCCTTCAACCGGAGAGACAATCGTATCTCCCATAGGCATGATCGCAATCCCTTTACCCACTATTTCCTTTGAAAACGTTTGATCCGAAACATCACCGATCGGATATACGGTACCGTAAACAGGTGCACCTATCGTTACTACATCATCATCATGGCTAACTAAATCATTTTCCGAACTAACCGCTTTTTCAGTTGTATCATCAATTGAAAGAACACTTTTCGCTAGTAAAAAAGTAAGAATAAATGTTGACATCACGGTTACGATCAAGCCAATCACAAAGCCTGCAGCTCCATCATTCAAAAATACTGGAATCGAAAGAACACTTGGCATCACAGGTGCCATTGATTTTGCTCCCAAGATTGCTCCCACAGCTCCACCAATGCCTCCGCCTAATGAAGCCCCAACAAAAGCAGCTTTATATTTGACTAAAACACCATATAACGCGGGCTCTGTAATGCCTAAATAACCAGAAACAGTCGAAGATAAAGCAACTTGTTTCATCTTCTTATTTGAAATCAAAAAATATACAGCGAATGCAGCCGTCGCTTGAGCCATAGTACTCATAAAATTCATTGGTCCCATTGTAGAATACCCGTAAGTTGCGATCTGTTGCTGAGTAATCGGACGAATCGCATGATGCATTCCCATCAATACTAACAATGGACGGCTGGCACCAATAACAAATCCTGATAATAATGGTGAGAAATTGATTAACGCTTCAATTCCTTGAGCAATATATTCACCTACATAAAAACCAATCGGTGCTAAAACAACTAACATCATTGGTACCATAAGAAGCAATGTCAGTAATGGCGTAAATATAACAGTAACTAGACTAGGCATTACTTTCTCAAAAAAACGATATACATGGCTCAATAACCAGACCGCTAAAATAATCGGTAATATCGAACTACTATAATTAACAATTGGAACAGGTAAGAAGCTTAAAAATTGAACATTTGTTAATTCTCCAGCAATTGCTGCATTAATTAACGTGGGATACATTAACACTCCTGCTAAACTTAATGCCATGTATTCATTCGTTTTAAATCTACGAGCACTGCTTACTGCTAGTAAAAATGGGAAAAAATAAAACATCCCATCGCCCGTCATATTTAAGACAAACATTGTACCACTCTCAGGATCAGCCCAACCCAAACTTGTTAACATAAACAAGAATCCTTTTAGCATCCCACCGCCAATGATGGGGGCTAAACTGGGAACTAAAATAGAAGATAATGCATTAATTAAACGATTAATCAGGGAATCTTTCTCCCCGCCAACCCCTTCCATACTATTATTATCTAAACGAGGAATCATTTTGATGATCTCTGCATAGACTTTGCTAACTTTCCCGCCAATGATTACTTGATATTGCCCTCCTTGTCGCTGAACGCCCATTATTCCATCCAACTCTTCTAGAGCTTTTGTCTGAGCTTTTGATTCATTTTTCAGATTGAACCGTAACCTTGTGACACAATGCGTTAAACTGCTAATATTTTCATCTCCGCCGACTAGTAAAATAATTTCTTTTGCTAAGTTGTACATATTTCCCCTCTTTTCTATATTTAATAGCCTAACTTTTTATTTATGAATGTAATAACCGAGCTAAATGGAGCGTTACATAGAGTTGTTCATCAAATGTAGCTTTTTTATTATAGCGTTCTTCTAGATACTGACTAATTCTTAGACTACATTTAAATTCTTTTGGATAGTTCTTTTTAACCGTCAAAACAATTTCCTCATTATCTAAAGATTTTGTTGTCTCTTGAGCATTTATACGCATCAAATAATACCGTAAATGATTCACAAAACGCTGGTAATTGATTGAATTTTCGTCTAATTCCACTTGAAAATAGTAACGAACTAATTGAGTAATATCGCTCATAGCTTCCAAATAGTCCATTGTTGTCTCCATTGCTTCCTGATCGAATTGATAATTCACAAAATGCATAGCAATAAACACAGCTTCCGCCTCTTCTAAATGAATTTTTTTCACTTCTTCAATCAATGCAATCGCTTTATGACCGA
Organism: Enterococcus sp. 4G2_DIV0659; assembly: GCF_002140715.2. Lineage (NCBI taxonomy): Bacteria > Bacillati > Bacillota > Bacilli > Lactobacillales > Enterococcaceae > Enterococcus > Candidatus Enterococcus mansonii. The sequence continues at coordinate 2,309,671 of NZ_NGLE02000001.1, read as the reverse complement.
TGGCGACTTCTTTTGGATAAAATTGTTTGATTTCCCATTCGATTGGACTACGAATATTCAGTTTTTCTTCGTATCGTTTAAAAGCAAACAATAGATGATCTAACAGACTAAACAGAATAACTGGATTTATCTTTTTACCTAACTCTTCTTCGCCTAACTTTACTATTTTTTCTATTAGTACTATCTCTTCAAAACTTGCCTCATTCAATAAAACAGCCATCTGCTTCACACTCATTTTTTCTGTAGGCAAGTAGATTTGTTGAACGAACTCTAAATCAACTAAATCATTAGGGTACGCCTGAAAACCCAACCCTTTACCAACAACAATCACCTCCATCTCTCCATCAATAGCCAAAATAACATTATTATTGATTCGCTTTTTTACAAACATCGATTCACCTCCTAAATATAAAAGCATAATGAGCTCGATAAACCTCGAATGAAAAATAAAAAAAGAAATATGAGTTCTTTACTACTATTTTTTATCTTTCTTTCGAGCGGCTAGCTGATAAAACTAAATAACATAACAAAAAACCATAATATAGCAAGCACGACAAAAAGCCTTTTGTCATCTTTGCTATATTATGGTTATGCCTGAAAAATCAGTAACAATTCCATTAACTATGCCAAATATACCACCCGAAGAAAACGCTGTCAATACTTTTTAAGAAGATATCTATGTGAAATCATCTTTACCCGCAAAAAAAGAAGTGAGGTAAAAGTGAAAAAACTTTTGCCTCATCTTCCTCTTTCTAGTAACTATTTTTTCTTATGTGCTTTCCACCGGTTAAGGATCAAATATATCAGTAATAACACTCCTCCATACAAGGAAAGTTTTTCAATGAGACTTCCGGTATTTGGAAATTTATTAAGTTCTATGTGTGTTTGTTTTGGTTGAGCTAATTTTATATCATTTTTCTGTTCTGACTCTTTTAAAGATTGTGTAGTCGAATTTTCTCCGCCAATTTGACCTTGTATTTCGATTTCAATGGCCTGAACTTGATCAAAAGTCTGCAGATAAAAACTAGTATAACCTACCAATAAAATCAATGTGACAACCCAACAACTAAATCGTTTCATTGTTTATCACAGCCTTTTATCAAACTATGGTGTTACACCAATTGTTGTACCGTCTTTTTGAATTGATGTGAACTTTAATGTCAATGTATAATTTTCTGCTGCAGCTGTTTCATTAACATCCGCTGGCAAGCTTGCAACAGTTTTTCCCGTATAATTGAATTTTGCTTCGTTTGCATACGCTGAAGCAGCATCTGTATCAATATTCAAACGACCATCTTTATTTGCTAATCTCATCCAAACAGGTGAGCTTGTCAAATCAACGATCCCATTGTTTTCTATTAAATTTGTTGCAGCAGGAGTAGCTACTAAGCCATTTCCTTTTGCTTTGATTGTTAGTGTATCAACATATTTGGGTGTTCCATCCATTTTATTCAACGTTACAGCAACACCGCGTCCTGAATTATTCACGATACTGTAATCAGCAGATTCAATGTTTTTATGCGCGCTAGCAGTTGTTGTATGGAAGGCTGTAGCTGTATCTACAGTTACATTGATCCATTCATCTGATCCTTCTGGAATCGTTGCATCTGGATCTGTATTATCTAATTTACCAATCGTTCCATTGATAATCACATCTGCACTGTTTTCTCCATCAATCGTTTGTGCAGATACATTCTGTGCAACTCCTGAAATACTTAATCCTAGCATCATCGTAGCAATTAAAAAATTTGTTTTTTTCATATTTGTCCCCTTCTATGTGTGAAATGATTTATTTTTAACAGAAAACCTGTTAAATAACTATGTCAATTGTTGATTCGAATAGTAATTCCCGCTTGTACTTGTCCACGTTTTTTGTTTGTTTTCGAATCATAAATATCAAATGTAGCTGTTGCCGCATGATCGCCTTTAGCGATTTTTTTCTCCAACATTGCTCCATTTATTTCATATCCTGGCTGAATCGCACCAGAAGAATATACTTCTTCATTATTACTATCCAAACGAATAACCACATTAATCGGATAGCCGTTTTCGATTGGGTTTTGAATATATAAACTGCCTTCACTATCAGCCGTTTCAAACACCGCTTCTGATTTGATCACCATATTGAATTTACTTTGATCTACAGCTTTTTGCTCGGTAGCTTTGATTTCTTTATCACTCATTTTTTTTGCACCTTTTGTCTCTGGCAAATAATCTCCTGAAACAACTTGAACAGGTTCTGTTTTTGTTGAATAATAATAATACAAACTGCCTGCAACTGCTGCAAATACTAGTAATAATAATAAAAGTAGTAAACGTTTCTTTTTCTTCTTGTCTTCATTTACTTGATCGTTTTTTTCCATTCAGTCCCTCTCATTCTTCATTTCTTTCAACTTTAAATGTCATTTTATAGGTTGGAAATTTTGCTGCTGCGTTTGGATTAAAATACTTTCCATTTAATCTTAGATGCTTTTTTTCGTCTGCTTTCAAAACACCAAGCGACAAAGGATTATTAGATAAGTCATTTGTTAAAAACAACGGATTCGCTTGATCGTTATCTACCAGCATCTGCAATGCTAGTTCGTCATGGTTTTGTTTTCCTGCAAGTGTATCTAATAATAAAAGCTGACTCGCATCTACATTCTCATTTGTCAAATTGTTAATTGAGATTTTTGTCGGTGTATTTCCCTTGTTAATCACTTGATACTCTGTAGAAGTGATTTCACCTTCTTTTGTAGTACCAATATCTTTGTTCTTTGTTTGGAAAGCCATTTCAATAGGCACTTCTACTTTGATAATTTCTGTCACCGTTTGAAATTCTGTTAATGGCGTCATTGCTAAAGTGACTTCCCCTCCTGAAACACCCATAACCTTCACTCGAACATAATAAGTTACGTCACCTTCAAGTCCTGTTAATTTCGTTGTAAAATATTGGTTTTTCTCTCCTGAAAGATCAGCAATTTGTGATTTTGTTTCATTCGCTGGGAAGGCTTTATTTTTACTATACTCTACCTTTACTTGTTGGTAGATTCCGCCATAATAGGATGATTGATCAGGAATTCCCAAATCTTCGCCATTCGTATAGTCTGTCCATTTCCCTGTATCACTTGCCAACTCACCGCTTACGATTGCTGAAGTTGTTGTGACATTGGCTTTCATTTTTTCCAACTGAGGTTTTGTAGCAAAGAGTGATACATCAGAAAATTCGCTCTCTCCTGCTTGATTGATGACAACCATTTGAGCCCAATAATTAGTGTTGGGATTCAAGCCATCCACAGTTACATGGTAATATGAATTAAGGCTTGTATTTTCTTGCTCTTCAAAGGAATCTAATGTAACAATGTGTTTTGCTTTTCTTAAATCATTTATATCTTGTTTATCAGTAAACAAGAAAAATTTCACTTCCAAAGCAGAACTTCCATTATTGACCGATGAGCCATAGAGGGAAACAGACATGTCATTATTTGCTGCAGCAATTAATGTTAACTGATCAGGAATATCAATAAACTCACTAAACACAATTTTTTGAGAATTTTTCAACGCCTGGATCTCTTGAGCAGAAAAAGGATTTATCGAATCTACCACATTCGTAAAGTTGGTTCCTTGAACGCTTAACTCCGAGGCTTCTTTAAAAATTTCTCTTGTTGGCGTAGTATTTGTTTTATTGGAAAACGTTTCTATTTTCTGTAAATAGTTGCTTGAAAAAGCTAAATTTTTCACACCAGTTCCACCATTTAACCCCAAAGTTCCAAGACTGTTACTAGAAAATGAGACTTTTTTCGACTTAGTCATATTAACAGCAAAGGAACTGCTGGTTGCTGTGGAAAATGCTGTGCCGCTTGCAACATCAATCGAAACATCTGCGTGCTCTCCAATATTCATACCACCTTTAGCTGTGTTTAAATTGATTGGCAAAGGCAATGTAAAATTCACTTGAGACTGCTCTTGAAAATCAAAGTTCACAGGTTGAGTAAGATTATTACCAAAAAAACGATTTTTTGTGCTAGTTGTAGCAAGCGTCACTTTGTCCAAATTGAAAATACCGTTTTTTTCTACAATATAACTTGGCGCAAATGTGCCATACATCACATTCCCATTCGTCTGAACATCTAATCTAGCATTTTCTCTTACTACGATTTGTGATGTTCTTGCATGGGGATTACCTGCTGCAATACCAGCCGACCAGATAAAAGCATCGGTTGTTCCGGAATGTTTAATTGAAGTTTGACCGCTTTGAATCTCAACATAATTGATTTCTGCCCATTCTTGGGAATATGTATTTGTCCCTCTTTGATCGATCGTATTTTGACCTCTCATGATGACGGATCCGTCTATGTTATAAATCATTTGTCCATTTGTTGAATAGTAATCGACGTTATCGAAAATAAATGTCATGTTCGCAGCTGTTATTCCCGTCACTACACCGTAAAATCCATCTGCACCAGACCCATCACTATTTCCAAATTGTGTATTGCGAATCTCAATAACTGCATTTGTTTCATTCACATAAAAACCGCTAGCTGCAACGCCTGCTTTATTGTATGTAATAATATGACCCCCACCGTCAATGATCACATTGTTTTTAAGTTTATATCCTGCTGAACCTAAATTTATATTATTTGTTAAACGAAATTTGAGCTTTTCGTTATCTTTTAAATACTCCATCAATGTTTCTGCAGAGTCCACTAACCAAAAACCTTCTGCATCTTGTCTATCATCTATTTTTAATATATTTTTATTATTTATTTCTACTTTATCTTGTTCATTCAATTCAATTTTATCAATATTTTCTGTTGTTTTTTCACTTTCTTCGCTCTCTTGTTCTTCGCTAGTAGCTGTTGATGAATCAGATAATTCAGCATCGGTCGTCTCTGTTGATTCTAGTATGGTTTCTTGTTCTGATGAACTAATAGATTCCGTAGTATCTTCTTCCAATTGCTTTATTTCCAAGGCATACGACCAATCATTTGGAAAAATCATCACGATGATCACACAGAGAAAAAGCAAACGAATATTTTTTTTCATGACAGGCCTCCCCTACTTTTTTATCAAATGCAAAAAACAATTTATCTATCTCTGTATTTTATTGTATTGTAATTCCCGATCAATTTCAATTTAATAACATTAGTTTTTTATTATTTATATATTTATTTTATAGTTCTAAGTAATTTTTTTTACTCTTTATATAAAAAAATCCACCGTAATAAAGTATTTTCAGCGTGCATCCAAAATATTAAGTTTTTCTTAAGGCAAGTCTTTTTCCTATGCTTTTTTTTAATTTTATGGCAAAGAAAATGATTTACTTACTTATATCATCCCTCTCTTTCAACAAAAAATAGCGTTACTGAGAATGAGACAACAGTGCCTAGCTCCGAAAAATAAGAAGGCATTCACGAAAATTATTTTTCAAATTTTTATTCATTTCAGCTTTTTTTTCGAAACCTTCAACGCTTAGTGCTTTAGCGCTTAAAATTTGATATGATCGAAACAGAGCGTAGTAGCTGCTTTTTCTCGCCGATTATTCAGGTTTCAAAGGTCAGAGATATAGCTTTTAGAGTTATATCTCTGACCCAGCAACCTGAAAATCAAATAAACGGTAGGAGCAAAATCAACTCCTTCGGAAATAACTACGTTAATTCTACTCCGAACTCTACATTTTATTTAACTATCTCTAAATAGTTCCCTGTTCTTTTCATAATGTGATGTTGTTCAACAATTAAAAAGCTATCAAACATTTTTTCTAAAAAAAATCGGTCATGAGAAACAACTAGCAGCGTTCCTTTAAACTCTGTTAACATTTCCTCAATCTCTTCCCTGGTTTCAATATCCAAATGATTAGTCGGTTCATCTAGAAGTAGAAAATTTACTTTCTTATGCATTAATTTCGCTAATTCTAAACGAATTTTTTCTCCACCACTTAAGAAACGAACTTGCTTCGTCACATCTTCTCTATAAAATGAATACTTCGCCAAAACACGTCTACTTTCTTGCTCAATTAAAGAACAAGCTTGGCTAAATTCTTGTAAAACAGTTTGTTTAGGGTGCTCATACTGAATGATTTGAGGTAAATAACCAATGTGTAAATTTGTTCCTCTTTTAATTTCACCGCTGTCAATTTGTTCTAGTTCTAAAACTAACTTTAACAACGTACTTTTCCCTACTCCATTCTCTCCTATAATCGCTGAGTGGTCTTTCCAAAAGAGAGAAAAACTTGCTTGTTCAAATAAAGGTTGCCCCTCATAACTTTTACTCACTTTTTCAAATTGAAGTACTTCTTTCCCTGAGCGATCAGTTTCTTTGAATGTTACTCTTCGTTTATTTGTTTCCTCTTTAGGTTTAGGGATTCTCTGGATTTTTTCTAATCTTTTTTCAAGTTCCTTAGCTTTTTTGAAAAATTTTTCATTATCCCCTTCATGTCCCCATTGCCTAAAACGGCGGATGGCTAGTTTTATTTTTTGAATTTCTTTTTGCTGCGCAGTAAAATCTTTTCTCAACTTCTCAAGTTGCTCTTCTTTTTGTTTTTTATAAGAAGAATAATTTCCTTTATATTCTAATAAATGGCCATCCTCTACTTCTACAATCTTTTCTACTGTACGATCTAAAAATAGACGATCATGGGAGACGATTAAATAGGCCATTTTTTCGTGTGATAAATATCCTTCAAGCCAAGCGATTCTTTTAGTATCCAAATGATTGGTCGGTTCATCCAATAATAAAAGGTCATTTTCTTGTAGTAAAATTCTTGCTAATGCGACAATCGTCTGCTCACCACCACTTAAGTCTAAAAGACTTTTCGATAGTAAATGATTGATTGATAAACCATTAGTTATCATTTCTAATCTATTCTCTACTTCATAACCGCCAGCTTGCAAAAATTCTTCCTGTTTTTGACCATATCGAAGCAGCACATTTTCTAAAAAACACTCTGGATCACTCATTTTCTTTTCTAAGTACGTTAGTTGTTTTTGAATTTCATTCGTCTGTACAAACGTTTCTAATAAATACTCTTTTACACATTGTTCTGTTGCTTTTGGTATCTGTGCCAGATAACCAATACGCCCGTTCTTTTTACAACTAATCGTTCCTGAATCAACGCTTTCTATTCCCATAATCATTTTTAAGAGCGTTGATTTTCCAGAACCATTTGTACCAATCAATCCAATTTTCTCTCCTTTATTTATTTGTAAATCTACTTCTTCAAAAAGTGGCATACTTCCGTAATTTTTTGATATTTTTTTTAATTGTAAAATCATTCTTTTCCTCATTTCTGCCATCCAAGCAGATTTATATAAATGAGTATTGTCATTTTCAGTTACTAGCTTGTCTTTAATTTTAAGGTACGCAAAAAAAGCTGAACATGAATCCTTGTCCAACCTTCATTATTTACACTAGCACAACATTTCCTATGTCCTCTATCATCGTTCTATCAAAAGACATGTAGTATAGAAATGTGTTATTTTATAACTAACTATTTTTAAGTAAATAAGCCTGAATGGTCTGTTTTATTCAATTAATTATCCATTTTTAGACACACTTGTCCCTTGGAATAAAAAATTGGAAATTATAACATGACAAAAAGCGAGATACGCCATCACATATGAAAAGCTAAACGTTATTTTTGACATGTTGACCATTGTACTTATTCACCACCTTTGCTGTTTTTTTCATTGTAACATGATACTTCAAATTACGCAAAATCAGGTTGTTTCTTTTCTTTCTGGTAATGCTCTAATCGTTCTTCTAACGTACCTGTATGCAATTCAAACAGGTGATTATCAAAATCATAGAAATAGATCGAATTGGCTTCACCTTTTGCACGTGTACGTCCTTTTTTTATCTCTAATCCTAGACCTTGAATTCTCTCCACATATGCATCGTACGCTTCTTCTTCTATTTTAAACGCAATATGATTATAGGTTTTCGTTGGTAATGATTCCCCCTCCATGATTGCTATCCATAAACCATCTAGCACGAAAAATTTTTCTTTCGCTAGTGAAAAAGTATCCGAACCGCTTGAATAAACTTCTTTAGCATTAAAAATTTTTTCAAAAAACAATGTGGCTTTCTGTAAATCATGAACGATAAACGTCATATGGCTAATTGTTTTCATTCATAACTCCTTTCTAAAGCAAAAAAGACAGCAATGCACCTGATGTCGCTGCTGTCTTTTTTCATTTGCTAATTTGCTACGATATTTACTAATTTTTCTGGAACAACAATCACTTTTCTTACTGTTTTTCCATCAATAAATGATTGAATTTCTTCTGTTGCTAAAGCTTTTTCTTCTAATTCGTCTTTGCTCAATCCACGAGCAACCTTAACTTTGGCTCTAACTTTTCCATTCACTTGGAAAACCACTTCAACTTCGTCTTCAACAAGTGCAGACTCATCAAATGTTGGCCAAGGAACATTCGTCAAGCTTTCTTCATTTCCTAAGATCGCCCACAGTTCTTCTCCAATATGAGGTGCAATCGGCGCTAACAATTGAACAAAACCTTCAATATATTCGTAAGGCAACACATCTACTTTATTTGCTTCATTAACAAATACCATTAATTGAGAAATTGCTGTATTAAAATGGAGATTTTCCATATCTTCAGTGACTTTTTTTACTGTTTGGTTGTAAACTTTGGTTAAGCGTCCATCGTTGACTGTCGTAATTCGATCACGCATTTTATCATTTTCATCTACAATTAATCGCCAAACACGGTCTAAGAATTTACGACTTCCTTCAAGACCATTTTCACTCCAAGCAATGGAAGCATCTAAAGGTCCCATGAACATTTCATACATTCTTAGTGTATCTGCACCATATTTTTCAATAACATCATCTGGATTTACAACATTCTTCAGAGATTTACTCATTTTCGCTGGTGCTTCTTCTAGTTCTTCGCCTGTTTCAGTACTTACCCAAGCGCCATCACGTTTTTCTACAAGATTAGTCGGAACCAGTACCCCTCGACTGTCACGGAAACTTTGACCTAAAATCATACCTTGATTGTACAGTTTTTGATACGGTTCTTTAGTTGGTACAACACCGATATCATATAAGAATTTATGCCAGAATCGAGCGTATAACAAGTGTAAAACTGCATGTTCTGCTCCACCAATATAAATATCCACTGGTAACCAGCGCTCTAATTTTTCGTAATTAGCAAGTTCGTTTTTGTTATGAGGGTCAATATAACGCAGGTGATACCATGAGCTTCCCGCCCATTGCGGCATTGTGTTGGTTTCCCGCTTCCCTTTTTTCCCTGTTTCAGGGTCAACAACATTGATCCATTCGGTAATATTGGCAAGTGGGGATTCTCCTGTACCACTTGGCTTGATGTCATCTGTTTTAGGTAGCGTCAATGGCAAGTCTTTTTCTGGAACTGTTGTGGTTGTGCCATCTTCCCAGTGAATCACAGGGATTGGTTCTCCCCAATAACGTTGACGTGAAAATAGCCAATCGCGAAGACGGTAACTAACTTCTTTTTTCCCTACGCCTTTTTCTTCTAACCAAACATTTATTTTAGAAATTGCCTCTTCTTTGTTCAATCCATTTAAAAAGTCAGAATTGATGTGCGATCCATCACCTGTGAAAGGAGCTTTTTCAACATCTCCGCCTTCTAAGACTGGAATAATTTCAATATTAAATGCTTTAGCAAATTCGTAATCTCTCTCGTCATGAGCGGGAACTGCCATAATTGCCCCTGTTCCATAAGAAGCTAAGACATAATCGGCGATCCAAATCGGAACTTCTGCTCCATTAACAGGGTTTATTGCATACGTACCTGTAAAGACACCTGTTTTTTCTTTCGCTAAATCCGTACGATTTAAATCAGATTTTTTAGAAGCGGCATCAATATAGGCTTCTACAGCTTCTTTTTGTTCTGGTGTAGTAATTTTTTTAACTAATTCTAGTTCTGGTGCTAAAACTGTATACGTCGCTCCAAATAACGTGTCTGGACGAGTAGTGAACACGGTAAAGGTTTCTTGTGTTCCAGCTACCTCAAAAGTCACATTCGCTCCTTCTGAACGACCAATCCAATTGCGTTGCATATCTTTAATATTTTCTGGCCAATCGACTAACTCTAGATCATCCAATAAACGATCTGCATATGCAGTGATTTTCAACATCCATTGGCGCATTGGTTTTCTGACAACGTCATAGCCGCCACGTTCACTTTTACCATCAATCACTTCTTCATTTGAAATAACAGTTCCTAGCTCGGGTACCCAGTTAACGGCAACTTCTGCTTCATAGGCTAATCCGTGTTCATATAATTTTGTAAAAATCCATTGTGTCCATTTATAATACTCTGGATCAGTTGTGTTAATCTCTCGATTCCAATCATAGCTAAAACCTAGTGAGTTGATTTGGCGTTTAAATGTTTCGATATTTTTTTTCGTGAATTCAGCTGGATCATTTCCTGTATCTAAAGCGTATTGTTCTGCGGGCAAACCAAATGCATCCCACCCCATTGGATGTAACACGCTATACCCTTGACTTCTTTTCATTCGAGACAAGATATCCGTTGCTGTATACCCTTCTGGATGCCCAACATGCAATCCTTGTCCAGATGGATAGGGAAACATATCTAGCGCATAAAATTTCTTTTTACTAGAGTCGTCGCGAGTAATAAAACTGTTATGCTTCGCCCAATATTTTTGCCATTTTTTTTCGATTTTCTTGTGATCGTAGCTCACTCTATTCTCCTCCTGTTTAACTAAGTTTTGTTATCATTGACTGTTGCTCTGCACTAAAAAACGTCCTACAGGAAATCGTTCCTATAGGACGTGTGACATGCAACGTGGTACCACCTAAATTTGCTTGTATAACTACAAGCCTCAACGCTGTAACGGTCGTCACCGATTTTACTTACTAAATAACGAGATGTATCTTGTTCATACTCTCAATCATTATTCAGTAAAATAACTCAAAGGCGAGTTCGAAAGCTTCTGTGCGTATTTTCACCATCCATACGCTCTCTAAAACATGGTTCTTTCTACTATTCCTTCTCACTGTTGTTCTATCTGTTGTGATATCATACTACCAAATTTCGGTGATAATATCAATCGTTTTATTTTACTTTCAATGATTGACCTACGTAGATAATATCTCCAGATAAGCCATTCCATTGCTTGATTTGTTGGATACTTGTTCCATATTTTTGAGCAAGCCCCCACAATGTATCGCCGCTTTTCACTTTATGGCTGCCATTAGTTTGGCTATTGCCTTGGTTGTTAGAAGACGCATTTGATCCTGTTGAACCACCTTGTCCCTTTTTGACAATCAATCGTTGACCTGGGTAAATAATATCGCCACTCAAACTGTTCCACTGGCGTAAATTCGCTACACTTGTCCCATGTGCGCTAGCTATCGCCCATAAAGAGTCGCCTGCTTTTACTGTATAATATCCAGTAGCCGCTCCAGAATTATTGGAACCACCTGTGCTTCCCGTTGAACCATTATTAGTGCTTCCTGCATTTCCAGAACCTGCATTCCCACCTTTTTTAACAATCAAACGTTGGCCTGGATAAATAATATCTCCATTTAGATTATTCCACTGACGTAAATTGGCAATACTTACACCATTTGCATTCGCTATTGCCCAAAGAGAATCGCCTGCTTTTACTGTATAGTATGTGCTTGCTGCCCCATTATTGTTAGAGCCTCCGGTGTTTCCTGTTGAACCGCCAGTATTTCCACCGGTATTTCCAGAACTCGTACCGCCGCCTTTTTTAACAATTAAACGTTGACCTGGGTAAATAATGTCTCCACTTAAATTGTTCCATTGACGTAAGTTCGCAATGCTTACACCGTTTGCATTCGCTATTGCCCATAACGAATCTCCAGCTTTTACTGTATAATAAGAATCTGTTGTTCCTGTATTATTAGAACCACCCGTATTACCTGTTGAACCGCCAGTATTTCCTCCAGTTCCTCCGCCAGTGTTTCCACCGGTATTTCCAGAACCTTTACCGACAATCAGTTTTTGTCCTACATAAATCATATCACTTGAAAGGTTGTTCCAACTTTTGATATTCGCAATAGACGTACCGTATTTAGAAGCCAATGCCCATAAGCTATCGCCTGCTTTTACAGTATGAATCACATCTTGGGCGTTTGTTCCCCCACCAGTGTTTGCTCCAGTATTCCCACCAGTATTGCCTCCACCAGTGTTTCCTCCGGTACTTCCACCTCCAGATGAAGGTGTGTCATATTGTGTCAATCCGTATGTTGCGATAATATTGTTTAGCTTGGGACCGTAATTAGGATCAGTTGCATAGCGACCTGTTAGCCAAGCCGTTGCATCTCGGTATGAATTGGTATTGCTTTTCCATGTACCAGAATAAAAATAAACACCTGCTTGGAAAGAAGTATTTTTTAAAACATAGGCATTATCATAAAAAGACTCTAAATGAGAAGGGTATTTTCTAAATGCTGCTGTTACCATAACATTCTGTCCATTAATCACTTCCCATGTTTTCATATAAACAGATTGTCCTTGGTAACTTCCTTTAATCCCAAATAAATTATGGTTTGGCGATGCAGCAAGCATGCTTCTTCCCCAGTCACTTTCTAAAATTGCTTGGGCGATCATTACAGAAGCGTATAAATCATTTTCAGCTGCCGCTGTTCGCGCATGCTCGGCAATCTCCGCTATAAAAGCACTGGGGCTGATACTTCTAGAGCGCATTGAAAATGAATCTAGTGCAGAACGCATCGAAAGATCTGGTGTTTTTACTTCTTCTTTTTCAGAAGTAGTAGAATCTGTTGTTGTCTCAGTTGTTTCAGGTACTTCTGTACTTTGTGTTGTTTCTGATGTATTTAATTCTGATGAACCTTGTGTTTCAGACGTATTCTCGCTAGAAGTCGTCTCTGACTCTGCTGTTGTCGTTTGAGTCTCTTGTGTCATCGAATCGTTAGTGTCAGCCGTTGTTGCTTGTTTTGGTTCGGCTTGTGTATGTGTAGGTACTTCTGTATCTGAGAAACTAATTTGAGCACTTTGCGTCTGGTCTTCTGAGGCTTCAGCAATTTTGGGCGCTGCAATGGGTGCTGCTATCGATGAAACAACAATTGCTGAGCTAAGTACTGTGGTTCCTTTTCGCAACTGTTCATTGGCCAGCTTGTTCTGTTCAGCTTTCCTCCGCTCTTTCCTCGATGTTTTATGCTTATACATATTATGTCCTCCAAATTTTCTAAAAAACTGTATCTTAGATTATATTATACCCTTTTTTCAAAGGAAATAGAAATATTTTTTAATTTATTTTCGTAGAACACACAACTTTTTTTGTAATATTTTTCTTTCTTTGTCGTTTTTTTTTAACTTAAAATAATGTTTAATCCTTCACTTTTTAATCCCTAGGTCTAAAGACCGATGTCTCTCTTTACCTTAGGCTGATTTTTCTCTGAAGCCCTTGTTATTATTTCCAAAAATATTTATAGTGGAGTAGAAGCAACAAGTACGTATTATGAAAAGAGGGGAAAAAATGAACAAAGAACACTTTTTAATTGAGTTAAAAATCTACTTAAAGCCTCTTTCTAACCAGCAACAAACATTTGTCTTAGATAAATATGACGCTATTTTTACTGAGCGATTAGCTGGTGGGGAGACCGAGGAACAAATCGCCAAAAGTTTAGGCAAACCGAGAAGTATTGCGGAAGAAATTTTGCAAGAATTTGACATCACTGTTCCTGAAAAAAAACTTGAACGAGATGGCTGGCAAGAAATCCAACCAACTGTCGACAGCAATTATTACTATGATGACTCATCTGAGCATCCTTATGACCCATCTTATCAATCTTATGAACGACCTAGACGCAGTACCTTTGCCCGTTTATGTCAAGTTTTCGGTATTCTTTCGCTGAACTTTTTACTTATGTTTTGGGTCATTTTTTCAATTATTATGTTTTTCTTTTCTGGGTGGTTAGCGGCCGTTTTATTCTTGCTTTCACCAATTCTAGGTGGTTTTTCCGTTATTGCTGGCTTAAATGATGGAACGATGTTTCAATTATTTGTTAGCATTTTTCTCTTTGGTGCTGGGATAATCGGATTACTCATTCTGACACCATTGACAAAAGCTTTCGCCAAAATCCTGCGTCGTTACGCACAATGGAATTTACGCGTTTTAAGAGGAGATATTTAATATGAAAAAAACAACAGCTTTCTTTTTAAGCGTGGCTATTATTTGTATGATCATTGGTGGCATTGGTAGTGCTACATTTTTTAGACGAGCCGAACAGTCAATGACTAAACAAACAATGAAAACTTATGATATAAAAGATAAAAAAAATACAAAAGAAATTCATCTTAACCTTTCTGGAAATGCAGATTTTTATATTTTAACTGAAAGTTCAAATAAAGTGGTTATGAACACTCGTAGTTCGAAACCAATTTCTATTGAGAGTTCTTTGGATGTTAAAGAAAAAAATGATCAATTAACTATCTCTGCAAATAGCAATCGTAAGAAAATGGAATTAGATGGATTAAAATTCGATATTTTTGACCGTGGTTCAGCAGTTAATTTAACAATTCCTGACACCGTTGAACGTCTAATCATTGATGGTAAATCAAGTGGTGATATTCATCTTTCAAATGTTACTACAAAAAAAATAGACGTGGCGATGAACAATGCTGATGTTAATGCAAATACGATCAACACAGAAAAACTAACTATTGAAACGCAAAATGGCGACATTCATGTAAAGAATGATATTCGTGCCGATGAAGCAACGTTTAAAACAGCTAATGGTGATATCCAAATCAACAATTTCACTTCATCTGACTGGTCAGTATATAGTTCTTCTGGCGATATTTCTTTATACACAGTGAAAGGAACTTCTAAAATAGAAACGGTCAATGGCGATATTGAAGCAAACAATTTAAAAGGAGACGTTTCAGTGAAAAGTGTTAATGGTCAATTTTCACTATCAGGTACTGACATGCCTAAAAAATTATCTGTGGAATCTCAACAGGGGGATATTCAGTTAAATACCGAAGAAATCTTATATGATGTCTCTATCAAAACGAAAACAACATTAGGCGATAGTACGATTTTTGGAAAAGAGCGTTCTTCATATAAAAAAGGGAAAGAAAAAAAATCATTTGAATTAAAAAGTAATTCAGGGGATATCTCAGTTGATGGTCCATCAGATGGTGACGATGATTAATTCCCCCATGCTTACATTTAAAGAGTTTGAAGGAGCCTCACTTTTTGAGTGGCTCTTCAAACTCTATTTTTTGTAGGAACAACAGATGTGTTCTCTATTATTTGATGCTATAATAAGTGAGACTTCTCTCAGAAAGGATTATTCATGAAAAATAAATTATATTATCAATTTGCAGGCAGCTGTTTTTTAGTTGTCTTTATGTTTTTAGGGTATGTGGTTCGTTTTTATCCAGCGTGGTTGCATCGTTTCGATCAAACAATCACAGAGATTGTCAGAACTCCGTATCCAACCGCAAACTCATTTTTTATTTGGTATACTAAATTCGCTGATCCTTTGACGATCGGTATTTTGGCGCTGGCTATCGCGTTCATCTTTTTTAGAGGCAAATATTATGCTGAAACACTTTGGCTCGTGATTAATACAGCTTTGATTGCTGGTGTAGCCAACCCTTTGATTAAATTGTTATTTATGCGCCAACGTCCAACACTTCAACATTTAGTTACTGAACATAGCTATAGTTTTCCAAGTGGGCATTCTACCGGAAGCTTGTTATTATACGGAACGATTATGTTTTTATTACCACAATTTATCAAACAAAAAAAGATTTGCCTATTTTTACAAATCGTATTAGGTGTCGTTATCGTCTTGATCGGTATCAGCCGAATTTATCTGGGTGTTCATTTCCCTAGTGATGTGCTAGGCGGATTTTGTTTCGGGTTAGCTTGGTTATTGATGACGTACCCTATTTATCTAGAAAAACGATTTATTTGGCGCTTTAAAAATAAACAAACATAGAAAGAAGAATCAAAATGGCTGAATTTCTTTATACAGAAGATCCCAACAAACGATATCATACATGGAATTATGCCTTACGCCAGCAATTTGGTGGAAAAATTTTCAAGGTGCCCTTAGATGGCGGATTTGATTGTCCTAATCGTGATGGAACCGTTGCAAAAGGCGGGTGTACGTTTTGTAGTGTTTCAGGTTCAGGGGATATGATTGTGGCTCCACAAGATCCTTTACCCATTCAATTTCAAAAAGAAGTACACATGATGCATAAAAAATGGCCTCAAGTCGACCAATACATTGTGTATTTCCAAAACTTCACTAATACTCATGCACCAGTTGAAGTCCTTCGACATCGCTTTGAACAAGTCGTTAATGAAAAAGGAGTTGTTGGCATTTCTATCGGGACACGACCAGATTGTCTTCCTGATGATGTTGTGGAGTATTTAGCAGAGTTGAATCAGCGTTATTACTTATGGGTAGAGTTAGGTTTACAGACAACTTATGAGCAGACAAGCAACACAATTAATAGAGCCCATGATTACCAAACCTATTTGGATGGTGTAGCCAAATTAAGAAAACATAATATTCGTGTCTGTACCCATCTTATTAACGGTTTACCTGGTGAAACATTAGAGATGATGAGGGAAAATGTACGCCGAACAATTCTTGATTCAGACATTCAAGGAATCAAACTTCATTTGCTTCATTTAATGACAAATACACGTATGTTAAGAGATTATCATGAAGGACGCTTACAATTAATGACCAAGGAAGATTATGTCAGTGTCATTTGTGATCAATTAGAAATGATTCCTCCTGAAATCGTGATTCATCGTTTAACCGGCGATGCACCTGCAGATTCTTTAGTTGGTCCTATGTGGAGTTTAAAAAAATGGGAAGTTTTAAATGCCATTGATAATGAAATGAAACGGCGCAATAGTGTCCAAGGAAAATACAATGTTCGAAAGGAATTGTTCGTCTAATGCTGCAAACAGCACTTCACTTTAGTCATACACTTTTGAAAGAAGTTATTCAAGAAGGCGACTCCGTCTTAGATGCTACGATGGGTAATGGCAACGATACAGCTTTTCTAGCGGATTTAGTTGGAGAAAGCGGTCGTGTTTATGCCTTTGATATTCAAGAACAAGCATTGATCAACACAGAAAAAAAATTAACGGAGTTGTCCTTACGCAAGCAAACAACTTTATTTCACCAAGGTCATGAAACAATTGAGACTGTGATTTCAAAAGAAACGGAGATCACTGCCGCTATTTTTAATTTAGGCTATCTTCCAAAAAGTAACAAGCAGATTATTACAAAACCCGCTACTACTAAACAAGCTTTGGACGCGTTGCTTTCTCGTTTAAAAGCGAAAGGTCGGATTATTTTGGTTGTGTATTATGGACATGTTGGCGGTGAATCGGAATTAGCCTTAGTAAGAGACTATTGTCAGGCGCTTTTACAGGAAGAGTATAATGTTCTGACTTATCAATTTATCAATCAAAAGAATAATCCGCCGATTTTGTTTTGTATTGAGAAGAAGTAAAAAAACAGGTTCAGCAATCGCCGAACCTGCTTTTTTTTATTCAAACACAAACTGATTATGATACAGTTCTGCATAGAAACCATCTTCTTTTAATAACTCATGATGATTTCCTTCTTCGATCACTTCACCATTTCTTAAAACAACGATACGATCCGCATTCAAAATAGTTTTCAATCGATGGGCAATAACAAAGCTTGTTCTGCCTTTAATTGCTTCATCCATTGCTTTTTGAATTTTCGCTTCTGTTACTGTATCTACATTACTTGTCGCTTCATCTAAAATCAATAATGAAGGATTTGTAATGATTGTTCTTGCAATACTGATCAATTGTTTTTGACCTGTACTGAAAATATTATTTTCTTCAGTGATTTCTGTGTCGTAACCCTTTTCTTGTTCCATAATGAATTCATGGATATTGGCTTGTTTAGCCGCCGCTATGATTTCATCTTCGCTGGCTTCTGGTTTCCCAAAAGCGATATTTGCTCGAATCGTGCCAGAGAATAAGACCGAATCTTGCAGTACGATTCCCACATGCGAACGTAAACTGTTTAATTCGATTTCACGAATATCAGTTCCATCAAATGTTACAGAACCACTATTAACATCATAAAAACGATTCAATAGGTTCATGATGGTTGTTTTACCAGAGCCGGTTGGTCCAACTAAGGCAACCATCTCCCCTTTGTTTACATTGATTGATACATCTTTTAAAATCGGTACTTCTGGATCATAGCCAAAGTCGACATGATCAAGTGTTACTGATTCTTTGATACCATCAATTTGTTTGCCGTCTTTGGGATTGATCTCATCAGGTTCATCAAACATTTCATTCAAGCGTCTAGCACCTGTTATTGCCAATTGAATCATGCTGTAGCCAGAAGAAATCTGCATCAATGGTTGATAGTATTGTTGTGAATATTGGACAAAGGTTACAACTAATCCTAAGGCAACTGTTTTTTCTAAATCTCCGTTTAATGCTAGCCAACCACCAAAGAAAATGACAATTGCTGTATTTACAAGAGACATTCCCTGCATCATTGGAAATAGCAAACCAGAATACACTTGTCCTTTAAACGTTGCTTTACGCACAGATTCATTGTGCTCTAAGAAACCATCAATTGTTTCTTCTTGCAAGCCATTAGTGATGATTACTCGTTGTCCACTGATTTTTTCATCCATATAACCATTTAACTTTCCAACTTCATCTTGCTGAATATCAACATATTTACGTGCCTTGCTGATCACCACTACTGCAATTAAAATAGCTACTGGCGTAGACGCAATGGTAGCCCATGCTAATTGGACATTTTGACGGAACATCATAATCAAGATTCCCACAAATAATGCAATATTTGTCATGACTTGCAATAAAGCTTGGTTCAAGCTATTTTGAATATTATCCAAATCACTTGTAAAACGACTTAGGATTTCGCCATCTTGGTGAGAATCAAAAAAGCGAATCGTTAATTTTTCTAATTTATTGAACAAACCAATACGCATCCGATTTGTTGATTTCCCTACGACTTGTGTAAACAAAATACTGTAAATAAAGTTTGCAGCACTTGTCAGCACATAAAAAATCAACAGCTTCCAGATAATATCCATAAATTTACTCTTATCATCTGTACCTTGCATCAAAGCTCCTACATAATTGGCTAACTCTTGAATGGCTTCCCCAACAAATTGAGGTGCTTTAACTTGTAAATATGTTGCAATGACAATCGTCACAAAAATAAACAAGAAAGAAAGTTTGTAGCGTTTTAAATAATGAAAAAAGAATTTACTTGCTCTTATTAAATCAGTCATTATTTTCATCCTTTCCTTTTTGTGTTTCGTAAATCTCTTGATAGATTGGGTTTGTTTTGGCTAATTCTTCGTGGGTTCCTTCGCCGACTAAGTGTCCTTTATCTAACACTAAAATGCGGTCTGCATGAACAACAGACGAAATTTTCTGTGCAATCACGATCGTAGTTGTTTCTTTTAAATCTCTGTCTAAAGCCTCTCTGACTAAACGTTCAGAGCGAGCATCTAAAGCACTCGTACTGTCATCTAAGATCAAAATCTTAGGATCACCAATCACGCCTCGAGAAATAGACAAGCGTTGTTTTTGTCCACCAGAAAAGTTATTGCTTCGCTCAGCAACAGGCGCTTCGTATTGCAAAGCTAATTTTTCAATAAATTCTTTTGCCTGTGCGATTTCAGTTGCCCGACTCATCTCTTCTTCACTTGCGTCTTTTTTACCTTGACGTAAATTTTGTGAGATTGTACCAGAGAAAAGAATCGCTTTTTGCAAAACGAACGAAACAGATTTACGCAAGCTTTGTTCATTGACTTCTTTTAGATCAACACCACCGACTGTTACTTTCCCTTTTGAAGGGTCAAATAATCGAGGGATTAATTGGGCCAATGTTGATTTCCCAGCACCTGTAGCACCTACAATCCCAATCATTTCACCAGGTTTGACAGAAAATGAAATATCTTTAAGGGTATCTGTATCATCTCCAGGATAACGGAAACTAACATGCTCAAACACTACACTACCATCTAAATTTTGTTCGGGTACATCTTTATACGTAAGTGCTGGCACTGTATCCATCACTTCTTTGATCCGTTTAATTGACACAGCCGCACGAGATGTCATCATCATCATCATTCCTCCGATAATGATTGCCATCATGATTTGCATCAAATAATTCATGAATGAAGCAATTCCGCCAATTACAGTCGGATCATCTTTCACTAAATTACTCACCAAGAAAATCGATCCCACAACGGCTAAATTAGCTGCCAACATAAATGATGGAATCATAACAGAAAAAAGTGTACCTACAATCAAGTTATGCTTTGTTAACTCTTCACTTACTTTAGTAAAACGATCTAATTCATTTTTTTCCTGAACAAACGATTTAACCACTCGAATACCTAAAAGATTCTCTTTTGCTAATCCATTCACTTTATCAATCAATTTTTGAATTAGCATAAAATGCTTACCCATTTGAGAAAAAGAAAGTGCGGTGATAATAAATACAGCTATCACTAGTAAAACAATGACCCACCACAATTGAGGCAACGTCATCATCGCCAAAATAAAGCTACCAATAAAAAGAATTGGAATTCTAAATAATGATTGTAAGGCAATCATTATTACATTTTGAATCTGAGTCACATCATTGGTTAAACGAACGACGAGATTTCCTGCTGAAAATTCTTCGATATTTCCAAACGAAAAAGTTTGAATTTTTCTAAATGTCGCTTCACGAATATCAGCACTCACACCTTGTGCTACTTTTGCAGAATAAATTGTATTGAATACTCCTGCGACCAATCCTATCCCTGCAATTCCAATTAAATATAACCCTAATTCTTTCATTTGACTTTTATCTTCGTTAATAATTGCTTCAAGTACTTTTTGTAATAATTTAGGTTGCCACAATGCCGACATAACCATGATAACAACTGTAATCAATGCTATGGTAACTTCCAACTTGTACTTTTTGACATGCTCCATAATAATACTCACTTTATCCCAACTTTCTTTGTAGAATTAGCCTTTTGATACGTTATGCAACTTTCAACGATTATTTAGTGTTATGATATGAGTATAAATGAAACAACAAGACACGTTTATCGTCGTTGACTTCACCAATTTAACACTGTAAAATTAGGCTGCATAACAATTTACCATTTTTAAGAGATAAATTCAAGGAGTTAGTCTCTATTTTTATATAAAAAGGATGAGAAATTTGGAAGAAAAATTGTCAAAAGAAAAAATCATTCAGGCCGCTTTTGATTTATTAGAAGACAATCCTGAATTGGATAAATTATCGATGCGCAAAGTTGCTAAAAAATTAGCAGTTCAAGCCCCTGCCATTTACTGGCACGTTGAAAATAAACAAGCTTTACTACAAAGCATGGCAGAAGAAATCGAAAATCATTTCATTCCTCCTCAAAAACAAGAAAATTGGAAAGAAACGATTCATGCCTATATGGAGAATTATTATGAACTGTTCCAGCAATATCCCTGCGCCATTGAAATCGAGATTCATACGGTTCCTGCCTATCCTTCCCGTTTGCGGAATCTTGACGACATGCTTGGAATTTTACATGAAGCTGGCTTTTCGATTGAGCAAAGTTATACAACGATAACCTCTTTGCAACATTTATTATTTGGCATGTTAATGGATTCAACAGAAGAGAAAAAGCTGTATAACAGAGTGATTGATGGCGATGATTATTTAAAGCGACAAGTGATTTTAATGAAGCAGTATGTTCAAGAACATAAATTAACAAATATCAATAATAGCATTCAATATCGGCACAAAGAAAAACAAAAGGACTTTTTTATGAAAACGTTACGGATATTTTTAAACGGTTTAGATTCTTTTGCATAGTTGATAAGCTAGGCCAATGAAAAAGAAGAGGTGCTTGTTCCAACCTCTTCTTTTTCGTTTATTTTTATAAAGGTAGCCACATCAACACTCGTTGAATCCAAGTATCCCAGAATAACCAATCATGATTGCCTGGACCTGTCTCAAAAGTATGCTCTATATTATGTGTTGTTAACGCCACATCCATTTTTTGGTTTGCATATAAAAGTAAATCATCCTCACCACAACAAAGAAAGATATTCGGTGCTGTTTTCTGATTCTTCACTAATTGTTCTAAAAGAAACATCGGGTCATTTATCGAGCCTTGGACATTTTCTAATGCTCCAAAAATCCCTTCCCAGTATTTTTCCCCTCTAATTCCTAGCAAATCTTCCGTTCTTCCAGCAAGATCAACGGCTCCTGATAATGAAGCCACAGCCCCATAATTTTCTGGTTTTGCCAACCCTAGTTTTAAGGCGCCATATCCTCCCATTGAAAGACCGACAGCAAATGTCTTCTCTCGTTTAATCGTTAATTGTGGAAATAATTCATGGCAAATAACAGGAAGTTCTTCTGAAACAAACGTCCAATAATTCATATCATAGGTTGTATCCGTATACCAGCCAAGGTCAGTAGATGGCATAATAACAGCTAAACCTAAATCAGCAACATAACGCTCAATTGATGTACGGCGCTCCCACACGCTATGATTCCCGCCCATTCCGTGCAATAAGTACATAACAGGCACATCATTTAGTGCTCCTTTGGTATCTGTTCCAATTTTTTTATTTGTCCGCTGGGGCAAAATGACATTAAGCATTACTTCCATTTCTAGTACATTTGAATATATATTCGCTTGTAAAAAAGCCATACATTATCCCTCGATTTCGTTTTCTATTATTGTAGCATTAATTTTAGTTTTTTCGACAAAAAAATACCCGTTCTTAACGAACGGGCGGAGGAGGAGTTAAAAATGAAAAAGTGTTTTTCTGTAAGTTGTTTTTTCTTGGTATGTTTATATACTACAAAGTAAATATGAATTTTTCATGTCAAAACAACGTTCACTTTCGTTCTTTTTTATAAAGAATTTTTAGCTCCTCTACTATTTAAACTTTCTTTTTTACCGATGCATTTAATATAATTGCAGCGATGATCAAACCAATTCCGACCAAATAAACGTTATGAAGACCTGCATATAACATTCCACGTAAAGGTTTCAATAAATCTGCTGGAATTGTATTAGCAGTATGTGGATTCACCAATTGATTCATTACATCCGGGTCAACTTTTAATGAACTTTGCGCCAATTCAGAAGTTGTTACCGCATTGATGATGACACCAAAAATCGATACCATCAAGGTTTGCCCAATTGTTCTAGCCAATGTATTAAAGGACGTTGCTACCCCCATTTCAGAAGGATCTACGCTACTTTGGGCATTGACTGTCGTTGTTGTAATCGTAATCCCAAAACCAACACCTAAAACAGATGAGATAGCAAAAAACCAAACAAATGAAATAGACGCTGGAACCAACACTAGAAAAATACCGCCAAGTAAAGTAATGCTTAATCCAATAGTCAGTACTTTTTTGGTAGAATGTTTTTCCATCAAATGACTGGCGACAAATGAACCGAACATCCATAAAATAGACATCGGAGCCAATACGAGTCCCCCGATTCCAGCACTTTTACCGAGGACACCTTGCATCCACATTGGGATATAGACTTCAACACCCATCAAAAAGCCACTGATCAAAGCCGCCACAATATTTACAAGAACAAATGTGGAATTTTTGAATAATTTCAAATCAATAACAGGATCTTGTGCTCTTTTTTCAACAACGATAAAACCGATAAAAAAGAGTACAGATGCGCCTAAACATAGCAATACATTTAAGTCAAAGCCAACATCACCGATTAATTGGAAACCTAGCAATAACGTTAATAACACAAGCATCAACAGAAAACTGCCTAAGATATCCATTGGTACTTTTGTTTTCTCTCTTTTTGGTTCCACTAAAAAGTATGCAATTAACCCCATTAATACAAGTCCAATCGGTACATTGATGAAGAAAATCCAATGCCAACCAACAGTATCTACAATAAACCCACCAGCAAGCGGACCAAAAATACTAGCAATTCCCCATGCAGCACTATTTAATCCTAGCATCTTTGCACGTTTATCAATTGAATAAATATCAGCTAAGATGGTTAAAGCAACAGGCATGATCGCACCTGCTCCGATCCCTTGAATTGCTCTAGCGATAATTAAAGTAATCATATTTTGTGCTAATCCACAAAGGGAAGAACCAATAATAAATATAATAATTCCAATCATAAAGATCGGCTTACGACCGATTTTATCTGCTAATTTCCCATAAATAGGTGTTAACATTGCATTGGTTAATAAATAAATTGAAAAGACCCAGTTCATAATTTCCATGCCATGTAATGAGCCAACAATTGTCGGCATTGCTGTTGAAACAATCGTTCCTTCTATTGCTGTCATAAACGTTGCAACAAATACGCTAATCGTTACAAGTTTGACGTTTGTTTTTCTTTCCATATATCTCCATCCTTTTGATTCGTTTTACTTAAATGAATGTTACTTATGATTATTTCACAGAATTTTATTGGTTTTGGTGTTTTTGCTTTAGTAATGAAAAAGGCTAGATTTTTTTAATCAGCTTATCTTTACGTGTGACTATACTTTTTGCTGTTTTGTTTTTTGATTGGTATTTCTTTGATACTTAGTTCGTTTCTTGTTCTCCAGTTGATGTTTTAAGGTTTATGGCGGATGGTGATTTGCTAGTACGGCCGCTATCCCTTGAATTCTTTGGCACTGAATTACTTAGTTGCGGTTTCTCCAATTGATGCTTTTGGTTTATGCAGTGGGTGATTCTCTAGTAAGGATACTTCGCTCTCTTCGGTCGCCAAGTACTGTTCATCATCCACTCTGGCTGAGCCAGTCGTGGTGATTCACAGCAAAACGGCGCCACTAATTTTCATTAGTAGCGCCGCCTCGTTTACTCCATCAAACTTTTCTTGATTGCATCGACTTTGTCTGTCTGCTCCCAAGGTAGTTCAATGTCTGTACGACCAAAATGACCATATGCTGCCGTCTGTTTGTAGATTGGACGACGTAAGTCAAGCATTTTTATAATTCCTGCTGGACGCAGGTCAAAGTTTTCTCTCACTGCTTCAATCAATTTACTTTCTGGTACATCACTTGTCCCAAAGGTGTTAATTGAAATAGACACAGGTTGTGCCACACCAATTGCATAAGCTAGTTGAACTTCAACTTTTTCTGCTAATTCTGCTGCAACGATGTTTTTTGCAATATAACGCGCTGCATAGCTAGCTGAACGATCGACTTTCGTCGCATCTTTTCCAGAAAAAGCGCCGCCGCCATGACGTGCATAACCGCCATAAGTATCTACAATAATTTTCCGTCCAGTTAAACCAGCATCCCCTTGAGGACCACCGATGACAAAACGACCTGTCGGATTAATAAAATATTTTGTCTCTTCATCTAATAATTCGGCTGGGATCACTTCATCAATAACTAATTTCTTCACGTCTTTTTGAATTTGTTCCAGCGTAGTCTCTTCATCGTGTTGTGTACTAATTACTACAGTATCTACACGTTGTGGTTTGCCTTGTTCGTCATACTCCACAGTTACTTGAGATTTCGCGTCAGGACGTAAGTAAGTCAGTGTCTCATCCTTACGTAATTGTGCCAAACGATTTACAAGCTTGTGACTCAAGGAAATCGGTAATGGCATAAGTTCTGGTGTTTCATTGACCGCAAAGCCAAACATCAAGCCTTGGTCGCCAGCGCCTATATCATCTTTTGTGTCTTTTTCACCACGTGTTTCTAATGCCTCATTCACACCTTGAGCAATATCTGGTGATTGTTCATCAATTGCGACAAGGACTGCAACAGTATCTCCGTCAAAACCATATTTCGCACGTGTATACCCTATGTCTTTAAGGGTTTGTCGAACGATTTTTTGAATATCTACATAAGCAGTTGTAGAAATCTCTCCAAAAACTAAAACCAAACCAGTTGTTACACTTGTTTCACAAGCCACTCGGGCTGTTGGATCTTGTTCTAAAATCGCATCTAGTATTGCGTCACTCACTTGGTCGGCAACTTTGTCCGGATGTCCTTCTGAAACGGATTCTGATGTAAATAAATGTCTTTCTGTCATCATGTATTCCCCCTAGTTATATTCGGTTACAAGGCATCTTTGTCAACACAAACTAATCGTATCTCAACAAATCCTTTCGGGAACTTGTAACGTTTATTAGTATAACAGATTATCGTGGAAAAGACTTGATATTTGTCAAAAAAACAAGAAGAAAATTGAAAAAATAAGACATAGCAATTCTGCCTGCCTTATTTTAATAAATGTTCATAAAATATGCGCCAATATTAGAATACTAAAAAGCCTGAATTAAATGTAATGGTAATATTCTCATTTTGACTACACCAATAATAGCCTTTCGGTCAACGAATCCATAACTTCTGCTATCTATCGAATACGGACGATTATCTCCCAAAAGTAAATAGCTATCTTCAGGAATCACTGACTTTTCCGTTAATTTGAAAAGCGAAAAATCCTCCGTAAAAAAACGGCCATTTTCCTGCGATAGTTGTTTTTCTTCGTCTATAAAGGTTTCCTTTTGGTCTTGTCTATCAATTTGAAGCTGATCATTTTTATAGATTATTTTTTGTCCAGGCATACCAATAATACGACGAATTTGTTTTTCCTTTGTTCCTGGTAATTGAACATAAACTAACTCAAATTTTTTAAGTTTCCCTAACTTATCAACATAAACGCGATCGCCCTCTCTTAATGTTGGAACCATTGAATACCCCTCTACTTTCGGAAGGGAAAATAAAAAGAGTGACAAAAGAAATAGCACCAGCCCAGTAATAATGATCGCTCCAAAAAAATCAATTATCAAGCGTTTTTGTTTGTTTCTTCTTTTTTTTGCCACTAATTTGGCTTTTTTTGACGCAGCCAACTGCTTCTTCTTTTTTACTTGGTTTGTTTTTGTACTAACATGTTCTTGCTTGGGGCGTTTCTTTTTTCCTGTACGTTTTTGTGATTCCATAATAAATCACCTCAAGTGTTTACTTTTTATTATCCAAAGCAGCTTCATTGACATTGTACAGTTTGAATACTTGTTGTTCATACGTTTGGACTTTACCGACATCCTTTTGATACTCTTTGGCTAAATCAGGATTATTATAAATTTGAGTGTAATTTCTCATAACATTTGTTCCTAGTTCTTTCATCGCATTGTAGTAGCGGTTTAATGTTAGCTGTCCTTCTTGGGTATTTACTGTACTGGCTTTTTTTGTTCCATAGCTTGCCATACTGTTCGCAAGGTAACGCAAGTTTGATTCGGTCTTTTCTTGTTTTTCTGATGCCTTACCAGCATTAGTTAATTCTTGTGTAAAATCCTCTAAAAGATAGTAACCTTTAGCGATTGAATCAGAATCATCCGTCGTTAAATGC
Organism: Enterococcus sp. 4G2_DIV0659; assembly: GCF_002140715.2. NCBI lineage: Bacteria > Bacillati > Bacillota > Bacilli > Lactobacillales > Enterococcaceae > Enterococcus > Candidatus Enterococcus mansonii. The sequence continues at coordinate 2,282,280 of NZ_NGLE02000001.1, read as the reverse complement.
ATTGCTTGATAATAAGAAGCGTAAAAAGCTCCTCCTCCAAACAACACTCCTACTAACAAACAAATAATAGCAGTTGTTCGCTGGTGTTTCTTTTGCTTATTTAATCGCTTTTTGATCATCCGTAATTTTTTCTTCTTTTTCTTTGTTTTAGCTCTTTTTTTATTTAAGCGTTTCATTTGTTTGCCTGTTTGAAGTGTCAGAAATAGAAAAAGAATGAAGAATAAACAAGCAAGGACTGCCAACACTAATCCTATAGTAAAAAACCAATCTAATGCCGTCATGCTTTTTCCCTCCATTTATATTCAAGCATTAGTTATGTGTGCCAGAATCATTTTTCTTTTTGCGACGCAATCCTTTTCTAACGGTTTCTCTTTTCTTGCGAATCATGCGAATAATAAGGAATACTCCTACTATCACAATAAACAAACCGACAGCAACACCAATAATCAATAACCAATTAATTCCTTTTTCTTGAACTAATCCAACATCTCCTCGGTTAAATTTATCTGCTTCTTCTGCTGTGATTTCAAAAGCTTCTGTCCATTCCCATTTTTGACTGCCTGATGTTGCTAAAACATGAGCACGATATTTCCCTGGAACCATTTTTTCTCCTTGCATGCTTACAGGGAAAGTCATATTAGAATTAGGAGCCATTCGCATAGTTGATTTTTTTGTTTCATAGAGTACTGCATCCTTTTTATCAGACATAATTTGGACTTCCATTGATAGGTTGTCTAAAAAATTGGCTTTGCTATTGGATACATCTACGTATACAACATTTCGAGCATTTGACTGTCCGGCATTTACTTTATTTAACTTTAATTCTGGCACTACTTTGGTGTCTGTCTCTTGTAAAACCATTGCGATAATATACGCATATTTATTGATAACATTTGCACCGTCTTGTGTTTTTTGACTATCATCATCTGCTTTTTTCAATTGAATGCCGCCAACGATCAAACCGTCATAAGAGGATTTTGGCATGTTAATTTCTATGTCTACATTTTTTTCAGCATTTGGTGGTAAAATGACTTTGTCTGGAGCTTTAACAATATCAACAAAATCATATTTTAATGACGCATCCTTTTTTAAATTGACTGGCCCATACTCTAGAACACCATTCATATTTGTTTTTGCACTATTTAAACTGGTTTCTACAGTTATTTCTTTATCGCTTGGGTTTTTCAGTAATACTTGTACTTTTTGTTTTTGGCCAGGGGTCATTTTCAAATCAAAATAACCTGCGTCTTTATGTTGATTTTCGGGAAATTTAATTTCATAAACAAATCCAGTTGCACCGCCTGCTTCTTGTGCAAAGCTATCGGCAGACTTGTTGCTAAATATGATGATCGAGATCAGAATGGTTGTTACTATGTACACTATTTTTTTTTTCATAAAATGTCCTTCTCCCTAAGATATACAAGACGACTGATCCCTGATTAGGAACCAGTGTCTTGAGTATTTACTTTTTTTGTGTCGACTAAATGCTGCTTTTGATTACTCAGCAGGAGTAACTGGTGCTGGAGTATATTCGATTGACCAAGTAATGTCTGCAATATATTTACCTTTGACAATGCTTTGCCCTGCTGGAACTGTTAATTCAACAGAATCACCTGCCAAGCCTGTAGAAGCTTCTCCCAGACCATTTTTTGTGTCAGCAGCAGATGTACCAAACTCAGTATAGAATGTACCTAAGCCTTGAGCACCTGTTGATTCAGCAGTATTGTTATCATACACAAGTTTGCTTGTCCCATCTTGAGTTAAAACAAATGCTTCTGGACGTGCTGCTGGCCAGTTAGCTGCTGGCATATTTGAGTTTAAGAACCCATTTGCATAAGAAATTGTTGCATTTTCTAATTTGTTAGATCCATTAGTGAATTGTTTTGTCATCGCTGCTTTAATTTGATATTTGTGGTCATTTCCTGCACGTTTATCCGTCCATTGTACATAGTTTCCACGCGTTACAGTTGTTCCATCAGTTAATGTTAACGTAACTGGGTTTGCTTTAGTTTTCGTTGCTGTTGGTGATACACCAATTTTTTGGTTAGGGAAAATCAAATTAGATACAACATCGATAGTAATTGGTCCACCATCAGGATTAATAGTAATATCTGGATTTTCACCTGGATCAACTTTTGTTCCATCTGGATTTTCTGGATCACCAGGTTCATTTTTCCCATTGTCTTCTTCGTACGTTACTTCACCTTTACCTACTAATGGTTTCGCTTCTGTTTCAGCGTTTGCTGCAATTGGTGCTAACGCTCCTAGTGTGATTGCTGTTACTAATGCTACTGAACATAATGTTTTGATTTTCATGTGTGTTTCCTCCTAGTTTTTATGTGTGTGTTTGTGTGTTAAGGTAACTCAGCTAATATCCAAGTTAACTCGGTTTGATACTGTACTGGATGGATAGTGACTGTATCCGGCACAGATAGAAAAATGGCTTTATTTCCGTAGACTTGCTGATTTTCAAACTGTTCGTCTAAAATCGGCTGATTTTTTTCGTCTACTTTTGGAAAAAGAGTTGGTGTCTGTTCATGTTTATTTTCATCAGATGCTCCGAACGAAATAATCCAAGACCCTTTTCCTTGTCCTTGATCAGCAGACGCTACAGGAAATGTTATTTCTTGTGCATTTAATTGAATAATATCTTTACTGAGTTGAGGGGCTTTTTCTTGCGTGTAAGCAGAATTTGCCCAAGCTTTATCAAAAGATAAGACAGCGCCTCTCAATTCTTTTTCCTTCTCTTCTTGAATCACATCGTTTTTAAATTGGTATTCCTGACGAACTTGGAGTGTCCAACCAGAGCGCTCCGCTCTAGAATCCGTGATTTGTAAAAAGTTTCCTCTAGCACTAGGTCCATTGTGGAACAATTGAGCGTTAACATAGAAATTACGATTTGCTTCCGTAATCTTATTTTTGCCAAAATTTAAGGTCGGTGCAAAATCAAATCTAAGTTCTCCATCTGTTGAGGCTCCTGGACCTGGATTAACTGGTTTTTCTGGATTTTCTGGATCAACTGGTTCTTTAGGATACTCTCCAGTATATTCAACGGCACCATGTCCAGTCACAGAATGTTCCTCTGCAAACACCAAGTCTTTTGATTCCATCGTTACTAAAAATAGCATAGCGGCAGCTAACATTACCGGTTTTCTGTTCATTTTTCTGCCCCCTGTTTCTTTTTAGATTTCTTAAAGAAAAGAAACAATGCAAGAACAATGAGAACAATTCCAATTACGCCAACTGATCCTTTAATCATTTCCCCAGTGGAAGGATATCTTCCTATAGGTTTCACAATTTTTGATTCTGTTTGGCTGGTGGAAGTAGGGTCTGTGCTTGTTGATTCTATTGTTGGTTCAGTTGAATCCTCATAGAATGTAATGATTCCTTCAGTTGCTACTTGTCCTCCATTTTGGTTTTCAGCTGCATGCACAGATAGAGAAACTTGTGTCACTACCACCAAACCTAGAATAGAAGATAGCAAAATAAGCAAGATAGATAATCGTTTTTTATTCATCCTTTTCTCTCCTAAAAGTTATGGTTTGGTCGGTGGCGGACCTGCGACTAACTCCCATATGATAGTAGCTTCATATTTTCCTGCGTCTATAGATTGACCAGCGTCCACGCTTAATTTGAATCCATCGCCTTCTGGTGACCATGTGCCACTAATATTATAGGGTTCATTGCTATCATTTTTGCGTGATAGGATGGGTTGTGAGGCACCCATTAGAGTTAGCTCATCTTTTTGATGAACATATCTAATGGCTCTTGGTATAAAAGTACTCGGATCATCTACTTTCGCTAATTCTTTTTCTAAGCGAGCATTTAATGTCCACGTTTCTTGAACGGCACGTCCATCTTTCACAATTAAATCTCCACCTTCATAAGAAGGATTATCGATTTTTGTTCCTTTGGGGTTAAATTTCGTTGTCCCAAAATTGATTGTTTTTGGTGCTGAAACAAGTTCTAAAATACCAAAAACACTCCCACCAGGATTATCAACATTCGCATTTTTTGAAAATATATCATGTGCACGTTGTGGATCGTCAGCACCTTCTATAAACTCCCCTGATTCTCTAGGAGAAAAACCTGTTGCGATACCAACATTGTTGATCACTTTACCAACAGCTGCTTGTTGAACTTCTGTTTTAAACGTTACAGTGGCTTTTTCCCCAGGTTTTAAGTCACCAACGTTTACTGTTAATAAACGAGTATTTGGCTCATAAGTAAATTCATTTACTTCTGCTGGCACGTCATTGATCGTGACTTGTGCTGTTGTAGGATCAAATGATAACTCTTCTGGAATCTTATCTTTGAGTGTCACTGTCTTCCAAACCGCATCTAGATTCACATTTTTTCCATTAGTAGCTGTTAATGTGTATGTTAAGATATCACCAACTTGAGTCGTTTTACCCCCTGTGGAAATAACTGTTTTTTCCATTAATGGGTTGTCTGGAATCACATCTTCAACAATATATTTTGTTGCTGCTTTAAATGTTGCATCTCGATAGTTTAATCCGGACACCGGGTTGATATTGCCGTTTTCATTATTTGTAGGTGGTGCTACTGGGTCAAGTGTTGCTGTTATTTTCCCAGCATTATCTTCTAAAAAGATTTGCACGGTTTCACCGACATCTAAATACCTAGGCAAATTGTAAGCCCAACTACCATCATCACGCACGGTCCCTACCGCTGCTTGACGGACACCGTTAACCTCTACATAAATTTTTGCCTTTGGTTCTGCATCTTTACCAAGCAATTGCTTCATTCCATTATTCACTTTTCCACCATTAACTACGGCTGGTTCTGGCGGTGTGACATCTAAAACAGTCGTAGTTGGATCTGTGTCAGAAACCCAAGGGCCTCTAATCGCATGTGCTTTTATTTCCTTATTAGTAATGTTGAATTTCGTGTCTGTTTTTACCGCATACCCTTGATTATCTGTAGGTACTGTATATGTTGCTCCATACGTATCTGTATACGTTACTTGTGCTTGTCCAGCGGCTGCGTAAACTGGTTGTAAAATAACATTGCCATCTTCATCAAAATTATCGGTTGGTGTCATGCCAATTTTAACTCTTGCTTTGTAAGTCTTATCTGCATCTGTTACAGGAACCCATTCAACTTCTGGATTTGCATTCATACCGGCAATACGACGATATTGTGTCGCAACAAAGGTTCCTAAGCCAGGTTCTGTTGTTGTTACGTTTGCGGCTCCACCATTTGCCTTTGCTGAAAATTTTTCAACTTTCGCATAGGTTTGCTGAGACGGTCCCATCAATTCTGATCTCAAGGTCCATAAATCAATGTCGGAATCATTGATAGTAACAACGTTCGTTGCAACATTTCCTGTAGAAATCGCAGGGCTATTGCTGGTTGTACCTGTATTTTTATTTCGGATATCAAACCCTTTAGGTGAATTCATTGTAAAGGTTCGATTCGCCCCCCCTGTTATATCAACAATTGGACTCGTCGTAGAACCAACAATATAAATGCTCCCGCCAGGTTCTAACTGAAATGCTGTATCATTTGCATTAAATTGCATTACTGACCCATTACCACGACTAAGCAAGTTTACTGTTGCATCTTTTTTTACTACTAAAGACGAGCTAGCGTCATCAAATCGTACAGAATTTCCTTGCATATTCGAGTTATAGACTGACCCTTCACCAATCGTCATCGTACGATAATGTTGAAAAATAGCTGGGTAAGAAGCTCCTGTTGTCTCATTTTTTAAAGAAACTAATGCGTTTTTACCAACCGTGAATTCCATACTTTTGCTGGTAGACGCTGTATTCGTGGAATTTTCCACAAACCACACAGCAGAGTAATTTGCGTAAGTAACCGTTCCTCGCCACTGCGCCTTGTCTTCAATAATCATCCCGCCAGCATAATAATTTTCTTCCGTTGTCGTTAGATTCATATATCCGTACATTTGGATCATCGATTGATACGCGCGAATAAAGCGCCCAACACGATTACCATTTACAGGCTCTGTTGTGATATTCCCAGTTCTAAAAGTCCAACCAGCAACATTGGCAGTTCCGTTGCTACCGTTTACAAATGCATACCTACCAGCAGAAGAAAGACCATTGTTTAAGTTTTGTTGCGCAACCATATCATGAATATGGAAAAATCCAATGCCATCTGTGGGACTATTAATTTCAAAACTTCTGGCATTTAAATGCAACTGATGACCTGCTCCGTCAATTTCAATTGATGTTCTACGATTATTCATTGCTTGATTGCTAGGGTTAGAAATATCTGCTTCTAAGACAATCTTTGTAACAGTAGCATCGTTATAAGCCGTACGAAGCTCATCCCAAGTGCTCACATATTTTACATTTACTTCTGGATTGAACCCAATCGCAGTATTCGCAGCTTGGTTTGCTTGCTCTATTTCTTCAGTTGTAGGACCAGGTTGCCCAAGATCACCAGGATAATTACCTGTAAGAAATGGTTTTGCAGAAACTGAAAAAGGGGAAATAGTTGTTTCTTCAGAATTCTTACTCATAGAAAAATTGATTTTATCAGACGCCAGTTCTTTGTTTGACATATTCTTTAAAATAATTTTTCCTTCCGTTGCTTGATCCCATCGTTCGACATAAAAATTAATTTCTACAGGCTGGTTGTGACTATCAACAACAAGCATTTTTTCTGTTGAACGCATCGTCTCTTTTACTGTAATTTTTCCTTGGCTAACACCTTTTTGAAGAGCATCTGTTGTTTCTTCATGTAATCCTTCAAAAGAAAGAGTAAATTCTTCGGATCCTTTTTCAGTGATTTTCAGTGTCACAGGAATTTTCCCTTCTGAATTTTCAACCCCTATTTTAATAGAATACATGTCATTGGACGCTTTCAACGGGGTTATATTACGATAAACAATTGCCGTAAAAACACCTGTCAACAAAACAAGCATCAACATAAAATAAGACTTTTTTCCGATTTTCATATTCTTTCAACTCCTTCCTTGCTATTTTTTTAGTGCGTCTGCCTTAAAAGAACACACAATTTATTTCTATTTTTCTTGCCAATCGCTTTATTTTTTGATACATTCACATTGCAGGGGAAAATTAGCGCTGATTATTTGTTCTTTAATCCATGGAGAATCCCATTCTCTATTTTGGATGTTAACAAATCGGCACTGATTTTCTCTATTTTTGTTTATGTTCAACAATTGGCTAGAAAAAGAGAAAACATACATTCCTCGTTCGTTGTCACCGTCATCGTCCTCACTCTCGTTCAGATCAACCGCCATGACAGAGTTTATTAAACAGTTACATTTACAACATCAATTGATATCCTTTTGAACGAACAGTTCTAATATATCTAGGATGTGCGGCATCTTCTTCAATTTTTTGTCTTAAATGAAAAATCAAATTAGATACCCGATATTGTTTGTTCTTACTTTCATCTTTCCAAACATTTTTATAAATTTCTTCGTATGAAACAGCAACTCCTGGCTGCGTTTGTAAAAATTCCATCGTTTTAAATTCTAACTTCGTCAAATTGATTTCTTTCCCATTTAAGACAACGCTAAAGTTGCATGCTCGCAATTGCAAATCGGATGAATCCATTGGCTTTTTTGTTTTCTTTAGGTTATTTGTCATGACCGAATATGTTCGATCATATCTGTTAAATGCGTTCGTCATCAAAAGTTTATATTCTTCTGGATCTGTCTCCGTGTCGAATATACCATCTGCACCAAGCCGCAAATAAACAATGTGATTCATTTTGTTTGCTCTTTCTGAAATTATCCAAATAAACATATCCTGTTTTTTCTTTAAATCAATAATCATTTCGCAAATAACACCAATATTTTGTATATGCTGTTCATAGATGACAATACCGTGATAGTTCTCTATTTTATCATCGCTTTCATATCTACTACTTAGATGTATGCTTAGTTGCTCACTTTTTAATAGGTCTGCATATTTTTTTTCATCCGCCCCATCAAGCAAAACAAATCCTACATTGTACATGCTGCCGTTCCCCTTTATAAAGTAATCAGCTTATCAGCTGCAAGTATTATTCTAAACTAATCTACATCACTTTTACACCAAAAACATATTTTTTAGATATATTTACCATATATTATTCGAATAAAATTAATTTTAATCTATTTTTTTTATTAAGTCTACCAAATCCCAGTCTTTTATTTATCATATTTTTAAATAAAAATATAAATTTTTGAGAATTATGTGTATTTTATATCTTTTTTCAAATATTATTTTCTTTATTTACTTTCTATAAATAGAATACATTCAGGAGAAATGGCTCTTTATCATTAAATAAGTGGATTCATACAGTTATGTTATAATAAATAAAAAAAGGAGCAGGCTTGGGATGAACAGAAGAAAAAAAATAGAAGAATTGAAGCACAGCTTTAGCGATGAGAAAAAGTTTGTTGACACTGGGTATTATCGAATTCGAACGCTGGATGAACAATCGATTGAAATGGCTTATTTAGTTGCGGGATCGTGCGGTGAGACAATTGTTCATCCCCAAATTACAATTTTATTTGATGAACATAAAACAATCGGTATTACGTTGATTGATATGCTAGCTTCTCCACCTAAATTTTTACATCGAGATCTTACAAATGAGCAAGAAATTGATTTAGAACTAGATGCTTTAATTGAAAAATTCTCTCATGCAGCTATAATTATAAAAAAACAAAATTAGGCCAAAAAGGGTATGAGAAAAAAGTAAACATCACTTTTTTCCTCATACCCAAACTGCGAATAGTAGTCATCTTTTTATATAAAAAAATAATTTCATCTTTAACAAACAAATACGTCGATGTTAAAACAATGTATTTATCTTATTAAATTATTTACATTTTATGCACGCTATGTGCGCTTTGAATGCCGCCACAAGCCTCTTTACAAGCTTGATTGATTAGTCTAAATGAACTTTCAGTGCCATTCAAACCACGTTTATATTTGATTTCATCAATCACTTCACACTTATCGTTTAACGCTTCAAGCCAAAAATAGATCCCCTCTTTATAAGCATCCAAACCTTCAAGCAGGATTCTTGTTGCTTCTTTTTCGCCATAATGAACTAAGTTTTTTCTAAAACTAGCTTCTTCTACAAAGAACCGATTAACATTGTTTCGGCAAAATAAATATGTATCTTTACCTCTTCTGTTAATGGCTTGGCTACAGCTGTTCTCTTGTACTTCCTTAGAAATGGCATTAAAAATCTCATTGTAGACTTCAACACGTTGCATTACTGACAAAATCATATCTGTATAACTAAACATAATGCTCTCTCCTCCCATAACTAAGCAGCTAAAACCGCTGACTTATGTTCATTATAGTATCTCTCAATCTCTTATATCAAGTAATATGCTATTAAATTGAAGTTTTTTTGTCATTTTTTTCATTCCTATCTCTATTTTTTTTGAACTTTAAAACAAAAAAAACAAGCCAATCCCTAGTATTTGCAAGGAAAACAGAGCTTTTTAATAAAAAAAAAGAACTATTTTTTATTTTACATAAAAGATTAAAATCATTACCACCTAATTTTAACTATAAATTGTGATTGACATTGGAGTATACTCCAATGTTAAGATGATTTTGAGGTGATATTTATGGAATCTACATGGACAATCAAAGAGATTGCTCAACGCGTTCATTTGAGTGAAGACACAATTAGATATTATGAAAAAGAGAAGTTACTTTTTCCAAAACGAGATATCAATAATTATCGTATATACGGTGAAAATGAATTTGCGCGTTTAAAATATATTTCGGTCATGAAATATGCACATTTTTCTTTAAAAGAGATGAAAGAACTACTTAAGTTATTTGATCAACCTGTTTCTTTAGAATGCGATCAACGTAGTCGGAAATTGTTGGCAGATAAAATCCTATCATTAGAAACAGCTATCCGCCATTATCAAATGATTATTGAATCAATGAACTCTTTGCCCATTCCTGAAACTTACGAAGAATGCGAGAGCAACTTCGAACAAATGAAAACTGAATTATTGTTGTTTACCGATACAATCTTTAAAGATTTACATCATTAAATTTATTTTAGGAGTGAGTATAAATGAACGTGTTGATTATCTATGCATACCCAAATGTAACAGGATATACCCATGCTATTTTGACAAGTATTCAAGAAGGTACAAAACAAAAGAACACCGTGGATATTATTGATTTATATAAAGAAAACTTCGATCCTGTATTGGTATTCAATGAGACCAAAAAAAGACGAAATATGAAATTTGAAGAAGAAACGGCGATTTACCGTGAAAAGATTTTATGGGCGGATCACATCATTTTTATTTTCCCTATTTGGTGGGGTGGAATGCCGGCAATTTTGAAAGGATTTATTGATAAAGTTTTCAGTAAAGGCTTTGCTTACGATTATAAAGGGCATTTACCGATTGGTCTTTTAAAAAATACATCTGCTTGGATTATTACAACTGAAGATGCGCCAAAATGGTATAAAACCTTTTTCCAGCAAGATTACGGCACTGTTTTAAAAAAGCAAGTTCTACATATGTCAGGTATTAAGAACGTCAAACATTATTCATTATCTTCATTGAAAAATCGAAGCGACAAACAGCGAGCAGCTTTTTTACAAAAAATGTTTGAAAGAAGTACTAGCTTAGCTAATTAAGTTAGCTGTATTGAAAAGACAAAAGTTTTTATTTATTCAAATTTAGGATGGGATTGGGGCATAACTTCACAAGTCATAACCCAACCTCATCCTAGATCATTTTCTTAAGTGTAAAATTGGATACGCTCTACTAGCTTCATCCACTTCACTACGATCGTATACGGTAAAGCCCATTACTTGATAAAATGCTTTTGCAGATTTATTTTGTTCATTCACATCAACAAATTGAATAGTCTGTTCATTGAATAAATCAGTAAGAATTTGTCTACCGTACCCTTGTCCAATAAATGCAGGATCTAAAAAAAGCATTTCTATTTTATTCCCATCAACTCCAGAAAAACCAATCATTTTTTCTTGGTCAAACCAAAGTTGAACATCCAAGTTTGGAAAATACGTAGGCAATTCTTGTTTGATTGCTTCAAAATCTTCTATTCGTAAAAAATCATGTGTTTGTTTCACTGATTTGCTCCAGATTTCTACTAAAGAGTTGTATTCTTTTTTTGTTGCTTTCCTATGCTTCATAAGTCCTCTCTTTTCCAACTGATAGATTTCCGATCAATTTCTTTGATAAAAGCATCTTTGCCCTCGATGTAAGATTGAATATCATAGGGAAATTTTTTCGCTAGTTTCACTTTTAATTGGCTGTACTCTTGTGCCTCTTTTGAATGGTGGTTCAAATAATCTCTAAAGTTTAGGTGACGCTCAATTTCTGGATTTCCTTTTTGAAAAACGTGAACATGGTGACTTCTGTACGTTGCTCCTTTTATAAAAAAGCGGCGTTTTGAAATCCCATTTTCACCTAAACATTCATAGCCTAATCGTTGCATTGCAGGTTGATAATGAGCCACTTTTTCAATATCATTTACCACCACTAAAATATCCAATATTGGTTTTGCATAGATACCTTCGATTGCGGTACTGCCAATATGATGAATAGCTATTAATTCGTCTGTGAAAACTGCGTCAAGTTGTTCTTTCATTTGTTTAAACTGATCTTTCCACTCTTTTTTGGCACCTACCACTTCAACTTTTCTTTCCATTCTTGTTTCATTCCTTTTTACTTAGTTCATTGATTTGTTCTTGCAATTCCCCTAATAATTCAATCTGCATATTTTGCATTTGAACTAAATGTTGCCATTGGCTGTTAATCAAATAATCCATTTTTTCATGAAGTAAATTAACTTCTATTTCAGCTTTTAGATTGACTTGATAGTCATTTGCAGCTTGTTTTCGGTCTCTCTCTTCTTGTCTATTCTGACTCATCATAATAACCGGTGCTTGAATAGCCGCCAAGCAGGATAAAGCTAAATTAAGTAAAATATACGGATATGGATCAAATGGTTTGAAAAAAATCATTGTGGAATTGACCGCAATCCATGTAACTAAAATAGCAATAAAAATGAAAATAAATGGCCAGCTTCCACCGAATTTAGCAATCCCATCCGCTGTTTTTTGTCCTGTTGTCAAGTTTTGCTCTGCAGAAGAATCTAGCTTATCGGTAATCGTGGTGTTCTTTTTAATACTCTGCATAATCGTTTCATTTAATTGTTCCATTTTTCCGGAATCGCTTGAAATCAGTTCTTTGATATACTCTAAACGATAATTCAGTAAGTCAGGAAACGCCACCTTCGAATCTTCAGTAAGGTCTGGGCGTAGTTTAAGAATATACAAACGAATTTCTTCTTCAACATTCTTCAAAATAACTCCACTTGCTTGTTTTTGATGTTTATTTGTCATTGTCTTCTACTCCTTTTTTCTATATATCTATATGATACAATGTTCTAGCTCTTCGGGATATTGATTTGATTAAAAAAGCCTTTCTTTTTGAAAGACTTTCTAAAAATAAGATTATTCAGTTTCTTTATACATATTTTTCAGTGTTAATGGTGCCGCAAAAGTATGGTAACTCACACCTTTGACTTGAGGATTTTGTAAAACAGATTGTTGGTTTTGACTAATGATAATCATTCCAGCAGTGTTTTCAATTCCTTCTTTTTCAGCAGCAATCAAGGCGTCCCAACGTCTTTGTAAATCTGTAGCATATTTTTTAGACGCTTCATCTAATAACAAATCATACGTAGGATTAGCATAATTTCGATCATTTCCTGAACGAAGCATCCCTAGAGTCGATATTGGATCTTGATAATCAGGCGTCCAATAAATCAAGAACATATCATAATCACTTTCACGACTTAAATTTAGTGCCGTTTCCGTTGGCAATGCGGACAGATTGATTTTTAAGCCAGAAAATAGTTTTTCTAAACTTCCTTGTAGACTTTCACCCATTTTTCTATAGGAACCGTCGTCTGTAACCATTAAATCCAGGGTAATTTTTTCTCCCAACTCTTTTTTAGCTAGTTCCCAATACTTTAAGGCTTCTTCTTTATTATAGCTCATCAGATTGCCTGCTTCTTCACGAAAGTCTATACCTGTTTTTGGATTACTTACAAATCCTTCTGTAATAGCACCGTATAATGGTTTTGAACCATCAGCAATCACATTGTTTACTAAATTTTCTTTATCGATCCCTAGTGCTAAGGCTTTTCTTAAATGCTCATTTTTTAGCGGTGTATCCTTGCCTTTGCGTTTTTGATTTAAACGAATGTAGTTCATCGTTGCACTCGGATAGGAATGATAGTCTGGGTTACTTTGATTTTGTTTGGCTAATTCTCCTGTGATTGTCGCAATATCCAACTGTCCATCTTCAAAAAGGTTTAGCGCTGTAGATGCTTCTTTGACAACTTCATAATGAATGTTTTCTGATTTTACATTTTGGCGATCCCAATACTTTTCATTTTTCTTTAAGTCCCATCTTAAGTCTGTTTGTTTCCAATTTTCCACGATAAACGGGCCATTATAAACGGTTTTTTCACCTGTTGTGCCATAATCTTTACCAAATTTCTCTACAGCTTTTTGATTTTGCGGGAAAAATGTTGGAAACGCTAAAACAGAGGGAAAATATGGTTTTGCTTCTTTTAGTTTTACTTCTAATGTATGATCATCGATCGCTTTTACTCCTAATTCATCCACTGTTTTTTGTCCAGCCGAAATTTCTTCTGCATTTAAAATAGTATCTACCACTAAAAAGCTATAGACAAAACCATTTTTAGGATCAATCATTTTTTTCCATGCATATTCAAAATCTTTAGCGGTAACTGGATCATCGTTACTCCAAATAGCCTCTTTTCGTAATGTAATTGTGTACGTTTTACCGTCCTCAGAGATAGAAGGCATTTCCTTGGCTACGGCTGGAATTAATTGATCTTTGTCATCTAGTGCATACAATCCTTCAAATGCTGCAGTTTGAACGATAGCATCTGGAAAATCTAACATAACCGATGTATCCAATGTCGTTAATTCCGATGGAGACATTAGATTTAATGGTTGTGATTCTTTAACTGTTCTCTCTTTTTTTTCACTAGAGCATCCCGAAACAATCATCAGAATTAACGTTAATCCAATGATTGATGTAATTGTTTTTTTCATACATTTCTCCTCTATATTCATTTTTTAATGCGCTCAACCAATACCCAAACAACCACTGCTGGTTCATCTCCATCATTATAGTTGATATGACCTTCGCCAGCTTCGATCAGTTGTGCATCACCCGGCATTCCCACAAGATCTTGTCCGTCTTCTAAAATCGTATGTGCTTTTCCCGAAACCACATACGAATACTCATCTTGCTCATGTCTGGCAAATCCTTCGAGCGGTCTTTTTTCACCTGGTTGTAAAATAACTACACCCATCTGAACATTTTCATTTGGCTGGTTTTCAGCATCAAAAAACACAGTCATTTCTTGAGGTAGTGATGGTTTAATGATCATTATTCGTTCCCAACTCCTTTTGTATTTTTATGGTTATTTTTTCTATTATTCACTTATCTCATTAAAATGTCAATATTTTATCGGAAAATTCTGAATTTTTAAAAAAAGAAGATTGGAACATAACTCAGCGAGCCACATCCCAATCATTTCAAAGCTTAATAAAGCTGTCTTGCCTTATCCTTTTTAGTTATTCCAGTATCCTTGATGAACAGTGGCCGCGGCTTGTTCAACTTCTGGAAACGGTCCTAAAACTTGAATCTCTTTTTGCCCATGTTTTAATATTTCCTTTGAAGGTAAATTAAATGTTGGATTCTGTTTATTATCACCTGTTAGTTCCAGTAGACGTTTTTCAGTCATGGCATACACAATTGTTCCTATATTTGCCCAATAAATCGCTCCTGTACACATTGCACATGGTTCAGCGGTAGTATAGAGGGTACATTCCCATAAAAATTCTTTGCTGTATTTTTCTGACGCTTTCGCTGCTAAAGTCGTTTCCGCATGTCCTGTACAAATATGTTCAGTGATTTCAATATTTTCCTGCTCTAAAAGAACAGTTCCTTCTTTGCCTACTAATAGAGCGCCAAAAGGAGTATTTCCATGTTCACGAGCCTGTTGAGAGAGTTCAACGCAGCGATTTAATAAATCAATATGTTGGTTTCTATTCATATGAATCCTTTCTTACCCCTGCTATCTAATCTACTAAAAAGCGTTGATTGATGATTTCTTTGGTTCCTTTATCAATACCAATTGCTTGTTTTAAATATGCACTGATGTCGCCATATTGTTTTTCAACTGTTTGATAAAAATTGTCTAAATAACTTTTATCTACATTTAGAGCAACCTGTAGCGCTTCTAAATTAGAAGCTTCTAACTGTTGCGCATTTTTCGCTTGTTCTAAAATCCATGCATTTTCTTTTTGTCTTAGTTTGTTGGTTAGTAAATAGTCTGTGTAAATAGCTTCTCTGGGTGTATTTAACGTCTCCAATAATAAAAGTGCTGCAATTCCTGTTCGATCTTTTCCAGCAAAACAGTGGAATAGCAAGCTCTCTTGGTTTTCTAAATTTAAAACATGCTCGAAAAACTGTGTATATCCTTTTTGAGCTACACTGTTTAATGCGATATCTGAATAAAGCTTTTCCATATAAGAGGCTGATTTTTCAGGTGAGCCGATTTTAACAAAATCCCCAATTGAAGCTCCTTCATCTTGAATATCTTCTAATATATCAATATGAATGTATTCAGCTTCAGGTACAGGTTTATCTGGTCTTTCTTCTACTTCAGCTTCACTTCTCAAATCAATGATTTTGCCTAAACGATAATTTGTTGCTAAACGTTGTTCATCTTCTTTGGTTAAATTAGATAGTTCTCCCGATCGTAAGAAAACGTTCTTCTTGATTTCTTTTCCTTCTTGATTTTTGATGCCGCCAATGTCACGGAAATTTGTAATAGTTAGCATAATTTATCCCTTTTCCTTCTTTTTGTTCTTATTATACACAAAAAATGAGTAGAATTGTTTCAAAAGCTGATGAAAAAATGTAAAACCCAAAACAAAACTAAAAACCAGTTTTGTTTTGGGCTCTGCTGGTCTGTTTACTTACTTTTGTCCAGCTTCAACATAGCTTAAGTCATTAACTTTATCTAATGTGTACTTGCCATCTTTGTACTTCACTGTACAAACACTAGCATTTTTCAATCCGCCTTCTGGGATTTTATACTCTTCAAACAGTGTCGCTAACAAAGCTGAAATACTCAATCCATGTGAGGCGATCAGTATATTTCCACTACCTTCATTGTTTATTTCTTTTTCAATGATATCTTCTATACCAGCTTTAAGACGCGTTGTTATCGTTTTATAATCTTCAGCTGGCCAATTGATTTTTGCTTCTTCAACATTTTTTGCATCTAATTTCGCCACACTATTAGCAAATGATTCTGGCGTCATATTTTTTAAAAATTCTTCCAATGTTATCCCTTGATCATCTGCAATATCTTGCCACATTGTATGATTCAAATCGCCTTCATATGTGCCAAAATTGAATTCCCTTAAACGTTCATCCGTAATCACTTTTAAATCAGAAGATTTTTTATTTTCTTTGATAATTAAATTGGCGGTTTGAATCGCTCGTCCGCTGTCACTACTATACGCATTTTGAAAATCAATATCTTTCAAGCCGACTCCAGCAGCTGTTACAACTTCTTCTCCAGCTTTTGTTAAAACTGCATCAGACCATCCCTGTACACGATCAGTTGTATTCAACATTGTTTTCCCATGTCTAACAATATATAAGGTTAATTCTTTAGATGCTTCTTTTGACGAATCAGATTCTGATTTATTTTTATTACTATCACCACACCCTGTCGCAACAAACAAACTTAAGCTTAGTACCCCAAGAAACTTAACTAACTTCTTCATTAATTTTTCCTCCTAAAAATTAATTGTTCGTCAAATCTTCCCCATTTGTGGCAATGACTTTTTTATACCAGTCAAATGATTTTTTCTTCGAACGTTTCAATGTACCGTTCCCTTCATTGTCACGATCCACGTAGATAAAGCCGTAGCGTTTTTTCATTTCACCTGTTCCAGCTGACACTAAATCGATACAGCCCCATGTTGTATAGCCTAGTAAATCTACACCATCCAGTTCTACGGCATCTTTCATCGCTTGGATATGAGCCGCTAAATACTCAATACGATAATCATCGATTACATTGCCGTGTTCATCTGGTGTATCCACTGCTCCTAAGCCGTTTTCCACGATGAATAATGGTTTTTGGTAACGGTCATATAAGTCGTTCATTGTTGTACGCAAACCTAATGGATCGATTTGCCAGCCCCATTCGCTTGCTTCTAAATAGGGGTTTTTCACTGAAGCAAAGATATTCCCTGCGGTTTGTTCATTGATGGCTGGGTCCGTTGATTGCACACGTGAAGAGTAATAAGAGAACGAGATAAAATCAACAGTATGCTCTTTTAGTAACTCTAAATCGCCGTCTTCAATCGGTAAGTCAATTCCTTGGCGTTCTAGTTCTTTCAACGCATAGGCTGGGTATTCCCCGCGAGATTGAACATCAATGAAGAAAAAGTTCTCGCGATCAGCTTTCCGTGCTGCCCAAACGTCTTCTGGCTTACACGTATACGCATAGTTTGTCCCTGCTGCTAACATACAGCCCACTTGGTTTTCTGGATCTACTTCATGAGCGATTTTAGTCGCGATGGCACTGGCCAATAATTCGTGGTGTGCCGCTTGGTATTTGACTTGTTCTTTGTTTTCGCCTTCTTCAAAATAAAGTCCAGCACCCATAAATGGTGCGTGTAAAATCATATTGATTTCATTGAAGGTCAACCAATATTTTACTAGTCCTTTATAGCGATTGAAGATTACGTTACATAGATTTTCATAGAATCCGACTAATTCACGACTGCGCCATGCCCCATATTTTTCCACCAGGTGCATCGGACAATCAAAGTGAGTGATCGTTACAAGAGGCTCTATATTGTATTTACGACATTCTTTGAACAAATCTTCATAGAACTTCAAGCCTTCTTCATTCGGCTCTGTTTCGTCTCCTAGAGGGAAAATACGACTCCAAGCGATAGATAGACGGTAGGTTTTAAAGCCCATTTCGCCAAATAAAGTGATGTCTTCTTTATAACGATGATACATGTCGATTGCGTTTTGAGCTGGGTAAAAATGTTCGTCATCAAAATCAAACATTTTCATCTCCCCTGTGATTACTGGAAAACGATCTGGTCCAACAGGAGCTAAATCGACGTTTGCTAACCCACGTCCTCCTTCGTTATATCCACCTTCACATTGATTGGCCGCTGTTGCGCCGCCCCATAAAAAGTCTTTTCTAAATGCCATAGTCAAATTCCACCCTTTATTCTAAATTTTGAAAGTGGAACAAAACATTTGCTGTTTTACTCCACTTCATTTTTTACTTTATGCTAAACCTGTAATTAATGTATCATTTGACGTTACTTCGCGATCTTGTGTTTCCACAATGTCTAAATAATCGGCAGTATTTGTTACAATAATAGGTGTTTCCACGCTATAACCTGCTGCTTTAATTGCATCAATATCAAATGTCACTAAAACTTGTCCTTTTTTTACTTTGTCTCCTTGAGCAACTTTGCCTTCAAATCCTTGTCCTTCCAGCTGAACGGTGTCCATACCAATATGAATCAATAACTCCATTCCTTGATCTGAAATCAATCCAATAGCATGTAACGTTGGAAACAGTGTCATTACCGTACCATCAAAGGGCGCTCTAACTACACCTTCAGTTGGCTCAATTAAAACACCTTTACCTAATGCACCTTGAGCAAACGCTTGATCACTCGCTTTACTTAGTGGTAAAACATTCCCTTTAACAGGACTTAGAACCGCTTCTTTTATCGCTTTTTGTGCTTTATCTTTTTTGGTGTCTTCTTCAACAACTTCATTATCTTTCCAGAAGAAGAAAGTTAATCCGAAGCCTACTACAACTGCAATTAGAATTGCTACAAATGAGTGCATCATTCCGCTTGCATCATCACCATTGATAAAGTTTAAAACACCGAAAATACCTAAGCCACCCATTGTATAAGAAGTTACACCATTAAACATTAAATACAATCCGCCGATTGCGCCTCCAACCATTGAGAAGATAAACGGTGTTTTTTTAGGTAATGTAATTCCGTAAATCGCTGGTTCTGTTACACCAAAAATTCCTGAGATAATTGCTGGTGGACATAACGCTTTGACTTTTTTATCTTTTAATTTGAAGAACATTGCCATAACAACAGCCGTTTGTGCAAAACTAGCTGCAAATGAACCTACCAATACCTGACTCGCTCCTTCTTGAGTAATTTGCATAATAGCAAGTGGTACAACACTCCAATGTAAGCCAAAAATAACCAATACTTGCCAGAAGAAACCAAGGATAACTCCATATAATGCTGGTGAAAAGCCCATTAGTGATTGGAATCCAGCACTTAATAAATCTGTTAACATGCTAATGATTGGACCAATTACTAGAAAACCGATTGGTAATGAAATCAATAATACAAAAAATGGTACTAAGAACGTTTGAACAACTTCAGGAATAATTCTTTTAGAAAACTTTTGAACCTGTGCTGCAAAAGCCACAATAAATATGATTGGCACAACACTACTTGTATAACCAGCACCAACCCATGGAATGCCTAAAAATGTATCATATGCAGGTAAACCTAATAAACTATATGGAGCTGCTGCACCTGCACCAGCAGTTTTTTCAAAAGCTGCTTGTAATGCACTGCCCTGTACTGTTGGATAACAAAGAGCCGCTCCGATAACAATCCCTACCATTGGATTTAAATTGAATTTTCTTGCAGCTGTGTAACCTAGAATCACTGGCATGAAATAAAAAATTGCATCGCCAATACCATTTAGCATCGTATAAGTCCCAGAAGTAGCTGAATATAATTTCAAGAAAACAAGTAATGCATTTAACCCTTTTACCATACCTGCAGCTGCCAAAGCCCCCAAAAATGGTTGGAAACATCCACTTAAAATATCGATTAAACGATTAAATAGATTTCCTCCAGACGATTCTTGTTCTGTATCTGATGAAATCCCAGCGATACTTACAACCTCTTCATAAACAGCAGGTACATGATTTCCAATGACCACTTGGTATTGTCCACCGCTTTTCATTACAGTAACAACGCCATCCATGTTTTTCAGTATATCGTCATTTGCCTTTGATTCGTCTTTTAACTTAAAACGTAAGCGTGTAATACAATGTGTCAAACTATTGATATTTTCTTTCCCACCAACGTTGTTTACAATTTTCTGTGCTAAATCATGATATTTTCCCATTTTTTGTTCCTCCAAAGTTTAGTTTTGTTAATACAATACATTTGAAGGTTTAGCCAACTTAATGTCACTATCCAAAAGGTTATTTTCCCTTATTTCCCTATCCACCTTTCTCTATTTCCTTATAATGAAGATTAAATAATCTTACTAGCTATTTGTTTGTACCACCCGTGCAATATGGATGATCAAGTACATTTTCTCTTCCTTGGTAACTGTATAATGATAATTTTCAGCTAAGAAATTAGCAATTTTATTTACACAATTGTAAGCATTCAAATATTTTTTTTTGATTACTTCATACAATTCTCCATCTTCTTCATCATGAAATTCTTTATGATTCAACAAACGATAAGCAAAAAATTTTAAATGCGTACTAAATCGATAAAAATAAACAGATTCTTCATTAAAAGTGATTTTAAAATGATATTTAACTATATTGGTAATTTCCTGCATCATCTTTGTTAACTCATAAACATTTCCTAATTCTTCATCCATTTCGGCATTAACTATGTGTAACGCAATAAATCCTGCTTCGTCCTCTGGTAACTGCACGTCAAATTTTTGTTTGACCATTTCTAACGCTTTGACACCAATCAGGTACTCGTCTGAAAAAAAACGCTTTATATCCCAGAGTAGAAAATTTTTCACTTCAATTCCCTGCTTTATTCTTTCAAGTGCTGTGTGAAGATGATCCGTCAGAGAAATAAAGATTGTATCATTTAATTTTCGCCCTAACTTCGTTTTAGCATATTTAATTATTTCATCCGATAATTGCATTACTTCTAAAGGTAGTTCACCTAATAATTCTTGAAATTTTACTGAAGTATCTTCATTTGCCAGGCGAAAAATTTGATCGATTTGTTCATTTGAAATATAGTCCCCAATTTTTCTTTTGAAAGCAATACCACGCCCCATAACAATCTGTTCTTGTCCATTTTCATCCAACGTAATCACAACATTATTATTCAAAATTTTTTGAATAATCATTTTTTCACTCCCTTCGCTTAGATACTCCTTTAGTATTGATAAAAAGAAAAACCCAACCTTTCCAAAAAAGAAGACACTCCTCCTCTTTGAAAAAATTAGGTTTAGCTTGTATTTAAACAATCACTATCCACTTTATTTACTTGTTTTGTACAACTATAGAATAGCTTATTATAAAACAAATGTCAACGTTTTCATAAAATATAACTTTGAAGATAACAAAAAAACATTTAGCTTTTTGCTAAATGTTTTCATAGATGACCCGTACGGGAATCGAACCCGTGTTACCGCCGTGAAAGGGCGGTGTCTTAACCGCTTGACCAACGGGCCTTTTAAAAATTATGGGCCTAAATGGACTCGAACCATCGACCTCACGCTTATCAGGCGTGCGCTCTAACCAGCTGAGCTATAGGCCCTTAAAGAAAAAAAGCGGGTGACGAGAATCGAACTCGCGACAACAGCTTGGAAGGCTGTGGTTTTACCACTAAACTACACCCGCATGTTTCTTCTTTGAAATGGCGCAAGACAGAATCGAACTGCCGACACACGGAGCTTCAATCCGTTGCTCTACCAACTGAGCTACTGCGCCAAAAATTAATGATAACGGTCTGGACGGGACTCGAACCCGCGACCTCCTGCGTGACAGGCAGGCATTCTAACCAGCTGAACTACCAAACCATTCGTTATTGTGTTGCGTCACTAATAACTTTTTGCTTTTAAAGCAATTGCGGGGGCAGGATTTGAACCTACGACCTTCGGGTTATGAGCCCGACGAGCTACCTGACTGCTCCACCCCGCGATAATTGTATAACTATGTATACTTAAAAGGTGTCTCTATGATTCTTTTGGCGATGCGGCTGTTTTCTTTTAAATAAGAAACTTCGCTCACTTTGTTCGCCAAGTACTGTTCGTCATCAGTGCTAAAGCACTGTGACTCTCAGCAAAGGAGGATAAGGGATTCGAACCCTTGCACGGTTTTACCCGC